>NZ_JBIAFD010000025.1:0-92791 GCF_042869095.1 Streptomyces sp. NPDC007264
GTCGCGGCCCGGTACTTCGGCAGGTTCCACCCGTCCCGGCGAGACCGGTGGGTGTTCGGCGACCGCGACAGCGGCGCCTTCCTCATCAAATTCGCGGCGCCGCCGATGGACAAGACGAGTCTTCTCCTGGCGGTCCGGCAGCAGGGGCTCTGTCCTCTCTGCAAGCAGGCGCTGATCGTCGGAGCCGAGTACGAACCGGACAGCCCACGCGAGTGGATCAACTGGTTCGCGGCCTCGAAGAAGATGCTCCACAAGCATCACTTCACCTACCGGCGAGACGGCGGCACGGACGAGCGGAACAACCTTCGCCTCGTGCACTCCGAATGCCACCGCCAGCACCACGCTGGCGACAGCAAACGGACCACACAACCCTGCTGACCTGCGAAGCCCTCGTGGCTTGCTTGAGCCGGATGCGAGGAAAGCCCGCACGTCCGGTTCTGAGGGGGCCGGGGATCAGCAATGGTCTCCGGCTACCCGACCACACGGCCGGCTCACCTGCGCACGCGGGGCATCCCCAGGCCGATCCAGGAGATGATCTCGCGCTGGATCTCGTTGTTCCCGCCGCCGAAGGTGAAGATCACTGCGGAGCGGTAGCCGCGCTCCAGCTCGCCGTGGAGCACGGCGCCCGCCGAGCCCTCCTTCAGCGCGCCCGCGGCCGCGACGATCTCCATGAGCCGGGCGTAGGCGGCACGGCGGGCCTCGGAGCCGTAGACCTTGACGGCGGAGGCGTCCTGCGGGGTGAGCGTGCCGTCCTGTACCGCGTTCACCATTTGCCAGTTCAGGAGCTTCATCGCCTCCAGATCGGCGTGCGTCCGGCCGAGTCCGCGCCGGACCCAGGGCAGATCGATCACGCGGCGCCCGTCGGCGAGCTTGGTCTCCATCGCCCAGCGTTGCACGTCGTGCAGGGCGCGGATGGCCATGGTGCCGTGCGCGGCGAGGGTGACGCGTTCGTGGTTGAGCTGGTTGGTGATCAGCCGCCAGCCCTCGTTCTCCTCGCCGACGCGCCGGGAGACGGGGACGCGGATGTTCTCGTAGTAGCTGGCGGTGGTGTCGTGCGAGGCGAGGGTGTTGATGAGGGTGCAGGAGTAGCCGGGGTCGGAGGTCGGCACGAGCAGCATCGTGATGCCCTTGTGCGGCGGCGCGTCCGGGTCGGTGCGCACGGCGAGCCACACCCAGTCGGCCGTGTCGCCGTTGGTGGTCCAGATCTTCTGCCCGTTGACGACGTACTCGTCGCCCTCGCGGACGGCCCGGGTCTTGAGCGCCGCGAGGTCCGTGCCCGCCTCCGGCTCGCTGTAGCCGATCGCGAAGTCGATCTCGCCGGAGAGGATCTTCGGCAGGAAGTACGCCTTCTGCTCGTCCGTGCCGTACCGCATGAGGGTCGGACCGACCGTGTTGAGGGCCATCAGCGGCAGTGGCACCCCCGCCTGGGCGGCCTCGTCGAAGAAGATGAACTGCTCCATGGGGGTCAGACCGCGACCGCCGTACTCCTGCGGCCAGCCCACGCCGAGCCAGCCGTCGCCGCCGAGACGGCGGATGGTGTCGCGGTAGAAGCGCTTCCGCGCCGCCGGGTCGGCGAGGGTGGCACCTCCCGCGCCTTTCGGGCCGGGGGGGAGCGCGCGGGCGTCGTCCGGCACCAGTTCGGCGAAGTAGTCACGCAGCTCGGTGCGCAACCGCTGCTGCTCGGGCGTGTAGTCGAGATGCACGGCGCCTCCAGGCTCCCAGGGCAGGTCCTGACGGCGCACACCGTAGAACGTGTTTCAGAAATTGGGAATGGCGGGGAGGCGGGAATGCATGCGTGCCCGGCGCGGGCGACCGGCCCGGCGCGTGGTCCCAGCGCCAGGTCAGGCCAGCGTCCCGATCAGGTCGCTGCAGGCCCGGGCGCACGTCCGGCACGCCTGCGCGGCTTCCCGGCCGCCGGGGTCCGCGTCGAAGACGTGGGCGCACTCCAGACAGACGGCCCGGCACCACTCCACCTGTCCCCGGATGCTGTCCTCGTCCTGCCGGGTCTGTTCGGACAGCACGCGGCAGGTCGCGTCGCAGACCTCCGCGATCATGATGCCCCTGCGGCGCACACTTTCCTGTTCCTCGCTCCCGCCCGGATCCACCAGACTCGCCCGCAGCGCGCACGCCCGCGCGCACCGCACGCAGGCCTGCGCACAGGCGAAGCGGTCCTCCAGGAACCGGATGAGCTCCTGTTGCGATGTCGTCGATGTCACCCCGCCCGGGTAGCCGGTGCCGACCCCGTCAAACCCGGCGCCCCGGGGGCCCGGACCGTTTCCCCGGCCGTGGCGAAGGGCACTCGGGCGCAAAGCCGGCAGCCGAGGGAAGTGAGATCCACGGCGGACCCCGGCCGCGCCACCCTGCCACTGGCCGACTACGACCAGCTGCCGATCGGCGGCCTGGAGGGCCGCATCCGCGCCCTGACCGCCGACGAGGTGGAGACACTGCTCGCCCACGAGCGCGCGCACGCCGACCGCCTCCCCGTGACCGTGCTGCTGTCGGCCCGGCTGGAGCAGTTGCGGGCGGGTGCCGAACCGACCTCCGGCGACCGGGCCGGCCTGCGCCCCGAGACGAGGGAGAGCAGGGCCGGCTCTCCCGTGTCGCCGGCCACCTCGCCGGAGCCCAGCAGCCGCCGCCCCACGGGACACCGGACCAGCCGGGGAAACCGAAGGGGGACCGCACCTGAGGGGCGCCGCCCGGCACCGGCGCCGGCCGGCCGGGCCCCGGGGCCCGTCGGTGGCGTCTCCGGGCCCGGCCAGGACCGGCATCCGGCTGCGGGGGACAATCACCGTATGGCTCTCAAGAACGTGACCGACCACTCCTTCGACCAGGACGTCCTCATGAGCGACAAGCCGGTCCTGGTCGACTTCTGGGCCGCCTGGTGCGGCCCGTGCCGTCAGGTCGCCCCCGTGCTGGAGGCGATCGCCGCGGAGCACGGCGACAAGATCGACATCGTCAAGCTCGACATCGACGAGAACCGGGCGACCGCCTCCCGCTACCGGGTCCTGTCCATCCCCACGATGAAGCTCTTCAAGGGCGGCAAGGTCGTGAAGACCGTCGTGGGCGCCAAGTCCAAGGCCGCGCTCGAGCGCAAGCTCGCCGACCACCTCGCCTGACCCGACGCCGGCGGGGGCGCCCCGCCTCTGCCGGCGTCCGCGCGCTCGTGGCCCTTCCGGGCCCTCGGCGACGACTCCCCCGCGTCCCACCGGCAGACGTGTGACCCGTATGCACCGGAGAACGTCGACACACGTGACCATCGCCTCCTCAGCGCCGATACTTTCCGACAATGAACCGACGACGTCCCCCCTTACCTGACGGCATGTCAGCGAGTCCGGCATCACCCCAGCCGGGTCCAGAGGCCGGGCAGGCTCCCAGGAGGTACCCATGAGGATGTTGATCAACGTCCCGGAAACGGTGGTCGCGGACGCGCTGCGGGGCATGGCGGCCGCCCATCCCGAGCTGGCGGTCGACGTGGAGAACCGGGTGATCGTACGGCGCGACGCCCCGGTCGCCGGAAAGGTCGCTCTCGTCTCCGGCGGCGGCTCGGGGCACGAGCCGCTGCACGGAGGGTTCGTCGGCCCCGGCATGCTGTCGGCGGCGTGTCCCGGCGAGGTGTTCACCTCCCCGGTGCCCGACCAGATGGTACGCGCGGCGGCGGCCGTGGACGGCGGCGCGGGCGTGCTGTTCATCGTGAAGAACTACACCGGCGACGTGCTGAACTTCGACATGGCGGCCGAGCTCGCCGAGGACGAGGGCATCCAGGTCGCGAAGGTCCTCGTCAACGACGACGTGGCCGTCACCGACAGCCTCTACACCGCGGGCCGCCGCGGCACCGGCGCCACCCTGTTCGTGGAGAAGATCGCGGGGGCGGCCGCGGACGAGGGGCAGCCCCTGGAACGCGTGGAGTCCGTCGCCCGGCAGGTCAACGAGAACTCCCGCAGCTTCGGTGTCGCCCTCAGCGCCTGCACCACGCCGGCGAAGGGCACCCCCACGTTCGATCTGCCGTCGGGCGAACTGGAGTTGGGCATCGGCATCCACGGCGAGCCGGGGCGCGAACGCCGCCCGATGATGACCTCCCGCGAGATCGCCGACTTCTCGGTGCACGCCGTGCTCGACGACCTGGAACCGCGCAACCCCGTGCTGGTCCTGGTCAACGGGATGGGCGCGACCCCCCTGCTCGAGCTGTACGGCTACAACGCGGAGGTGCAGCGGGTGCTGGCCGAGCGCGGCGTCCCCGTGGCCCGCACCCTGGTCGGCGACTATGTCACCTCCCTCGACATGGCGGGCGCCTCGGTCACCCTGTGCCAGGTCGATGAGGAACTGCTGCGCCTGTGGGACGCGCCGGTCAGCACGCCGGGGCTGCGCTGGGGCAGGTGAGTGAGGTCAACGTCCGTACCACGCAAGGAGATCCCGTGCTCGATGCCGACTTCTTCCGCCGCTGGATGGTGACGGCGGCCGCGTCCGTCGAACGCGAGGCCGAGCGGCTGACCGCGCTCGACTCGCCGATCGGCGACGCCGACCACGGCGCCAACCTGCAACGCGGGTTCCGTGCCGTGACCGCCGCGCTGGAGAAGGAGGCGCCGGACACGCCCGGCGCGGTCCTCCAGCTGGCCGCCCGGCAGCTGATCTCGACGGTCGGCGGAGCGTCAGGACCGTTGTACGGCACGCTGCTGCGCCGCACCGGCAAGGCCCTCGGGGACGCCTCCGAGGTGTCCGGGGAGCAGCTGGCCAAGGCGCTGCGGACGGGTGTGGAGGCGGTCATGACGCTGGGCGGGGCCTCGCCCGGCGACAAGACGATGGTCGACGCCCTGATGCCCGCGGTGGACGCGCTCGGCACCTCGTTCGAGGCCGCGAGGGCCGCCGCCGAGGAGGGCGCCGTGGCGACGACGCCCTTGCAGGCCCGCAAGGGCCGCGCGAGCTATCTCGGTGAGCGCAGCATCGGTCACCAGGACCCCGGAGCCACCTCCTCGGCCCTGCTGGTCGCCGCACTCGTGGAGGCCGCCGGTGAGTGACACCGACGAGAAGCGGGTCGGCATCGTGCTCGTCTCGCACAGCGCCGCCGTGGCCGCGTCGGTCGCCGACATGGCGACGGCACTGGCGGGCGGCGGGGCGACCGCGCCCGTCGCCGCCGCGGGCGGCACGGAGGACGGCGGCTTCGGCACGAGCGCCGAACGGATCTCGGCCGCGGCCGCCTCCGTGGACCGGGGCGCCGGGGTCGCCGTGCTGATGGACCTGGGCAGCGCGGTCCTCACCGTCAAGGCGCTGCTGGCGGAGGGGGACGAACTGCCGGAGAACACCCGGCTGGTCGACGCGCCCTTCGTCGAGGGCGCGGTCGCCGCGACGGTCACGGCCTCCACGGGCGCGGACCTCGCGGCGGTGGAGGCGGCGGCCAAGGAGGCGTACGCGTACCGGAAGGAGTAGACCACGGCGCGGTGCCGCCGCCGACCCGGGCCGGCGGCGGCACCGTCAGGTCCGGTCGCGCCCGCTCCCCCCGCGGGTTCCGTTCTCCCGCAGGAACCTGCGCGCCAGTTCCTCCCCCCGCGCCCTGGTCGCCCGGCGGTCCTCGAGCCGGGGCACTCGCGCGTCCCTGAAGACGATGTACGTCACCCCGGAGTCGGCACCGCCGGTGCGCGGGTCGTGGCGGATGCCCAGCGCCCTGGCGGCGGCGTACGACGCCTCGCCGATGATCTCCCGGGGGCCCGTGTCGCCGACGACGGCGTACCGGACACGGCCACGGTGGATCACGGCGGCGACGGAACCGCCCCCGATGCCGTACCGCCGGTGGTCCCAGATGGCGCTGGGGCCGGGCACCACGATGTACGGCAGGGTCTCGGCGCTCACGTGCCGCCCGTCGGACTGCTGGTACGTGGTGGCCGGGGTGAAGGACGGATCGGTCCGCCGGTTGCACACCGGGCCGGGCCGCCCGTCGCAGTCGGTGTCCATGTCCGCCTTCCAGAACACGGCGCCGCGGGCACCGCAGACCGGGATGTCCGCCGGGGTGCCCTGGTCGCTGCGGTAGCGCCCGCGCGACACCGGGACGCAGTCGCGCACCGCGTCCAGCAGGTCGGCGGCGCGCACGGCGCCCTCGTGTGCGGTCGGATGCCGCTGCGGTCGGGCGTCGGCGAGCAGCAGGGCGGGGTCGAGCAGGGCCGGGGCGAGCAGGGCGGCACCGACCACGGCCGGCAGCAGTGGAATGAACACGACGAGAGCCCCTCTTCCGGAGGTGACGGCCAGTCATTCACTGCGAAGAGGTGCCACGTTCGGGCGTTCGTCCACCAAGGGGGAACCGGACGGAGCACAGACGCTTGGTGCGGTCGAGTGGCCGGGAAACCCGTCCCGGCCACTCGACCGCGCTCGTCGGCGCGGGAACAGCGACGACAGCGGACCGCGCCGATGGGCACGAACTGCCGCAGATAGCAAGCAAGTTCACGCCGCGTCAGGCACCAGCATACGTAGCCGTGGCGCACCGCGGGGAACTCCGCCGCCAACCGCCCGCCCTCTTGCCGCGATCGGAGCAGTCGTGCCATAAAGGTACAGACCAATCCGGGCGGAGGGAGGGGGCCTGTGCGACGCGTTCCGATGCCGGTGCTCTGCGCTTCGCTCCTGCTCCTGACGTCCTGCGCCCGGGGCGCCGTGGACGACGGAGGAGACGGGCAGCCGCCCCGGGCGCCGCTGGGGATCACGGCGGTGGCGGGCAGCGCGACGAGCGTGCACGTCATGTGGACCCGTCTGTCCGGCGGCCCGGAGATCACCCGGTACGAGGTCTGTCGCGGCACCACGAAGGCCGGGGAGGTGCCGGGCGACGAGCACATGGTGGACATCACCCGGCTCGAACCGTCGACGACGTACGTCTTCACGGTGCGGGCCCGGAGCACCGGCGGCGTCCTCGGCCCGGCGAGCCGGGAGGCCCGCGCCACCACGCCTGCGGCCGCAGCCGACGACGCGCGGGCGCCGTCCCGGCCGGGACGTGCGAGCGGCAGGGCCGTCGGGAGCCGTGCGGTCCGGCTGGCCTGGGGACGGTCGACGGACGACCGGGGCGTGGCGTCCTACGACATCTACCAGGGCGGCTCCAAGATCCACAGTGTGGGCGGCGGGCGGACGACGGCCGTGATCACCGGGCTGCGGGCCGGGAGGCGCTACGCGTTCACCGTCCGGGCCCGGGACGCGGCGGGCAACCTGTCACCGGCGAGCGCGGCGGTGCGCCTCACCACGGCGCCCGGCTCCGACGACGGGAGGGGCACCGCCCCGACCCGCTTCCGTGCCACGGCACACCGCGCCGACGGGGCGTACTACCTCGATCTGTCCTGGGTACCCCCGGACGCCGACAGCGTCGTCACGGAGTACCGGATCCACCTGGACGGGCAGCCGGCCACCTCACTCGTCTGGGGCGGGACGGTGCCGCGCACCACGGCCTCCTACAGCTTCTACGTGGGCCGGGAAGCCGGGGTCACGCACCGGGTGCGGATCCGGGCGAAGCTGCCGGACGGCACCTGGGGCGGCTTCTCGCCCGAGCGGACGGTGACGACGGGCGGGTGACGACGGGCGGGTGACAACGGCTGTCGCACCCCGCACCGCCACTGGCGGACCATGGCGCTAGTGCTGTGGCCGGGAAGGTTTGCCGGAAGCTCGCGGCGTCCGGTGCCGGGGGCACCTCCCGCGCCCTTCGGGCTGCGGGGGAGCATCGCAAGGCGGAGTGTCGCCCGCGTACTGGATGTACGCGGGTGATGCGACAACGCGGCGGTGGGGGCCCCTCCCGCGCGAGCGCAGCCGAGCGTGGGGGAGCCGTGCCGGGCGTCGCGAGCCGGTGAACCTTCCCGGTCACAGCACTAGCTCCGCGCGTCCGGTCGGTCGGGTGCGGGCAGGTCGTCGAACGCGTCCAGGGCGTGCGTCAGCCACTGGGTCCAGAAGGTCTCCAGGTCGATGCCGGCCTGCAGCACGAGATGCCGGATACGGTCCTGCGCGGAGTCCCTGCCGGGCCCGAAGTCGCGTTGCTCGATCTCCTGGTACTCGGCCAACTGCCGCTGGTGGAGGGCGAGGTGGTGGCGCAGGTCCGCCTCGATGCCCTCGGTCCCGACGACGGCCGCGGCACGCAGCCGCAGCAGCATCACGTCGCGCACCGGCTTGGGGTCCTGGGACGCGGCGGTCCAGCGGGCGAGTTCGGCGCGGCCCGCGGGCAGGACCTCGTACGACTTCTTCTGCCCGCGGGTCGGTTGTTCGGCGGGGAGCGCGCGGATGAGGCCGTCGCGCTCCAGCCGTCCCAGCTCGCGATAGATCTGCTGGTGGGTCGCCGACCAGAAATAGCCGATCGACCTGTCGAACCGACGGGTCAGTTCGAGCCCCGACGACGGCTTCTCCAGCAGGGCGGTCAGGATCGCGTGCGGGAGTGACATGAGCTCATCCTAGGGAGCGGCCCACGGCACCTACAGCGCCGCGGCCACTTCCGTGCCCTGCTTGATCGCACGCTTGGCGTCCAGCTCCGCCGCCACGTCGGCGCCACCGATGAGGTGCGGCGCCCGGCCCGCGGCGACCAGTTCCTCGTACAGGTCGCGGCAGGGCTCCTGCCCGGTGCACAGGACGATCGTGTCGACCTCCAGGAGCCGGCTCGCGCCGTCGACGGTGATGTGGAGCCCGGCGTCGTCGATCCGGTCGTAGCTGACCCCCGGGACCATGGTGACACCGCGGTGCTTCAGCTCCGTGCGGTGGATCCAGCCGGTGGTCTTGCCGAGCCCCGCGCCGACCTTGGAGGTCTTGCGCTGCAGGAGGTGGACGGTGCGCGGCGGGGCCGGCCGCTCGGGCGCGGCGAGGCCGCCGGGTGTGCGGTAGTCCATGTCGACGCCCCAGTGGCGGAAGTAGGTCGCCGGGTCCTCGCTCGCCTTGTCGCCCGCGTCGGTGAGGTACTCGGCGACGTCGAAACCGATGCCGCCGGCGCCCAGGATCGCGACACGCTCGCCGACGGGGGCGCCGTCGCGCAGCACGTCGAGGTACCCGACGACGCTGGGGTGGTCGATGCCGGGGATCTCGGGAGTGCGCGGGGCGACCCCGGTGGCGACGACGACCTCGTCGTGGCCGGCCAGGTCGCCGGCGGTGACGCGGGTGTTCAACCGGACGTCCACGCCGCGCAGTTCGAGCTGCGTGCGGAAGTAGCGGAGCGTCTCGTCGAACTCCTGCTTGCCGGGGACCTTGCGGGCGATGTTCAGCTGGCCGCCGATCTCACCCGCCGCGTCGTAGAGCGTGACGTCGTGGCCGCGCTCGGCGGCCGAGACGGCGCAGGCGAGCCCGGCGGGTCCGGCGCCCACCACCGCGACGCTCTTGCGCAGCCCGGTCGGCGACAGGACCAGCTCGGTCTCGTGGCAGGCGCGCGGGTTGACCAGGCAGGAGGTGATCCTGCCGCTGAAGGTGTGGTCGAGGCACGCCTGGTTGCAGCCGATGCAGGTGTTGATGGTCTCGGGACGTCCCGCCGCGGCCTTGGCGACGAAATCGGCGTCGGCGAGCATCGGACGGGCCACGGACACCATGTCGGCGTAGCCCTCGGCGAGCAACTGCTCCGCGACCTCGGGAGTGTTGATGCGGTTGGTGGTCACGAGGGGGATCGAGACGGCACCCATCACCTTCTTGGTCACCCATGCGTACGCGCCGCGCGGCACGGAGGTGGCGATGGTCGGGATGCGGGCCTCGTGCCAGCCGATGCCGGTGTTGATGAGGGTCGCTCCGGCGGCCTCGACCGCCCGGGCGAGGGTGACGACCTCGTCGAGGGAGGACCCGCCGGGGACGAGGTCGAGCATGGACAGCCGGTAGATGATGACGAAGTCCTCACCGACGGCCTCACGGACCCGGCGCACGATCTCGAGCGGGAAGCGGGTGCGGTTCTCGTACGATCCGCCCCAGCGGTCCTCGCGCCGGTTGGTGCCCGCGGCGATGAACTCGTTGATGAGGTAGCCCTCGGAACCCATGATCTCGACCCCGTCGTACCCCGCCTGCCGGGCCAGGCGGGCGGCGCGCGCGTAGTCGTCGACGGTCTGCTCGACCTCGGCGTCCGTGAGCGCGTGCGGGACGTACGGGCTGATCGGGGCCTGGAGCGCGCTCGGCGCCACGAGGTCCTGGTGGTAGGCGTACCGGCCGAAGTGGAGGATCTGCATCGCGATCCTGCCGCCCGCGCCGTGCACGGCCTCGGTGACGACGCGGTGCCGCTCGGCCTCCTCCTCGGTGGTGAGCTTGGCGCCGCCCTCGTAGGGGCGGCCGGCCTCGTTGGGCGCGATGCCCCCGGTGACGATGAGGCCCACTCCCCCGCGCGCCCGCTCGGCGTAGAAGGCGGCCATGCGCTCGAAGCCGTGCTCGGCCTCCTCGAGGCCGACGTGCATCGAACCCATGAGCACGCGGTTGGGCAGGGTGGTGAAGCCCAGGTCGAGCGGGGTCAGCAGATGCGGGTAGTGGCTCATCGGGCCCTCCGTACGGCGTGTCGTCCTTCTGTTGTAGACGACGGCCCCCCGGTTGTGCAACTAGTTGCACAACCGGGGGGCGAGGCCGTCCCGCCGGACCGCTACCGCCTCGTGCCGATCAGGACATGGGCGCTGAGCTCCGCCGAGACGACGAGCCGGACGTCGAGTCCCCCGCGGGTGAACGCCTCGACGGCCGCGGGAACCTGGCGCTCGCTGGTCTCCACGAGCACGCTGCCACCGGGCGCCAGCCAGCGGGGCGCCCCGGCGGTCACCCGGCGCAGCACATCCAGTCCGTCCCCGCCTCCGTCCAGGGCGAGCCGGGGTTCGTGGTCGCGGGCCTCGGCGGGCAGCAGCGCGACCTCGTCCGTGGGGACGTAGGGGACGTTGGCGGCCAGGATGTCGACGCGGCCGCGCAGGTCGTCCGGGAGGGCCGCGAACAGGTCGCCCTCGTGGACCCGGCCGCCGTACGCGGCGACGTTGCGGCGCGCGCAACGCACCGCGACCGGGTCGATGTCGGCGGCGTGCAGTTCGAGCCCGCCGAGGGCCGCGGCGAGGGCGGCACCGACCGCGCCCGAGCCGCAGCACAGGTCGACGACGAGCGAGGCGTCCCGGCCGAGGGCGAGTGCCTGGTCGACGAGGAACTCGGTACGGCGGCGGGGCACGAAGACGCCCGGTTGCACGGTGACCCGCAGTCCGTGGAACAGCGCCCAGCCCAGGACGTGTTCGAGGGGCAGGCCCGCGGCACGCCGGTCGACCATGGCGGCGGCCTCGTCGGGGGTGCGGGCGGTGGAGAGGATCAGTTCCGCCTCGTCCTCGGCGAAGACACAGCCGGCGGAACGAAGGGAGCGGACGACGTGGGAACGCGACAGTGGTGGCATGGAGCCGAGATGCCTTTCGGTTGACCGAAGGGCGCCCTCGCGGTCACCTACCGCCGGTGATCCGCGCCGATGTGAGGTGAGAGCACCCGAGCCGACACAGCGGAAATGGGTCTCACCTCCTCGATCACGACCACGCCGGGACGGTCCACGGCGGGGACCGTCACCCTAGCAGGGCCGGTCGGACGCGGACCGCCACGGCCCGCGTCCGGCACCGGGTCGTACTGTGCAATCACAGGAGCGAGGGAGGTCTCGTGAAGACAGCCGAACGGTCCGGCGGGACCGCCGCCGCGAGCCGCGACGACGCCGCGGCCGAGGCCGCCGTCGAGACCATCCAGCGCGAGATGACCGCGTTCGCCCGCCGCGCCCGCGCCTCGGCCGGACGCGTGCACCCGCAGCTGTCGCTGGTCTCGTACACGCTGCTGGCGCACCTGGAGGAGAGCGGCGGCTGCCGCGCGACCGACCTGGCCGCGCACCATGCGCTGGACAAGTCCACGGTCAGCCGGCAGGTGGCCGCGCTGGAGCGGGCCGGGCTGATCGAACGGCGGGCCGATCCGGACGACCACCGGGTACGGCTGCTGCACCCGACCGAGGCGGGCACCCGCATCCTCGCGCGGGTCACCGCCACCCGCCGGGCGGCGTTCCGGGAGCGGCTCTCGGACTGGCCCACCGACGACCTGGAACGCTTCGCGGCGTATCTGCTGCGCTACAACGCGGCGGCGGCCGCCCCACCGGTCGGGCGGTCCGGCACGCCTGCCGGCTGACGGCCCGTGCGCGCAGCCGCCCACGGTGCGCACGGGCCCGAGGGATTTCACGGGCAAATGGTCGGGAACTTCGCCCGAGAGGACAATGAGCAGAAAAGACCGCCTCATGGCGGAAGCGGCCCGCACCGCGCGGAGAGTGCTCCACGAGCGGCCGTCCACGGGTGGGCGGCCGGGCCGTCCACGGGTCAGGAGCCGACGAGGACGCCCGGTTCCGGCGTGGCAGGCGGTCCGACGGCCCGGTCGCGGGTGCGCGGCGTGTCCGGCCGCCGTCGGCCCGCACGACGGAGGGATGCGGGGCGGACGCGGGCGCGGGGTCCTTCCGTGACGGACGCCCTCCGCGAGGCGGGACGCGGCGGCGAGGGAGGTCGAGATGCGAACCCGGTTGCGCGCCTGGCGCTGGCGGCGCAATCCGCTGCGCCGCCGATCGGACGTCGTCGAGGCGTGGACGGCCCTGATCGCCGCCGTCCTGCTGTGCGTCGGGGCACCGCTCGTCGGCACGGCCGTGGGCCGGTGGGCGTACGACACCGCGCGCACGACACAGACCGCCCAGCGCGCCGACCGCCGTCTGGTGCCCGCCGTGCCGACCGAGGACGCGCCGGCGGCGGCACCCTCGGCGGACGGCGGCGGGCGCCCCCTGTACCCGGTGAAGGTGCGCTGGAGCGAACCGGGCGGGGGCACGCGGAGCACGCTCGCCGAAGTTCCGGCGGGCTCGCGGCGGGGTGACCGGGTGCAGGTGTGGCTGGACGCCGAGGGGCGCGGCGTGGCCCCGCCGCCGACCGACGCGGCGGTCTGGCAGCACGCCCTGGCGGCCGGTGTGTGGGCCGCGGGCGGTGCGGCCGGGGCCGTCCTCCTGGGCCGTGCCGTGATCGGCCGCGTGGCCGAGCGGCACCGCATGGCGGAGTGGGAGGCCGAGTGGGCCCGCACAGGGCCCGACTGGGGCCGGCGCACGGCGTGAGGGGGAGCGGCGACGGGGTCTGGCGGCCCCCCTGACGGCGACCGTACGGTGTGATCATCCGCACTGCCGACGTCAAGGTGGTCCTCATGGCCTTGTTCGACCTGCCGCTCGACGAGCTCCGCGAGTACCGCAGTGCCTCCGCCGAGCCCGCGGACTTCGACGCGTTCTGGACGAAGACGCTGCAGGACACCCGCGAGCACGACCTGGGCGCCCGCTTCGAGCCCGTGGAGACGGGCCTGAGGACGCTCCAGGTGTACGACGTGACGTTCGCCGGGTTCGGCGGGCATCCGGTGAAGGGCTGGCTGACCGTGCCGGCGTCCGCGGACGGGCCGCTGCCCACGGTCGTGGAGTTCCTCGGCTACGGCGGCGGCCGCGCCCTGCCGCACATGCATCTGCTGTGGGCGTCGGCGGGCTGCGCGCACTTCGTGATGGACACGCGGGGGCAGGGCAGCGCGTGGGGCGGCGGCGAGACGCCGGACCCGGTGGGCAGCCCTCCGGCCTTCCCCGGGTTCATGACCCGCGGGGTCGAGGACCCCGAGGCGTACTACTACCGGCGGCTGTTCACGGACGGGGTACGGGCCGTGGAGGCGGCCCGCGCACACCCGCTGACGGACCCGTCCCGCACCGCGGTGGTGGGCGCCAGCCAGGGCGGCGGCATCACGATCGCGGTGGGCGGTCTCGTCCCGGACCTGGCGGCGGTCGCCCCGGACGTGCCGTTCCTGTGCGACTTCCCGCGGGCGACGACGCTCACGGACCGCGACCCGTACCGGGAGATCGGCAACTACCTCAGGACGCACCGCGGCCGCACCGAGCGGGTGATGCGGACGCTGTCGTACTTCGACGGTGTGCACTTCGCCGCGCGCGGCCGGGCCCCCGCCCTGTTCTCGGCGGCGCTGGAGGACCAGACGTGCCCGCCGTCCACGGTGTTCGCGGCGTTCAACGCGTGGGCGCACGAGGACAAGGCGATCGAGGTGTACGACTTCAACGACCACGAGGGCGGCGGCCCCTACCAGGAGGCGGTCAAGCTGCGCTGGCTGCCGGCCCGCTTCTGAGCTGCCGCACGGACCCGTCCGAGGCGGGGCACAGGTTCCGCCGGCGCACCGTCACCGACCACCGGGAACGGCAGCCGCCACGGCATCGGCGCCGGCGGGCGGTGCGCTGTTCTTCGGCCGCCACGACTTCCCTCCAGTCCGACCAGTCGGTACGTTCATCACGCCCGGCCGGGCCGGCCGGGCGTATCCACGACGGACCACGGAGGACCCATGCCCCAGCACGTGCCCCAGGTCGACGGCCGGTGCGACCCGCGTTTCGCGGCGGTGCGCAGGGCGTTCGAGGAGAACATCCGCGAGCGGGAGGAGCTGGGCGCGGCGGTCGCCGTCACACTGAACGGCGAGACGGTGGTCGACCTGTGGGGCGGCTGGGCCGATGCGGCACGCACACGTCCGTGGGAACGCGACACCGTGGTCAACGTCTGGTCCACCACCAAGGGCCCGGCAGCCCTGTGCCTGCACATCCTGGCCGACCGCGGCCTGGTCGACCTCGACGCGCCGGTGGCCGCGTACTGGCCCGAGTTCGCGGCCGGGGGCAAGGAGTCGGTGCCGGTGCGGCACCTGCTGTCGCACCGCGCGGGCCTGTCGGGGCTGCGCGAGCCGCACACGCTGGAGCAGCTCTTCGACTGGGAGCTGACCGTCTCCCGGCTCGCGGCGCAGGAGCCCTGGTGGGAGCCGGGAACGCGGAGCGGATACCACGCGCTGACCTACGGCTTCCTGGTGGGCGAGGTGGTCCGGAGGGTGTCGGGGATGCTGCCGGGCGCATTCCTGCGGGAGGAGGTGACCGGGCCGCTCGGCATCGATTTCACCATCGGGCTCCCCGAGAAGGAGTCCCACCGGGCGGCCGAGCTGGTGCAGCCGCCGGTCGGCGACCGCGCCGAACGCCTGGCGGCCTTCGCCCGGTTGGCGCCCGCGGCACAGGCCGCGCTGGCCAATCCCGTCGTCGGTGCCACCCAGGCCGACAGCGCGGCCTGGCGGGCCGCGGAGCTCCCTGCGCTCAACGGCCACGGCACGGCCCGCGCGGTCGCCGCCCTGTACGGGATCTTCGCCCTGCGGGGGTCGTGGGGCGGGCGCCGGGTGCTGTCCCCGGAGGCCGCCGAGCGGGTCCGCGAGGGGCAGGGCGGCTGCCGCGACCTCGTGCTGGGCGACCGGTTCGGAAGGGACACGGAGTTCGGGCTCGGCCTGTGGCTCAGCGGTTCCCACGGCTCGTACGGGCCGAACCCCAGGGCATTCGGACACGACGGCTTCGGCGGCTCCTCGGGGCTCGCGGACCCCGAGGCGGGGGTCTCGCTCGGCTACGTCATGAACCACATGGGGCCGCACGTCGCCGACGACCCGAGGAAGATGGCCCTCGTCGACGCCGTGTACGGCGCACTGTAGGAAGGTACCGGGCGGCCGGGACGCGGGCGCCAGGGGACCGGATTCGGCCGAAGTCCCCGACCACCCTTCCCTCGTGGTTTAGACCAATGCTAGATGTGGTCGCGCATCGATTCCGCACGACTGCGCTTTGTCACCTGGAGGCGCGGAACATGGCCCGCACCACCCGTCCCGACCACCCGCTCCCCCGCCCGCGCGACGAGCCGCTGTACTGGCGGATCGCCACCGATCTGCTGGGCGAACTGCGCGCAGGCACCATCCCGCCGGGCGAACGGCTGCCCGGCGAGAGGCAGCTCGCCGCCCACTTCCGGGTCAGCCGGGAGACCGTGCGCCAGGCCCTGCAGATGCTGCGCCGCGGCGGTCTGGTCGCCACCGACCGCCGCGGCAGCCACGCGACACTGCCCGGCGCGACGGCCGAACGGGCCCCCTCGCCGGCCTTCCCCGTGGGGGCGCACGGCATCGAGGCCGGGCGGGCCGCCGTCACCTGGGAGGACCCCCCGCCCGAGCACGCCCTGGCCCTCGGCCTCGCCCCGCGGCGGCCGACCCTCGTCCACCGCTACGCGTCGGCCGCAGCGGACGGAAGCGGCGTGCGCACGGCCGTCACCTCGTTCTCCGCGGTCGCCGTCGCCGAGGTGCCGGAGCTGGCCCGCTATCGCGACCGGGCCGACGGCCGGGCCTCGGCCGAACTGTGGCGCGCGTACGACTGGATGCGCACGGCCGGCCTGACCCTGCACCACCGCGACGCGATCACCCCGATGCCCCCGTCCATGCGGGTCACCCGGCGCGTGCACGACCAGTGGGACCGACCCCTGGAGATCACCGACCTGGTGGTGGAGGCCCAACAGAACCCGCTCGTCTACGAGTTCACGCTGCCCGCCGCCGGATGACCGGTCGGCCGCGCGCCGTTCCTCCGCGCGACGCGCACCTGGCGCGCCAGGGCCGGCAGCCGGCCGTCCGCCGACCGCGCCTCGCTGTCGTCGACGGCCCAGCCGCCGCCCGCCTGCGCCGTCCGCATCCGGACCAGGGCCCAGCCCGGGAGCGCCGGGGCGGCCGGCGGCGGGTCGGCGCGGTCAGGCCGTCCGGGGCCGGGGCGTGTCGCTCTCCCGCGTGGCCACGACCAGCCGACAGCGCGGGCTGCCGTCGGGCCGGCGGCCGAGGTCCTCCAGCGCCTGGTGCTCCACCGTGAAGCCGGCGCGCGTCAGTTCGCGCCGTACGTCACCGAACCGGAACGTCCGGTAGTACATGACGAACGGGGGCCGCCAGAGGGCGTTGCGCACCCGCATCGCGGTGTCGAAGCCGAGCAGCGCCCAGTACCAGGGCGAGGCCGGGCCCGGCGGGGCCCCGATGGGGAACGCGAACCGTCCGCCCGGCCGCAGCACGGAGTGGACCTGGGCGAACAGACCGGGCAGTTCACCCGGTACGAAGTGCCCGAACGCCCCGAAGCTCACGACGAGGTCGAAGGCGGGGCCGAAGGGCAGGGCACGCGCGTCGCCGCGCACCCAGGCGACCCGCGGCGGTTCGCCCGCCCGTACCCGCTCCCGTGCCACGGCGAGCATCCCCGCGCTGAAGTCCACGCCGGTGACGCTCTCCCGGCACACGGCGCGCAGCATCGCCGTCCCCGCGCCCGTGCCGCAGCACAGGTCGAGCCCGTGGTCGAACGGCCCCCCGGCGGCCAGGGCCCCCGCCACGGCGTCCAGGACGGCGTCCGGCGTCCGGAAGGGGGTGAGGTCGAACTTGGGTGCGAGCAGGTCGTAGCCCCGCTCGACCGAGGACAGCGCCTGAACGGCCAGCTCGCGGAGAGTGGGACCACGTCGGGAGAACATCACGGCCAGCTTAGGCCCTGCCGTTCGGATCACCCGCGTCGCGCGCGCCTCCCCGGAGGTGCTGCTGGTGGTCGTCAACCCGCGACAGGACGAGGCCCGTTACCACGCCGGGGCGGGCGGCCCGGGGCCGCCCGCCCCGGCCGCCCCGTACCCGGTCGTGACGCCGGTGGCCCGTCGCCCCCTTCCCGCCGGCCCGGGGGCCCGGGGGCCGGGGGCCGGGGGCCGGGGGCCCGGGGGCCGGGGAATGCACGGCGCCATCGGCGCGTTCACGAGGGTGGGCCGCAGCATCCGGCGGTCACGCGCCCGTTCCACATCGCCGTGCGCCGTGACGGGTGCTACAGTGCGATGAGCACCTGTGTACGCCTCTCTCGGGCGCCGGTGCCAGTTCTTCCTCAGTTCGCTGATCGTCCCGCCGCATCCGGCAGGTGCGTCAGCTTCCCGGCAGCATCTCGCGAGCAGCGTGTTTCCGCCGTACCCGAGGTGATGCTCCCCGCCGTACCGAGGTGTGACCATGCCGCCTCCCCGGCTCCTCCTTCCCTGTTCTCCCCACGTTCCGTCTCCGAAAGGACCCCCATGACCACCACCCTCGAACACCCTCCTGCCCAGCGGGAACTCCCGCCCCAACTCGTCACCGGCGTCCTCGACATCGACGGGAACGGAAAGGGGCACCTGCGGGCCGAGGGCTGCCTGGCCTCGCCCGCCGACCTCCAGGTCGCCCCGGCGCTCGTCCGCCGCCACGGGTTGCGCAAGGGCGACACGCTCGTCGGCACCCACGGCGGGCAGCGCACCCTCACCGAGGTCGAGCGGATCAACGGGCGCACACCCGACGAGCTGCGCGGCCGTCCGCACTTCCGGGACCTGACCCCGCTGCACCCGCGCGAGCGGCTGCGGCTCGAACACCGGGCCGCGGGCCTGTCCGGGCGCGTGATCGACCTGATCGCGCCCGTCGGCAAGGGGCAGCGCGGGCTGATCGTCGCCCCGCCCAAGACCGGCAAGACCGTCCTGCTCCAGCAGATCGCCGCGGCCGTCGCCGGCAACCACCCCGAGTGCCGTCTGATGGTGGTGCTGCTCGACGAGCGGCCCGAGGAGGTCACCGACATGCGGCGCTCGGTGCGCGGCGAGGTGTACGCCTCCACGTTCGACCGCACCCCCAAGCAGCACATCGCGCTCGCGGACCTGGTCGTCGAGCGGGCCAAGCGGCTCGTCGAGCAGGGGCAGGACGTCGTCGTCCTGCTCGACTCGCTGACCCGGCTGTGCCGGGCGCACAACAACGCGGCCGCCGCCGGCGGCCGCACCCTCAGCGGCGGCGTCGACGCGACCGCCCTGCAGGGCCCGAAGCGGCTGTTCGGCGCCGCGCGGCTGGCGGAGGAGGGCGGTTCGCTGACCATCCTCGCCACCGCCCTGGTCGAGACCGGCTCCCGCGCCGACGACTTCTTCTTCGAGGAGCTCAAGGGCACCGGCAACATGGAACTCCGACTGGACCGCGCGGCGGCCGGCCGCCGCGTCTTCCCCGCCGTCGACATCACCCCGTCCGGCACCCGCCGCGAGGAACTCCTGCTGTCCGCCGAGGAACTGACGGCGGTCCAAGGGCTGCGCCGCGCCCTGCAGTCACGCGACGGGCAGGCGAACCTGGAGACGCTGCTGGAGCGGATGCGGGCCACGCCCGACAACGCGACGTTCCTGCGCCACATCCGGCCCACGCTGCCGTCCGGATGACCCGCCCCGCTCCGGCCGGGCCCGGGCCGTGCTGCATCCGGGTGCACGATCCGCCCACTCGGCCCAGGGAATCCGGGCGCAGGCGGTCTCCGTTCCTACCGTGATCCATATGACCATCGGATTCCCGTCTCGTGCCGTCGTCTCCTGCTGCGCCCTCTGCGCGGTCGGCGCGCTGACCCTCGTCCCGCAGCCTGCCGCCGCACGCGCGCGCACCGGGCCCGGCGCTCCGCCGCCGACGGCCTCCCAGCCACCGCTCCTGTACGGGCCCGGGACCCATGTGCTGCCGCGCGGGGGTACCCCCGAGGTCCCGGACGTGTCGGCGCTGTCGTGGCTGGTCGCCGACGCCGGCACCGGCGAGGTGCTCGCCGCGCACGACGCGCACCTGCCCCTGCCGCCCGCCAGCACCCTCAAGACGCTGTTCGCGCTCACCGTGCTGCCGAAGCTGCCCGGCGGCACCCGGCACACCGTCAAGGGACAGGAACTGACGGGCATCGGAGCCGGCAGCAGCCTCGTCGGGGTCAGCGAGGGGCAGACCTACCGGGTGAGCGACCTGTGGAAGGGCGTCTTCCTGCACTCCGGCAACGACGCCGTGCACGTGCTGGCCGCGCTCAACGGCGGCGTGGAGACCACGGTCCGCCAGATGCAGGACAAGGCCCGGGCCCTGGGTGCCCTCGACACGCACGTCGTCTCGCCGGACGGGTACGACGCCGTGGGGCAGGTGTCGTCGGCGTACGACCTCGCCGTGTTCGGCCGGGCCGGGCTGCGCGACCCGGACTTCGCGCGCTACTGCGCCACCGCCGCGTCGAGCTTCCCCGGCAGCGCCGGCTCCTACGAGATCGTGAACACCAACCGGCTGCTGACGGGCGCCGACGGAGTGGCGGCCTACCCGGGGCTGCTCGGCATCAAGAACGGCTACACCAGCAACGCGGGCAACACCCTCGTGGCCGCCGCGCGCCGCGGCGGGCGCACCCTCCTGGTGACGGTGATGAACCCGCAGGAACGCGGCGGCTTCCGGGTCTACGAGGAGGCCCGCTCGTTGCTCGACTGGGGATTCGCCGCCGCGGGGCGTGTCAGGCCGGTCGGCTCGCTGCCGCCCGACCGGTCCTCGGCGCGGACGGCACCCGTCGTCCGGGCGGCGGCCGGGGACGACGGACCCGGCTGGCCGGAGACCACGGGGGCGCTGGCGGTGGCGGCAGCGGTGGGCGCGGGCGCGGTGGCACTCACGAAGCGCCTCAAGGGCGGCCCGCCGCCGGGCGGGTGACCCACCGGCAGGCCCAGCAGCAGCCCCAGGGTGATCCACACATATGTGTTGCCGCCGAGGAAGCCGTCCATCCCGGACGGGTCGTCGAACCACAGCCACACCACGCTGCTGCACAGCACCGCGTACAGGGCACCGGCGGTCCGCAGCCGGCGCGCGTGCACGAGCACGGCGAACGACGGCAGCAGCCAGACGAGATGGTGCACCCAGGTGATCGGACTGACCAGACAGGCGGCGAGCCCGGTGAGGGCGAAGGCGGCCTGCCAGTCGCCGCCCCGCAGCGCGCGGCGGGCGCGCCGCAGCCACACCGCGAGGACGAGGAGGA
Source organism: Streptomyces sp. NPDC007264 (assembly GCF_042869095.1). NCBI lineage: Bacteria > Bacillati > Actinomycetota > Actinomycetes > Kitasatosporales > Streptomycetaceae > Streptomyces > Streptomyces sp. NPDC007264. The sequence goes on from NZ_JBIAFD010000025.1 coordinate 20,579, forward strand.
CGAGCAGGAGCCAGACGGCGCGGCCGGGCTCGCCCGGGGCCGCGAGCCGGGCGAGGACGCCCTGGAGGGACTGGTTGGAGATGTAGTCCGTGCGGCCGACGCGGCCGGTGTCCCACAGCGCGTGCGTCCAGTAGAAGCGGGAGGCGTCCGGCGCCGCCCAGGCCGCGAGGGCGGTCGCGGACACGGCGACGGCGGTCGCCACCGCCGCGGCCCGCCATCGGCGGGCGAGCAGCAGCAGACCGATGAAGAGCGCGGGGGTGAGCTTGACGGCCGCCGCGAGTCCGATGCCGGCGCCGGCCCGGTGCCCGCGCCCCGTGGACAGCAGCCGGGCGTCGGCGAGCACGAGGGCCAGCAGCAGGAGATTGACCTGCCCGAAGCTGAAGGTGTCCCGCACGGGTTCGAACAGCGCCAGGGCGCAGGCGGCCAGGGCCCAGCCGAACCAGCCGTGGCGACCGATGCCGCGGCCGGCGAGGATCCACAGCACGACGGCGACGGCGGCGAGGTTGAGCAGCAGCGCGAGCAGGATCGCCGTGTCCGGGCCGACGAACGCCATCGGCAGCATGCCGAGCGCGGCGAACGGCGGGTAGGTGAAGCCGTACGCCGTGCCCGGCACCCGGTAGTCGTAGATGTGGCCGCCGTGGTGCACCCAGGCGTGCACGGTCCCGTAGTAGACGCGCAGGTCGAACCAGCCGCGCAGCAGCGGCACCGTGGCGGTGAAGGCGGCCACGGCGGCGGCCAGGCACAGGACGAGGGCCAGCCGTCCCCTCTCGGTGCCCGGTGGTCTCACGCGGTCCCTCCCAGTACCGGGGCCTGGGCGGCCTGGTGCGCCTGCCAGAGCACGACCACCGCGAGGACTCCGCCGGAGACGGCGAGGACCACCTGGGCGAGGTCCGGCGGACCGCCGCTCGGCAGCACGGCGAGCGCGAGGACGGCGGTGGCGGCGGCCACCCGCCGACGCACGGAGGCGCTGGGGGCCGCGGCGGCGATCAGGAACAGGCCCCACAGGGCGTACCAGGGGCGGATCGCCGGGCCGAGAACGGCGACGGCGGCGAGGCTCAGGCCGAGCGCGTACACCGGGGCCGGCCGCCACCGCAGCCAGACGAACAGCACCGCGACCGCGGTCGCGAGAAGTCCGGCCCCGTGCCAGACCGGGATCGCGAGGGGCGCCAGGCCGCTGCCGAGTCCGTCCAGCAGATGCGCCGTGACCCGGCCGAGGACGCTGGTGGGCGACCAGTTGTGCGGCGAGACGGGTGTCCTCAGGGCCGCGATCCAGCCGTATCCCGTGCCCACCACGGCGGTGGCCACCACCGTGGTGGCGAGCGCGGCCGCCGCGGTCGTGGCCGCCGCCCGCCCGAGGCCGACGTGCCGCCGCAGCACGATCACGGCCGGCAGCCCCAGCACGGCGGGCACCTTGACCAGCGCGGCGAGGGTGACGAGAACGACGCCGAGGAGGTGCAGGCGGCCGCGGGCGGCGAGCAGGCCGACGCCCAGCAGTCCGAGCATGACGGCGTCGTTGTGGGCGCCGGCCACCAGATGCAGCAGCACGAGCGGGTTGAGGACGCCCAGCCACAGCGCGGCGGCCGGATCGACGCCGCACTGCCGGGCGAGCCGCGGCAGCGCCGCCGCCATGAGGGCCACTCCGAGGAGCGCCACCAGTCGCATGCCGAGGAGCCCGGCCGGCACCTGGCCCCGGGTGAGGCCGGACAGCCCGGAGGCGACGGCGAGGAAGACCGGTCCGTACGGGGCTGCGGTGTCCCGCCACACCGGCGCGACCTCGGCGGCCAGCGGGCCGCCGAGCCGCGCGGGTCCGTGGGCGTAGACGTCGATGTGGGCGTCGACCATGGCGCCCTGGGCGAGATAGCTGTACACGTCCCGGCTGAACAGCGGCGGCGCGAGCAGCAGCGGGGCCGCCCAGGCGGCCAGGACCAGCAGCAGGGCGCGCGGGGTGGGCGGTTCGGGCCCGCGGACCACCCGGCCGAGCAGCGCCCACGCGGCGATCAGCAGGACCACGCCGAAGTACACCCCCACCAGTCCCAGCGCGGCCCGCCCGGAGTCGGGGGGAACCAGGTCCGCGGCCGGCAGGGCCCCGGCGGTCTCACCGCCCAGCGCGAGAAAGGCGGTACCGACCACACCGAGCACCTGGCAGCGGCGGAGATCGACGGGAAAAGCCATGGCCAACACCCGGGCAGCGTGTCAACGCGGTGTGGCCGGAAGGCGACGCCCGCCCCTCTCCGGGGCGGCCTGCGCGTGACCGGCGTGTGCGCGGTGAGCGGCGTGTGCGCGGTGACCGGCGTGTGCGCGGTGACCGGCGTGCCCCGCGGGACGGTGCCGGCCTTGCGCCGTCCCGCCGTTCCGTGCGCCGTGCTCACCGGCCGGGCGCACCTCCGGCGCGCCGCCGCCCCGCGACCGCCTCGGGCCGCGGCGGCGCCGCCGGTCGGCCGGCCGGCGACAGTCCCTTCCCCAGGACGAGTGCGCGAACGCCGCGCCCACCGGCGTGAGCCCGTCGGCGACGGCCGCCTCGCGGCCGATGTGCGGGTCAGGACGGTGACCAGGGGCAGTCAGGTGACCGCGACGAGGTGGCGGTGCGCCGGCCCGGCGTGTCCGGCGTATCCGGCGTATCCGGCGTATCCGGCGTATCCGGCGGGGCGTTGTCGCCCGTGCCGATGGCGGTGGCGGTGGCGGCAGCGGCCTTCCGCGTCTGAAGCAGGCCGAGTTCCGTTCCGGAAGGGGCCGTCAGGTCAGGCGCGGGCCCGGACGAGCGGGTCGAGCGCGCCGACCGGCCGTACGCGTCCGACCGGCTCGCCGCCGCCGAGCAGCGGCTCGCCCGCGAACCCGGTGAGCACGGCCGGGTCGACTCCCGCGCGGGCGAGGGCCGCGGCGGCGACCGGGACGCGCGCCCGGTTCGCCCCGTCAGCGATCTTCACGGCGACGGCCCGGCCGTCCGGCAGGGCGGCGACCTGGACCCCCTCGAAGCCGTCCTTGGCCAGCAGCCCGGGCACGGCGCGCATCAGGGCGGCGATGTCCCGCCCGGCGCCGGAGGCCATCTCGGCGTGTGCGCGCATCGCGTCCGCCACCCGCGCCTCGGGGCTGCCGGCCGGTGCGGCGGCGATCCGGGCCGCGGCACGCGCCAGCCCGCGCAGCGACACGGAGAACAGGGGCGCACCGCAGCCGTCGACGGTCACCCCGGCGATCGGCTGACCCGTGAGGTCCTCGACCGTCTCGGCGACGGCCCGCTGGAGCGGGTGGGCCGGGTCGAGGTAGTCCGCCGGCGGCCAGCCGTTGAGCCCGCAGGTGTACAGCATGGCCGCGTGCTTGCCGGAGCAGTTCTGGGCGAGCCGGGACGGCGGACGCCCCTCGCGCACCCAGGCGTCGCGGACGACCGGGTCGTACGGCAGGTCGGGGACATTGCGCAGGTCGTCCTCGGTGGCACCGGCCGCCACCAGGATCCGGCGGACGCCGGCCAGGTGCCGCTCCTCGCCGGAGTGGCTGGCCGCGGCCAGGGACAGCAGCTCCCGGTCGAGCGGCAGCCCGGCCCGCACCATGGCGACGGCCTGCACGGGCTTCAGCGCCGAGCGGGGCAGGAAGGCGGCCTCGATGTCACCGAGCCCCAGTTCCACGGTCCCGTCCGTGCCGAGGACGACGACCGAACCGTAGTGGACGCCTTCGACGATTCCGCCGCGTATGAGGTGGGCGACGGGGACGTGGCGGGGTTCCCGGATCACGGGAGCCGCCGACGCCGGACGTCCGTTCAGCACTGTGTGGTTCACACTTCACCTTGAGGGGTCACTGAGGACTTGCGGGGACTCGGGGGGACTCGGGGGGACTCGGGGGGACGCTCGCTCACACCGTGGGCCCGCCGTCCGCGGGATCGTCCGCGGACCGGTGACGCACGATGTCGCTGAGGGTGGTCCGCACGCGGTCGAGGTGGTGGGTCATGGCCTCCACCGCGTCGAGCTCGCTGCCGTCGGTCAGCGCCTCGACGATCGCCCGGTGCTCGCGGTTGGACTGCTCGCGCCGGCCGCCCAGTTCGTTGAGGAAGGCCGACTGGCGGGCCAGCGCGTCCCGGATCTCCTCGATCACCCGGCGGAAGACCGGGTTCTGGGCGGCCTCGGCCACCGTGAGGTGGAAGAGCGTGTCCATGGCGACCCACGCGGTGGTGTCCGTCTCCCGCTCCATCCGGTCCAGGAGGTGGGCCAGGCGGTCGAGGTTCTCCGGGGTGCGGCGCAGGGCCGCGTATCCGGCGACGGGGATCTCGATGTGGCGGCGCACCTCCATCAGGTCGCTGGCCGCGTAGTCGCCGAAGGTGGGGTCCTCCACGGTGCCGGCGACGACGAAGGTGCCCTTGCCGGTCCGGGAGACGGTCAGGCCCATGGTCTGCAGTGCCCTCAGGGCCTCGCGCAGCACGGGGCGGCTGACCTCGAGGGTCCGGCACAGTTCCGCCTCGGAGGGGAGCTTGTCCCCGACGGCGTACTCACCGCTCTCGATCGCGTTGCGCAGATGGCCGAGGACCGCCTCCATGGCGCTGACGCGCCGCGACCCCGCGCCACCTGTCTGGCTGTCTGACAGGTTCACGAGGCGAATCCTCGGGGAGACCTCGGGGACCTGTCAAGGTCCCCGCCGGGAGAGGTGTACGGAGCGCGAGACCGTCGGCCGGCCTCGCGCCCCGCGGGTGCGGCACCGTCAGTCGAGCGCGCCCGTCGAGAGCAGGCCCAGCAGCACCACGCCGATGACGATCCGGTAGACGACGAAGGCGTTGAAGGAGTGCTTGGCGACGAACTTCAGCAGCCAGGCGATCGAGGCGTACGCGACCACGAACGAGACGATGGTGCCCACGGCGAGCGGAGCGGCACCCGCGCCCGTGCCCAGGGCGTCCTTCAGTTCGTAGATACCGGCGCCGGTGAGGGCCGGAATGCCGAGGAAGAAGGAGAGGCGGGTGGCGGCGACCCGGTCCAGATCGAGGATGAGCGCGGTGGACATCGTGGCGCCGGAGCGGGAGAAGCCGGGGAAGAGCAGGGCGAGGATCTGCGAGGAGCCCACCAGCATCGCGTCCTTGAACGAGGTGTCGTCCTCGCCCCGCTTGTGTCGGCCCATCTGGTCCGCAGCCCACATCACCCCGCTGCCGACGATCAGCGACGCCGCCACGACCCACAGCGAGGCCAGCGGGCCGTCGATGAGCGGCTTCGCGGCCAGGCCCACCAGGACGATCGGGACGGTCGCGGCGATCACCCACCAGGCGAACCTGTAGTCGCGGTTCTGCCGCTCCTCGCGGTGCAGCAGGCCCCGGAACCACGCCGAGACGATCCGCACGATGTCCTTGAAGAAGTACACGAGCACGGCCGCGATCGCGCCGACCTGGATGACGGCCGAGAAGCCGACGACGGCCTGGTCGTCGACGGGGATGTCCATCAGCCCCTCGGCGATCTTGAGATGGCCGGTCGAGGACACGGGGAGGAATTCGGTCACCCCCTCGACGATTCCGAGGACGACGGCCTGACCGACGTTGATGGCGCTCATGGGATCCAGTTCTGAGAAGGTGGTCGACAGTGCTGTAGACGGTGGTGCTCTAGAAGGTTTTACTACGCGCCGGTGACAGCCGCCGACCGGGGTCGACCGGGGTCACAGAGCCCGGGCGAACGAAACCCCGGCAAAGGCGGCGCCGAGGCCCGCTGTCACGCTCGCGACGACGTTGGCGGCAGCGTAGAACCCCGCCCCGGTCTCGGTCAGCCGAAGGGTCTCGTAGGAGAAGGTCGAGTACGTGGTCAGCGCCCCGCACAGGCCCGTGCCGAGCAGAAGCTGCAGATGGGGTGAGGCATGGCCGGCGGAGGCCGCGCCGGTCAGCAGGCCGAGGACGAAGCAGCCCGCGACGTTCACGACCAGGGTGCCCCAGGGGAAGACCGTGTCGTGCTTGAGCTGCACCGCGCGGTCGGTGAGGTAGCGCAGGGGCGCGCCCACCATGGCGCCGACGATCACCAGCAGCCAGTTCACAACGACTTCTCACCTTTCCCCTGCGCGCCGTGCGGTGCGCCGCCCCGCCCCACGTACCTGATGACCTCGCACTCGTCGAGGGTCACCAGCCCCTCGGTGACCAGTTCGTCCAGCTGCGGGAGGAACGCGCGGACGCGTTCCTCGCCGTCGACGACGACGACGGCCACCGGCAGGTCCTCGCTCAGCGACAGCAGCCGGGACGTGTGGATCAGCGAGGAGGCGCCGAAGCCCTCGATGCCGCGGAAGACGCTCGCGCCGGCCAGTCCGGCGGCGTGCGCGCGGTGCACGATCTCGGCGTACAGGGGCTTGTGGTGCCAGGTGTCGTGCTCGCCGACGAAAACGGTCAGGCGCAGGGCCCTGCCGGTCAGTTCTGTCATCGCCGCCTCCGCGGGCCGCCGGTCGAAGGTCTCGTTCATCGCTGCCGCCACGCCAGGACGCGTCGGGTCGCCGCCACGGCGAGCCAGACCGCCGCGAGGGCCCCGAACAGGGTCGCGCACAGATACGCGAGCGCGGTGCGCGGACGTCCCGCGTCGATCAGTCTCTGGATGTCGACGGCGTACGTCGAGAAGGTGGTGAACCCCCCGAGCACGCCGGTGCCGAAGAACGGCCGCGCCAGCCGGTGGGCGGCCCACACATCGGTGATCACGACCATGAAGACGCCGATCACGGCGCAGCCGGCGAGGTTGACCCAGAAGACCGCCCAGGGGAATCCGCCGGCCGGCGCCGGCCACAGCAGGGAGGCGGCGTAACGGGCCGTGGCGCCGGTGCCGCCGCCGAGGGCGACGACCGCCACGACGGGGCCCTGACCGTGCCAGGTCGACGGCCGTCGCGCGGCCACGGGCGCGGCGGCACGGGTCTCGCCGACGCTGTCGGGGTGCGGGACGCTCATGGGGATGTGCTTCTCCTACTCGCCGGGGCCCCGCCGAGGGCAGGCTCGATCGCAAGTAGGGACCGTTGGCGGCGGTGCCGCGGTTCGGGTACGGCGGGCCCCACCACCGCGCCGCGAGACGTGCCCGCGGCCGGGGAACAGGGTAACGCCGAGTGCGCGGGCCGCGCACCGCCGTGCTCGTGGCGGCGGGACGGCTCACACGTCCCTCAGCTCCTGCCGGGGCCCGGGCTCCCGCCGGTTCCGCAGGCGGTCCGGCAGCCCCGTGACGAGGGGGCGCAGCAGCAGGGCCAGTACGGCCCCGCCCACGGCGCCCGGTATCGACCACCACCAGCCGGTACCGCCGCCCGCCCCCGTCGCGGCGGCCGGCGGGGGTGCGGTCCTCGTGCCGGTGCTCGTGCTCGTGTTCGGTGCCTCGGGGACGGCGGACTGCCAGGGTGCGGGAGCGATGCCGGAGTATCCCGTGTCCGAGGTTCCGCCCATCACCCCGAGCTTCTCGAGGAGGGTGCGCAGCCGGGCGGGGTCCGTGGCGCGGTGCCAGTAGCCGTTCAGTGATGCGGGCACGTTCGCCGCCGTGTGGATCCAGACGGCACCGGTGCCGTCCGGGAAGACCCGGTCGAGCCGCCAGGGCGAGAAGTCGTGCGCGAGCCATGTGACGTTGATCTGCCGGCTGTGGACCGGGTCGGCCCCCGGCGGCTTGTCGCGGGTGCCGGTGTCGGGCTCGCCGAGCAGGTGCAGCAGCTGTCCGTACTCCTTGTCGGAGAAGTACAGCGCGGTGGCCTTCGCGCTCCGCGGTGACGTCACGAGCACACTCGTCGGCCCGCCGGCCGCGGCGGAGGGGGCGCCCCACACCATCACCGCGAGCAGCACCGCCGACACCCACGCGGGCGCCGCCGGTCTCCGGAGCCTGCCTGTGCTTCTGCTCATCCGAACCCCCGGTCGGCCGATTCCCCTGCGGCCCGCCACCGAGCCGCGATGTCACTCCTGGTACACCGCTCGGGCGTCCGGGGTTCCCGGCACTCAGGAAGTGCCGCGAACCGCGGTGACGGATCTCGCGATCGCCACGGCCCGGCTCTGCGACGTCACCCCCTCCAGCCGCAGCGTCACCTCTCCTCCCCCCGTCCCCGGGGTCCACAGCAGCGTCGGCCCCGCCGTCCGCTCCTGGCGCGTGTAACGCCTCCCCTCCGCGTCCACCAGCCAGAAGCCCAGCACATGGGGCCTCGGGAACCACAGGCCGACGTCGGTGGTTCCGACGGCGGAGGTGTCCGGGTCCAGCGGTATCCACTGCGGCGGCTCGCGCACCCTCTTGACGAAGCCCATGTCCAGTCGGGCGGGATACTCGTCCAGCCGGACCGTGTGCCCGCGCTCGCGCCAGCACAGGGTCACCAGGAACCGTCCGTGGGGCTCGCGGGCCACCGTCACCGTGTCCGGGGCGCCGAGGGCGTCCGGCACCACCGGTGTGAAGCCCGCCCGGTGCCGTGCCTGCGCGAGCGAGACCGACCGGCCGCAGCCCGGTACCTCGGTACCCGGCGAGGGCACCGCCGACGGGTCGTGGCGCACCTGGACCCCGCCGAAGTCGAACCAGTCGACGACCGCCGCGCGCACCGGGGGCGTGAGTGCGAGCACCATCAGCAGCCCGCACAGCGCCCCGGTCAGCGCACGCCGGCGCACCCGTGTCCAGTGCCGTACCGCTCGCAGCCGCTCGGCGGCGCCCGGGGGCGCGGTGACCGGATGCGGCAGCCGCTCCGCGCGGATCCGCGCCAGGACCCGCTCAGCCATCTCCTCGGCCCCACCGGCCGCCTGTCCGTCCAACGACCGCCCCAGGTCCCGCAGTTCCTCGGAGAGTCGGGCGGCCTCGACGCGCCGGCCCCGGCCGCCGGGAACGGGAGCGGAGCCGGTGCCGGTGCCAATGCCGGAGCCAATGCCGGTGCCGGTGCCGGTGTCCTCACGGTCGGATGGGTCACCCACGCTCGTCACCCCCTTCCCGAGGCCGGAAGTCCGGCAGCAGGCGGCCCAGCTTCCGCAGGGCGCGGTTGAGCCGGGACTTCACCGTGCCGCGGGGCCAGCCCAGGGCCTGAGCCGTCTCGGACTCGTCCATCTCCAGGAGAAAACGGTAGGTGACGACCAGGCGGTGCTCCTCGCTCAACTTCTCCAAGGCGGTGAACAGGGCCGCGCGACGCTCCGTCTCCAACGTCGCCGTCATCGGATCCCCCGATGACGGTCCCGGTGACTCCGCCGTCGCCAGGGCCGCCTCACGCCCGACGAGCGTGCGCCGCCGGGCCGCCGACCGCACGGTGTTCCTCGCCTCGTTGGCGACGATCGCGAGCAGCCACGGCCTGAACCGCGCACCGTCCTTGAAGCGCCCGAGCGCGCAGTACGCCTTCACGAAGGCCAGTTGCACCACGTCCTCGGCGTCCGCACCCGCCCCCAGCGCGGCGGCGGCCCGCAGCGCGCTGCCCGTATGGGCACGCACCAACTCCGCGTACGCCTCCGGCTCCCCGGCGCGCACGCGAGCGATCACCGCGGCCTCGTCGACGATGCGGCCCCCCTCCCGCGTTCTCACACCTGTGCTACACCGCCGGGCGCGGATCGGTTCCCCCTCGGGTGCGACCGGTTCCGGCTCGCAGCGGCGTCGCGTCCGGCGCGCCCCAGCATGTCCCGGCATGTCCCGCGGTCTCAGCATGTGAGCGCTCTCTCGGCGACCGTCCCGGCGTCTCGTTCAATGGGTGTCCGCCGGATCCGAGGAGACCTCTCATGGGTGAGCATGTTCACGTTCGCATCGCGAACGGTCTGAGTGTGGGCGAGGACGGGGACCTGATCGAGATGTCCCGCTGCCGCTGCGGCGCCACGTGGACGAAGACGTACCGGGTGGACGAGGGCACCTCCGAGCGGTGAGCGCCGTCGGCGTCACATGATCCGCACCCTGTGACCGCTGTGTCCCGGCTCCGTGACACCGGCCGTCACGGTGCTGCGGCGCGGCGAGGACCGTTGCTACGGTCCGGCTCGGGGGTGCGGCCGACTGGGCCGCCCGTGACAAGGGGGGACGTCCCAGATGAATGCCGACCGCCTCAGACCCGCCGTCGTCGCGCTCACGGCCGTGGCGCTGGCCGCCGTGCTGGCCGGGTGCCGGGAGGGCGGGCCCACCGCGGGTGCCCACGCGACGCCGCGCACGAGCGCCACGGCCGCCTCCGGCGGCACGCCCGCCGGGAAGCCCGACGCGACGCCGGGCACGGGCGCCACGGCCACCTCGTCGCCCGGCGCGGCCGGCGGCGGCACACCGGCCGGGAAGCCTGCCGGAAAGCCGGCAGGGAAGCCGGCAGGGAAGCCGAAGGCCAAGCCGGCTTCGAGCAGCGCGGCGCCCTCCGCCGGCTGTGTCAGCGAACCGCCGGACCCGGACCATGTCGACCCCGACGAGTTCGCCGTCTACCGGGTCGAGGAACTCGACGGCAGCACCGGGAAGGTGAATCTGGTCATCCAGCACGGGGCGTGGGGATGCCCCGGGACCGACGGCGACGGTGTGCCGTTCGTCGTCACCGGTGAGGACAGCCGCTGGGCCCTCGACCAGGCCGCGTACGTCACGGCCACCAATCCCATCACCGACAGCAGCGAGAACCGGCGGATCGGCGTGCAGGAACTGATCGACTGGCTCGAGGCGCACCCCGACTCCGGCCTGGTGTTCAAGTACCAGACCGGCGACGACGGCGCCATCCACCGGCTGGACCAGGTCTACGCGCCGTAGGCGGCATGCGCGGTCGGCGGTGCCGGAACCGTGGCGTCGCGGGAAGGGCCCCGGGGTGGCGGCCGAACGGATCCGGCGGCTGCGGTCCGACCGGTCAGGATTCGAGAAGCCACGCCCCGCTCCCCCGCCCTAGCGTGGGACCGCCGGCGAACGACGCCGGACCACGTACCGCGGAGGAGCACACCATGACCGCCGGCCTGAAGACGATCATCTACCCCGTCAAGGACCTCGCACGGGCCAAGTCCCTGTTCAGCGCGCTGCTGGCGGTGGAGCCGTACGCGGACGAGCCGTACTACGTCGGGTTCCGGGACGCGGGACAGGACGTGGGCCTCGACCCGAACGGGCACGCCGCGGGCATGACCGGTCCGGTGCCCTACTGGAGCGTCTCCGACATCAGGGGGCGCCTCGCGGCCCTGCTGGAGGCGGGGGCCGAACTGCTGCAGGACGTGCGGGACGTGGGCGGCGGCAAGCTGATCGCGTCGGTGAAGGACGCGGACGGCAACCTCGTGGGGCTCACCCAGGATCCCGCCGCGTAGGCGTCGCGCCGGGCATTTCCTTTGCGCCCACACTAGTTGCACGGTAAACGAAATGGCCGCCTTCTGTTACCGTGCCGGTATGGCAGCGAAGACGGCCGGTGCCCGGCTCGAGGAACAGTGGCGGGACATCCTGTCCGTGCACGCGCGCACCATGTGCGAGATCGACCGTGTGCTGCATCCGCACGGGCTCGGCGCCAGCGATTTCGAGGTGCTCGACATCCTGGCCGCCGAGACGCCCGCGGAGGGCGACCAGTGCCGGGTGCAGAACATCGCCGGGCGGGTGCATCTGAGCCAGAGCGCGCTGTCCCGGTTGATCGGCCGGCTGGAGAAGGACGGCCTGGTGCGGCGTTCCGTGTGCGAGGAGGACCGGCGCGGGGTGTGGGTCGCCCTGACCGAGAGGGGCCGCGCGCTGCACGCCCGGGTGCTCCCGCTGCAACGCGACGTCCTGTCCCGCACGCTGACCGACCTGACGCCGCCGGCCTGACCGGCCGGCATCCCGGACTCGGGCCCGTCCGCAGGCGACGGGCCCTTCCGTGTCACCCCTACGGCCGGGCCAGCAGGGTGCGGACCCCCTCGGAGTCGAGCGTCAGCCCGTGCGGCGAGGCCGCGTCGATGGTGAGCAGCAGGTCGTCGGTGGGCCACTGGGCGGCGAGCGCGCCGAGCGGCACGAGGCGGTAGCGGGAGACGAAGGGCAACAGGTCCGTCATCTCCGTCTCGGTGGTGAACACGGGCACCGCCTGCTCGCCGTCCGGCTGCTCCAGGACGGGCAGCGCCACGGCGTTCGGGTCGGTGGCGTCCTCCTCGGTGACGTCGTCCGGCACGGGCACCAGTACGTCGCTCCCGGCCAGCGTGTCCAGCGCCTCGGAGTCCTCGGCGTCCACCGCGAGGGTGGTGAGTGCCGCCTGAGCCGCGGTCGGGTGACGGTCGTTCTCGGGTATGTCCATGGCAGATCCCCAGGTCGTGGCGGACGGGCACGCCCTAGGAGCCATCGGCTCCGGGCTCCCGTCGCGTACCCGCCCGGGGCCGGGGCAATCATTCCGGCGCGCACCGGACCACCGGGGTCGGTCCTGCGGTTGCCGGGCGTCGGGCGCTCGGGCTCGGGCTCGGGCTCGGGCTGGTGAGCAACGCCCGCAGGGGACGACGCTGTGTCTAGCGTGGGCACATGCCGATGCAGCCCTGGTTCCCCGACGCCAAACTGGGCGTCCTCATCCACTACGGCATCTATGCCGTGGACGGAGTTCCCGAGTCCTGGTCCTTCTACACGGGGCAGATCTCCCACGAGCAGTACATGAGCCAGCTCGACGGCTTCACCGCGGCACGGTACGATCCGCGCGCCTGGGCCGCGCTGTTCGCGCGCGCGGGCGCTCGCTACGCCGTGCTGACCGCCCGTCACCACGACGGCGTCGCCCTGTGGGACACCGCCCACGGCGACCTGGACGTGGTCCGCCGCACCCCGGCGGCACGCGATCTCGTCACCGGCTACGTCGACGCGCTGCGCGAACGGGGCCTCAAGGTCGGTCTCTACTACTCGCACTCGGACTGGAACCATCCGGACTACGCCAGTGTGCGCCACCCTGAGGCGCCGGACGACGACACGACGGCCAACCGCTGCTCCCATGCCGCCCCGGGCACCGAGGACCCCGCGGCCTGGGCTCGTTTCCTCGCGTACCGCAACGCCCAAGTGGGCGAGCTGGTCGAGCGGTTCCACCCCGACCTGCTGTGGTTCGACGGCGAGTGGGAGCGCACCGAGGAGCAGTGGGGCATGCGGGAACTGGCCGAGCTGATCCTGGCCGGCAACCCGGACGCGGTCCTCAACGCGCGCATGCTGAGCCACGGCGACTACGCCACGCCCGAGCAGGGCGTTCCCGTACTGGCCCCGGACGGGCCGTGGGAGCTGTGTCTGACGGTCAACGACTCGTGGGGCTTCCAGCACCGGGACCACAACCACAAGTCGGTGCGCCGGCTGGTGCGTCACTTCACGGAGACGATCGGGATGGGAGGCAACCTGCTGCTCGGCGTCGGCCCCCGGGAGGACGGCACGATCCCGGCGGCACAGGCGCAACGTCTGGAGGGTCTCGGCACGTGGATCGCGCGCCACCGCGACGCCGTGTACGGGACGGTCGCCGGGCTGCCGGCGGGGCACCACTACGGGCCGAGCACCCTGTCCGCCGACCGGCGCACGCTGTATCTGGTGTGTTTCGACGCACCGCGCGAGAGCGTGGCGGTGCGCGGGCTGCGCAACCGCGTGCGCCGCGTCACGGTGGCCGGCAGCGGCGCCGAGCTGGGTCACCAGGTCACCGGCGGTCTCCACGAGGTACCCGGTGTGACGTGGATCGACGCGCCCGCGGTGGCCGACGTCGACGAGTACGCCACGGTGCTCGCCGTCGAACTCGACGGCGAGCTGGACCTCTACCGGGGGACCGGGCGCGCCTGACGCGGGCGGGTCTTGCGCCCGTCCCGAGGCGGTCCCGCCGGTCAGCCGGCCGGCGCTTCCGCGCCGACGCGGGGCACGGCTCACCGCCGCCGCACGTCCGGTGCCCTTCCCGGGCGTTTGACGGCGTGGCCGACGATGACGGTCTCCGTGCCGTCGACTCCCAGCTCGCCGAGGTCTCGGGTGATGAACCGGTAGAGGTGGTCCAGGTCGCGTACCCAGATCGCGGCGTGCAGGTTCGACGGGCCCGTGGTGGCGAACGCGCCGTGGACGGCGGGGTGGGCCGCCAGCGTGCGCCCCACCGTGTCGAGCCGGCCGGGCGCGACGCGCATCATGACATTGGCGTCGATGAGGAGCCCGAGCCGTCTCGGATCGACCACGACGTGGGAGAGGAGCCGGCCGCTCCCGGCGAGCCGGGCGATGCGGCGCCGGACCGTGGATTCCGGGTGGCCCGTGCGGGCGGCGACGGCGGCCGCCGGTGCCCTGGCGTCGTCCTCCAGCGCCGTGAGGATGTCACGGTCGATGTCGTCCGGCGGTGCCGGCGCCGCGGCGGGGCGCGGGGGGCGCACCGGGGTGAGGGCGGCGCGCTCGGTGTCGCTGAGGACGGCGTGCCGCCAGTGGGTGGCCTCGGCGAAGACGTGCAGGACCGTGTCCGCGGCCACCGAGGTGACGGCGCGGGTGGCGGGCAGTTCCCGGAACACCAGGTGGTCCCGGGTGCCGGGCCGGGTCCACGAGACGGCGAGGATCTCGTCGCCGGACGCCGACACGTCGACGAACGGGATGTCGGGACGGGCCGCCAGGGCGGCCGTGAGTGTGTCGAGCCTGCCTCCGAGCACCCGGATCCGCAGGAACAGCGCGCCCACCGGGTCCGGCCTGGCGGGCAGGGTGATCACCCGGCAGGTGCCGTCGGCGGCCATGGCCCGCCAGCGCCGGTGCACGGTGCGCGGGTTCAGGCCGAGGACCTCGCCGGCCCGCTCGGCGGTCAGACGCCCGTCGCACTGCAGGGCCGCGACCAGCCGTTGATCACGCTCATCGAGGACCGGATCCGCCGTTTCGAGGGCCATGGAGGGCAGTATCGCTCACGCGGACCGGCCGTCGGGAGCCGCGGCCACCGGAACCACGGACGATCGACACCTCGACCGATTCACCCCTCGACCGATTCACCCGGACCGGAGCCGAAGATGACGCACCACGACCTGCTCGCCCCGATGGCCGCCGCCGCGCAGGAGGTGGGCGAGCTGCTGCTGGCCGCCCAGCGGCCCGCGCCCGTCACCTCCCTCGACGAACTCGCCCGCGTCTACGGCGCGTTGGAGGCGCCGGCGGTCGCCGTCATGCGCCGGCACCTGGATGCGCTGCGGCCCGGTGTCCCCTGGGTGGACGAGTGGGACAGCCGTGCCGTGCTGCCGGACGAGGGCGAGGTGTGGGTGGTCGACGTCGTCGACGGCGCGGTGCAGTTCCTCCAGGACCTGCCGCAGTTCTGTGTGAGCCTGGCGCTGGTCCGCGGCGGCGAGCCCGTGGCGGCCGCCCTGCACGCACCCGTGCCCGGCGAGACCTACCTCGCCGCTCTCGGTGGCGGCGCCACCCGCAACGGCCGTCCGATCGCCCCGTCGCCCAAGAGCGATCCGGCCGTCGCCCTGGTGGCCACCAGCCAGCCACCGTTCCTCACCCGTCTGCCCCGGGCCGCGGACGAGGCGGGGGCCTCCCTCGCGGCCGTGCTGCCGTGCGTGGGCGCCGTACGCAATCTGGGCCCCACGTCGTGGCAGATCGCGGACACGGCGGCCGGACGCCTCGACGGTTTCTGGGAGTTCGGCCCCGACGACGCCAATCTGCTGCCGGCCGCCCTGGTGGCCCGTGAGGCGGGCGCCCTGGTCACCGATGCCGAGGGCAGGCCCTGGACCGCGGGGGCCGACAGCTTCCTCGCGGCACCTGCCGGGCTGCACCCGCACCTGGTGGCGGCGCTGGGCCGGCGGCGTCGGGCGGCGTGACGTGCGGGCGGCGGCCCCGGGCACCAAACGGAGCCACCGCCCGCCGCCCGCCATCCGCCGCCCGCCGTCCGCCGTCCGCCGTCCGCGCGGGATCAGGCGGTGCCGCGCTGCCTGCGGCGCAGCGTGAGGAAGGTGCCCGTGGCACCGGCCGCCACGAGTGCGCCGGCCGCAATGCCCACCGGGACTCCGGGGAACGAGGAGGCGTCCGTGGCCGCCGCCGTGTTCTGCATGGCCGGGCCCGGGGTGATGCCGGTGGCCACCGCCTTCACCGCCCTCACCGGGCCGACCGACCTCACCGAGCCGTCCGCGTTCAGCAGCACCTGCTTGTTGTTGGGGTGCCGGAAGTCGAACATGCCCGCCAGCGAGCCGGCCGTGGCGTCGAAGGAGTGGTCACCGATCCGGCCGGTGTGCCAGTTGTCCTCGATGAAACGGATGATCGAGGACTGGTCGGTCGGCGTGTGGTCGACCCTGTCGACCTTGCTGTACGGGGACACCACGAGCAGCGGCTGACGGGTGCCGGGCCCGCAGCGGTCCGCGTAACCGCCCGAGGCCGCCGGGCCGGCCTGGCAGGCCGGACCGTCGGTGGGCCTGCCGTTGGAGCCGGGCGAGGTGTCCGTGGAGCCGTTGCGCGGGGCGACGTAGGCGTGGTCGTACCAGCCGTCGGAGTCGTCGTAGGCGATGACGACGGCGGTCGACCGCCACTGCGGCGCGCTCTGGATCGCGTTGATCCGGTCGACGAGGAAGTGCTGCTCGTCGATCGGGTCGGAATAGCCGGCGTGGCCGTCCTGGTACTCGGGTGCCTTGACGAAGCTCACGGCCGGGAGCTTGCCCGCCTTGAGTGCGGCGTCGAAGTCGGTCAGGTCGTAGTTGTGGTTGGCCGGGCCGGCGTGGCCGATCTCGTCGACGCTCCTGGGGGGCAGGTGGTGCGGGTTGGACGTCGACTTGTAGTACTGGAACGGCGAGTGGTGCGGGCTGTAGTCGACGACCGAGGCGCCGCCGACGTTGGTGTGCGTGGTGTCGCACTTGGCGTAGTGGCCCTGCTCGCCGTCCCACGCGATGGACGGCCGGAAGCCGCCCTGGAACCAGCCCCAGCTGATGTCACGGGTGTTGAGCACATCGCCGATGTTGCGGCCCTGCATCGCCGCGAGGGCGTTGGTGCTGGTGTGGTCCTTGCCGGAGCAGTCGTCGTACGCCGGGTCGGGGTCGTTGACGACCGTGCCGACCCCCTCCGCGTCGGGCGACTTGACGGTGTACGCGTCGGGTGTCGAGGTCTGCTCGGGGTTCTCGGTGCCGGAGGCGGGGTCCGTCGAGACGACGCCGTGCGTCTGACCGGAGACCAGGTTCAGTGCGCCGGGGGTGGAGGGCCCGTAGACCGAGCTGAAGGACCGGTCGTTGAGGGAGTAGTGCTGGGCGTAGTTCCACAGCGCGGTGACGGTGTTTCCGTCGTAGTAGTCCATCACCAGGCCCGGTTCGCCGAACAGGCCGCCGCTGCACCTGCCGACCTCGGTGTTCTCCACGTACTTGTCGGCCTTGCCGCCGTCTGCGGCGTACTGCTCGGCCCCGTAGGAGTGGTTCTGGTCGCAGGTCATGGCCTGCGAGGGAGCGAGCCGCTTGGGCAGGTACTGGTTCGGGTTCTTCGTGAGCAGCCCCGCGTGCGCCAGGGTGTCGATGTCCTTCGGGGTCCTCTTCGACGCCGTGAACCTCGTGCCGTCGGTGTTCGCCGCCTCGGGGTAGGTCGCGAAGTAGTGGTCGAAGGAGATGTTCTCGCCGAAGAGGACGACGACGTGCTTGATCGGCGTGGCCGTCGGCGTACGGCCGTGATGCTGTCCGGAGGACGCGGCGGCCCAGGTGGGCGCGTTGCCACCGAGCACCGTGAGCGCGGCCGCGCCCGCCAGCGCTCCCAGGGTCCGTATCGCCGCTCGTCTTCTTGTGCTGCCCATTCTGGTCACCCTCCGGACGCGGATGTCTTGCGCGGTACGGATCAGGATGCTCCGCCGGGCGGTCGGCGCCCGGGCGGAACCATGATGACCTCGCAGTGAACACCCGGTCAGGAAAGCGCGGCCGAAGCTTGACCGTGTATTGACCAGCGGGGAAGGCGAGTTGTCCGAAAGGGGTCAGCCGAGCAGGGCGCGCCCGTACCAGTCGGCGGCGTCCCGCACGCCGGGCAGGGCGAAGAAGTAGCCGCCGCCGAAGGGCTTGATGTAGTCGGTGAGGGGCTCACCCGCCAGGCGGCGCTGCACACTCTCGAACTGGCGGACCGGGTCCTGCTGGTAGCAGCAGAACAGCAGGCCCATGTCGAGGTCGCCGTTGACGTCCGTGCCCCGGTCGTAGTTGTAGGCGCGGCGCAGAATCCGCTGGTCGGCGGTGTCCGCCGTGCGCGGGTCGGCGAGCCGTATGTGGCTGTCCAGCGGGATCACGTCGCCCTTGGGGTCGTCGGCGTACCTCGGGGCATCGTGCTCGGCGTTCCCGTCGAGGGGCGCCCCCGACCCGCGGGCGCGGCCGAAGATCCGCTCCTGCTCGCCGAGGGAGACCCGGTCCCAGAACTCCACGAGCATGCGGATCAGCCGCACGACCTGGTAGCTGCCGCCGACCGCCCAGTCCGGCTCGCCCGCGTCCTCGCCCACCCACACCAGGCGGTCCATCGCGCGGGCGCCGGTGGCGTCGGGGTTGGCCGTGCCGTCCTTGAATCCCATGAGGTTGCGGGGAGTTCCGGAGGGCCGGGGCGGGCTGGTGAAGCCGTCGAGGCGCCAGCGGACCTGCAGTCCGCCGCGGGTGTGCCGGGCGATGTCGCGCAGCGCGTGCAGCACGATGTCCGGTTCGTCGGCGTGCAGGTGGAGGCTGAGGTCGCCGTGACACCACTCGGGGCGCAGGTCGTCGTCCGGGAAGACGGGCATGGCCCCGAGCCGGCGGGGGCGGTGCGCGGCGAGGCCGAAGCGGTCGTCGAAGAGCGCGGCGCCGACTCCGACGGTGACCGCGAGCCCACCGGACGGTACGCGGACGCCCAGGATGCCCGAGTCGGCGGGCGGCCCGGTGATACCGACGGGCTCGGGCGTTCCGCCCGAGGTCAGGAAGCGGGCGCGGGCGGTGAGGGTGCGCAGGAGGTCGATGAGTTCCGTGCGGTCGCCGGCGGTCACGTCGAACGCGGTGAACGCGCTGACCCGGCGCGGCAGGGCGAGCACCGAGCGCTGGTGGGGCCCGTGGAAGGGCACGGCGGCGGGCGCACCCGCGTCGTCCGCCGTGCCCGGCGCGGCCCCTCCGCCCGCCGCCAGCCCGGCGCCGGCGAGAGCCGCCCCGCGCAGGAAGCCGCGCCGGGCGACCCCGCCCGTCCCGTGCGCCGTCGTCATGCCGTCCTCCGCGGATCGCAGAGCGTCGCCACCCGGGCGAGCCGCTCCACCAGGTCGCCGAGGACCGCGTCGACCTGTTCGCGCCGGGCGCGCCGCAGACGGTCGAGGGGGGTCCAGCGACCGCCGTGGCGGAAGCCGTCCAGGGTGCGCCGCGCCCGGGTCACCGCCCCGTCCAGGCGCGGCAGATCCGCGTACCGGGTGGTGAGCAGGGGACGCAGCCGGGACAGGACGGCGCGCGTGCCGTCGAGTTCGGCCTCGGCCGCCGCGAGGCTGCTGCCGCTGCCGTAGTCGGTGCGCCCGGTCAGCTCGGACCGCAGGGTGTCCTCCAGGATCTCGTGGGCCCGCAGCCCGAGCCGGGCGGGGTCCATGCGGGTCTGCGCCCACCGGTGGCGCAGCGTGGTGGCGTCGTCGAGGAGGGCGGCGGCCGGGGCGCGCAGGGTGTGGGCCGACTCGCCGTGCCAGAGTCCGTACTCGATGCGGTGGAAGCCGGTGAAGGTCGGGTCGTGGACGCCGCCGGGCAGGCCCGCGTCCGTCCTGTCGATCCGCTCGCCGACGTCACCGAAGGCGTCGTAGGCCCCGCCGAGCCGCTCGTACGCGAGGTGCGCGGGCAGCCAGGCGGTACGGGCCCCGGCGAGGTCCCCGCGGTCGATCGCGGCCCGCAGCCGCACGGTCAGCCGCACCACGTCGTCCAGGCCGCGGCCGACCCAGGTCTGGTAGCCGATCGCCAGGGGCACCAGGTCGTGCTCGGTGACGGGGGCCGCCGCCGGGCCACCGCGACCGCGGGTGAGGCGCACGGTGGGTCCGACGACCGCGTCGGCGTCGTCGGGCACGCACTCGAAGGCGTACTCCCCCTTGCCGAGTCGTACCGTCAACTGCCGTGTGGTGCCCGGGGCGAGACCCTCCACCTCGCCGTACACCAGCCGGCTCCCCGGGTCCTCGAGGTACACCTCGGCCGCCCCGTCGGAGGTGTTGCGCAGGTCGAAGACCTGCACCCCCGGGCGCGGCCTGTCCCAGCCGCGGCCGCAGCCGCTCGGCGACACCTCGATGGTGGTGTGCACCAGCCCGTCCCCCGCGGCCCCGCCGGCGCCCGCGCGACCACCCGCGCCGAGGGCCGCGGCGAGCAGGGCCGCCCCGAGCGCTGCGACCAGGAGCCCCCCGGCGGCCCGGAGTCGGGCCCGCCGTGACGTGCGGCCGGCAACCGGCATTCCTTCCGCGCCTCCCCCGGACGATGTGCGAACCCGCCGACCGCACCCGCGTCCGGGAGCGATCACCTCATGCGACCTCATGCTAGACCCGTACTTCGCAGGTCGCTGATTCAGATGATTTGGCCGCCGTCCCACAGCAATGAGCCTTGGAGGGCATTTCCTTCGGGTTTTCGGCACACGATCAGATGGCCAGCGCCGCCATCCCCACCACCACGAACGCGACACCGGCCAGCAGAACTGCACCCGCCAGCAGGATGAGCACCGCACCGAACGCGAGTTGCCCCGCCGTACGGCGACCGACCTTGGTGGTTTCGGGGTCTGCGGGGTTGTACGTGATCTCGGCCCGCTCGGCACCCCCGTCCGAGCCCGTGCGCTCACGCTGTACGCCGTGGCTGTCGACGTACGCGTAGGTGTACTGCTCGACGCCGTTGTAGAAGTGGGATCGCTGTAGCCGTCCCTCCACGGTGATCCCCCGGGTGCGCAACACCCAGGCCTCCCGGAACAGTTGCCATCCGCCGTACACACCCAGACCCCCCGCGGCGATCGGGCCGGGGGCCACCGCCCAGAGGACTGCCGGGACCACCCCGGCGTCCGTCACCAGCAGCAGGACGAGCACCAGCACGTATCCGCCCCCGAGGCCCCACCAAAACTGACGGATCCGGTTCGGTGCCGCCCGCTCCAGCGGCTCCTCGGTCACCAGCTCCCCCCGTTGGGCCGCCGCTCGTCGGCGTCCCGTGTGGGCAGTGCACGGCTGACGGCGTGCGCGAACTCGTGCACGGCGGGGGCACTGCGGCACCGGAGGTGGTACGCCACGGGCTCGTCGCCCGTCAGGACGACGGTCAGCCGCCGGCCCCCGGCGCCGTGGACGTCGACCCGCTCTATCGCCGCCACCGGTATCCGGCGCCGCACGCCGTCCGCCTTCAGCAGCACCGCCCCGTCCCGCAGCCGGGCGGAGGCACGGCCTTTGCCGTGCAGCACCGGCGAGGACGTCTCCAGAACACGGATCGCGTTGACGGCCGGGGCGATAGCAACCCAGGGAACCGAGAACTACTGGCGGGAGGGGGTTGTTCCGGCCGTGCACCATTCCCCTCCGGCCAGTAGTCCTCGATAGGCCTCGGCGGCTTGTCAGGAGACCGTCGTCGGGGTGTCTCGCAGGGTGACGTTGGCGTGGCTCTCCTGGAAGCTCTGGTCTGAAACGAGGGTCAGCCGGGCCGTGGACTGGAACTCCGGCAGGGTGGTGGAGCCGCAGGAGACCATCGTGGTCTTGAGCTTGGCGACGGTCAGGGCGAGCCCTTCGTTGAGGTCACCTGCGTAGGGGACGTAGCCGTCCACGCCTTCCTCGAAGACCAGCCCCTGACCGCCCTGACCGTAGCGCTGCCAGTTACGGGCACGGTTCGAGCCCTCACCCCAGTACTCCTTCACGAAGCCGTCACGGGTGGGCAGCTTCGCGCCGGCCGCCTGGTCGAATCGCGCGAAGTAACGCCCCATCATGACGAAGTCCGCCCCCATCGCCAGCGCCAGAGCCACGTGGTAGTCGTGCACCAGGCCGCCGTCGGAGCAGATCGGCACATACTCGCCGGTGCGCTCGCGGAAGGCATCCCGGGCCGTCGCGACGTCCAGCACCGCGCTGGCCTGGCCGCGGCCGATGCCCTTCTGGTCACGAGTGATGCAGATGGAACCGCCGCCCACCCCGACCTTGACGAAGTCCGCCCCCGCCTCGGCGAGGAAGGTGAACGCCTCGCCGTCGACCACGTTGCCGCCGCCGACCGGAATCTCGGGATAGTGCTTCTTCACCCAGGTCAGGGCCTGTGCTTGCCAGTCGCTGTAGCCGTCGGACGAGTCGAAGCACAGCGCGTCCGTGCCCGCCTCGACCAGGGCGGGGATGCGCTCCTGGTAGTCATGGGTGTTGACGCCCGCGCCCACGCGCAGGCGCTTGGCGGCGTCCACGACCTGGTTCGGGAATCGCTTGTTGTCCGTGTAGTCGGATCGGAACACCAGATACTGCAGGTTGCCCTCGCCGTCCAGCACTGGGAGGCAGTCCAGCCGTTCGTCCCACAGCCGGGCGTTGGCCTCGGAAAGCGTGGTGTCAGGCCCTGCATGGGGCAAGTCGGCGATGGCGGTCATCCGCCCGCTGACCGGTTCGGCCAGGTCGTGGCGTTGCGGGTGGAAGTCGCGGGAGGTCACCAGGCCGAGCAGGCGGCCGGTGGCGGTCCCGTCGTGGGTGACCGCGGCGGTGCTGTGACCTGTGCGGCGCATGATGTCGACCAGGAGACCCAGGCTGTCGTCAGGCCGGACGTTCGTATCGCTGGTGACGAATCCGGCCTTGAAGTTCTTCACTTGGCAGACCGCTGCGACCTGGTCCTGGATCGGCTGGTTGTGGTGCAGGAAGCTCAGACCGCCGTTGCGAGCGAGCGAGATCGCGAGTTCCGGTGTGCTGACGGCCTGCATGATCGCGGACGTGAACGGAGAGTGCAGCTCGATCGCCGACGGCTCGCCCACGATGTGCCGCACCAGGGGCGTGCGCAGCTCGACCGTCGCGGGCGAGCAGTCGGTCCGGGTCCGGTTGGGCAAGAGCAGAAACTCGTTGAACGTCCGTGAGACCTCGGCGATGATCTGTGCCACTCGTTCCTCCTGACCCGTCGGCCGGGGCCCGACTGCCCCGCCGCGAAGATCGCCCCCGTGTCCCAGGGCCCGGGCAGGCAGGGGTCGGCAAGGCAGCCGTGGAGGTGCCACAAACTGCGGCAGAGCCCTGACCGGCCCGTGGATCGAACGGGTGCGGTCGTGACCTGGCACCTTATCGATTGGCCAGCCGCAGCACGAATCGTGCCCCTCATCGGCAATCGCCACCCGGCGGTTCCTTCAGGTCCTCGGCCCGGGCCGCGAGGTACTCGGCCCAGTCGCGTCGGGCGTAGGCGACCCAGCGGAGCGCGGTGTGGTCCTCCCCGACCAGCCCGGCCGGGGCAGACCGTCAGCGGTGTGACCCCGCAGGCCCACCTCCACCCAGAGCCGGAAGGCCCGCGCCGCGCCGCCACCGAAGACACGGGCATGGACGGAGATGCCGCCGTCGGCCGACACCGCGAGCCCGGCCTGGACCTGCTTGAGGTCCACCCGCCGATCCTTGGGATGCCCGTAGCCGATGAGCGGGTACTGCTCGTCCTGGTCCTGCTCGGGGTAGGCGCCATGGACGGACTTGCTGGTCATGTCCCAGTGTCGTCGTTGAGCAGACTCGCCTCGATCCCGAAGACCTCCTCCACCGCCCAGGTGCGCGCCCAGTCAGCGACCCGCACCAGCGGCGCGGGCGAGGTCAGCCGGTTCGCCACCAGCGCCTCGATCACCTGCCCATGCGTCAGGTGCGCACTCGCACCGCCCGGGCAGATCTCGTCGACGATCCCCGCCACATCCAGCCGGCGCAGAAACTCGGCAGCGACAGGCAGAGCGCCCGGGCCAACGCCCCACCACCAGTCCCGGACACCACCACGACAACCAGATCATCCGATTCAACGACCTGCGAAGTACGGGGCTGGACAGCGGCGCGCGCCCGGACACCCCTCTCTGCGAGGGGCGACGAGATCTTCCTCCGGGGTTCACCGCATGCTCACGGGCGGCGGCGCCGTCCCGGGCGGTCGCACGCTCATGGACGGGGACGCCGTCCCGGGCGGTGGGTGCCGGCCGGGTCGTCGGGTGACACGGTCAGCCGGTTGTCTCCTGGGCGAGGATCCATCGGCCGGCGGCCTCCGCCACCTCCTCCAGGGCGCCGGGCTCCTGGAAGAGATGGGTGGCACCGGGCACGACATGGAGCTCGTGCCGGGCCGAGAGCCTCGCGGCGGCCTCCCGGTTGAAGTCGAGGACGGTGTGGTCGCCGCCTCCCACGACGAGGAGGACCGGTGCCCGGACCCGGGCCAGGTCGTCGCCCGCCAGGTCCGGCCGCCCGCCCCGGGAGACGACCGCGCACACCCGCTCCGGCCGCTCCACGGCCGCCACCAGTGCGGCGGCCGCCCCGGTGTCGGCCCCGAGCAGGGCGACCGGGAGTCCGCCGGTCTCCGGCTGCTGCGCCAGCCAGTCCACGGCGGCGACCAGGCGCCCGCTCAGCATCGGGATGTCGAAGCGGTGCTCGGCCGTCGCGGCGTCCTCGCGTTCCTCGCGCTCGGTCAGCAGGTCCATGAGCAACGTGCCCAGTCCCGCCCGGTGCAGTTCCGCGGCGACAACGCGGTTGCGCACGCTGTGCCGGGAACTGCCGCTGCCGTGCGCGAACACCACCACCGCCGGCACCTGGGCGGGCACGACGAGGTCGCCGGCGAGCACGGCGTGTTCCGCCGGGACCATCACCATCTCGGAGATCATCGCTCTCCTCTCCCCGCGACGTTCGTCCCCCCGCGACGTTCCCCCCGGCGCGGCCTTCGTCCCGGCGCGGCCTTCGTCCCGCTGCGCCGTTCGTCCCCTCGGGCATGTCCGGCACTGCGGGTACCCGCGACCGAGCGACCCACGCGTGCCGGAGCGGTCGGGGGGCTCACACCACAGGATGGAGTTCCCGCAGCGCGTCGAGCACCTCCTGGTCGGAGACCGGTTCGAACTCCGCGTACCACTCCCCCACGGACCTCGCACGGTGCGGCCGGTGCAGGCAGATCACCTCGTCGGCCTCGGCGCGCAGCGCGTCGGCGACGCCTGCGGCGCAGACCGGGACGGCCAGCACGAGGCGCCCGGGGTCCCGGTGCCGCAGATGACGCAGGGCCGCACGTGCGGTGATGCCGGTGGTCAGCCCGTCGGCGACGACCACCACGCTGCGCCCTTGAACCCGTGGAGCGGGGCGTCCCGCCCGGTAGAGCCCTTCGCGCCGGTGCAGTTCGGTCCGTTCCCCCGCCACCTGTGAGCCGAGCTTGTGCTCGTCCAGGTGCATGGCTTCCAGACCCACCGGATCGAACAGCGGCGGTTCCTCACCGACGAGTGCCCCGATACCGACGTCCGGGGCGCCGGGCACGCCGATGGTGGAGACGACCAGCACGTCCAGCGGAGCCCGCAGGGCCCGGGCGACCTCCGCCCCGACCGGAACGCCGCCACGCGGCAGCGCGAGCACGATCGTATCGGCGGGATCACCGCGGACCGCCCCTTCCAGCAGCCTGGCGGCCAGCTCCCGGCCGGCCTGCCGGCGGTTGTGGAAACGCACAGCATCGCTCCCTTCTCCCCGCCCGGCGCGGGCACCCGGGGCCGCCGCGCGCGGAAGACGCACGGCATCCGCGGCTCGCGGGAGTCCAGCGGCACGGGGCCGCGCGGGCGGCACCGTCCGTGCCACCCGGACTCTGTCGATTTTCGCACCTTCCGGATCCGATCAGGAATCGAGAAGCGCCGGTCGCCGCGCCGCACATAGCCTGACCGCCACGGGCATCACCCTTGAGGAGACACGATGAGCATGGCCACGGGGACGGACACGCGATCGTCCGCACCGCACGCTGCCGACCGTCACGACCTGATCCGCGTGCACGGGGCGCGCGAGAACAACCTCAAGGACGTCAGCATCGAGATCCCCAAGCGCCGGCTGACCGTGTTCACCGGCGTCTCCGGCTCGGGCAAGAGCTCACTGGTGTTCAACACGATCGCCGCGGAGTCGCAGCGGCTGATCAACGAGACCTACAGCGCGTTCGTGCAGGGTTTCATGCCGACGCTGGCGCGGCCCGAGGTCGACGTCCTCGACGGGCTGACGACCGCGATCGTCGTCGACCAGCAGCGGCTGGGGGGCGACCCCCGCTCCACGGTGGGCACCGTCACGGACGCCAACGCGATGCTGCGCATCCTCTTCAGCCGGCTCGGGCGGCCGCACATCGGCTCGCCCAAGGCGTTCTCCTTCAACGTCGCCTCCATCAGCGGAGCGGGCGCGGTCACCATGGAGCGCGGCGGGCAGACGGTGAAGGAGCGTCGCAGCTTCAGCATCGTCGGCGGCATGTGCCCGCGCTGCGAAGGCCGCGGCACGGTCTCCGACGTCGACCTCACCCAGCTCTACGACGACTCCAAGTCGCTCACCGAGGGCGCGATGACCATCCCCGGCTACAAGGCGGGCGGCTGGAACTACCGGCTCTACAGCGAGTCGGGCTTCCTCGACCCGGACAAGCCGGTCGGCGCGTACACCGAGCAGGAGCTGCACGACTTCCTCCACCGCGAGCCGACGCGGATGAAGATCGCGGGCATCAACATGACCTACGAGGGGCTGATCCCGCGGATCCGGAAGTCGATGCTCTCCAAGGACCGGGAGTCGATGCAGCCGCACATCCGGGAGTTCGTGGACCGCGCGATCACGTTCACCGCCTGTCCCGAGTGCGGTGGCACCCGGCTGAGCGAGGCGGCCCGGTCGTCGACGATCGAGGGGGTCAGCATCGCCGACACCTGCGCGATGCAGATCAGCGACCTGGCCCAGTGGGTGCGCGGCCTCGACGAGCCGTCGGTGGCGCCGCTGCTCACCGCGCTGCAGCACACGCTCGACTCGTTCACCGAGATCGGCCTCGGCTACCTCTCGCTGTCCCGGCCCTCGGGCACCCTGTCGGGCGGCGAGGCGCAGCGCGTCAGGATGATCCGCCATCTCGGCTCCTCGCTCACCGATGTCACCTATGTCTTCGACGAGCCCACCACGGGCCTGCACCCCCATGACATCCAGCGGATGAACGCACTGCTGCTGCGGCTGCGGGACAAGGGCAACACGGTGCTCGTCGTGGAGCACAAGCCGGAGGTGATCGCGATCGCCGACCATGTCGTCGATCTCGGCCCCGGCGCCGGTACGGCGGGCGGCACCGTCTGCTTCGAGGGCACCGTCGAGGAACTGCGGGCGGGCGGCACCCTCACCGGCCGTCACCTCGACGACCGGGCGCGCCTGAAGGGGACGGTGCGCAAGCCCGCCGGGGTGCTGGAGATCCGCGGCGCGAGCGCGAACAACCTGCGCGACGTCGACGTCGACATCCCGCTCGGGGTGCTCGCCGTCGTCACCGGCGTGGCCGGCTCCGGCAAGAGCTCGCTCGTGCACGGGTCGGTCCCCGCGGGTGCGGGGGTGGTGTCGGTCGACCAGGGCACGATCCGCGGCTCCCGGCGGAGCAACCCGGCGACCTACACCGGGCTCCTCGAACCGATCCGCAAGGCGTTCGCGAAGGCCAACGGCGTGAAGCCGGCACTGTTCAGCGCCAACTCCGAGGGCGCCTGCCCCACCTGCAACGGCGCCGGCGTCGTCTACACCGACCTGGCGATGATGGCCGGCGTCGCCACCGCCTGCGAGGACTGCGAGGGGAAGCGGTTCCAGACAGCGGTGCTCGAGCACCACCTCGGCGGGCGCGACATCAGCGAGGTGCTGGCGATGCCGGTCACCGAGGCGGAGGAGTTCTTCCGCGCCGGTGAGGCACGCACGCCGGCCGCGCACACGATCCTCCGGCGGCTCGCGGACGTCGGGCTCGGCTACCTCACCCTCGGCCAGCCGCTGACCACCCTGTCGGGCGGCGAGCGGCAGCGGCTCAAGCTGGCCACCCACATGGCCGAGAAGGGCGGAGTCTACGTCCTCGACGAGCCGACCGCCGGCCTGCACCTCGCCGACGTCGAGCAGTTGCTCGGCCTGCTGGACCGGCTCGTCGACTCCGGGAAGTCGGTGATCGTCGTCGAGCACCACCAGGCGGTCATGGCGCACGCCGACTGGATCATCGACCTCGGCCCCGGCGCCGGCCACGACGGCGGCCGGATCGTCTTCGAGGGCACGCCCGCCGACCTCGTCGCCGCCCGCTCCACCCTCACCGGCGAGCACCTCGCGGCCTACGTCGGCGCCTGACCGAGGCCGCCCGGGTCCCGCGAGCCGCGCGCGTCACGTCGGTCACGTCGGCTGCGGGACCCGCCCGTTTGAGCGCGCGGCCCGAGGACACCCGTGCCAGGCTCGGAGGGACCACCAGGGCCGCCGGGGGTGGCTCGCCGGACGCACTCCGCGGTGGGACGGCGGGACGGCGGGCACGGGAGCGAGGAGGTTCGGTCATGGCCCACGGCAGTGCCGCGGAAACGGGCGGGGCGGCCGGGCACAGCGAACGGCCGCCCCGCGTGGGCTTCTTCACGGACACCTCGGTGTGCATCGGCTGCAAGGCGTGCGAAGTGGCCTGCAAGGAGTGGAACTCGGTGCCCGAGGACGGTCTCGCACTGACCGGCATGTCCTACGACAACACCCAGCGGCTCGGCGCGGACACCTGGCGGCACGTGGCCTTCATCGAGCAGCGCAGGCCGCCGGGCGGGCGGGAATCCGGCGCCGGCCACCAGGACGTCGACGTGTTCGACGCCGCCCGGCGCCTGGGCACCTCGCCGTCCTCCCCGGACCCCGCAGCGGCCGGGCCACCGCCCGGCTCCGCGCCCACGGGCGCGCCCGCGGGGGCGCTCTCGCCGGTCGCGCCCGACGGACGCACCGAACTGCGCTGGCTGATGGCCTCGGACGTCTGCAAGCACTGCACGCACGCCGCCTGCCTCGACGTGTGCCCCACCGGATCACTCTTCCGCACCGAGTTCGGCACGGTCGTCGTCCAGGAGGACATCTGCAACGGCTGCGGCTACTGCGTGCCCGCCTGCCCGTACGGCGTCATCGACCAGCGCCGGGGCGACGGGCGCGCCTGGAAGTGCACCTTGTGCTACGACCGGCTCGGCGTCGGCATGGAGCCGGCCTGCGCGAAGGCGTGTCCCACCGAGTCCATCCAGTTCGGGCCGCTGAAGGAGCTGCGGCAGCGGGCAGCCGCGCGCGTCGCCCGGCTGCACGCGGCGGGCGTCACGGATGCCCGCCTGTACGGCGAGAGCCCCGACGACGGGGTCGGCGGCGACGGCGCCTTCTTCCTGCTCCTGGACGAGCCGGAGGTCTACGGTCTGCCGCCCGACCCGGTCGTCACCACCCGGGATCTGCCGGACATGTGGCGGCACGCGGCGGCGGCCGCCGCCGCGCTCGCCGCGATGGCCGTCGTCAGCTTCGCCGGGAGGCGGCGATGACCGGTTCGGACGTCACCCGCGACGGGGTGCAGGGGCCGCGGCGCGGGCGGGACGCCGTCACGGGGGCCGGTGGCGGGCGCCGGCGGCGGCGCCGGGGACGCGGCGAGCAGCCCGTGGTGCCCGAGGCCCGCTTCTCCTCGTACTACGGCACACCGATCCTGAACGAGCCGACCTGGCGGCCCCTGGACATCGCCGGCTACCTGTACCTCGGAGGGCTCGCCGGCGCGTCGTCGCTGCTGGCCGCCGGGGGCCATGCCGGCCAACGGCCCGCCCTGGCCCGGACGGCGAAGCTGGGCGCGGCGGGGGCGGTCTCCGTGTCGCTGGCCGCCCTGGTGCACGACCTGGGCCGCCCCGCCCGTTTCCTCAACATGCTCCGCATCGTGAAGCCCACCTCCCCCATGAACACGGGATCGTGGCTGCTGGCCGGTTACGCCCCGCTCACGATGGCCGCCGCGGCCACCGACGTCGCGGGCCGCCACCGCGTGATCGGCGCCGCCGCCACGGCGGCCGCCGCCGTCCTCGGCCCGGCCGTCGCCACGTACACGGCCGTCCTGCTCTCCGACACCGCGGTGCCCACGTGGCACGAGGGGCACCGGGAGATGCCGTTCGTCTTCGCGGGGTCCGCCGCGACCGCGGCGGCCGGGCTGGCCCTGGCCGCCGCCCCGGTCGCGCAGGCGGGGCCCGCGCGCCGCATGGCGGTACTGGGGGCCGGCCTCGAAGTGGGCGCGTTCCGGGTGATGAAGCGGCGCATGGGCCTGGCGGCCGAGCCCTACGGGCAGGGCGTGCCACGCACGCTGCTGCGCTGCGCGGAGGCGCTCACCACGACCGGCGCCGCGCTGGCGGTGTGCGCGGGCCGGCGGCGCAGCAAGCGTCTCGCGGCGGCGGCCGGTGCGGCCCTGCTGACGGGCTCCGCGGCGCTGCGGTTCGCCGTGTTCCACGCCGGAGTGGCCTCCGCCAGGGATCCGAAGTACACCGTCCTGCCCCAGCGCGAGCGGCTGGAGGCACGGTCCCGCTGAGCGGCCCACCACCCGCCGGGGCTGCGCACACCGGTCTGCGCACACCGGTCTCGGCACGCCGGCCTCTCCATGCCGGTCTTGGCACACCGGCCTCGGCACACCGGCCTCGGCACGCCAGCCCCTGCACGCCGGTCTCGGCACACCGGCCTCGGCACGCCAGCCCCTGCACACCGGCCTCGGCACGGCGGGGTGCCGCCTGCCGGGGGCGGCGCCCGGCCGCCTGCCGCGGCCGCCCCGGCACCGCGTCCCGCACACGCCGGTTTCGCCGGGCGGGCGGCGGGTACTCCGGAGCGGCACCGGGCTCGGGGGTGCCGTGGCCGTCCGGCCGCGGGAGAATCGGCCGCAGAGAGACCGCGCACGCCGGACCCCGGGCTTGCGGAGGACCGGCCGGGCACACCGCGAACCATGCGACAAACCGCACCGAGCAGCACCGAAGGGCGGACGACGTGGGCGTACGCACATGGATCGGCTCCTGGCCGGTCTACCGCCAGCTCAAGGGGACGGACCCGCTCGGCCGGGGCGCCGCCGCCAGGAGCCCGGCCGGCGAGCGGCTCACCCCCCGGGTCGCCACCGCGGACCGGGTGGTGAAGTCGGTCTGCCCGTACTGCGCTGTGGGCTGCGGCCAGAACGTGTACGTCGAGGGCGGGCGGGTCACCCAGATCGAGGGCGACCCCGACTCGCCCGTCTCGCGCGGTCGGCTGTGCCCCAAGGGCTCGGCCAGCCTCCAGCTGACCACCGGCGGCGCCCGCGAGCACCATGTGCTGTACCGGCGGCCGTACGGCACCGAGTGGGAGCGCCTCGACCTCGCCACGGCGATGGACATGATCGCCGACCGGGTGATCGCGGCGCGCCGCTCCGGCTGGCAGTGGGAGGTCGACGGGACCCGCACCCGGCGCACGCTCGGCATCGCCAGCCTGGGCGGGGCCACGCTGGACAACGAGGAGAACTACCTGATCAAGAAGCTGTTCACGGCGCTGGGAGCGATCCAGATCGAGAACCAGGCGCGCGTTTGACACTCCTCCACCGTTCCCAGTCTGGGAACCTCGTTCGGCCGCGGCGGCGCGACCACCTTCCAGCAGGACCTGCAGAACTCCGACTGCATCGTCATCCAGGGCTCCAACATGGCCGAGTGCCATCCCGTCGGGTTCCAGTGGGTGATGGAGGCCAAGGCCCGCGGGGCGAAGGTGATCCACGTCGACCCGCGGTTCACCCGGACCAGTGCGCTGGCGGACGTGCATGTGCCGCTGCGCGCGGGCTCGGACATCGCCTTCCTCGGCGGGCTGATCAACTACGTGCTGCAGCACGAGAAGTACTTCCGCGAGTACGTGGTGGCCTACACCAACGCGCCCGTGGTGCTGCGGGAGGACTTCCGGGACACCGAGGACCTCGACGGCGTCTTCTCCGGCCTCGACCCCGACACCCGCAGCTACGACAACAGCAGTTGGCAGTACGCGGGCACACAGGTGCAGGCGGCCTCGGGCGAACGCGACCAGGAGTACGAGGAACGCACCGGCGGCGGCAGCTCGGTGGCGGAGGCCGCCCGGGGTGAGGCCCACGGCTCGGGCGGCGCCGCCATCGGTGAGGGCGAATTCGAGCGGGACGAGACGCTGGCCCATCCGCGCTGCGTCTTCCAGGTGCTCAAGCGGCACTACGCGCGCTACACGCCTGAGATGGTGGAGCAGATCTGCGGAGTGCCGCAGGACCTCTTCCGCCAGGTGTGCGAGCTCGTCACCGACAACTCCGGCCGGGAGCGCACCACCGCCTTCGCCTACGCGGTCGGCTGGACCCAGCACACCGTGGGCGTGCAGTACATCCGTGGGGCCGCCGTGCTGCAGAGTCTGCTCGGCAACATCGGCCGGCCGGGCGGCGGCATCCTCGCCCTGCGCGGGCACGCCTCCATCCAGGGGTCGACGGACATCCCCACCCTGTTCAACCTGCTGCCCGGCTACATCCCCATGCCGCACGCCCACAAGAACGAGGACCTGGACGCCTTCGTACAGGCCGAAGCGGCGCGCAAGGGCTACTGGGGCAACATGCGCGCCTACCTGGTGAGCCTGCTCAAGGCGTACTGGGGGCAGGCCGCGACCGCGGAGAACGACTACTGCTTCGACTACCTGCCGCGGCTGACCCGCTCCCACTCCACCTACGAAACGGTCATGGCCCAGCTGGAGGGGACCTGCAAGGGCTACTTCCTCATGGGTGAGAACCCCGCGGTCGGCTCGGCCAACTCGAAGATGCAGCGGCTGGGCATGGCCGGCCTGGACTGGCTCGTCGTGCGGGACTTCTCCCTGATCGAGTCGGCCACCTGGTGGAAGGACGGCCCGGAGATCGAGACGGGAGAGCTGTGCACCGAGGACATCCGCACCGAGGTGTTCTTCCTGCCGGCCGCCGCGCACACCGAGAAGGCCGGCAGCTTCACCAACACCCAGCGCCTGCTGCAGTGGCACCACCAGGCCGTCGAACCGCCGGGCGAGGCGCGCAGCGACCTGTGGTTCGCCTTCCACCTCGGGCGGATCGTCCGGGAGAGGCTCGCCGGGTCCACCGACCCGATGGACCGGCCGGTGCTCGACCTCACCTGGGACTACCCCACCACGGGCGAGACGGCGGAGCCGGACGCGGAGGCCGTCCTCGCCGAGATCAACGGACGCGACGCCGAGGGGAACCCGCTGGCCTCCTACGAGCAGCTCGAGGACGACGGTTCCACCGCGTGCGGCTGCTGGATCTACTGCGGGGTCCACGCCGACGGCGTCAACCAGGCGGCTCGCCGCAAGCCGGGCGAACGGCAGGACTGGATCGCGAACGAGTGGGGCTGGGCCTGGCCCGCCAACCGCCGCATCCTGTACAACCGCGCCTCGGCGGACCCGGAGGGCCGGCCGTGGAGCGAGCGCAAGGCGCTGGTGTGGTGGGACGAGGAGGAGGGGCAGTGGTCGGGCCACGACATCCCGGACTTCACGAAGGACAAGCCCCCCGGCCACCGGGCCCCGCGGGACGCGACCGGGCCCGCGGCGCTCTCGGGCACGGACCCGTTCATCATGCAGGCCGACGGCAAGGCGTGGCTGTTCGTGCCCGCCGGGCTCACCGACGGGCCGCTGCCCACCCACTACGAGCCGCAGGACTCGCCCTTCCCCAACCTGCTGTACGGCCGGCAGCGCAACCCGGTGCGGCAGTTGCTGCCACCGCATCCGGACAACCGCTACCAGCCCAGCGGCACCGAGCCGGGCTCGGAGGTTTTCCCGTACGTCGCCACCACCTACCGGCTCACCGAGCACCACACGGCGGGCGGCATGTCCCGCTGGCAGCCCTATCTGGCGGAGCTGCAACCGGAGTTCTTCTGCGAGGTGTCGCCGGAACTCGCCGCCGAGCGGGGCCTGGAGCACGCCGGGTGGGCGACGATCGTCAGCGCCCGGGCGGTCGTCGAGGCGCGCGTGCTGGTCACCGACCGCGTGCCGCCGCTGACCGTGCACGGGCGCACCCTGCACCAGGTGGGGCTGCCCTACCACTGGGGGCCGAACGGCTACAGCACGGGCGACGCCGCCAACGAGCTGCTGCACATGTCGCTCGACCCGAACACCCATATCCAGGAGACCAAGGCGTTCGCCGTCGACATCCGGCCGGGACGCCGCCCCCGGGGCCCGGCGGCCGTGGCGCTGGTCCGCGTCTACCGGGCGCGGGCCGGTGTCGACGAGCGCACCGGCACGGAACCCTGATGCCGCCGGCCGGAGCGGGCCGCGGGCGTCAGCGCAGGACGACCGAGTGCGGTCCTCGCATGACGAGTTCCCCCACCACCGGGGCCCCGGGCACCTCCCCCGCCACCAGCAGACCGCCCGAGGTCTGGGCGTCGGCCAGGAGCAGACGGGTGTCCGTGTCCGCGGGCCCGAAGTCCGTGCTGGGCGCCACCCATGCGAGGTTGCGCCGGGTGCCGCCGCTGACGTACCCGGCGCGCACCGCGTCCCGGGCCCCGTCGAGGTAGGGCACGGCGGCCGTGTCCACCACGGCCGTCACCCCGGACGCCCGGGCCAGCTTGTGCAGATGGCCGAGGAACCCGAAGCCGGTCACGTCGGTGGCGCAGACCGCACCGGCGTCCAGGGCCGCGGCGGCCGCCTCCCGGTTGAGGGCCACCATCGTGGCCACCGCGTGGCCGAACCGCTCCCCGGTCGCCTTGTGACGGTTGTTGAGCACACCCAGGCCGAGCGGTTTGGACAGCGACAGCGGCATGCCGGGGCGGCCCGCGTCGTTGCGCAGCAGCCGGGAGGGATCGGCCAGACCGGTGACGGCCATCCCGTACTTCGGTTCCGGGTCGTCCACGCTGTGGCCGCCACCCACGTGGCAGCCCGCCTCGGCGGCGACGTCGAGTCCACCGCGCAGCACCTCGCGGGCCAGGTCGAACGGCAGCACGTCGCGGGGCCAGGCGAGCAGGTTGACGGCCAGGACCGGGCGGCCGCCCATCGCGTACACGTCGGACAGCGCGTTGGCCGCGGCGATGCGCCCCCAGTCGTAGGGGTCGTCGACGACGGGCGTGAAGAAGTCGGCGGTGGACACCACCGCCCGGTCCGTCGCGCCGTCCCGCCCCGGCAGCACGACGACGGCCGCGTCGTCTCCGGTGGCCGTGCCCACGAGGAGCGGGATGCCGCCGGTGACGGGCAGCGTGGGGGACAGCGTGCCGAGCACGTCCTCCAGCTCACCCGGCGGGATCTTGCAGGCGCAGCCGCCGCCGTGGGCGAACTGCGTGAGCCGTAC
The DNA here is from genome assembly GCF_042869095.1 of Streptomyces sp. NPDC007264. NCBI lineage: Bacteria > Bacillati > Actinomycetota > Actinomycetes > Kitasatosporales > Streptomycetaceae > Streptomyces > Streptomyces sp. NPDC007264. The sequence goes on from NZ_JBIAFD010000025.1 coordinate 55,416, forward strand.
GGGCGTTTCACGCGTCGAACTCATGCGGGGTCTCCTGGTGCGGGTCGCGGGTCGTGCCGGGACTCTTGGGTAGCCTGGCGGGTGGTGGAGGCGTGTGGGTGCCTGGTGGCCCTCCCGGTCTTCAAAACCGAGGTGCCCGAGGATCTCGGGCAGGCGGGTTCGATTCCCGTCCGCCTCCGCTCCTCCCGCCGCTCCGGCAGCGGCGGCGCTGGTCGTCCACGCGCTCCGTGTGCCCGTGGGCGTCCAGGTACTCCAGCAGCGGCACGGCCACCCTGCGTGTGGTGCCGAGGGCCCGCCGGGCCTCGCTCAGGGTGAACGGCTGTGGCAGGCGGCCCAGTTCGGCGACGGCGCGGGCGTCCGCGCCCGGCAGGAGCAGGATGCCGTCGCCGATCCCGAGCAGTGCGCCCGCCGCGACGGCCGCGGCCACCGTCCTGCGGTCGAGCCCCAGTTGTCTGAGGCGATCGGCTTCCGGCGCGCGGAACGGCGCCCGCGCCAGCTCGCGCCGGACGGCGTCGACGGCCGCCTCGACGGACGGCGGCAGTGCCGGCCGGACGCTGCCGGTTCCGTACAACCGGCCCTGTCGGCGCAGCAGTTCCCCGGGGCCCGGCGTCTCGGCGAGCGCGTCGACCAGGGCTCGGTCGGGCAGTTCGAGCAGGCGGCGGGCCGCCTCGGCCGGCAGGCCCGGCTCCAGCGGATGCCGCTGTGCGTGGCGGTCCACCTCGGCGGCCAGGTGTTCCCTCAGCCCCGCCCAGTGGGCCTCGTCGGCCAGCCAGTCCCCGGTGACGGGCGCGGTGGGCGCAGGCACCCCCATCGCCAGCAGCTCCGAGCGGCGCACGAGCCTGCGCCGCCGGAGTTCCGCCGCACCGTCGGGACGGCCGGTCATGACCGCCAGCTCCGCCGCCCTGGCACGCCCGGCCCCTCGTCGCGTCAGCGGTGGGGGGCGTACGTCCAGGACGGTCGCACCGCAGGGCGGGCGCCGGCCGCCGGGCTCCCGCAGGACCGCGCGGTCCCCGACGCGCAGGGGCAGCTCCCGGCCGAGGGTCAGCCGGGCGGTGTCCTCCCCGAGCGGGCGGACGGTCACCGGCACGGCGGCCGTCCCGATGTGCAGGGTGACCGTCCGGGGCAGGTCGGCGACCGGCTCCCCGGCGACCCGGACGTCGATCAGTCCGGTGCGCAGCCAGCGGTCCGGGGACAGCAGCACCTGTCCTCGGCGCAGGGAGCCGTCGCGGGGGCCGTGCACGTTCACCGCCACGCGCGCCACACCGCTGACGGCGGAGCGCTCCTCGTGCAGGCACTGCAGCCCGCGCACCCGCACCACGGCCGAGCCGTCCCCCGTCACCAGGTGGTCCCCGACGCGCAGGGTGCCGGCACCGAGCGTGCCCGTCACCACGGTGCCGTGACCGCGCACCGTGAAGGCGCGGTCGAGCCACAGTCGCACGTCGGCGTCGGCGGGCGGGTCCGGCAGCGCGCGGGCCAGCCGGCCCAGCTGGGCGCGCAGTTCGTCCAGCCCGGCGCCGGTCACCGCGCTCACCGCGACGGACGGCACCGTGCCGAGCGAGGTGGCCGCCATGCGGGCGACGGCGTCGGCGCGCACGGGGGCGGGGTCCGCGAGGTCGCTCCGGGTCACGGCGAGCACGGCGTGCCGCACGTCGAGCGCGTCGAGGACGGCCAGGTGCTCCTGCGACTGCGGCTGCCAGCCCTGGTCGGCGGCCACCACGAACAGCACGGCGGGCACGGGTCCGGCCCCGGCCAGCATGGTGGGGACGAACCTCTCGTGGCCCGGCACGTCCACGAAGGCCAAGTGCCTCCCGTCGGGGCCGAGCCGGGTCCAGACGAATCCGAGGTCGAGGGTCAGCCCCCTGCGCCGCTCCTCCTCGAAGCGGTCGGGTTCCATCCCGGTCAGCGCCCGCACCAGGGCGGACTTGCCGTGGTCGACGTGTCCGGCGGTGGCCAGCACCCGCATGCCGCCTACCTCCCCGCGGTCGGCCGCACGGCCCGCACGGCCTCGGCCAGCCGTGCGTCGTCCCGCGGCGGCACCGCCCGCAGATCGAGCAGGCAGCGCCCCGCCTCCAGGCGCCCGACGACGGGCACGCGGCCCGTGCGCAGGGCGGCCGCGTACGGCTCCGGCAGGGACAGGGCCGCGCTGGGCAGCGTCACGCCCGGGGCCCCGCCACCGCCCACGGTGGCGGCGCTCGCGACGGCCCGCACGTCGATGCCGTCGGCGCCGAGGGCGGCCGCGAGTCCTTCGGCGCGGCGCACGAGCTCCGACGGGTCGGCGGCCAGTGCAGCGGCGGTGGGGGTCTCGGGCCCGGTCAGGGTCGCCTCCAGGGCGGCCAGGGTCAGCTTGTCCACGCGCAGCGCGCGGGCCAGGGGGTGGCGGGACAGGGTGCGGACCACGGGTTCCGCGCCGAGGAGCAGCCCGCACTGGGGGCCGCCGAGGAGCTTGTCACCGCTGGCGGTGACGAGCGCGGCACCCGCCGTCAACTCGCTCTCCGCGTCGGGTTCTTCGGGCAGCAGCGGATGCGGGGCGAGCAGCTCGGAGCCGATGTCGACGACCACGGGCACGCCCAGCGCCGCCAGTTCGCCGGTCCCGGCGGTGCGGGTGAATCCGGTGATGCGGAAGTTGGAGGGGTGCACCTTCAGCACGCATCCCGTGTCCGGGCCGATCGCGGCGGCGTAGTCGGCGGCGGTCGTGCGGTTGGTGGTGCCCACCTCGCGGAGCCGGGCCCCGGTGGAGACCAGCAGGTCCGGCAGCCGGAAACCGTCCCCGATCTCGACCATCTCGCCCCGGCTGACGACGATGTCCTTGCCCGCGGCGAGCGCGGTGGCGGCCAGTACCAGGGCGGCGGCGCCGTTGTTGACGACGTGTGCGGCACCGGCGGACGGCACACGCCCGCACAGCGCGGCCAGGGCGGTTCGCCCGCGGCGGGCCCGTACACCGGTCGGCAGGTCCAGTTCGACGTCCGTGGCCCCGGCCGCCTCCTGCACGGCCCGGCGGGCCGCCGGGGACAGCGGCGCCCGCCCGAGGTTGGTGTGCAGCAGGACCCCGGTGGCGTTGATCACCGACCGCAGTCCGCCGACCGTGGGCGGCAGCAGCGCCAGGGCCGTGTCCCGCACCCGCTCCGGTGCGACGGTGCCGTCGCGCGCCTGCTGCTGCGCCTGCCGGACCGCCGTCTTCACCACCCCCGGCCCCAGCAGGCGCGCCGCCTCCGCGAGGCGGGGGTCGGCCAGCACGGTGTCGGTCCGGGGCACCCGCCGTCGCGCGTCGGTCTCCTCGCCGGTCCTCTCCCGTGCGACCTGCCGCTCCATGCAGTCACTCCCTCTCCGGCCCGGCCCGTCGGGGCTGTCCGGGCTGTCCGGGCTGTCCGGGGAAACCGCCCCATCGTCTCCCAGTGCCCCCGGTCGACCGCACGACACGCCGCGACGGCGGCGGGCCGGTACGACGACACGCCGGAGCGGCTCCGGTGGCGTCCGCCCGTTCAGGCCGGTCGCGCTCCCCGTACGCGATAGCGCTCGGCGTCGGCCCACTTGACGTCCAGGCCGAGCCCCGGGCGGCCGGTGTCCGGCCGCAGCGTGCCGCCGGCCGGCGGCAGGGTGCCGTCGAACAGCAGGCCCTCGACGCGCACATGGTCGTGGAAGTACTCCAGGTGCCGCAGTCGGCGCACCGCGCAGAAGGCGTGGGCGGAGACCGCGGGGGCGCAGTGCGCGGACAGGTCGAGGTGACGTGCCGCCGCCAGGCCCGCGACCTCCAGCACCCCCGTGATCCCGCCGCAGCGGGTGACGTCCGCCTGGAGACAGTCCACCGCCGGGCCGTCCGTGAGGTTGGCGAAGTCCCGCAGGGTGAAGGCGTACTCGCCGGCGGCGATGTCCAGCCGCTCCGGACCCCGCTCGCGCAGCAGACGCAGGCCCGCCAGGTCCGCCGAGCTGACGGGTTCCTCGAACCACCGCACATCCCACTCGTCGTGGAACCGGCGCGCCCAGTACAGCGCCTCCTTGCGGCCGAGCGCGCCGTTGGCGTCGGTGAACACCTCCGTCGCGTCACCGACCGCCTCGCGCACGGCGGTCAGCCGCTGCGGATCACGCTCGGGCTCCCGCGCGGTCTTCAGCTTCACCCGGGTGATGCCCTGGTCCACCCATCCGGCGGCCTGGCCGGCGAGCCGGTCGAGCGGGTAGTTCGTGAAGCCGCCGCTTCCGTAGACCGGCACCCTGTCGTGGTGGGCCGGCAGCACGTGGACCAACGGCAGTCCCAGCAGCCTCGCCTTGAGGTCCCACAGCGCCACGTCCACCGCGGACAGCGCCATGAAGCCGACCCCGGGGCGTCCTGCGTTGCGGATCCGCTCCGCCATCCGCCGCCACAGGGCCGGGGGCGAGGAGGCGCGGGCCCCGTGCAGCAGCGGGACCAGCTGCGAGCAGACGAACGAGGCGACCGACACGTCTCCGTACGTGTACCCGAGCCCGGTCCTCCCGCCGCCGTGCACCCGAACCAGGACGAGGGTCGTGGACTCCCACCAGGGTGCCGTCCTGCTCCTTGCCGTCCGGTCCGTCCGTGGGTACCTCGAAGGCGTGCACGTCGACGCCGTCGACGCGGCACTCGTCCAGTGCGGCCACCGGCGTCATCAGGTCGCTCCTCGGGACGCGTCCCTGCCGTCACCACTGGGTGTCCCGGGGGCGGTCCCCGTAAACGACGTGTGCGGCCCCGCCACTCTCCTGGCCGGACGGGCCCCGTCACCCCCTCCCGCGCGCGGGCGCCTTTCCCCCGCCGTCGGCGGGGGTCATGAACCGGTTGTCTCCAGGAGCCGTGCCATCCGCGCGACGACGTCGTCCCGGAAGAGCGCGCGGCCGTGAGCGACCCGGCGCTCCCGGTCGGGGCCGGGTGCGGTGAGCCGCTCCAGTGCGTCCAGCAGCCCGGCCTCGTCGGCGGCGAGGTCGGAGAGGCCGAGAGCGGCCATCCGCCGTACGCCGTCCGCGCCGTGGCCGGGCAGGGGGCGGTATCCCACCACCGGCAGGCCCGCGGCGAGGGCCTGGACGGCGGTCTGCCCGGCCGCGTTGTCCACCAGGGCGCGGGCGGCGTGCATCAGGCCGGGCATGTCGGCGACCCAGCCCAGCGTCAGGACGCCCGGGTGCTCGGGCAGGCGGCTGCGGAGCCGGTCGTTGCGGCCGCACAGCACCACCGGGAGGAAGCCGCGCCCGGCCAGCACGGCGGCGGTCGCCGCAAGGCGTGAGCCGGCCCCCCACGCGCCCGCGGAGAGCAGGACGGGCGGGCGCCCGGCACCGTGCCGGGCGAAGCGCCGTGACCACTGCTGCGCCCCTTGGGCGGGCGCGGAGAACTCGGGTGCCACGACCGGACCGGTCGTCTCGGCGGGCGTGGCGATGTCCTCGCGCACCGCGCGCGCCGCGTCGTCGGTGAGGCAGAGATAGCGGTCGTTGCCGGGGTGGAGCCACTGCCGGTGGACGGAGAAGTCGATCAGGAGGACCGCGCTCGGTACCCGGAGCAGCCCCGTGGAGCGGAGATGGCCCGTCAGCTGCGCGGCGAGATGGAAGACGGGGACCACCAGGTCCGCACCGGTCCGGTCCACCAGACGCGTGAGACGGCCGCCGGCGAGGCGGGCCAGCGGGACGCCGCTGGGGCGGCGGCCGGTTCCGCGGCGGAGGAACGCGTGGTAGAGGCCACCGTAGGCCCAGGGGAAGTGCCGTACCGACGCCTGGTAGGAGCCGCGCAGTCCGCCGCCCAGGCCGTACGGCAGCAGCCGCAGCACGTCCACCACCGCTGCCCGGTGGCCGTGCTCCCGGAGGCGGCGCGCGAGCTCGCCGGCCACCGTGTCGTGTCCGGCCCCCATGCTCGCGCTGACGATCAGGACACGCCGCGCCGGCCGTGCGGCGGGGTTCCGGTCGCTCGCGTCGCCTGACGCGGACGCGCAGGGGAAGATGTTCACATCGGTACCCATTGTCCCTGCCGTGCCTCCCGAAACGTCCGCCCACTCCGCGTTCCGCCAGACCTGCGGCGAGCGGGTCCTCCCCGTCCGCCTCCTCCCGCACGAACCCGGCGGCGTTCGCATCCCGCCCGCCGTCCGGGGTTCGTCTTCGCAGCCGAGGTCAGCCGCCATGTCCCAAGCTCCCTCCCGGGCTCGATCCGCCCCCGCGCCGTCCGCAGGCGACCCGGAGCCAGGCGCGGACCCCGCCGCGGACCCGGCCGCCCGCCGGTCCCCCACCGACCGGGCCGCTCATCGGGGCGCAGCGCTGGTGACCGGCGCGTCGTCCGGCATCGGCGCCGCCGTGGCGCGCCGGCTGGCCGCCGACGACGGCTGGCACCTGGTGCTCAACGGGCGTGACACGACACGGCTCACACGCGTCGCCGAGCAGACGTCGGCCGCCTTCTTCCCCGCGGACCTCACCCACCCGGGTGCCGAACGGCGGCTGGCCGAGTTCACCCTCCGGCGCGCCGGAGGGGTGGACCTGCTGGTGGCCTGCGCCGGGATCGGCTGGGCCGGCAACTTCGGCGCCATGCCGCGGCCGGCGATCGACGACGTGATCGACGTGGATCTGCTGAGCACGATGCGCCTGGTACGACAGTTGCTGCCGCACATGGTCGCGGCCGGGTCCGGGCGCGTGGTGCTCGTCGGGTCGCTGGCGGGCGTCGTCGGCGTCCGCGGCGAGGCCGTCTACTCCGCCGCCAAGGCGGCGTTGGCCGCGTTCGCCGACGCCCTGCGGTACGAACTGCGCGGCACGGGTGTGGGAATCACCCATGTGGTCGCGGGGGTGGTGGACACGCCGTTCTTCGAGCGCCGGGGCGTGCCCTATCGGCGGTCGTGGCCGAGGCCGGTGCCGCCCGAGCGCGTGGCGGACGCCGTCTGCCGCGCGGCCCTTCGGGGCAGGGACGAGGTCTACGTCCCCGGCTGGCTGCGCCTGCCCGCGCGGGTGCACGGCGCGGCGCCCGCCCTGTACCGGCGGCTCGCCGCCAAGTACGGATGAGCGGGAGGTGAGCGCCCTCACCGTCGTCCTCGCGCTGCTCTCGGCGCTGACCAACGCTTCGGCGTCCGTCCTGCAGCGGCGGGCGGCGGCGGCCGAGCCCGGTGGCGGGCCCGGGCTGCGGCATGCCGTGCGCTGGCTGGCGCAGATCCTGCGGCGACCGCACTGGGTGGCGGGCGCGGGCCTGCTCGCGCTGACCACGGTGCTGCAGGCGGCCGCACTGGCCACAGGAAGCCTGTCCGTGGTCCAGCCGCTGCAGGCCAGTGAGTTGCTCTTCACCCTCGCCGTCGGCGGCGTGGTCTTCCACCGCCGCCCGAGCCGCCGCACCTGGCTGGCGTTCGCGGCGCTCGCCGCCGGCCTGGCGCTCTTCCTGGGCGCGGCCACCCCCTCCGCCGGCCGGTCCACCGCGTGGCCGGGGCGCTGGCCGGCGACGGGAGGGACGCTGCTGTGCGTGATCGCCGCCCTCGCCGCGGCGTCCCTGCCGGTGCGGGGCGCGCCGCGCGCCGCGCTGCTCGGGCTGTCGTCGGCCGTGTCGTTCTCGGCCACGGCCGCTCTGCTCAAGGAGGTCACCGGCAGGCTCGCGCACGGCCCGGGCACCGTGCTGGCGCAGTGGCCGCCGTACGCCACGGTCGCCTTCGGGCTGGTCGGCTTCCTGCTGTTGCAGGGTGCCCTGCGGGCCGGGAGCCTGACGGCGTCGCAGCCGGCTCTGACCCTCGGTGACGCCCTGACCAGCGTGGCTCTCGGAGCGGTGCTGTTCGACGAGCGGATCGCCCTGGGGGTGCGCGTGCTGCCCGAGGTGGTCGGTGTCGCGCTCATCGGGGCGGGAAGCATCGGACTGGCGAGCGCCTTGTCGGCGGGCGGCTCCTGGGACGTCGCGCCGACGGGACGGAACGGAACGGATCCCGGTGCCCAACGGCCGGCGCCGCAGCGGTCGTGACGCGGCACCAGGACGCGGCGGACGACCGGGACGGCCGTGGGACCGGCCGGACGGCCATGGGACGACGAGGAGGCGGATGCCCGGTGTCTCTCCCCCCGCATCGCTGTCACGCCCGGAAGGCGGCCTGGGCGCTGGCGCCGTTCGCCGCCGTCGCCGCGGCGCACATCGGCCCGGCCCTGACCTGGCTGCCGGGTCCCAGGCTCCGTCTCTTCCCCCGGCTCGCCGGTGCGGGCCGCCCCGACCATGTCGCTCTCACCTTCGACGACGGCCCCGATCCGAGGTCCACCCCGCATTTCCTCGACGCGCTGGACGGTCTCGGTGTGCGGGCGACGTTCTTCGTGCTGGGTGAGAGCGTCCTGCGGCATCCGGCGCTGACCCGCGAGACCGCCGAGCGGGGGCATGAACTCGCGGTGCACGGCTGGACCCACGACCGTCCCTGGCTGCCCGCGCCCGGCCGGGAGGCGGCGGGCCTGGCCCGTGCGGTCCAGGCGCTGTGCGACATCGGGGGCCGGCGGCCCCACTGGTACCGCCCGCCGTACGGCATCCTCACGGGGGGCCGCTGGGCGGCCGCCCGCCGGGCCGGGCTGCGGCCCGTCCTGTGGACCGCCTGGGGCAGGGACTGGACCGCCGCCGCCACACCGGAGTCCGTGCGCGCGCTGGCCGACGCCGGTCTGCGCGGCGGGGGCACGCTGCTGCTGCACGACTCCGACCGGATGTCGGCCCCCGACTGCTGGCGGGCGGCCCTGGGGGCACTGCCCGCCGTCGTGGACGACTGCCGCGCGGCGGGACTGACGGTGGGCCCCCTGGCGGAGCACGGCGCCCCGGTCACCTGAGCGCGGTACGACACGAGGACCCAATTGGCCGCATGCGCGTGCACACCAGGCCCGGTTACGGGATCTTTATCCGCATGAATTCCCATTCATGGCGTTTTCCAACGGTTCGGGGATCTTGATGGCCACACAGACGGAAACGGTCGCACTCGCACCGGTCGAAGGGCGTCGCGGCGTCGGCCGCGTCATCGTGTCCTGGCTGACCACGACGGACCACAAGAAGATCGGCCAGATGTACCTGGTCACCGCGTTCGTGTTCTTCCTGGTCGGCGGGGTGATGGCGCTGATGCTGCGGGCGGAGCTGGCACGGCCCGGCCTGCAGATCGTGTCCAACGAGCAGTACAACCAGCTGTTCACGATGCACGGCACGGTGATGCTGCTGCTGTTCGCGACGCCGACGTTCGTCGGGTTCACCAACGTGGTGATGCCCCTGCAGATCGGGGCGCCCGACGTGGCGTTCCCCCGGCTGAACATGCTCGGCTACTGGATGTTCCTCTTCGGCAGCCTGATCGCGCTCAGCGGCTTCCTCACCCCGCAGGGGGCCGCCGACTTCGGCTGGACGGCCTACACCCCGCTCAGCGGCCCCATCCGCACCCCGCAGGTCGGCGGGGACCTGTGGATCCTGGGGCTCGGGTTCTCCGGGGTCGGCACCATTCTCGGCGCGGTCAACTTCCTGACCACGATCGTGTGCATGCGCGCGCCCGGCCTGACGATGTTCCGCATGCCGATCTTCACCTGGAACTCCCTGCTGACCTCGGTCCTGATCGTGCTGATCTTCCCCCCGCTGGCGGCGACCCTGCTCGCGCTGGAGTTCGACCGCCGGTTCGGCGCCCAGATCTACAACCCCGAGAACGGCGGCCCGATCCTGTTCCAGCATCTGTTCTGGTTCTTCGGCCACCCGGAGGTCTACGTCCTGGCACTGCCGTTCTTCGGCGTGGTCAGCGAGATCGTCCCGGTCTTCTCACGCAAGCCGATCTTCGGCTACATGGGCCTGATCGGCGCGACGATCACCATCACCGGCCTGTCCATGGCCGTGTGGGCGCACCACATGTTCGCCACCGGTGCCGTCCTGCTGCCGTTCTTCTCCTTCCTGTCCTTCATGATCGCCGTACCCACGGGTGTGAAGTTCTTCAACTGGATCGGAACCATGTGGCGGGGCTCGCTGTCCTTCGAGACGCCCATGCTGTGGACGTTGGGCTTCCTGGTCACCTTCCTCTTCGGTGGACTGACGGGCATCATGCTCGCCTCACCGCCGATGGACTGGCACGTCACCGACGGCTACTTCGTGGTCGCCCACTTCCACTACACGCTCTTCGGCACGATCGCGTTCGCCACGTTCGCGGCCTACCACTTCTGGTGGCCGAAGATGACCGGCAAGATGCTCGACGAACGCCTTGGCAAGATCCACTTCTGGACCGTCTTCATCGGATTCCAGTTGACCTTCCTCGTCCAGCACTGGATCGGCGTCGAGGGCATGCCCCGCCGCTACGCCGACTATCTCTCGGCCGACGGCTTCACCGCGTTGAACACCGTCTCGACCATCGGCTCCTTCCTGCTCGGCCTGTCCACCCTGCCGTTCCTGTACAACGTGTGGAAGACGGCCAAGTACGGCAAGCGCGTCGAGGTCGACGACCCCTGGGGATACGGACGTTCGCTGGAGTGGGCGACCTCGTGCCCACCGCCGCGGCACAACTTCACCACCCTGCCCCGCATCCGCTCCGAGTCCCCCGCCTTCGACCTGCACCACCCCGACCTGGCCCAGGTCGACTACCGCGAGTACGCGGGCAAGCGCGGCGTGACCGAGGGTCCGGGGCGCGAGGGAAATCTGCCGTGACAGGTGACCCGGACGACAGAGCCCCCTCGGACCAGGGACGCGCACTCGCCGCCGAGGTGGAGGGCTACCTCCTCGCCCGCGCCGAGTACGACACCGCGCACCGGGAGGCCGAGACCCTCTGCGCCCGGCTCCCCTGGCTGACCACGGAGCAGGCCGAGGACCTCACGCGCCACTACATCGGCCAACGTCTCGACGTCACACGCCAGATGCTCACGACCATCACCCGGCGCGCCGGAGAACTGCGAGAGGAGTACGAAGCTCGCTACGCCACCCTCCGGCGCGCCCTGCTCAGGGCCCACGCCGCCTTCGCCTGCGCCCTGATGGCCGGTGCGGGTGCCCTCAGCGTGGCGCTGTGCACGCTGACCCGGTAGATCACGGCGAGGAGGCGCCGAGCAGGCGGGAGTCGGCGCAGGGACCGGCCGCGGTGGCCGTCGTGCGCGCCGCCGGCCCGCTCACGCGTCCGGCGTCCTCCCCGGACCGGCAGGTCCGCGGCGCCGCCCGGATCAGGAGTGGCCGGTATCGGCCCAGCCCAGCGGATGTGTCTCCAGGGTGTCCGGGACCGGGACGGACGGCTCCCCGCCGGCCTCGCTGAACGCGGTCAACGCCTCCACCAGCGCGTCCCGTTGGCGGGGGGCCAGCCGCTCGACGATCGCGGCGATCTCGGTACGGCGCCGGTCGGTGACGTCCACCACCGTCCGCCGCCCCTCCTCGGTCAGCCGCAGCAAGGTCTCACGACGGTTGTCGGGGTTGACCTGGCGGTCCGCCAGCCCGGCCGCGATCAGGCGGTCCACCATGCGCATCGCCGTCGACGGCGCCACCTGGAGCAGGTCCGCCAGAACGACCAGCTTCGTGGCGCCGCGCATCGACAGCACCACCAGCATCCGGAACTGCGGCAGGGTGACCCGGTCCTCGACGGCGGCCAGCGAACGAGCGGAGACCGCCACCAGCAACCGCGACGCCGTCAGCACCGCACGCGTGACCGCGTCCACGTCGTCCATGCCCGTCATGAGGGTTTCACGCTCCGGCATGGCTCCTTTCTATCGCGCCGAACCATCTGACCAGGCTGATGATCGGAACAGATTTTCCCTTCCCATGACCGTGCCTGTACCGGCGGCGGTGCGTCTCCCCGGGCGCCGCCCGGAGCGGAGACCCCCGTCCGGGCATACCCCCGGACCACCGGCGCCGGGCTGTGCCATCCTCGGGCGGGGGAACCGAGCCGACGGCCGACCACCGCCCGGCGCCTGGGGTGGAAGCGGCACCTTGCACCCGACACAGGGCAGCGAACGGCCGTCGGCTCGCCCCGCCGGGCACGGCGGCCGCGGACCCGGGGCCGTCCGGACAGCCCTCGCATTGTGACGCACGCCACATAGGCGCGTGCAAGTTTTACCCCGGGCAATGATCGATCCAGCGGATGCGTCCGTATCTCCTGGCATACACGCTCCACACCTCCGGAGGCGCTATGCCCATTTCACGCAGAACGGGAGGAACGGCCGCCATCGTCGGTGCGCTGGGCCTGACCCTCGTCGCTCTCGCCTACCCCGCCATGCTCGGCGTCCAGACCACGTCCGACTCCCCCACCCGGATCATCGCCGACACCCGCTACGGCCCCCTGACCGAGGCCGACCGCGACTTCGTCGTCAAGGTCCGGTCGGCCGGGCTGTGGGAGTACCCGCTCGGCGAACTGGCCATGGTGAAGGGCTCGACGCCGGAGATGAAGGAGGCCGGCAAACACCTGGTCGTCGGTCACGCCGGACTCGACGAGCTGTGCCGCAAGATCGCCCCGCAGCTGGGTATCACCCTGCCCAACCAGGCCACCCCGCAGCAGCAGCAGTTCGTGGCCACCTCGCAGGCCGCGTCCGGCAGGCAGTTCGACACCACGGCCGCCAACATCATGCGCGTGACCCACGGTCAGATCTTCCCGACCATCGCCAAGATCCGCGCCACCACCAAGAACACCCTGGTACGTCAGCTCGCCGACCTGGCCAACGACACGGTCCTCGACCACATCACGGTGCTGGAGAAGACCGGTGCCGTCGACTTCGACCAGGTCCTCTTCCAGCAGACCACCCCGCCGAAGCTCCCCAAGGAGCAGCTCACCCCGCCGCCGCCCGCCCCCGGCACGCCGCTCGTCGTCCTCACCCCGCGGCCCGACCTCGACGTGAACACCGTCTCCCCGACGCCCGGCCCGGCGATCGGTTGATCAGCGGAGGGGTGCCGGCGAGGCCCCGTCCCTCACGCTCGATCGCCGCTGCCGATCCGCGACGGCTCCAGGGCGACCGGAAGCCGCTCCAGTCCCCGGAAGGCGGGGAAGGGCACCTTCAGCCATTCCGCCTCGTGCGGGGGAACGGCGAGATCGATGGCGGGGAACCTCTCGAAGAGCGTGGTCAACGCGATCCGCATCTCCATCCTGGCCAGGGGCGCGCCGAGGCAGTAGTGCGGACCGCTGCCGAAGCCGAGGTGAGCGCTCTGCAGTCCCTGCCGCCGCACGTCGAAGGTGTCGGGCGAGGCGAACTTCTCCGGGTCCCGGTTGGCGGAGGCCACCGCGACCTGGACGAGTGAGCCCTTGGGGATGGTGGTGTCCCTGATGGTGATGTCCTCGAGCGCGTGCCGGAACGTCGCGTTCTCGACGGAACCCTCGTAGCGGATGATCTCCTCGATCGCGTTCGGCAGGAGTTCCGGGTCCGCCAGCACGGCCTGGAGCTGATCGCGATGGGTCAGCAGGTTGAGGACGGCGTTGCCGATGAGGTACGCGGTCGTCTTGTGCCCGGCGAACAGCAGCACCCACAGGGTCGACAGAAGCTCGCCGTCGGTCATCGCCCCCTGCTCGTCCTGGGTCCGGATCAGCGCGCCGAGGAGGTCGTCCGACGGTTCCCGGCGCCGGCGCGCGATGAGTTCCGCGAAATACTCGCGCAGCGACCCTTCGGCCACCGCCAGTTTCTCCTTGTCCGCTTTGCTGAATCCCGTGCGCGCCACCACGGCGCACCACTTCTGCATATCAGCCCGCTCGCCCTCGGGAATTCCGAGGAGTTCGCAGATCACGATGAGCGGCAGCGGGAAGGCGAACGACGACAGCAGGTCGATGGGCTCACTCGTGGAACAGCGTTCCAGCAGTTCGTCGGTGACCTCCTGAATGCGGGGACGCAGGGATTCGATGCGACGGGGACTGAACGCGCTGTTGACGATGCGACGCAGCCGGGTGTGTTTGGGCGGGTCCGAGAAGAGCATGTTGTCGTCGAGCGCGATCGACGAGTCGCCGAAGATGGTGTGGTACGCGTCCATGGCCGCGTACATGTCCTTGCTGATGCGCGGATCCGTCAGGGCAGACTTCGCGTCGTCGTACCGCGTGATCAGGTAGGTCTCCACACCGTGCGGCGGAGACAGCCGGCACACCGGGGCCGACTCGCGCAGGCACGCGTACACCGGATGGGGGTCGGCGCGATAGGCGGCCGAGCCTCGCGACGCCGCGACGACCGCCTGCTCCGTCGATTCCACGCCGTCGCGTTCGTCGAGCTGAGTCATTCTTCCGGCCTTTCTGAGGGGTTCCCGTCGCGGCCACGGGACAGCGATGCCCGAGGTTCGGTCACTCATTCCCCGGCCGGATCCCGGCCACAAACGCGATTCACCCGATCGACCGTGCGGACGGAACGAACGTCCGCCGCGTTCCTCTCGCGACGATGGACGGCTGAAAGCTTCCTCGCTGTTCGGGTGACTGCCGCATATGCCCAGGCATCGGGTGGCAAAAGGACAGGGACCCAGTCATGGAAGCCCCAGGCCGCTTCCCCGCGAGGCTGCCGACCGCAGAGGAGAACACCCCATGAATGAACGCGGCGACGACTACGTGCCCGTCCTGGTCGTAGGGGGCTCGCTCGTAGGCCTGTCCGCATCCGTTTTCCTCGGACGTCTCGGCATCCGGCACCGAGTCGTCGAACGCCATGCGGCCACCTCGGCCCACCCGCGCGGCCGCGGCAACAACATGCGGACGATGGAACTCTTCCGGACCGCGGGTCTCGAACCGCAGATCCGGAAAGCCGCGGCCACCCTGTCGAAGAACCACGGAATCCTTCAGGTGGACACCCTGCGGGGCGGGGAACGGCGATGGCTCTCGGCACGGATCACGGGCCGGCCGCCCGAGGCCGACCTGTGTTCGACGGTCCGGTGCGCCTGCAGCCAGAACGACCTGGAACCCGTACTGCTCCAGGGCGCCCGCGACCTGGGCGGGGACGTGCGCTTCGGCACGGAGCTGCTGTCGTTCACGCAGGACGCCCACGGTGTGCGCGCCGTCGTCCAGGCCAGGGATTCCGGCGAGATCTCCACGGTGACATCGGACTACCTCTTCGCCGCCGACGGACCTCGCAGCCCCGTGCGCCAGCGGCTCGGCATCGAGCACTCGGGGTCGGGAGACCTGTTCCACAACATCAGCATCACCTTCCGCAGCAAGCTGCTGCGCCAGGTGGCGGGTGAGCAGCTCTTCGTGGTCTGCTACGTCACCGACCCGGACGGCGAGGGAGTCCTGCTGCCCGTGGACAACGAGGAGCAATGGGTCTTCCATCTGCCGTGGTTCCCCGAGCGCGGGCAGACACTGGAGCACTTCACCGACGCCCGGTGCATCGAGCACATCCGGGCGGCGGCCGGGGTGCGCGATCTGGATGTCGAGATCACCGGAAAGGCTCCCTGGCACGCGGCGGACCGCGTGGCGAACAGCTATCGCGACGGCAGGGTGTTCCTCATGGGCGACTCCGCCCACGAAATGCCGCCGACGGGCGCTTTCGGCTCCAACACCGGTATCCAGGACGCGCACAACCTCGCCTGGAAGATCGCCGCGGTGCTGCGCGGCTGGGCGGACCCCCGCCTGCTCGACAGCTACGAGACCGAACGCCGGCCGGTGGCGCAGGCCACGAGCGCACGGGCCACGGAGCAGGCGGCCCGGGAACAGCACCCCGGCTACTCCGCGAGGTCGGCGTCCAGCGAGGCGACCGACCTGATGACCACGGCGCTGGGTTACCGCTATGTCTCGGCGGCGGTGATCGGCGCGCCCGCGGACCAGCCCCTGATCCCGGACCGCCTGCGGTTGAGTGCCGAACCCGGTACCCGCGCGCCGCACATGTGGGTCGCCCGCAACGGGGCGACCGTGTCCACCGTCGATCTGTACGAGCGGTCGTTCGTCCTGCTGTGCGAGCGCCCGGGCTGGCGTGCCGCCGCCCGGAGCGTGGGGGCGAAGCTGGAGGTGCCCCTCGACTCCTACACCGTCGGCAGCGGCGCAGGATACGACCTGGACACCGGCGACGACGGCCCGGAGTGGTCGTCGGTGCACGGCACGACGCCGGAAGGCGCGGTCCTGGTGCGGCCGGACGGCTTCGTCGCATGGCGGACCGACGAGGAGCCCCCGGACATGGAGGGGTCGCTGACCGACGCTCTCGTGCGGATCCTCGGGCGCCGACCATGACACCACTGCAGACGGCCGCGGACGCGGCCCCCGCGAACGACACGGACGAGGGCGCCTCGGCGGACGGCGACGGGCGCCGGGCGCGTGTGGACGTCCACCATCACTACACCGCACCGGAATGGCTCGACTGGGCCGAGCGCAACGGCGTCGTCCAGCGCCGGAACCTGCCGCCCTGGACCCGCTGGGACCTCGACACGGCCCTGGCGGTGATGGACGGCGCGGGCATCCGGACCAGCGTGCTCACCGTCGCCATGCTGGGACGGCTCCGGGACCCGGAGGCGCGCAAGGAGAGCGCCCGCGTCGCCCTGCGGTCCGCCGCCGACCTCGTCCGCGGCCACCCCGATCGCTTCGCGTTCTTCACCCCCGTCTTCCTCGAGAGCCCCGACCTGTCGGCCTGGTCGCTCCGCTACGGCATGGACGAGCTCGGGGCGGTCGGCGTCAGCGTCCGGACGAGCGTCGGAGGCGTCCATCTGGGCCATCCCTCCCACGAGAGGATCCTGGCGGAACTCGACGAACGCTCGGCCGTGGTCAGCACCCACCCGATGGAGGTGCCCGGAGGCGGGGAAGGACTCGACGGCGTCCCGCCCTTCCTGTGCGACTTCCTGATGGACACCACCCGGGCGGCCCTCAGCCTCATCATGAACGGAACCCTGGACCGCTACCCGAATCTCACCTTCGTCCTGCCGCACGGCGGCGGTTTCCTTCCGTACATCGCGAGCCGCGTCGAGCTCTTCGCCCACTGCCTGACGCCGAAGGTGGAGCCGGCGCGGGTCCGCGACCACCTGCACCGGTTCTACTACGACACGGCAGGGCCCATGTCACCGTCGGCCACGCCGACCCTGCTGTCCGCCGTGGGTTCCTCCCGGATCCTGTACGGCAGCGACTGGCCGCCCACCGCGTCCCACCTGGTGACCGGCGTCACCGCGCCGGCGCTCGACAACGACCCGGCCCTCGACGAGGAGCAGCGCCGTCGCATCAACCGCGACAACGCCCACGGTCTCCTCCCGTCCCTCGCCGCGCGCCACCGGCCCGCGGGGAGCCCGTCTGAATGCCCCGGCCGACAGGGAGCTAGCATGTGAGCACCGCCTAGCTCGAAAGATAAACCTGTGACTGTCTACGAGGACTCGTTCACCAACTGGAAGAACCGCGAGGAGATCGCGGAGTCGATGATCCCGATCATCGGGAAGCTGCACAGGGAGCGGGACGTCACGGTCCTGCTCCACAGCCGCTCCTTGGTGAACAAGTCGGTGGTCAGCATCCTCAAAACCCACCGATTCGCCCGGCAGATCGCCGGCGAGGAACTGTCGGTCACCCAGACCATGCCGTTCCTCCAGGCCCTCACCACGCTGGACCTCGGTCCTTCCCAGATCGACATCGGCATGCTCGCCGCGACCTACAAGGCCGACGACCGCGGTCTGTCGGTGGAGGCGTTCACCGCCGAGGCCGTCGCCGGCGCGACGGGCGCCAACAAGATCGAGAGCCGCGAGCCGCGTGACGTGGTGCTCTACGGGTTCGGCCGCATCGGCCGCCTCCTCGCCCGCCTGCTCATCGAGAAGTCCGGCTCGGGCAACGGCCTGCGGCTGCGCGCCATCGTCGTCCGCCAGGCCGCGGGCCAGGACCTGGTCAAGCGGGCGTCGCTGCTGCGCCGGGACTCGATCCACGGCCAGTTCCACGGCACGATCACCGTCGACGAGGCGAACAGCACGATCGTCGCCAACGGTCATGCGATCAAGGTGATCTACTCCGACGACCCGACCTCGGTGGACTACACGGCGTACGGCATCAAGAACGCCATCCTCATCGACAACACCGGCAGGTGGCGCGACCGTGAGGGCCTGTCGAAGCACCTGCGCCCCGGCATCGACAAGGTGGTCCTGACCGCGCCGGGCAAGGGCGACGTCCCCAACATCGTCCACGGCGTCAACCACGACACCATCAAGCCCGACGAGCAGATCCTGTCGTGTGCGTCGTGCACCACCAACGCGATCGTCCCGCCGCTGAAGGCGATGGCGGACGAGTACGGCGTCCTGCGCGGCCACGTGGAGACCGTCCACTCGTTCACCAACGACCAGAACCTGCTGGACAACTACCACAAGTCCGACCGCCGCGGCCGCTCGGCGCCGCTCAACATGGTCATCACCGAGACGGGTGCCGCCTCCGCCGTCGCCAAGGCGCTGCCCGACCTCAAGGCGAAGATCACCGGCAGCTCGATCCGCGTCCCGGTGCCGGACGTCTCGATCGCGATCCTCAACCTGCAGCTCGCCCGTGAGGCGAACCGCGAGGAGGTCCTCGACTATCTGCGCAACGTGTCGCTGACCTCGCCGCTCAAGCGTCAGATCGACTTCATCAGCGCTCCCGACGCGGTCTCCAGCGACTTCATCGGCTCGCGCCACGCCTCGATCGTCGACGCGGGTGCCACCAAGGTCGAGGGCGACAACGCGATCCTCTACCTCTGGTACGACAACGAGTTCGGCTACTCGTGCCAGGTCGTCCGCGTCGTCCAGTACGTCTCCGGGGTGGAGTACCCGACCTACCCGGCCCCGGCGGTCTGAGGCCGGCCGGCCGGCCGGCAACCACGCGGCGCCGCCGACCGGGTTCCGGTCGGCGGCGCCGTGGTCTTGCGGGGGCGTACGGGCCACCGGTCAGGGCTGCAGCGGCATGCTCCAGCAGTTGGAGGTGGCCGACCGGCCGGACAGGCGGTCGGTCAGCCAGCGGACGGCGTCGCCCTGGTCGGTCAGCAGCGGGGCGAAGTGGTTGAGCAGAGCGCTGCCGACGCCGGGCAGGACGACCGCCTTGTAGGTGACGTCGGCGCCCTTTCCGCACCAGTCGACGGCGAGGTGGCGGGCCTGTCCGTGGGGGACGAGGTTGTCGCTGGTGCCGGTCGCCACGCGCACGGGTCCGGTCGGCTTCAGCGCACCGATGTACTGCTTGTCCAGGGCCGCCTGGAGAGCCGGCGTGGTGGCGATGATGTCGCCGAGGGACTTCCCGTCGGTCGTCCACTTCGAACTGCGCGCGTACCCGTAGCCGAGCAGGGCGTCGCCGACGCACATGGTCGACAGATCGGCGAGGGCCGCCTTGCCCGCGGCGTTGAGGTGCGCGTCCGCGATGGGCTGCAGGGACGGGTCGCTCTGCAGGAAGCCGTTGAGCGACCAGCCCAGGGCACCGGCCAGTTCACTGCCGTCGATGCCCTTGACGACCTCGGTCAGGTCGGCGGGCGGTGCGCCCACGTAGGACCCGGCCAGGTCGACGTCCGGAGCGTAGGTGGACTGGAGTTCGGCCGCGGCGGCGGTCGCGCCGCCGCCCTGGCTGTAGCCGTAGAGCCCCACCCGGGAGCCGGAGGTGACCGACGCACCGCTGAGCGAGCGCGCGGCACGGGCGGCGTCCAGCACCGCGTGCGCCTCGTCCACCCGGTTGACGTAGGTGTGCAGCCGGTCCGTCGCGCCGAGCCCGACGTAGTCGGTGACGACCACGGCGGCACCGGACAGCAGCAGGCGGTAGATCGAGACGTCCTCGTAACCGACGGACATGGTCTCGCCGTTGAGGGTCACCGGATGCTCGAGACCGAGCGAGGCCGCGCACTGGTCGCCCTGTCCCATCGTGCCGGGTGCCACCACGACCAGGGGGCGGGATCCGCCGCCCTTCCAGGCGGCCGTGGGCTCGATGTAGGCGCCGGTCACCGCCACCGGCTGCCCGTTCGCGTCGGTGGACTTGTACATCAGACGGGTCGCCCGGCCCGGGAGCGGCCCCTCGATGCTGGGCAGGCTGAGGGCCAGGGGCAGGGGTTCGGTACGGATCAGGGTGCCGTTCGCGGCGGGCAGCGTGGCCGGCGGGTTGTAGAACACCGGGATGGTGACACCTCGGGACACGACGGTGTCCGCCGCCGTGGCGGTGGGGCCCGAGAAGGCCTGGGCGCCGAGGCAGGCGGCAGCGGCGACCGCGGTGGCCAGGATCCGTCTGCGTGCGGGCATGGCGAACCTCCGGGGAGCGACAGGTGGGGAGCGGCTTTCGCGCCCGGTCCGTCGAGCGGTCCGGGCGCGAAGACGCGGCGGCGGGGCGGCGCAGGTCACCCGGTCGTCCCACTGGTGTGGTGCGCGCCGCCCGGAACTGGTTCGCCAGAAAAGTATCCGCACAGGCGTTACCCGGGGTAGCACCCGGAAGGTTACGGTTCAGTAATATGACGCGCTGTCTAACAAGCGGACCGCAGGGTCAGATCCCGCGGGTCCCGGCGTCCCTCACGGCCACCAGATCGGGACACTGGCGGCGCAGGTGCCGTTCCAGGCGCTGGTGCAGGGTGATCCGGGCGGCCGGGCAGCCGCGGCAGGCACCGGCGAGCCGGACGGTGACGACGCCCTCACGGACGCCGACCAACTCGATGACGCCGCCGTGGGAGAGGGCGAACCGGCCGACCGCGCCAGCCAGGAGGTCGCTCGCCACGCGATACAACCGCGCGTCGTCGTCCGCACGGTGGTCGTCCGCGCGGTGGCGGTCCGCACGGTGGTCGTCCGCGCGGTGGCGGTCCGCACGGTGGTCGTCCGCGCGGTGGCGGTCCGCACGGTGGTCGTCCGCATCGCCGTCGCCCGCACCGTCGCCCGCACCGTCGTCCGCGGCCGGGGCAGGGGCAGGGGCCCATCCGGCGCGGTCGTCGAGGGCGGCATGGAGGGCGGTGCGTACCCGGGCGCCCTCGCCGGGCCAGGAGCGGTCCCGGCCGAGGGTGGTGACGACGGCGCCGGGCTCCGCCGTGACGGAGGCGAGGGTGCCGTCGGCGAGCAGCGCGGCCAAGGGGGCGGGAACCCTCCCCAGCCGTCCCGTGCAGGGGAGCGCGCCGACGGGGACCACCCAGCGCAGCCGGTCGGGCCGGCCCGGAACGTGCTGCGGGTGAAGGGGGATCATGCGTCCCTCACCCGCCCAGCACGGCCGTGACCGTGCGGGCCGCGTACGCCATCAGCCAGGCCACCGCGGTCAGGTAGGTGAAGGCGATCGCCGGCCACTTCCAACTGCCGGTCTCCCGGCGCATCACCGCGACGGTGGCCATGCACTGGAGCGCGTACGAGAAGTAGACCAGCAGCGCGGCGACGGTCGGCGCGGTGAAGACGGGCTGTCCGGCCCGCGGTCCGTCGGGATACGTCATGGCCCGCAGCGCCCGCTTCGGCTGAACCGGGTCCTCTGCGGCGGCGACCTGCCCGAGGGTGGCGACGAAGGTCTCGCGGGCCGACTGGGCCGACAGCACCCCCACGTTGATGCGCCAGTCGAAGCCCAGCGGGTCGAAGACGGGGCCGACCAGCCGGCCGAGGTCCGCTGCGTAGCTGTGGTCGACGGTGTACGCGGCCACGGCGGCGTGGCGGGAGGTGTCGACGCCGTCGGCGCGCATCTGCGCCCCCGAGTGCAGCGGCAGGTTCAGCAGCAGCCACAACCCGATGCTGGTGGCCACGATGACGGTCGTGCACTTGCGCAGGAAGGCCCGCGCGGAGGAGCCCATGGCGATCAGCACCGCGCGCGGCGCGGGCAGCCGGTAGGGCGGCATCTCCATGTAGAACGGCACCACGGGGCCGCGGAGGTCCCCGATCTTCTTGAACGCCCAGGCGGCCACCATCGCCGAGACGGCGCCGAGCAGATACAGGCCGAACATGATCAGGCCCTGCGCGCCGAACGGCCCGACGTGGTCCGCCGGGTCGACCAGCAGGCCGATGAGCAGGACGTAGACCGGCAGCCGTGCCGAGCAGGTCACCAGCGGCGCGGCCATCATGGTCGCCAGCCGGTCCTTGGCGGAGGGCAGGGTACGGGTGGCCATGATGCCGGGGACCGCGCAGGCGAACGACGACAGCAGTGCCACGAAGGCACGGCCCTCCAGTCCGGCGCGGGCCATCACGCGGTCCATGAGGAAGGCGGCCCGCGACATGTAGCCGACGCCCTCGAACAGAGCGAGCAACAGGAACAGCAGAAGGATCTGCGGAACGAAGACCAGCACACCGCCGACGCCACCGATGAGGGCGTCGCCGAGCAGCCCCGACAGCCACCGGTTGCCCACGTGGTCCCTGACCAGTCCCGACAGCTGTCCGAACAGGGCCTCGACGGAGCCCTGGAGCGGCGCGGCAAGGGTGAACACGGTCTGGAAGAAGAGCACCATCACCGCGAAGAACACGACCGTGCCCCACAGCGGATGCAGCAGGACCGCGTCGATGCGCCTGGTGACCCGGTGCTGCTCGGGCGCGCGGTACCCGGCGAAGGAGAGCACCGACTCCGCCCAGGCGTCCCGCTCGCCCTGCTCGGTGGGCGGTGCCAGGGGCGGGAGCGTCCAGGTCCGCCGGCCGGTGAGCCGCTCCCGCAGCTGCTCAAGTCCCTGCCCGCGGTGGCCGATCACCGGTACCACGGGGACACCGAGGGCCTGCGCGAACGCGTCGATGTCCAGGTGCCCCTGGCGTCGCGCGAGTTCGTCCATGAACGTGACCACGACGCAGGCGGGCAGGCCGCGGCCGAGGACCTGTGCGACCAGGCCCAGGGACCGCCGCAGCGTGGTGGCGTCCACCACGACGAGCAGTGCGTCCGGGCGGGCGGTGTGCTCCGTCCTGCCGTCGAGCACGTCGACCGTCACCTGTTCGTCCGGGCTGACCGGGGTCAGGCTGTACGTGCCGGGCAGGTCCTCGACCAGGCATGTGCCGTCGCCGGTGCGGCAGGTGCCGACGAACCGGGAGACGGTCACTCCCGGATAGTTGCCGGTCTTGGTGTTCAGGCCGGTCAGGCCGTTGAAGACGCTGCTCTTGCCCGAGTTGGGGCTGCCGACCAGGGCGATCCGGAACTCCTCCGCCGCGATTCCGCCCTGCTCCACTGCGCCGTGGCAGCCGGCGGTCATCGGTCCGCCTCGATCGTGTGCACGGACGCCGCCTCGGTGCGGCGCAGGCAGACCTCGTAGTCCTTGACCCGGTAGACGACCGGGTCGCGCAGCGGTGCCCGGCGCACCACCTCCACCACCGATCCGGGCGTGAATCCGAGATCGCCCAGCCGACGGGCCGTCGCGGTCGTCCGTCCCGGAACCGCGTCGACCACGGCGACCACGACGGCCCGGGCCCCGGGCGGCAGATCGGCGAGGGGCCGTACCCGGCCGGTGAGGTCCGCCGTCACCGATGGGCCGGCGTCCCCTTCGGGGTCCCTGCCGCCTTCGCCCATCCCTGCCTCCTTCATCGTGTACCCGGACGAGCCGGCCGGGCGCCGGATACAAGCAAGGCGAGGCTAACCTCACCGCCTCCCGGAGCGGGTGGGCCCTTCGGACCCGGCATCGGGGACCTTGGGCCCTGTCGGGGCGGGTGCCGCGTGTGCCCGGCGCCGACCAGGGCCACTGGTCCCGCGGGACAGGGGGCGAGATAGGGCCGGTCGGCCGTACGACGTGGGCGCTTCGGCCGGGTCGCGCCGCGACGGGCTCCTCTACGGTTCGGTCTCATGGGGAACGGCGACGACGCGCGACCACCGCACGACCGCAGCGAACGGTGGCTCCGGCCGGCCGCCGGACGGGGGCCGGCACGATGGTGTCCGTCCCGCTCCGGCAGGCGGCCCGACGCCGCCGGTGCCCAGGGCTGCCGGGCCGCCGCGACGGCCGCGCCGTCGTGCCGACTCCTGGCGAGGCGGACACCGGCGTCCGGCGTCCCGCGTCTGTGCGCCTGCGGACGGCACGGATCGACGTGCCCCGGCCGCGGATGAGGAGGGCCCCCGCCCGCTCCCGTCCGCACGCCCGGCCCTTCGGCCCGGCGGGGCGCCACGGGCGGTCATCGCCACCCCACGGCCTTCGACGAGCCGGACAGCACCTGCCCCCACCCGAGGAAGAACATCCATGACAGTGACGAACCGCGGAGCCGACGCCCTGCTCAAGGCGGTGGGCGCGGCCATGCTGGCCGCCGGACCGGTGATGCTGTGGCGCGGCTACGGCGGCCGGAGGGACATCCGCGCCGAGCTGACCTCGCAGAAGGTCTTCTTTCCGCGGCGCGGAATTCCGGCCCACCTCGCCGACCTCGCCGGCCGGCCCGTCGAGACCGGACCGCAGGCCCGGGTCTTCGCGGAAATGATCAAGGGGAGCCTGGCCCGCGCGACCGACGGCCGTACCTACTCCGAGATCACCGCGGAACTGCACGCCGCCGGGGACGACGAGAAACTCGCCGACCTCCGTCAGACCGCGTTCATGGGCGAGACACTGCGCGCCTCGCTGATGTCCGCCTACCAGGCGTGGGAAGTGACGTCGCTGGTCACCGGCCTGGGCGCACTCCTGACGGGGCTGGGTGCGGCTCTCGTCGCCTCCCCTCGTACCGGCACCCCACGGTAGACGGCGGGGCACCCCCGCAACCCTTGGCCGGCGTGGGTCGGGCCGCCACGCCCCGGCGGGACAGCGCGGGTGCGCTGCCCCTGTCCGGGTGCGCGAGCGTCGTCAGCGGTCTGCCGGTCGCGCTCAGGCCAGGGTGGAGATGCAGAACGGGTGGCCTGCGGGGTCCAGCAGGACCCGCCACCGGTCGGGGTCCGGCTGGAATTCCGGCTGCACGGCCCCCAGTGCCAGCAGCCGGGCCTGGGCGGCATCCAGGTCATCGACGCCCAGGTCGATGTGGGCCTGCTTCTCCTGGGCAGGATCCGGCCAGGTGGGGCGGCGGTACGCGGACAGCCGGTTGAATCCCAGTCCGGCCGCGCCCTCCTGGCCGAGCAGGACGAAGTCGTCCGTGGAGAAGACGACGGGCAGACCGAGGGCCTCGCCGTAGAAGCGGGCCAGTTCGGCGGGGTCCGGGCAGTCGAAGGTGACGGCCGAGTAGCGGAACGTGGGGTGCGCGGAAGGGTTTCCCGTGTTCATGAAGGAGACGCTACGGCGGGACCAGGACACATTCGGTCCTGGTCATGTGGAACACTCGAGAACGTGATCAGCGCATCCGCCCGCCTGCTGCGACTGGCCGCCTTGCTGGCCGCACGGCCGTCGTGGACCTGCGGTGAGCTGGCCGAGCGGATGGCGGTCACCGACCGCACGGTGCGGCGGGACGTCGCCAAGCTCCGGGAACTCGGTTACGCCGTCGAGTCCGACCCCGGCCCCTGGGGCGGTTACCGCCTCCGTGCCGGGTCCCGGGTGCCGCCGCTGATCCTCGACGACGAGGAAGCACTCGCCGTGGCCGTCGGGCTGCGCGAGGCGGCGTCGAGTGGCGCGCTCGGCGGCGATCAGGCCGCCCTGTCGGCGCTGCTGAAACTGCGGCAGGTTCTGCCGCAGCGGATCGCGGACCGGCTGGGCGAGATGGACGCCGCCTTCGTCCACACCCCCAGATACGACGAGCCGCAGATCCCGCCCGGCATGCTGCTGGAACTGGCAGCCGCGTGCCGTCGGGGCGAGCGCGCCCGACTTTCGTACCGCGACCGGGAAGGAAAGGCCACCGTCCGGGACGTCGACCCGTACCGCCTCGTCCACACCGGCCGCCGGTGGTATTTCGTCGCGCGGGACGTGGCGCAGGGCCAGTGGCGGACCTTCAGGGCCGACAGGGTCGACCGACTGCAGCCGACCGGACACCCGGTGGAACTCGTCGACCCGCCCGACCCCGCGCTCCTCGTCTCCCGCTCCGTCGCGACCGGCCCCTACCCGCTCTGCGCGACGATCCGCCTTCCGGTGTCCATGGACCGGGCACTGCGGCTGATCCCGTCGACAGTCGGCCACCACCGTCCCGAAGGCCCCGACGCCACGGTCATCGACATCGGTGGTCCCGACGCGGACTGTCTGGCGAGATACCTCCTCGGCCTGGGCACACCCCTGCGGGTCCTGTCACCGGACGCCGTACGGCAAGCCCTGCTGCGCCGTGCCCGGGAACTCCTCGAGAGCAACGCGCCACCGGTCGAAGAACCCGCCGATCATGCCAGGGCGAACTCATGACCGTCCGCAACGAGACTGCTTCAGGGCCCGGCTCGGCAGGCCCCCGGCGAACCCGACGCGCAACGCCGACCGGGAGCTCGCCGAGACGGCACGGGGCGAGTTCCCGGCCGGCCAGGCGTGGGAGATCGACCTGTGGGCGGCCGAGCAACCGCGGGAGGAGGACGTGAAGTTCCTGGCAGAGCTTGGGCGGAGGTCTGCCGTGCGCGCGTTCGGCGGCCAGGACGGCCGGGGCGCCTCCTGAGCTCGCCGGCCCGCTGGGCGGGTGCGGAGGCCGTGGTGAACGGCTCCCGGCGCCGTCCCCCACCCCGAACCACGCGAATCAACGACCCGCGCAACACGCCCTAGAGGATTCCGCGCTCGCTCGCCCGCGCCAGAGCCTCGACGCGGTTGCGGGCCCCCAGCTTCTCCAGCGTGCGCTGGATGTACGTCTTGACGGTGTTGCGGGTGAGACCGAGCACGTCGGCGATCTCCTGGTTCGTCTCCCCCATCGCCACCCGGCGCAGGATCTCGTACTCCCGGCGGGTCAGGCCGCTGTCCTTGAGCCTTCGGTTCAGCAGCGCGCTGAGCAGGTTGTCGGGGCTGGTCCGGACCACCCGTTCCCCGGCGTGGACCCGGCGGACGACGTCCACCAGGTCCGACCGTTCGGCGTCCTTCACCACCACCGCGTGCGCTCCGGCGCCCAGTGCCTCCTCCAGAGCGGCATGCTCGGGATAGGCGGTGAAGATCACCACTTTGACGCCGGGGACGCGGGTCCGCAGCTCGCGGACGACCTCGGGGCCGAGCATGTCGGGCAGGCGCAGGTCCAGCAGGACCACGTCCGGCACCAGCCGCTCCGTCTCCAGGATCGCGTCCCGGCCCGAACTCGCGTATCCGGACACGGTGATCCAGGAGGCGTTGCCCAGCGCCAGGGCGACACCGTCGCGGACGATGGGGTGGTCGTCCACGACCAGGACGCGCACCGTCGACTCGCTCACGCCGGCACCCACGCCTGGACGGTCACGCCGCCGTCCTCGTTGCCGCCGACGCTGACCCGGCCGCCGACGCGCTGCAGGCGCTCCGACATGGTGGACAGGCCGATGCCGCCGCGGGGGGCGTCCTCGGGGGGCAGACCGGCCCCGTCGTCGGCGACGGTCACGCACACGCCTCCCGCCTGGCTGAACACGCTCACCACGACGGAACGGGCGCGGGCATGCTTCTCGACGTTGAGCAGCGCCTCGCGCGCCGCGTCGGTCAGCGCCCTGATCCGGCCCGCAGGCAGACCGGGCACCTCGGTCACCATGATCAGCCGGGCGATCACGCCGGTGCGCTCCTGGAAGGCCCTGCAGTCGGTGCGCAGCGCGACGCCGAGCGCGACCTCCTCCGGCGGCGCGTGCAGCGCGTGCAGCGACACGCGCAACGCGGCGGCCGCCTGGATCGCCTGCTCCTCGAGGTCTCCCAGACGCGCCGACACGGCGTCCCCGGCCGGCAGCTCCTCGGCCAGCGTGCGGATGCCCGTCCCCAGGGTGAACAGCATGGCCCCCACGGTGTCGTGCAGGTCCAGCGCGAGCCGGCGCCGTTCCTCGTGGACCGCCACCTCCGCCGCGTGACGGGCGCGCTCCGCCACCACGGCGGCGGCCGCGGCCCGGCTCGCCGCCTGCTCCAGCGCCTGGGTCGTCCGGTCACCGAACGCGGAGGCCTCCCGGTTCGAGCCGTACAGGACGCCCAGCAGCCGGTCGTCGTGGATGACGGGGACCGCGATCATCGCGCCGAGCCCCTCCGTCTCCGCCTGGGCGTTGAAGTGGTGGGTGATGGTGTCGGAGCGCCGGTAGTCACTGACCCACAGGGGGCGGCGCCTGAGCATGACCTGCCCGCCCAGCCCGCACCCGGCGGACACGACCAGACCGTCCACCGCGGGCGTGCGGGCGTGCACGACGTGCCCGAGCACCAGCTGGTCGGCACCGTCCGGTTCCCCCACCCACGCGACGTCGACCCCGCTCAGCTCGGGCACGTCGTCCACGATGCGGCGCATGGCGGCGGACTGGTCGAGCAGCGCGATGATCTGGCTGTATCCCTCGGTGAGCTCGAACAGGACGCCAGGCAGCGGCCGGTCCCGGCTCCCGTCTGACACGTTCGTCATGGTAGGTCGTCTCCCGCCGGCGGACCAGGATCGGCAGCGTGTGCTCCGCTTCCGCATCCTCCCGCGTCGCCACGGCCGTGACCATCTCCGAACGGAGACCTCCGAACTCATACCTCCCCCTGGAGCTACCCGCGCCGGGCGGAGGGGCCCAGGATCGCGGCAAGAGCCGCAACGGTCGGTGACGTGACGGAGACCGCTCACCGACACCGACACCGAAGGAACACCCACGCACATGCCCAGCTCCCAGGTCATCCCCAGCACCATGCAGGCCGCGCCCCTGCTCGTCCGCAGGCTGCTGGAGAACGGCATGACGCTGCACAGCGGCAGTGAGGTCGTCACCGCCACCGGCAGCGGCACCCGCCGCGCCGACTACGCCCGTGTCGGCCGCAACGCCGCCGCCCTGGCCCACGCGCTGGCCGACCTCGGCGTACGCCCCGGTGACCGGGTGGCCACCTTCATGTGGAACAACCAGGAGCACCTGGAGGCCTACCTCGCCGTCCCCGCCATGGGCGCCGTGGTCCACCCCCTGAACATCCGCCTCTTCCCGGAACAGCTCACCTACATCGCCGACCACGCCGAGGACACGGTCGTCATCGTCGACGACTCCCTGCTGCCCGTCTTCGCCGCGCTGCTGCCCGGCATGCGCACGGTGCGGCACGTCATCGTCAACGGCGAGACGGACCCCGCTCTGCTGCCCGAAGGCGGCCCGGTGACCGTCCACGAGTACGGGCGGCTGCTGGCGGACCGGCCCGAGACGTACGACTGGCCGGATCTGGACGAGAACCAGGCGGCGGCCATGTGCTACACGTCCGGGACCACGGGCAACCCCAAGGGTGTCGTCTACAGCCACCGCTCGCTGTACCTGCACTCGCTGGGCATCAGCCTGCCGGACCTCATGAACATCTCCGCCGCGGACCGCCTGCTCGCCATCGTCCCGCAGTTCCACGCCCAGGCATGGGGACTGCCGTACGCGGCCTTCCTCACCGGGGCCTCGCTCGCCATGCCGGACCGGTTCCTGGCCCCCGCGCCGCTCGCGCAGTTCATCGCCGCCTCCCGTCCCAACAAGGGCGCGGGTGTGCCCACGGTGTGGCAGGGACTGGCCGACCACGTCCGGCAGCACCCCGAGGCCGACATCTCCAGCCTCCGGGAGGCCGTCGTCGGCGGTTCCTCCTGCCCGCCGTCACTGATGCGGACCTACGAGGACGAGCTGGGCATCCGGCTGCTGCACGCCTGGGGGATGACCGAGGTCTCGCCGCTGGGCGCCCTGGCCCGCGCCCCCGAGGGCACCGACGGGGAGGACGCCTGGCGCTACCGCCTCAGCCAGGGGCGCTTCCCGGCGCCCGTGGAGGCCCGGCTCGTCGGCCAGGACGGGGCCGTCCTGCCCTGGGACGGGCGGAGCGTCGGGGAGCTGGAGGTGCGCGGGCCCTGGATCACCGGCTCGTACCACCTCGACGACGACGCGGAGAAGTTCCACGACGGGTGGCTGCGCACCGGTGACGTCGGAACGATCAGCGCCGACGGATTCCTCACCCTCACCGACCGGGTCAAGGACGTGATCAAGTCCGGTGGGGAGTGGATCTCGTCCGTCGAGTTGGAGAACCACCTCATGGCGCACCCGGCGGTCGCCGAGGCATGCGTCGTCGCGGTCCCGGACGACAAGTGGGGGGAGCGTCCCCTGGCCACGGTCGTGCTCCGGGACGGCAGCCCGGTCGCGCACGGCGACCTGCGGCAGTTCCTCGCCGGCAAGGTGGCCTCCTGGCAGCTGCCGGAGCGCTGGGCGCTCGTGGAGTCGGTGCCCAAGACGTCCGTCGGCAAGTTCGACAAGAAGACGCTGCGCAAGCAGTACGCGGACGGAGAGCTGACCGTCGACGTCATCTCGTAGCAGAGCCCCGTCCGGGACCATCCATCCATCTGCCCGAGGAACTGTCATGAGCCGCATGACCCTGCCCTCCGAGGGGGATCCCCAGTCGGTGTCGGCCCTGTACCTGAGCCGGCTCGACCACGAGTCCCTGTATTCCGACGCGGAGTTGCTCCACGCCATCACCGAGACCGTCGAACGTGTCGGCGGACGGCACCGGCTGGCCGGCCGGTACGCCGAAGCGCTCTCCGAGGAGGCCGCGGCGGGCGGCCTCCGACGGGGTGAACGGCGCCGCTGGGCCCACCGCATGGCACGGGAGCTGGCCCGCGGTCCGGTCGGTACGAAGCGCACCGAGCGCACCGAGCGCACCGCACGGACGAGAGGGACGTCATGAGCTGGGCGTTCCCACCGCCACCGCGAGGCGGGCCCGATGGGCACGGTTCCGGGCAGGGTCCCGGGCAGGGTCCCGGTCCGCGGCACCGTGGCGGTCCCTGGCAAGAGCAAGGGCCAGTGCCAGGGCCAGGGCCAGGGGAGCGGCAGGGGCCGGGCCCCGGCCGTCGACCCGGTACCGGCCCCTCGTGGGGGCCGGTACCGCCGCAGCGCCCCGTCGCGCACCGGGCATCGGACCCGCTTCTCGCCGAGCAGCTCCAGGCCGATCCGGCCCTGCTGCGTCTGCGGGCGGCACACCGGCGTCCGGTCTTCACCGTCGCGGGCGCCGTGATCGCGCTCTACCTGCTGAACGGCCTGCTGGCGAGCGAGGTGCGCGGCGTCATGGCCGTATCGATCGCCGGACCGCTGAACACCGGTCTGGCCCTGAGCCTTCTGCAGTGCGTCACCACCGTCTGGGCGGTCCTGTGGTACGCCCGCCACGCCGGGTCCCGGCTCGACCCCGACCGCTCACAGCTGAGGGACCGGTTCGACGAGCGGGGTGAGGCGCGATGAGCCTTGCCGTGTCTCTGGGCGCCTCCGGCGCGTTCCCCGTGTTCGTGGTCTTCGCCGTGTTCGTGACCAGCGCCCTGTTCCTCGCCCTGTGGGTCACGACGGACCGGGTCACCCCGGGCGACTTCTACGTCAGCGACGGCCGGCTCACCCCCGCGCGCAACGGCGTCGCCCTCTTCGGTGACTACATGTCGGCCGCCACCCTGCTCGGCTCCCCCGGCGTGGTGGCGCTGGCGGGCTACGACGGCATCCCCTACCTGCTGGGGCCGATCGTCGCCTGGGTGGTCCTGCTCCTGCTGGTCGCCGAGCCGTTCCACAGCACCGGGCGCTACACGATCGGCGACAGCCTGGGGCGGCGTCTGCGTCCACGGTCCGTGCACCTGGCCGCGGGCACCGCCACCCTCGTCATCTCCCTGGTGTACGTGATCGCCCAACTGGTCGGCGCGGGCGCGCTCGCCGCACCGATCCTGGGGCTGAACAGCACCGGGGCGCGGCAGATCATGGTGGGGGCGCTCGGCATCCTCATGGTGATCTACGTGGTGATCGGCGGCATGCGGGCCACGACGGCGGTACAGCTGGTGAAGGCCGTCGTGCTGCTCGGCGGGGGCGGGTACCTGGCCCTCCTCGTCATGTCGCGCCACGGCTGGAACCCGGCTGCCCTGCTGAGCCGGGCAGCGGACCACAGCGGTCTGGGGGCCGGCTTCCTGCGGCCCGGCATCCGCTACGGCGACGACGGTGTGGGCAGGCTCGACTCGCTGAGCATGCAACTGGCGGTGCTGCTGGGAGCCGCGGGGCTGCCGCACCTGCTGATGCGGCTCAGGGCGGTGCCCACGGCGCGGGCGGCGCGCGGATCGGTCACCTGGGCGACCGGCCTGACGGTGGCGTTCTGCCTGACGGCCGGTGTGCTGGGCTTCGGCGCGGTGGCGCTGCTCGGACGGGCGGCCATCGCGGCCGACAGCCCCACGGGCAACTCCGCCGTCCTGCTGCTGGCCGAGTCCCTCGGCGGCGCGTTCCTGCTCACCCTGATCTCCTGTGTCGCCTTCACCACCATCCTCGCGGTGGTCGCCGGCATCGTACTGGCCGCGTCGACCGCGCTGGCGCACGACCTCTACCAGGTCGGGCTGAGGGGCGGCAGGGCGTCGGAGAAGAGCGAACTGCTCGTCGCCAGGGGCGGAGTGCTGCTGATCGGGCTCAGCGCAACGGGGCTGTCCATGTACGCGCAGGCCCAGAACATCTCGTTCCTGGTCGGTCTCGCCTTCGCCGTCGCGGCGTCCGCGATCCTGCCGGCGCTGCTCTACCACCTGTACTGGAAGGGCTTCACCACCAGGGGAGCGCTCTGGAGCATCTACGGGGGGCTGCTGTCCTCGGTGCTGCTGGTGCTGTTCTCCCCCGCCCTGTCCGGAGATCCGGCCGCGCTGCTGCCGGACATGGACTTCGCCGTCTTCCCCCTCAGCAACCCGGCGGTGGTGTCCGTCCCGCTCGGCTTCCTGCTCGGCTGGCTGGGCTCCGTCCTCGACCGGAGGGAACGCGGCGGGGCCGCGTACGCGGAAGTGGAGGCCCGCGTCCTGCTGGGGTCCGGGATCGGATCCGTCCCGCGGCACGGGCCCATGGCAGGGGATGTGCCGGGCTTCTGAACGCCGTCACCGACCAGGGTGTCCCCCCCGCCGTCGCGGCCGGGGGGCACCCATGTCCCGGGCACCCATGTCCCGGGCACCCATGTCTCAGGGACCGGCCGGATCGGCCCCGTCGGCCGGGCCGGCGGGGATCGTGGGCCGAGGCCCCGTCAGCAGTCGGTGCGCCTCCAGCGCGAGGTGGATCTCGCTGGCCCCCACCGGGTCGGCGGCCGAGCGCCCGGTGAGTTCCTGCACCCGCCGCAGACGGTGGGTCACGGTGTTGCGGTGGCAGTACATCCGCGCGGCGGTCTCGGTGGCGGACCCGCCCGAGTCGAACCACCGGCTCAGCGTCTCCAGCAACACGTCCCGTTCGTGGGGCGGAAGGTCGAGAACCGGGCTGAGCACCTCGCGCACCGCGTGCTGGGCGGAGTCGGGGGCGCTCACCACCATCAGCCGGACCGGCGAGTCACCGTAGGAGGCCACGTCGCGGGCGCCCGGTTCGACACAGGCGCAGGCGAGGCGCGCCTGGCGGAAGGCGCCGGGCGCCTGCTCGAGGCCGTGGAAGAGGGCGCTGACGCCCACCCGTCCGACGCCACGCCGGCGCATGAGGTCCATGGCCTGCGCAAGGCCGCGGGGGGACCGCAGCGAGAGCAGCCCCACCTGTGCGTCGTCGTCCAGGCGCCAGACCGACCAGATGCCGAGGACCCGCAGTGCGCCCTCCACGTCGTGCAGCGCGTCCTCGTCCGCCGGACCGCCGCCGGCCCTGCCCTCGACGCTGACCACCGCGAAGACGCCGCGCTGCGGCAGCCGCAGCGCGTCGGCGCACTCCCACAGGTGCGCCCCCTCGTCCAGCCTGCCGTCGAGCAGCGCGGCCAGCAGCAGGCTCCTGACCTGCCGGTCCCGGTGAGCCCTTTCGGACATGGTCTCGCGGTAGGCCGCCGCCACCGCATCCGTGAAGGCGTCGCTGACCGACCAGACCGCGGTGGCCAGGTGCGGTATCTCGCGGGTGACGGTGTCTCCCGCCTCGGCCAGGACGCACTCCCACAGGAACCGCCCGGCGAGCCGGTAGGCGTGCGTCACCGCCGACAGCGGCACCTCGTGCTCGGCCTTGAACCGGCCGGTGTCCTGCGGCACGCGCAGGTCGAGGCCGTCGCGGCCCAGTTGGGTGACCATGGAGTGCAGGTTGTCGGCGCAGGAGGTGCGCAGCTGGTCGTACTTCACCTGGGCGTGATCGCGGTAGGCGTCCTCCTCCTCCGTGATCCGGTGGGTGAGGCCGTCGGCGAACCGGTCGATTCCGGGCAGCAGCACATCGATCAGCCCGCGCAGGCGGTCTTCGGCGCGTACGCCGTCGTCATGAGAGGTGGCAGTCATCGGGGCTCCCGCAGCGAGGTGAGCGGGACCGCCGTGCGGAGGGTCCCACCACGACGGGCCAGTGGCCCGGTCGCTGCCGGGCCCCTGGCAGAGTAACCACACGAGGGGGCGGTGACGAGGGACGAGGGCCCCCGGCGTCGGACGGGGGCCAGGTGGGTGTCCTCCCTCGGGCGGCCGGCAGCCCGCGGGCGGCAGCCTGCGGCCGACGTCCCGCGGGCGGCGTCCCGCAGGTGGCGTCCCGCGGGCGGTCAGTGCTGGATGGCCTTGGTCTCCAGGAACTCCTCGAAGCCCAGGCGCCCGGCCTCCCGGCCCACACCGGACTGCTTGTACCCCCCGAACGGGGCGAGCGGGTTGAACGCGCCGCCGTTCACATCGACCATCCCGGCCCGGATCCGGCGGGCGACGGCCCGCGCCCGCTCGGGGTCGCCCGACCACACGGCGCCGGCGAGACCGTAGGGCGTGTCGTTGGCGATGGCCACGGCCTCCTCCTCGGTGTCGTAGGGAAGGATCGACAGGACGGGACCGAAGATCTCCTCGCGGGCGATGGTCATGTCGTTGGTGACGTCCGTGAAGACGGTGGGAGCGACGAAGTAGCCGGGTCCCTCGTGCGGCGCCTCGGGGCCTCCCGTCAGCAGGGTCGCGCCCTCGGCGATCCCGGCCGCGATGTACTCGCGTACGCGCTTGAGCTGGACGTCGGAGACCATGGGACCGATCTGCGTCTCCTCGTCCTGCGGGTCGCCCACGCGGTAGCCGCGCGCCGCCGCGGCGGCGATCCGCCCTGCCTCCTCGAGCCTGTCCCGCGGGACGAGCATGCGGGTGAGGGCGATGCAGGTCTGACCGGAGTTGAGGTAGCACTTGGCCACACCGTCGGTGACCGCGGCCTCCAGATCGGCGTCGTCCAGGATGATGTTGGGGGACTTGCCGCCGAGTTCGAGCGCCACCTTCTTGACGGTCTCCGCCGCGAGCGCCGCGACGCGCCGGCCGGCCCGGGTCGATCCGGTGAAGGAGACCATCGCCACGTCGGGGTGGGCCACCAGCGCCTCGCCCACCACCGGGCCGTATCCGGTCACCACGTTGAACACTCCGGCGGGCAGCCCCACGGACTCGGCGATCTCCGCCAGGAGCATGGCGGACAGGGGGGCGACCTCGGAGGGCTTGAGCACGACGGTGCAGCCCGCGGCCAGCGCGAGCGCCACCTTCAGCGAGACCTGGTGCAGCGGGAAGTTCCACGGCGTGATGCAGCCGACCACGCCGACCGGCTCGCGCACGACGTGGGAGTTGCCGATCTCCTCCGGCCCGAAGTCGAAGCCGAGCGCCAGCTCGGCGGCGTGGCCGAAGGTGAACGCGGGCAGTCCCGACTGCAGGACGCGGCTCTCCTGGACGGGAGTGCCGACCTCGCTCGCCACCAGGCGCGCGATGTCCTCCGCACGCTCCTGAAGCGCCTCGTGGATCCGCCGCAGCCAGTCCGCACGGGCCTCGGGAGCCGCCTGGGACCAGTCCTCGAACGCCCGGGTGGCGGCGCGCACGGCCCGGTCGACGTCCTCGGGCGTACCGGCCGGGATCGAGCCGATCACGCGCTCGTCCGCCGGGTTGACGACCTCGATCACGTCGGCGTTCCGCGGCTGCGTCCATGCCCCGTCGACGAAGTGCCCGCTGTATGTCTTCATGGTTGCGCTCCTGTGGTCGACCCGGTGTTTCCGGGCAGTGTGCGCGAGCCGTCACGGCGGGGTCGATGGAACGGTGACGCGGGATCGGGCCGGCCGATTGTGCATCCGCACAGGGCGGGCCCCGGGGACGGCCTCCGTCGGTCCCGGTCCCCGGTGCCCGGTTGCGAAGGGGGCACCGGGGAGCGGTGTCCGCGACGGACCCGGAGGTCAGGACACGTCGCGTCGCAGGGACGTGGTGACGGCCAGTACCGCGAAGACGAGCGTGTAGACCGCGAGGACGGCGCCTCCGCCCCAGCGCGGCAACAGGTCCTGGGGCCCGATGGCCTCGGCTCCCGCGCCGAGCGCCCGGCCGGCGTTGAAGGGCAGCCAGCGGGCGAGGTCGCCGATCAGCTGACCGACGATGCCCTCGACCAGGGCGACCCACGCCAGCGCGACGGCGACGGCGCCGACGACGCCGCGGATGAGCGCCCCCACGCCGACGCCGATGGCGGCGAAGGCGGCGTTCCAGGCGATGCCGCCGCCGATCGTGGTCCACATCGACGAGTCCGCCCAGGCGAAGGCCACGCCCTTGTCCGCCCACCAGGCCGCCGCGACGACCAGGCCGACGAGGCCGCTCACCACGCCGGACAGCGCGGCGAAGACGGCATGGACCAGCAGCTTCGCGCCGATGACACGGCCGCGTGAAGGGGTCGTCAGGTAGGTGTCCGTGATCGTCCGGTGCCGGTACTCCCCGGCGACCGCGAGGATGCCGAAGACCAGCGTGAAGAGCGAGGCCACGCCCACGTGGGCGAGCGCCTGACTCTGCATGAGCGGGTCGCGCACATTCCTGCCGGAGATCACGAGGCCGCTGACGCCCGCGGCGACCAGCAGTGGGGAGGCCGCCAGCAGCAGCCACGGGCTGCGGACGGTGCGCAGTTTCAGTACCTCGGTGCGGATCAGGGTGTTCATGGTGCTCGTTCCTCGCGCTCAGCCGTGGACCGGCGCGGTCGCGGCGCCGGTCACGGGGTCGGAATCCCGGGTGGACGTCAGCCGGAGAAACGCGGCTTCGAGCGTCTCCCCCTTCGCTCCGGTCAGCTCGGCCAGCGGGCCCGCGTGGCGCAGCGTGCCGCCGGCGACGATGACCACGCGGTCGACGGTCTGCTCCACCTCGCTCAGCACATGGCTGGACATCAGGACGGTGCGGCCCTCGGCGGCCAGGTCCCGCAGCAGATCCCGCAGCTCGGCCATGCCCGCCGGGTCCAGGCCGTTGGCGGGTTCGTCCAGCACCAGCACGCCCGGGTCGCCGAGCAGGGCTCCGGCCAGACCGAGCCGCTGCCGCATGCCGAGGGAGTAGCCGCCCACGCGCCGGTGGGCGGCGTCGGCCAGCCCGACCCGTTCCAGCACCTCCTCGACGCGTGAGCGCGGAATGCCGCCGGCCCGGGCGAGGATCCGCAGATGATCGCGTCCGCGCCGGCCGGGATGGAACCCGGTCGCCTCCAGCACCGCGCCCACCGTCCTGCGCGGCGCGCTCAGTTCGGCGTAGCGGCGACCGTCGATCAGGGCCCTGCCCGCGGTGGGCCGCACCAGACCCAGGAGCATGCGCAGCGTGGTGGTCTTGCCGGCCCCGTTCGGGCCGAGGAACCCGGTCACCACGCCCGGCTCGACCTCGAAGGTCAGTGCGTCGACCGCGGTCGTCGCACCGTACCGCTTGGTCAGGCCGTCCACGGTGATGCCGGCGTTCATGGCGTCCTCCGGTGCGGGAGCGGCGGAAAGGTCGGGTGCATCGGGGTTCTCCCCTTTTCCATGGCGTCGATGAGTGGTGGGGGGGGCCCCCCCCCCCCCCCCCCCCCCCCCCCCCCCCCCCCCCCCCCCCCGCCGCCGGGGGGGGGGGGGCCCCGGGCCCCCCCCCCCCCCCCCACCGCCGTGCGGCACGCGCATATGCCCGGCCG
>NZ_JBIAFD010000026.1:0-89819 GCF_042869095.1 Streptomyces sp. NPDC007264
ATCGCCTCGCGCCATGACTGACGGCCTATCAAGAACGAGCCCCCGCGCGCAGGCGATCTACCGAACTCCTGATCCGAACTCCAGACAGGACCTAGGTCGCCCCGGACGGTGAGCGCGGCGGCGGCCATGAGGTGGCCGGGCGCAGCCGTTCGCGGTCGGCGAGGCCGCGGAGGGGGGCCGACAGGAACCCGGCGGCGAAGGCGTCCCCGGCGCACCCCGCCCGCCGGCCCCGGTGCCGCCCGGACGGGCGCGTCCCGCCGGGCGGCCGGGCGGCCGGGACGGTGGCGGCCGGCATGCACGCCACGGTGGACTCGGCGCCGCCGATCCCGCCTTCGAAGGACGGCACATCGGCCGGCCGGCCGGGTCGCGACGGCAGCGGCGGTGGTCCGGCGGTCGTCGGAGGTCACGATGCGGGTGGCTCCTCGTCGTTTCGCGGGTAGGGCGGCTTCGTCGACCCCGCGTCGGCCGGGATGGTGGACAGCGAAGAGCGATATACACAATCGATGTTCCAGGGATTGCAACACACCACGTCAGGAGGCTCCATGGATGCCGGGAAGACCGCAGAACGCCTTGCCGCTCTCATGGCGGAACGCGTCGACCACCGCTTCAAGGGCCTTCCGCCGGACGCCGCGGGGCTGACGCTCGCGGACCTGGCGGCCGAGCGCCGCAACCTCTTCACCGACGGTTTCACCACCCCGGTCCTCGCTCTCTCCGCCGAACGCCTCCGGCACAACCTCGATCTGATGGAGACGTACACGACCCGCCACGGACTGGCGTTCGCCCCGCACGGCAAGACCTCGATGGCCCCCCAGCTCTTCCACCGCCAGATCGAGCACGGCGCGTGGGGCATCACGCTCGCGGTCCCCCACCAGGTGCGGGTGGCACGGCGGTTCGGCGTCCGCCGGGTGTTCCTGGCGAACGAACTGGTCGATCCGGCGGCCCTGCGCTGGATCGCGGCCGAACTCGCCGCCGACGCGGACTTCCGCTTCGTCTGCTACGTGGACTCGGTGCGCGGCGTCGAGCTGATGGACGAGGCGCTGGGCGGGACCGGGCGCCCGGTGGACGTGGTCGTCGAGCTGGCGGCCGGCGAGGGCGCGCGCACGGGTGCCCGCACCGAGGCGGAGTGCGCGGCGGTCGCGGACGCGGTGGCGGCGACGGGGTCGCTGCGTCTGGTGGGCGTGGCCGGATACGAGGGCGAGGTGCCGCAGGCGGATCCGGAGCGGGTGCGCGCCTGGCTGCGCCGGCTGACCACGCTGGCGGTGGACTTCGACGAGGCGGGCCGGTTCGCGGGGCTCGACGAGATCGTGGTGAGCGCGGGCGGCAGCGCATGGTTCGACGCGGTGGCGGACGTCTTCGCGCAGCTCCCCCGCATGTCCGCCCCCGTCCTCAAGCTGCTGCGCTCGGGCGCGTACGTCTCCCACGACGACGGCCACTACCGCAGACTGACGCCGTTCGTCAGGGTCCCGGAGGAGGGCGCGCTGGAGCCGGCCTTCCGCCTCTGGACACAGGTGGTGTCCAGGCCCTCGCCGGAGCAGGCCTTCGCCAACGCCGGCAAGCGCGACGCGGCGTACGATCTGGACCTGCCCTTCGCGCTGGTGGTGCGCCGGGGCGGCAAGGAGCGCCCGGCCACGGGCGTCTCGGTGACCGCCCTGTCCGACCAGCACGCTTGGCTCCGTACGACCCCGGAGGCGGACGTGGAGGTCGGGGACTGGCTCGGCATGGGCCTGTCCCACCCGTGCACGTCCTTCGACAAGTGGCAGCTGATTCCGGTGGCCGAGGCGGACGGCACGGTCGTCGACTACATCCGCACGTTCTTCTAGGACACGGCAGGACATAGCAGAAAACAGCACGAAACAGGAGGAAACGTTCCCATGGATCTTCCCGATCTCGCCGACCTCGTCATCCGGGACGCGGACGTCGTCGACGGCAGCGGCGCCCCCTCCTACCGTGCCGATGTGGCGGTCAAGGGGGGCCGGATCGTCTCCATCGTCAAGGAGGCCGCGGGCGCCGGCTGCCAGCGCCCCAGGGCCGTGCGGGAGTTGGACGCCGAGGGCCTGGCCCTCTCCCCCGGCTTCATCGACATGCACTCCCACAGCGACCTCGCCCTCCTGCGCGACCCGGACCACAGCGCGAAGGCCGCCCAGGGCGTGACGCTCGAGGTCATCGGGCAGGACGGGCTCTCGTACGCCCCGGTCGACGACCGCACGCTCGCCGAGGTGCGCTCCGCGATCACCGGCTGGAACGGCCGCGGCGACGACATCGACTTCACCTGGCGGTCCGTGGGCGAGTACCTGGACCGGCTGGACCAGGGCATCGCGGTCAACGCGGCGTATCTGATCCCGCAGGGCACGGTCCGGATGCTGGCCGTGGGCTGGGAGGACCGGGAGGCGACGCCCGAGGAGCTGGACCGGATGCGCCGGCTGGTCGCCGAGGGGATGCGGCAGGGCGCGGTCGGCATGTCGTCCGGGCTCACCTACACGCCCGGCATGTACGCCAAGGACGCCGAACTCACCGAGCTGTGCCGGGTGGTGGCCGAGTACGGCGGCTACTACTGCCCGCACCACCGCTCGTACGGGGCGGGAGCGCTGAAGGCGTACGAGGAGATGGTGGCCCTCGCCCGTGAGGCCGGCTGCCCGCTCCACCTGACCCACGCCACCATGAACTTCGCCGTCAACGAGGGCCGCGCGCCGGATCTGCTGTCCCTGCTGGACGAGGCCCTGGCGGCGGGCGCGGACATCACGCTGGACACCTACCCCTACACCCCGGCCTCTACGACGCTGGCCGCGCTGCTGCCGAGCTGGGCGAGCGAGGGCGGGCCGGAGGAGATCCTTCGGCGGCTGGCCGACGACACGGTGGCCGAGCGGATCCGCCACGGCATGGAGGTCCTGGGCTCCGACGGCTGCCACGGTGTGCCCGTCGAATGGGACACGATCGAGATCTCGGGCGTGAGCGATCCCGCCCTCGAGTCCTACGTCGGCAGGACCGTCCAGGAGGTGGCGGACGTGCGCGGCGAGGAGCCGTGGGCGATCGCCCGCCGACTGCTGGTCGAGAACCGGCTGGGCCCGACGATCCTGCAGCACGTGGGCCACGAGGAGAACGTCCGGGCGATCATGCGCCACCGCGTCCACACCGGCGGCTCCGACGGCATCCTCCAGGGCGCCAAGCCGCACCCGCGCGCGTACGGCACCTTCCCGCACTATCTCGGCCGGTATGTAAGGGAGTTGGGGGTGCTGTCGCTGGAGGAGTGCGTCGCCCATCTCACCTCGCGCCCGGCGGCCCGGCTGCGGCTGCCGGACCGCGGCCTGGTCCGCGAGGGGTACCGCGCCGATCTGGTGCTGTTCGACCCGGCCACGGTCGCGGCGGGCGCCACCTTCGAGCGGCCCCGCACGCTTCCGGCGGGCATCCCGTACGTCCTGGTCGACGGCCGTTTCGTGATCGAGGAAGGACGCAGGACGGACGTGCTGGCGGGACGGGCGGTCCGCAGGACTCCGGTGTGACCGCCCGCCCCGCGCCTGCTAGTGCCCCGGCAGGCAACGTTTGTCCGTCAAGGAGCGGCGTCCGGTGCGTGCTCTCGGTGTGCCGGGTGCAAGTCCTCGTACTGGATGTACGTGGGCTTGTGCCCGGTGCGGCGAGAGTGCGTGCCGGGCGCCGCGACGGGGCGAACGTTGCCTGTTGGGGCACTAGGGCTTGGGCAGGACGCAGCCGCTCGCGCTCAGGTTCAGCTTGTTGCCGGCCCCGAAGCACGCCGGGATCTGGTAGGTCTCCTCGGCGTAGTTGATGCCCTGGCGGACGGTGACGTTGCCGCTCTCGTCGACCTCGCAGGGGTTGTTCACGGTGCAGGTCTCGCCGTCCTCGTTGCCGGTGTTGTTGACGGCGACGACCTTGCCGGTGGCCTGGTCGACGACGGGCGATCCGGACGTGCCCCCGATGGTGTGGCAGGCGGAGGTGTAGCGGACCGAGTCCTTCCAGGTCCAGTCGCCCTCCTTCAGGCGGTAGACGAACCCGTCGACGGAGCAGTTGTAGATCTCCTTCCAGTAGCCGGAGACGACGCTGATGGCGGTGCCGGCGACCGGATGCGTGTCGGCGAGGGTGAGCGCGCTGATGCCGTACGAGCTCTTGATCTGCGCATAGGTCTTCGTGAGCTGGTAGATCGTGATGTCCGTGTCGGTCATCGTGGAGTAGGCGACCTTGCTCGCACGCAGCGTCGCGACCCTGCTGCCCGATGAGTTGAGCAGGCCGAAGCTGCGGCTGGACGACTGGTCGACGATGACCTCACCGGGCGACGGGAAGCCGGTCTCCAGGCAGTGACCGTTGGAGAGCACGAGCGCGGGGTCGGTGTCCGCGGAGCTCGGGAAGCGTATGACGGACCCGGAGCAGTTGCTGAGTGAGACCGTACCGGCGAAGTTGACGGCCTGGATGGTCGCCGTTCCGGACGCCGTGGCCGTCCGCGCGACCGAGGCCGGCTGCGCGGCCGTACCCGTCCCGGCGGACGTCGGGGCGGACCGGGGTGCCGCGACCGCCGGTGCCGCGCCGGCCCCGGCGATCGCCAGGGCGAAGAGCGCGGCGACGAGAGGCTTTCTCATGTGGGGGTCCCCTCTTGATGAGTCTGCGATGACGTGGCGGCCGGAGGTCTTCCGACAGCCTTGATTTGTCATGCGCATTGTTAGTGGAGGGGCGTGCGGGGGCAAGGAGTGGTTTTCGGCCGCCTCAGGCGGACATCCGGACACGACGCCGGGCGACGCCGGGGCTCCCCCCCAATCCCGGAACCCGACTACCTGGGGCCCTTGGTCGCCCCGTGCCCACGGCCGGGCTTGCGGACGACGCCCGTCGTCCCGGTCGCGGAGGCGGAAGGGGAGGCGGCGGGGGCACCGGCGGTGGGCGCGGTCGGCCCCGCCGGGCTTCCGCTCGCCGCCCCGGAGGCGCTCGACGAGGGGCCGGCCGAGGGGGCACGTGTGGCCCCGTCGGACGGATCGCCGGACGGCCCGGTCGAGGGGACCCCCTCCGGGAGCGGCAGCGACGGCTTCACGTTCGGGCGCGCCGGTTCCCCGGCGCCTCCCGGCGCACCGGAGGAGCCGGAACCGAAGGCCCCGGCGAGCGCGACGGCGACACCCACGGCTCCCAGCGCCCCGGCGGCCACGACCGCGGGACGGCGCAGCCGGAAACGCGGTGCGGGGCGGGCCCTGCGCCGCGATCCGGCGCGCGGGCCGGGAACGAGGGCGCGTCCGTCGTCGTGCGCCCCGGAGCCGGAGCCGCCGTCGTGGGCGTCGTGGGCGTCGTAGGCGTCGTAGGCGTCGTAGGCGTCGTAGGCGTCGTAGGCGTCGAACGTCACGGAGACCTGGTCACCGTCGTGAGGCACGGCCGGCAGCCTCTGCGTCTCGTCGTAGGCGTTCTGCCAGCCGTGCGCGGACGCCGGGTCGGCGTACCGGCCGTACTCGGGCGCCGCATCGACGTACGGCTGGTACACGTTCGGCGCACCCTGGGGTTCGCCGTTCTCCTGGTGCGGTCCGCCGGCGGGGTGGGCGTCTGCCGCGTCGTTCGCGGCAAGTGCGCCGTACGCCCCGTCGCCGGGCCGGTGCTCCCATGACATGGCCGCGCATTCTAGAGGCGGGAGGCACGGCCAGGGCAGCGACCGACGGTAACAGGACATACCGCTCCCGTCTCACGTGGTGGAAAACACGCCGCGCGATGCGTTACGCGGCCGTAAGCTCACGGATATGCAGGTGATCCAGTCCACGAAGCTCACCAACGTCTGCTACGAGATCCGGGGTCCGGTTCTCGAGGAGGCGATGCGGCTGGAGGCCGCGGGTCACCGCATCCTCAAGCTCAACACCGGCAATCCGGCCGCCTTCGGCTTCGAGTGCCCGCCCGAGATCCTCGAGGACATCCTCCGCAACGTCTCCTCGGCGCACGGCTACGGCGACGCCAAGGGCCTGCTCGCCGCGCGCCGGGCGGTCGTCATGCACAACCAGACCCTCGGCATCGAGACGGACGTCGAGCACGTCTTCATCGGCAACGGCGTCTCCGAGCTGATCGTGATGGCGATGCAGGGCCTGCTGGACGACGGCGACGAGGTGCTCGTACCGGCGCCCGACTACCCGCTGTGGACGGCGGCGGTGTCGCTGTCGGGCGGCACGGCCGTCCACTACCGCTGCGACGAGCAGTCGGACTGGATGCCGGACCTCGCGGACATCGAGCGGAAAGTCACCGACCGCACCAAGGCCCTCGTCATCATCAACCCGAACAACCCGACGGGCGCGGTGTACGACGAGGCGATGCTCCGGGGCCTGACGGACATCGCACGCCGGCACAACCTCCTCGTCTGCTCGGACGAGATCTACGACAAGATCCTCTACGACGACGCGGAACACATCGCCACGGCCAAGGTGGCCCCGGACCTGCTGACGCTGACCTTCAACGGCATGTCGAAGGCGTACCGGGTGGCGGGGTACCGGGTGGGCTGGATGTCGATCTCCGGCCCCCGGGCGCACGCGGAGTCGTACATCGAGGGACTGACGGTCCTCGCGAACATGCGACTGTGCGCGAACATGCCGGGCCAGCACGGCGTGGTGGCGGCGCTGAGCGGCCGTCAGTCGATCAAGGACCTGGTGCTGCCGGGCGGGCGGCTGAAGGAGCAGCGGGACACGGCGTACGAGCTGCTGACGCAGATCCCGGGCGTGACCTGCGTGAAGCCGAGGGGCGCGCTCTATCTGTTCCCGCGTCTCGACCCGAAGGTCTTCAAGATCAAGGACGACCGGCAGATGGTCCTGGACCTGCTGCGCAGCGAGAAGATCATGGTCGTGCAGGGGACGGGCTTCAACTGGCCGGAGCAGGACCACTTCCGGGTGGTCACGCTGCCGACGGTGAGCGACCTGACCGCGGCGGTCACGAGGATCGGGAACTTCCTGGACGGTTACAGCCAGCCCTGACACTCACCTTGCGTGACCCCCTGGCCATTTTTCCGATCCGGCTCAACCTTAGACGAAATCCAAGCTAGGATGGCTTCCTGTCAGAGCACAGGAGGCCGCCCCATGTACGAACCGATCCGCACCAAGTCGGTCCACACGATGGCCGGCACCACCTCCGACTTCCCGCACCGTTCGCGCGAGGAGGCGCTGGACATCCAGCTCGCGGGCCATCTGGCGGCGCTGCTCGCGGCGACGGACGAGCTGCGCGCACTGGCCCCCTCCGCGGAGCTGGACACGGCCGCCGAGCGGCTCGCCGAGCAGGTGACGCGGCTGCGCGGCAGCACGCCACCCGTCCGCGCGACGGCGACCGCGCCCGCCCGCGGGCCGCACGCCGCGGTACTCCACCGGCGTGCCCATGCACTGGCGGGCCGCGCCCTGGTGGTGGCGGCGTCCCGTGCGGACACCGCGGCGGCGATCCTGTCGGCGGAGCGCATGGACGCACATTCCGCCGCACTGGCCGGGCCGCGCGAACGCGTCGCCGCCGGCTGACCCCTCCCGAGCCGCCCGAGCGGCTCCCTTCGACGGCCCCGGTCCGCGTGCACCCGCAGCGACGCGCGGACCGGGTGCCACCCTCCCCGCACAGACGGCGAAC
Source organism: Streptomyces sp. NPDC007264 (assembly GCF_042869095.1). NCBI lineage: Bacteria > Bacillati > Actinomycetota > Actinomycetes > Kitasatosporales > Streptomycetaceae > Streptomyces > Streptomyces sp. NPDC007264. Next base: position 7,558 of record NZ_JBIAFD010000026.1, read on the forward strand.
GGTGCCCGCGGGACCGAAGTCCCGGGGCACCGTGACCGTGGGGGGCCGGAGGCAGGAACCGGCCCCCCACCCGGGTCCGCTCGCGATGAGGCGAGCAGCCGTGCGTGCCGCCGCTCCCGCGGGAGTCAGTGCGTACGGTGAGCGCAGACGACGTAGGCGGTGAGCACCTCACCCGCCGGAAGGGGCGTGCTGACGCTCGCCTGCCACGCGGTGGGCGTGTTGCCCACACCGCTGGGGACGGGGAGGCTGGTGACGATCGTGCCCGCGACGGTGGTGGTGAACGGGAACGTGGTGTCGGCGGGGATGGTGATCGTGGGAGTGGCACCGGTGATGTTGAAGCCGCCGCCGGTGGCCACGTCGCCGGAGTACAGGCAGGGGGCGATCGCGGTGGTCGCGCCGGCCGCGGCGGTGACGGAGTTCACGTAGGTGGTGGCCTCACCCCCGTGATCATCCCCGTGACCCCCGTCGCCACCGCCGTTGCCCTGGACCTGGCTGGCGCTGCCGGAGTCGTCGGACGTGTCGGCGAACGCCACCGCGCCCGAGGCGACGTTGAGCGCCAGAGCCAGCGCGCCGACCAGGCTCGCGGCCTTCACACGACTGCTGCGATTCGTTGTACGGCTCACCTGAGAACCTTCCTCACGAAGGGAGAGGGACCTGACCGCGAGCGGGCGCACCGATGGGTGCACTCCGTTCCCCCGCGGGTCACGTCGCTGTGGAACGAGCGTGACCATCCTTCACGCTGCGCACCCAGATGATCACCTTTGGTGTCCGTGTCATATGCAGAAGATCACCCGACGGGACCATCGGCTCACCCGAAAGGACCGTCACCACGTGCACCCGGAGCGCACCCTCGGTTGCCGCGGACGCACCGTCACCGCCTGCATTCGGGTGGTCCTGTGCCCCGTCTGTCTGCCGAATGGCCGCGTACGGGGGGGCGGGCTCGTAACGTCGGCGAACACGACGGTGGTTCGGGCCGGTTCCTCCCGCACCGCCACGGCCGTTCGGCCCTCACCGACAACGAGCCACGCAGGAAGCGCCAGATGACGTCGCCCCCGACACCCCAGTTCTCCGTCTTCACACCCAGCCACAGGCCCCGTTTCCTCGATGAGTGCCTGACGACCCTGCAGGCGCAGACCTGCGCCGACTGGGAGTGGATCGTCCTGCTCAACAACGGCGCCCGCTGGCGTCCGGAGCACCCCGACGAGAGGGTCCGTGTGGAGATCGCGGACGAGGTCCGCGGCGTGGGAGCGGCCAAGCGCAGGGCCTGTGAACTCGCGCGCGGCGAGATCCTCGTGGAGCTCGACCACGACGATCTCCTGGTGACGGAGTGCCTGGCGGAGATCGCCAAGGCCTTCGACGAGCATCCCGAGGCCGTGTTCGTCTACAGCAACACCGCACAGATCACGGAGGACGGGAAGCGCGACGACAGCCGCTTCAACGCGGCGCACGGCTGGCAGTACGAGGAGGTGCGGGTCGACGGCCGCACGGTGCTCCAGTCCCTGGCCATGCCGCCGACCCCGCACAACGTCTCCTACATCTGGTACGCGCCCAACCATGTGCGGGCGTTCCGCAGGGAGAGCTACGACAAGGCCGGTGGTTACGACGCCGCCCGCACGGTCCTCGACGACCAGGACCTGATGTGCCGCCTGTTCCAGATCGGCGACTTCCACCACATCCCCCGCTGCCTGTACCTCCAGCGGATGCACCCGGCGAACACCCAGCGCGAGCCGGAGATCAACGCACACATCCAGCGCGAGACGGTCGCGCTCTACGACCGGTACATCGAAGCCAACGCCCTCGCCTGGACCCGCCGGCGGGGACTGCTCGCCCTGGATCTCGGCGCGGCCCACCGCAAACCCCCGGGCTACCTGGGCGTGGACCAGTACCCGGGGCAGGGTGTCGACATCGTCGCGACCCTGCCCGGGAAGCTGGACCTGCCCGACAGCTCCGTCGGCCTGATGCGGGCGGTGGACTTCCTGGAGCACGTGCCCGCCAAGGTGCCGCTGATCAACGAGCTGTACCGGCTGCTGGCACCCGGCGGCATGCTCCTGTCCATGACGCCCAGCTCCGACGGACGCGGCGCCTACCAGGACCCGACCCATGTCGCCTACTACAACGAGAACTCGTTCTGGTACTACACGGACGACCAGTACCGTGCCTTCGTGCCCGAGATCGAGGCCAGGTTCCAGAAGTCGCGGCTGGTCACCTACTTCCCGACCGAGTGGCACTCCCGGAACAACATCTCCTATGTGGTCGCCAACCTCATCGCGATGAAGGAGGGCGCCGCGCGCTGCGGCGGGCCGCTGCTGGTGTAGCCCCGGCGCGGTTCAGGGGCGGTGCGTCCTTCGCGCCTCGGCGGCCAGCGCGGCGAGGCGCGGGGTGTGCAGGGCGGCGGTCAGCTGGTCGTCCCAGCGCGGCAGGGGTACGAGACCGGCGCGCGCCCAACCGCCGTGAGCGAGCACGGAGAACGCCGGCCGGGCGGCGGGACGGGGAAACTTCTGCGAACCGACCGGTCGGATCCGCCCGGGGTCCAGACCGCTGAGGCGGAACGTCTCACGCGCCAGGCCGTACCACGTGGTGCGGCCGGCCGCCGTGCCGTGGTAGACGCCTGCCGGGGCCCGCCCGGCCAGAGCGGCACGGCCGAGGGCCGCCAGCTGCCGGGCGAGCGCCCGGGACCAGGTCGGCTGGCCGTGCTGGTCGGCCACCACGTCCAGCGTCTCGCGCCGGGTGGCGAGTTCCAGCACGGTCGCCACGAAGTTGCGGCCGTGCTCGCCGTAGAGCCAGGCGGTGCGCACCGTGTAGCCGGTGCGGGGCAGCAGCTCCGCGACCGCGTGCTCCCCCGCCAGTTTGCTGCGCCCGTACGCGTTCAGGGGTCTCGTCGGCGCGTCCTCCGGATGGGGCCGGCGGGCATCGCCCGGGAACACGTAGTCGGTGGAGACGTGCAGCAGCAGGGCACCGCTGCCCGCGCATGCGGCCGCGAGGTGCCGGACGCCCGTGCCGTTCACGGCGGTGGCCGCCGCCTCGGACCGCTCCGCACCGTCGACGTCCGTCCAGGCGGCGCAGTTGACGACCACCCGGTGACCGGCGACGGCCGCGCGCACGGCCGCCGGGTCGGTGATGTCGAGCCGGTCACGGCCCGCCTCCGTCACCACCGCCTCCGGGTCGGCGGCGAGTTCGGCGAGCATCTCGCGGCCCAACAGCCCGCCCGCGCCGCTCACCAGCCAGCTCACGGTCATCGCAGCCCGGCCCTCTCCTTGAGCGGCTCCCACCAGGAGCGGTGTTCGCGGTACCAGGCGATCGTGGCGGCCAGTCCGTCGGCGAAGGGCACCTGCGGGGCGTAGCCGAGCTGCTCGCGGATCTTGCCGTCGTCCAGCGAGTAGCGCAGGTCGTGCCCCTTGCGGTCGGCCACGTGCGCGACCCGGTCCCAGCCCGCGCCGAACGCGTCGAGGAGCAGTCCGGTGAGCCGGCGATTGCTCAGCTCGGTGCCGCCACCGATGTGGTAGACCTCCCCGGCCCGGCCCCCGTGCAGGACCAGGTCGATGCCCCGGCAGTGGTCGGAGACGTGCAGCCAGTCGCGGACGTTGCGGCCGTCTCCGTACAGGGGGACCGGCTTCCCGTCGAGCAGGTTGGTGATGAAGAGCGGGACGACCTTCTCGGGGAACTGGTGGGGCCCGTAGTTGTTGGAGCACCGGGTGACCACGACGTCCAGGCCATGGGTGCGGTGGTAGGCGAGCGCCAGCAGGTCGGAGCCCGCCTTCGAGGCGGAGTACGGGGAGTTGGGGGCCGGCGGCGACTCCTCGGTCCACGAGCCCTTCGCGATCGAGCCGTACACCTCGTCGGTGGACACGTGCAGAAAGCGGCCCACGCGGTGCCGTCGGGCCGCGTCCAGGAGGATCTGCGTCCCCAGCACATTGGTGCGGACGAAGGGACCGGCCCCGTCGATCGACCGGTCCACGTGCGACTCGGCGGCGAAGTGGACCACCGCGTCCTGGCCCTCCATGACCTGGTCGACCACCTCGGGGTCGCAGATGTCGCCGTGGACGAAGGTGTAGCCGGGGTGGGCCGCCACCGGCGCCAGGTTGGCCTCGGTCCCCGAGTAGGTGAGCTTGTCGAGGACGGTGGTCCGCGCCGCCGGATCCGCGGTCAGCCGCCGGCGGACGTATTCCGATCCGATGAATCCGGCGCCGCCGGTCACCACGATGCGCATGATCGCCCCGGTTCTCCCGCCATCGGCCGTCCGGCACCGGGCTCCTGACGACGGTCCATGGTCATCACCTCACGCGCTGCCGACGAGACTGCTGCGATAGGCGCCGCAGTCCTCGTACGAGGGCAGCAGGCCCTGCCGCCGGGCCTCCTCCAGCGTGGGCGCCCCGGCGTCCTTGGCGGAGAGCACCGGCTCCAGGTCCTCGGGCCAGGCGATGGCCAACGCCGGGTCGAGCGGGTCGATCCCGTGCTCGCGGTCCGGGGCATAGCCCTCGGAGCACAGGTAGACGACGGTGGAGTCGTCCTCCAGCGCCATGAAGGAATGGCCCAGCCCTTCCGAGAGGTAGAGGCACCGGTGTGTGGTGTCGTCGAGCCGGACCGCCTCCCAGGTCCCGAAGGTCGGCGAGCCGAGACGGATGTCGACCACCACGTCGAGGACGGCGCCGCCGACGCATGTGACGTACTTGGCCTGGCCCGGGGGGACCGACGCGAAGTGGATGCCGCGCAGCGTGCCGCGAGCGGACCGTGAGCAGTTGGCCTGTCGGAGGCCGAGGCCCTGACCGGTCGCCCGGTGGAACCGCTCGCTCCTGAACCATTCGTGGAATCGTCCCCTACCGTCCGTGAACACCTCCGGGGTGTCCACCCAGGCCCCTTCGATACCGAGTGGCTCCACGTGATCGTCCTTTCCACCACGCAACTCCTCGCGCCGATCGCTCCCTCCGTACCTTCGGGACGACCACCCGGGGACTTTAGGGCGTGTTGCGAAAGCCCCGTCCGGCCCGCCCTTCGGGCGGACGACGCCCCTTTCGCAACACTCCCTAGAGCCGACCGGTCCCGGCCGGACTCTGGACCCGGTCCGTACCCCGCGCGCCGCCGTGGACGGGCAGGAGTTCCCCCTGACGCGAGCCGCCGCTCCTTCGGGGTGTGACGACATGCCGGCAGTCCCCCGGACCCTCCTCCAACAGCCCCAGCAGATAGTGCCCGTATCCGCTCTTGAGCAGCGGCCGGGCCAGTTCCCGGAGCCGGTCGTCGTCGATCAGGCCGGCCCGCCAGGCCGCCTCCTCGACACAGCCGACCTTGAAGCCCTGACGCTCCTCGATCACCCGGACGAACTCCGACGCCTGCACCAGGGACGCGAAGGTCCCGGTGTCCAGCCAGGCGGTGCCCCGGCCGAGCCGGGTGACGTGCAGCGCCCCGGCGTCCAGGTAGACGCGGTTGAGGTCGGTGATCTCCAACTCGCCCCTGGCGCTGGGCCGCAGGCCCCGGGCGATGTCCACGACGCGGTGGTCGTAGAAGTAGAGTCCGGGCACCGCGTACCGGGACTTGGGCCGGGCCGGTTTCTCCTCGATGGACAGGGCCCGGCCCCGTTCGTCGAACTCCACCACGCCGTAGGCGGAGGGGTCGGCGACCTGGTAGGCGAACACCTGCCCGCCCTCCAGGCGGTCGTGGCGTGCCAGGCGGGTGCCGAGACCGCTCCCGTGGAAGATGTTGTCGCCCAGGATCAGGGCGACCGACTCGCCGTCGATGAAGTCCGCTCCGAGGACGAAGGCCTGGGCGATGCCCTCGGGGCGCTCCTGGGCCAGGTACTCGAGCCGCATGCCCAGCTGACTGCCGTCACCGAGCAGTCGGCGGAACTGCTGCTGGTCGTCGGGGGTCGTGATGACCAGGACCTCCCGGACGCCGGCCATCACCAGCGTGGAGAGCGGGTAGTAGACCATGGGTTTGTCGAAGACCGGCAGCAGCTGCTTCGACACCGAGCGGGTCAGCGGCCACAGTCGCGAGCCGGTGCCTCCCGCCAACAGGATTCCGCGCATGGCAGCACCCTAGGCGAAATGCCCCCGAATACCGCTTTGTCGCGCGGCTCACGCGGCGGGGCCCGCCCGTACGCGGTCGTACGAGGCGGGCCCGCCTGTGGTGCGTGCGCTGTCACCGCGGCCGGCCCGAGGAGCAGGTCAGGGCACATCCAACCGGCCGCGGAGTTCATGTCGGGGTCAGCCCAGGCGCTGCACCAGCGCCCGGTACTGGTCCCACAGCTCCTTGGGAGCGTGCTCGCCGAAGGTGTTGAGGTGCTCGGGGACCAGGGCGGCCTCCTCGCGCCACACGTCCTTGTCGACCGTGAGCAGGAAGTCCAGGTCGGACTCGGACAGGTCCAGGCCGTCGGTGTCCAGGGCCGCCTTGGCCGGCAGGATGCCGATCGGGCTCTCGACGCCCTCCGCCTTGCCCTCCAGGCGCTCCACGATCCACTTCAGGACGCGGCTGTTCTCGCCGAAGCCCGGCCAGACGAACTTGCCCTCGTCGTTCTTGCGGAACCAGTTGACGTAGTAGATCCGCGGCAGCTTGGACTGGTCCTTGCCCTCGCCGATCTTGATCCAGTGCGCCATGTAGTCGCCCATGTTGTAGCCGCAGAACGGCAGCATGGCGAACGGGTCGCGGCGCAGCTCGCCGACCTTGCCCTCGGCCGCGGCGGTCTTCTCGCTCGCCACGTTGGCGCCGAGGAAGACACCGTGGTTCCAGTCGAAGGACTCCGTCACCAGCGGGACCGCGGAGGCGCGGCGGCCGCCGAAGAGGATCGCCGAGATCGGCACGCCCTTCGGGTCCTCCCACTCCGGCGCGATGATCGGGCACTGCGCGGCCGGAACGGTGAAGCGGGAGTTGGGGTGGGCGGCCGGGATCCCGGACTCGGGCGTCCAGTCGTTGCCCTTCCAGTCGGTGAGGTGGGCGGGCAGTTCCTCGGTCATGCCCTCCCACCACACGTCGCCGTCGTCGGTGAGGGCGACGTTCGTGAAGACGGCGTTGCCCCACATCGTCTTCATCGCGTTGGCGTTGGTGTGCTCGCCGGTGCCGGGTGCGACACCGAAGAAACCGGCCTCGGGGTTGATCGCGTACAGCCGGCCGTCCTCGCCGAACCGCATCCACGCGATGTCGTCGCCGATCGTCTCGACCGTCCAGCCGGAGATCGTCGGCTCCAGCATGGCGAGGTTCGTCTTGCCGCAGGCGCTCGGGAAGGCGGCGCAGACGTACTTGGACTCGCCCTGCGGCGGCGTCAGCTTGAGGATCAGCATGTGCTCGGCCAGCCAGCCCTCGTCGCGCGCCATCACGGAGGCGATGCGCAGGGCGTAGCACTTCTTGCCGAGCAGCGCGTTGCCGCCGTAGCCGGAGCCGTAGGACCAGATCTCGCGGGCCTCGGGGAAGTGCGAGATGTACTTGGTCTGGCTGCAGGGCCAGGGCACGTCCTCCTGGCCGGGCTCCAGCGGGGCGCCGACGGAGTGGACGGCCTTGACGAAGAAGCCGTCGGAGCCGAGCTCGTCGAGGACCGCCTGGCCCATGCGCGTCATGGTGCGCATGGAGGCGGCGACGTACCCGGAGTCGGTGATCTCCACACCGATCGCGGAGAGCGGGGAGCCGAGCGGGCCCATGCAGAAGGGCACGACGTACATCGTGCGGCCGCGCATGGAGCCGCGGAACAGGCCGTCCGCACCCTGGAAGATCTCCCGCATCTCCGCGGGGGCCTTCCAGTTGTTCGTCGGGCCCGCGTCCTCCTCCTTCTCGGAACAGATGAACGTCCGGTCCTCGACCCGCGCGACATCGGTCGGGTCGGAGGCGGCGTAGTAAGAGTTCGGGCGCTTGATGGGGTCGAGCTTCTTGAAGGTGCCCTTGCGGACGAGTTCCTCGCAGAGACGCTCGTACTCGGCCTCGGATCCGTCACACCAGACCACGTTGTCCGGCTGCGTGAGTTCGGCGATCTCGTTGACCCACGAGATCAGGTCTTTGTGCTCGGTGGGGACCGTTGTGGGAGCCGCGATGTCGCGCGCCACGGTTGCTCCTAGATGAGGGATTTTGTGTTGAATGCCCCGTGGGGGCCGCGGCCCGGATGCTTTGCCGTCGCTCATCCGGTACCGACCGCACTCATTTGATCATCCGCCCGGATTGCCCATCTGTCCAGAGGAGCGCCCAGCTGAGCAGAGTGAGGATCGCCACGTGTCATCGCGTTTCTTTGCGTCCACGTGGGGTTGGGATGGAATAATCTTTCCGGTCGCCCCGGGACCGCGCAGACCGGGCGGCCGGGGTGATACCGGTCGCACTTTGATACGCAACTTACGGTTCCGTAGGTACCATGCGGCGCATGACTGCGTCCGTCCCCGACGCGCCCACGGACTCGCCGGCAGCCGGCCGCGGTCCCGTCGCGCTTTCCCTGCCTCACTCGGTCAAGCCGAAACTCCGCGGCTGGTTGCATCTCGGGATGTTCCCGGCCGTTCTCGTCGCCGGCCTCGTGCTCACCGCCCTCGCCGACTCGACCCGGGGCCGCATCGCCTGTGGCGTCTACGCCCTGACGGCCTGTCTGCTCTTCGGTGTGAGCGCGCTCTACCACCGCGGCAACTGGGGCCCGCGCATGGACGGCGTGCTGCGCCGGCTCGACCACGCGAACATCTTCCTGATCATCGCGGGCACCTACACCCCGCTGACGCTGCTGCTCCTGCCGGGGGCGAAGGGCCAGTGGCTGCTGTGGGGCATCTGGGGCGCGGCCGCCGCCGGAATCGTCTTCCGGGTCTTCTGGGTCGGCGCCCCGCGCTGGCTCTACACACCCTGCTACATCGCGATGGGCTGGGCGGCCGTCTTCTTCCTCCCCGACTTCCTGCGCACCGGCGGGATCGCCGTCCTCGTGCTCGTCGTCGTCGGCGGGCTGCTCTACAGCGCGGGAGGCGTGATCTACGGGATGAAGCGGCCGAACCCGTCGCCCCGGTGGTTCGGCTTCCACGAGGTCTTCCACTCCCTCACCCTCGCCGCGTTCGTCGTGCACTACGTGGGGATCTCCCTGGTGGCGTACCAGCACGCATGACCCCTCCGGCCGGACCGCCCCGGCAGCCCGTTCACCAAGGCCGCGGCACCGACGCCGCGGCCTTCGTCGCGTCCGGAGCCGTCGCGCCGGGAATCGCGGCCCCCGGCTCCGCACGGAACCCTCCCGCCCTCGACACCCCTCCATTTTGAGAGTCTCTGCCATTTCACGGCTACTGTCACTTCGGGTGCTCTACGGGAGCCGCCGCGCGGGCACCGCTGCCGCGCGGGCCCGTTCGTGCCAGTGGCTCGGCAGCCCGCGCGGTGGGTGGGTGTTTCTGACGAGTCCGGTCACCTGGCCTTGACGACGCTGAGCAGTACGGCGGCCTCTTCGATCGCTTCGAGGCTGTGGCGTGCGGACGGAACGACCAGCAGATCCCCCGCAGCGCCTGTCCAGGAGGCGGCCCCGGTGCGCAGCTCGACCCGGCCCCGCAGCACCAGCACGGTCGCGTCGCCCGGGTTCTCGTGGTCCGGGAGGCAGGAGCCGGCGCGCAGCGCGACGAGGTGCTGGGTCAGCAGGCCGAGTTGCCCTGTGGGGAGAGGCGCGATGCTGCGGCCCGTCGGGGACGACGTGGCCTGGCCCAGGTGCTTGTGGATCAGGGTGTCGAGCGACGTCGGCGGTGATTCGGTCCGCGCAGTGGGCTCGACGGGCGACGCGTCGTGGGCGTCGTGGTGGGGCATGGTGTTCTCCTGACGGTCGTGGGGATCGTGGGACTTCGCCGCGGCCGCGCGATCGGCGGTTCCCGGGTCGGTCGGGTTCTTCATGTGCCGCTGAGTGGCAGAGGGTGGGCGGGAACGGGCAGTTGCGCCCGGACGGCGTCGGCGGTCGCCGCGGTGGCGGCGACGTGCCCGTCGGGCCGCACCAGGGTGACCCGGTCCAGTCCGTGGAGAGGTTCGGCCAGGGCCTGGTGGTCGAGGTAGACCATGGGGATCTCGCCCCACTCCGCCGCGGCGGCGTCAGGGGCCCGCTCGTCGGCGCGGCCGGTGACGATCCAGGTGTAGCCGTTTCCGCTGAGCCGCTCGTGGAGTCGGCCGCCGAGCGCGAGCCGGGGATTGGGCAGGCGGCGGCCGGCAGCACGCGAGGTGGTGGTGCGCGCGAGCGGGCCGTCCCGGTAGCCGATGTCGAGCATGCCGACGCCCCGGCCGAGCCGCGCCTGCACCCGCCGGCGGGCGATCACGTGCGGTGCGACGGCCCGGACGGCGCGGTGCAGCACCGGGTTCGTCGTGGTCAGCACTCCGGTCGCGCGGGCTGTGCCCTTCACCATCGCCTGCGCGACCGGGCGGCGCTCGGCCTCGTAGCTGTCGAGGATTCCGGTCGCCGGGCCCGGCTCGAGACGCTCGGCGGCGGCCAGCTTCCACGCGAGGTTGTGGGCCTCCTGGACGCCGGTGTTCATGCCCTGTCCGCCGACGGGGCTGTGGACGTGCGCGGCATCGCCGGCGAGGAACACCCGCCCCTTGCGGTAGTGGTCCACCAGGCCCTGGCTCAGGTCGAACTGTGACTGCCACACGACGTCGTGGCTGCCGAACTCGATCCCGGCGCGGCGCCGGATCAGGTCGTCGAGGTAGGTGGCGTCGACGGTGGGGGGCGGTCCGGCGGCCCGGGTGGGGAGGTGGGCGATGATGCGCCACCGGTCCGGTTCGGGCATCGGCACGATGAGCAGGAGCGGTTCCCGGCCCAGGAACATGTGGCCTTCGTCCTGCTCGAGCGCGGCGGTGGTCTTGACGTCGGCCAGCACGAAGGTGGCTCCGGCGTCCGTTCGGTCCAGGCGCAGCCCGACCTGGTTGCGCACATGGCTGTGGGATCCGTCGCAGCCGATGAGCCAGCGCGAGCGGATGGTCTCGGTGCTGCCGTCGGCGCGCTCCACGATCGCATCGACGTGGTCGCCGCGGTCGCTGACGGTGTGGAGGGTGGTGGACCATTCGACCTCGACGCCCAGCGAGACGAGGTGGCGTTCGAGGATCTGCTCGGTGGCGTACTGGGGGATGGACAGCCAGTAGGGGTAGTCGGTGTCGCCCCAGGGCTGTCGGAGCAGGTCCACGCGGGTGTGGTGCCGGGGGCCTCCGATGTGTGCGTTGAGGGCGGTGAAGCGTGCGCCCTGCGCGATGACGGCGTCGGCGATGCCCATGGCGGCGAAGACCTCGAGGGTGCGGGCGTGAACCACCAGGGCCTTGGAGAACGGTGACCGGGACGGCTTGCGTTCGACGATCCGTACGCGCAGACCGTGGCGGCGGGCTTCCGCGGCGGCGGTGAGTCCGGTGGGGCCGGCGCCGACGACCAGCACGTCGACGTCGGGGGTGGGGGCGGGCAAGGGGTTCGGCAGCGGGGCGCCGGTGTCGTGCTGCGGCATGGCGGGGTCTCGGTTTCAGGTGGTCCGGGTCAGTCGGCGGCGTCGGTGGCGTCGCGGCGCCGCTTTCGGCCGAGCAGTGCGGCGACGGCCAGGGCCGCCGTGAGGGCGACGCCGGAGGCGGCCATGAGGGCGATGTGGAGTCCGTCGGTGAAGGCGGTGCGTGCGGGGTCGAGGACGGGGCCGCCGATGGCGGTGGCGGCGGCGATGGAGGAGCGGGCCGCCTCGGTGACGTGGGCGGGCACCCCGGTGGGGTGGAGGTGGTCGCGGTAGACGCCGTTGAGGAGGCTGCTGAGGACGGCGATGCCGAGCGCGCCGCCGAGTTCGCGGGCGAGGTCGTTGACGGCGGAGCCGACGTTCTGCAGCCGCGGGGGCAGCGCGTCGGTGATGGCGGTGGTGGCGGGCGGCATGGCCAGACCCAGGCCGGCGCCGAGCGGGATCAGGCCCGCCGCGACCTCGGGATAGGAGCTGTTCGGGCCGAGGTGGGCGAGGATCGCGAGTCCGAGGGCCAGGCCGATCAGTCCGAGCGTCCACGGGCCGCGGGCACCGAACCGCGCCGACAGCCTGGGGCTCAGGCGTGAGGTGGGCACCATGCCGATCGGCATGGCCAGCAGGCTGAGGGCCGCCCTGAGGGCACTGTCGCCGCGCAGCAGTTGCAGGTACTGCATCAGTACGAACATGAACCCGAACAGCGCGAAGAACTGCATCGTGATCGAGAGCGATCCGGCGGCGAAGCGCCGGTTGCGGAACAGCCGCGGGTCCAGGAGCGGGTGGCGCTGCCGCAGCTCCCACAGGACGAAACCGACCACGAGCAGCAGGCCGAGCCCCAGCCCGGCCAGCGTCGTCGCGCTGCTCCAGCCGTTGACCGGTGCCTCGATGACCGCGTAGACCACGGTCGCCACCCCGCCCGCGGCGAGCACCGCACCGACCAGGTCCAGCCGTGGCGCGCCTCGCTCGGCCGACTCGGGCACGAACGCCAGGGTGCCGGCCAGCGCCACGGTGACCAGGACGGCGTTGAACCAGAACACCGACGCCCATGACCACGACTGCAGCAGCATGCCGGACGCCATCAGGCCGAGCACGCCGCTGGCACCCGCCACGGCCGCCCAGACGCTGACTGCGCGGGCCCGCTGCTCGCGCGGGAAGGTGCTGGTGATGGTGGACAGCGTGGCGGGCATGACCAGCGCGGCCCCGGCGCCCATCACCGCGCGCAGCCCGATCAGCATGTCCGGGCTGGTGGAGAGGGTGGCACCGGCCGACGCGGCGCCGTAGACCAGCAGGCCCGCGATCAGGGCCCGGCGGCGGCCGAAGCGGTCGCCGAGCGCTCCGGCGGGCAGCAGCAGCGAGGCGAAGACCAGGCTGTAGGCGTCGATGATCCACGACTGCTGTGTCTGGGTCGCGTGCGTCTGCGTCGCGATGTCGGGCAGCGCCACGTTCAGCGACGCCATCGCGGAGACCACCACGGCCAGCGCGAGACAGGTCACGGCCAGGACGAGACCGGGCCGTCGGGCACCGGCCGGCGCGTCGACATCGGGGGTGGACTGGGTGTCGAGCATGAGGGGCGGCCTCCTTGGCCGAACGTTCTGACCTGCCCACACTCGCTCGCGCCGGACTACTATCTCAACTGTGATGAATAAACCGGAAGGGCGGCGCGGACGCCGGGTCGGCAGCCCCGACACCCGCGGCCAGATCCTCACCGCGGCCCGCCGCCGCTTCTTCGCCGACGGCTACCGAGCCGTCACCATGCGGCAGATCGCCGCCGAGGCCGACGTGGACCTCGCGCTGCTCAGCTACTACTACGGCTCCAAGAAGGGCCTGTTCAGCGCCGCGGTCACCTCCTCCGCCAACCCCGCCGACGTCATCGCCCACGCCCTCGAAGGCGATCCGGCGACCCTTCCGCAGAGGGTCCTGCGGGACCTGCTGGTCCTGTGGGACGACCCGGTCACCGGCGCCCCGCTCAAAGCCATGCTCGGCAGCATCGCCCAGGACCTCGCCTTCGCGGACCTGGTCCGCGAGATGCTGGAACGCGAACTCATCACCCGCCTCACCGCACGCCTCGACGGCGTCGACGCCAGGAAGCGGGCCGCGGCCTTCTGCACCCAGGTCGCCGGCGTCGTCGTCACCCGCTACCTGCTGCGCCTGGAACCCGTCGCATCCATGCCGCCTGATGAAATCGTGCGGCTCTTCACCCCCGCGCTGCGCGACGCCCTGCAGCCGGACCGGCGCCCGCCCGCCGCCCGGGGGTGGCCACCCGCAACCCGACGCGGTCCAGCCAGGCCGTAGTCTCGGCGCGCATCGAGCAGAAGACCGTCCGGCTGCGGACCCGGGCGGAGCGGGAGAGCACCTGGCGGCGAGCCGCGCTGCCGGACCAGCTCCGCCGACCTGCGCGGCGGGATCGCCCTGACATCCGATGCGCCCGCACCCAGCAGGGCGAGCTCCTGCGCCCGCTCCAGGGCCCGCTTCGTCTCCGGGCCCGCCGCCCGTGTCCTCGCACCCCTCGCCACCCCCGTCGCGCCGACCGCCCGGCTCGTCGTCCGCGAACGCCGCAGCGCACGCCCGGCGCTGCTCACGGCGGCCCTGCCGCCCGGTCCGAAGCCCGCACCGGACCTCCCGCGGGAGGACTCCGGCATGGTCCCGGCTCCCGGGAATGCCGGACAATGACGACCATGGCCGCTACCGCACACCGCTCGACCCCCGCCGCACAGCCCCGCCTGGGCCTGCGCGAGCGGAAGAAGATCAAGACTCGTACGGCGATCCGCAAGGCGACATACCGGCTGGTCCAGGAGCAGGGCTACGACGCGACCACCATCGAGCAGATCGCGGAGGCGGCCGAGGTCTCCCCCTCCACGGTGTTCCGGTACTTCCCCACCAAGGAGGACATCGTCATCACCGACGAATACGACCCGCTCCCGGAGGAGGCACTGCGCGCACGGCCGGTGGACGAGCCCGTGATGGAGTCGCTGCGGCAGGTGCTGCGCACCGCGGCGGAGCGGAGCATGTCGGGGGAGTACGAGACGCCCGAGGAGACGGCGCTGCGCGGACGGCTGATGATCGAGGTGCCGGCGGTCCGCTCCCGGATCACCGAGAGCATGTCCGTGACCGGCCGGATGATGTGCGAGGTGGTGGCCGAGCGCACCGGGCGCGCCCCCGGCGACCTCGAGGTGCGCGTGTTCTGCATGGGCGTCGTCGGCGCGCTGATGGAGGCGATGCGGTACTGGGCGGAGCACGGGCAGCGGGGCGACCTCGGCGAGTACGTCGGCCGCACGCTCGACGTGCTCGAGCACGGTCTGCCGCAGCGGAAATCCGCGGCTCCCTGAGCCGTTCGCATGCCATCCTGGCCAGGTGAACGGACCCGAGATCCACGTCGAGTTCTCCCCGGAGCTGGGGCTCTTCGTCCCGCACGCACGGCGCGGGCGCGCCACGAAGGTCGTCACCGACGGCGCCTCCTCGCTCGGCCATGTCGTCGAGTCGCTGGGCGTGCCCCTGACCGAGGTCGGGGAGCTCCTCGTGGACGGCCGCGCCTCCTCCTTCTCCCATGTGCCCGCCGCCGGCGAGTCCGTCGAGGTGCGCCCCGTCGAGCGGCCCCAGCAGGTGCCCGGCGCCCCGCTGCGCTTCCTCCTCGACGTCCACCTCGGCACCCTGGCCCGCCGGCTGCGGCTGCTGGGCGTGGACACGGCGTACGAGTCCACGGACATCGGCGACGCGGCCCTGGCGTCCCGTTCCGCGGCCGAGCGCCGGGTGATGCTCAGCCGCGACCGGGGGCTGCTGCGCCGCCGGGAGCTGTGGGCGGGCGGGTACGTCTACAGCACCCGGCCGGAGGACCAACTCCGGGACGTGCTCGACCGGTTCGCGCCCGAGCTGCGGCCCTGGACGCGCTGCACCGCCTGCAACGGCCTGCTCCGCGACGCCACGAAGGAGGAGGTCGCCGACCAGCTGAAGCACGGCACCAAGCGGACGTACGAGGTGTTCGCCCGGTGCCGGGACTGCGGCCGTGCCTACTGGCGGGGCGCGCACCACGACCAGCTGGAGGCCATCGTGGAGCGCGCCCTCGCCTACGGGGCGAGCCGGGACTAGCGCTGGACTGGCGCTGGACTGGCGCTGGACTGGCGCCTCTTCACGTCTCCCTTCCCGCAGGCCACCCCGTCCCCGTTCCGGTCGAGGCGCAGCGGGTCGTCCCGGCCGTTGACCTCCAGGCGGCCGTAGTCGTTCTGCGCCAGCCAGGCGCAGCGGGCGGCCGTCGTCCTCTTCACCTGGGGCGGGAACACGGTCGGCACGCACACGTTGGCCGAGCCGTAGTGCCGGTCGCAGCCCGAGATCGTCGGGCCGACCTGCTGCGAGGCGCGCTTCCGGCCGGCGCCGGTGGTCGTGCCCCGCGGGGAGTCGGCGAAGGAGTGGACGTGGGCCGAGGCGGTGGCCGGGGACAGGGCGGCCGGGCCCTGCAGATGGATCCACCGGGCCACCGAGGGGACGCCGTTCGCGTCGACCGCGAAGAGCATGTACCAGCCGGGCGGGGCCAGGTCGGGATTGCTCGTCACGTTCAGGTCGACGCCGGTGCCGTCCACCGACAGCGGCAGGTCCACGAACCGCTGGTTCGGGTCCGAGGAGTGGGTGACCGCGGCGGGGCGGATCAGCTCCGCCTTCGCGATGGGCCGGTCGACGGTGATGCGCTGCGTGGTGCCGTAGGTCCACTGGTTGTCGATCACCGAGGTGATCACCGGGCGGGTGCCCTTGAACAGGTAGGGCGGCGAGTAGATCGACACGTTGTGGTTCCAGGTGCCGTTGCCCGGGTTGTCGCCGGTGGCCATCACACGTCCGTCCGGCAGCAGGAAGGCCGAGGAGTGGTAGCCGCGGGCCTCCGGGTCGGCGGCCACCGGGTCGAAGGTGGTGGTGCCCGGGTCGAAGATCGAGGACTCGTGCACGGGGTCGGCGCGGTTGTGCAGCGCGCCGCCGGTCTCCAGCACCTTGCCGTCCGGCAGGAGGACCGCGGAGACGTACATCTTGCCCTGGGCCCCGGTCTCCGCGACCGGTCCGTTGCCGAGGTCGACGGTGCCCTGCGGCAGCGGCGGCCCGGCCGTGTACTGCGGGCCGGCCTGCTTGAGGTCGATGATGTCCGTCAGCCGGTTCGCGTCTGGGTTGGAGTCGATGTTGCCGCCGCCGAGGGTGAGGACCCGCTGGTCCTGGGCGGGCGGCAGCAGCACGCTCGCCGACTGGTCGCGCTCGTCCTTGTTCTGCAGACCCGGGACCGGCGTGATCGTGTTCGCGCCGTAGTCGTAGATCGCGGAGCCGGTGCCCGGGATGTTGTTGCCGAAGACATGGCTGCCCGAGTAGAACAGGCGGCCGTCCTGCATGAGGATCATCGACGGGTACAGGCCCCAGTACGACCAGGTCTGGTTGACCTTCCACAGCGGCAGCCACTGCTGGTCGGCGTCCGACCAGTACTCGGTGGTCACCGAGCCCGTGGAGTCCTCGCGCAGCCCGCCGAAGGAGATCACGTCACCGTTGCCGAGCTCGGTCGCGGACGGGTACCAGTGGCCGTCGTTGAGGTCGTTGGTCCTGGTGTAGGTCTCGGTCGCCGGGTCGAAGACGTACGAGTCCTTGAAGCCCTCGTAGCCGTGCGAACCGTCCGCCGCCGGATACGCCTTGTTGCCGCTCATCACGAGCACGCGCCCGTCCTGGAGCTGGACGTGCCCGGCGCAGAACATGTCCTTCGGCGTGGGGACGACCTTGTACGAGCCGTTCGCCGGGTCGTAGACCGCGCTGGTGAAGGTGCCCGCCGCGAAGTTCTCCTCGCTGTTGCCCGAGCCCGCGATCAGCAGCACCTTGCCGTTGCTGAGGACGACGGAGTGCATGGAGCGCACCGGGTTCTGCGTGGGCAGGACCTCCCACCGGCCGTCGGCGCACTGGTCCGCCGTGCCCGTGCACTGCGCGGGCGGCAGCGGATCGGGGACCTGCTCCATGGTGTGGTCGTCGGTGGTCACGGACCCGGTGCCGTACACCGACGCACCCCAGGTGATCATGTCGGTGCCGGCCGGGACCTCGGGGGTGCGCACGCCCGCCTGGGCCCAGTCCGCGCTCATGTCGAGCGTCTTGAGGTCGGTCCAGTACTGCCAGCCCGTGGTCGTGTCGTGCCGGAACAGCGTGACCGCGACGTCCGGGGTGGTCGACCTGTACCAGAGCGAGAGGTCGTACTGCTTGCCGGGGGTGACCACCGGGGCGCAGGTCGCGGACTCGGTGATGAGCGCCTTGCGGTCGCCGTCGACGCGGCGGGTCAGCTCGACCTTCATCGCCCTGCCGCCGGTGTGGGCGTCGCTGGTGGTGGTGAAGGTGAAGTCGTTGTCGCCCCAGCCCGACTTCTCCCAGCAGTACGGCATCCCGTCGGTGCCGTCGGTCTCGAAGCCGGGGTTCTTGACGAGGTTGGCGGCCGAGGCCGGCTGCGGGGAGGTCAGGAGCAGTCCCGCCGTCAGACCGGTCACGGCCAGCAGGGCGGTCCTGCGTCTGCGCGGAGCGCGGAGTGCGCGGATGGTCTTCACCTGTGGCTCCTTGCTGTACGGCCCGTGGCCTCCCGGCCCCGGCGCGGCAGATACACCAGCGCTTCGGTGCCCGCGAAGCGCAGGACGAAGGTCGTCACCAGCGCGAGCGCGGTGGCGGGCAGCACGCTCGTCCCGAACGTGCCGACGAGCAGCGCGATCAGCGGGATGCGCAGGACGAGGTCGGCGTTGGCGAGGAGCGCGAAGCGGCCCACCCGGTCCGCCCAGTGCCGGTGGCGGCGGCGCTCGCGGAACAGCAGGTGCTCGATGAGCAGGAAGTTCCAGGCGACGCCGAGCTGGTTGGCCAGGATCTCCGCCGGCAGGTAGTGCAGGCCGAGCGCGGTGAGGGCCCACAGGCCCGCCAGGTTCGGTACGAAACCGGTGGCGCCGATCAGCCCGAACGCGATCATGCGCGCGACCGGCGAGGCGGTGCGCAGGCCGGCCAGATGGCGCAGGAAGCGGAGGCCCTCCTGCGCGGTGGACTTCGACTCGCCCGCGAACCGGTCCTGGAAGACGAACGGCACCTCGCTGACCTCGCGCGGCCTGCTGCGCACGGCCAGTTCGAGGAGGATCTTGTAGCCGAGCGGCCGGAGTGTCTCCGCGGTGACCGCGCTGCGGCGGATCGCGAAGAAGCCGCTCATCGGGTCGCTGATGCCGTGCAGTCGGCGCGGGAACAGCGACTTGGTCAGCCAGGTCGCGCCGCGTGAGACCGCGATGCGGTAGCCGCCCGCGAGCCCGGCGCGGCTGCCGCCCTTCAGATAGCGGGAGGCGACGACGAGACCGGCGTGCGTGCGCTCACCGGTGCCGACCAGTTCGGGTACCAGGGACGGCGGATGCTGCAGGTCGGCGTCCATGACGACGATCCAGTCGGAGGCGGCCGTCTTCATGCCCTCGAGGACGGCCCCGCCGAGTCCCCCGGCCGGCTCCTCGCGGTGCAGCAGGCTGACCGGGAACGGGCAGTCCTGCGCCGCGCGGGAGATCACCTCGGGGGTGTCGTCGGTGGAGTCGTCGACGAAGACGACCTCGCAGGGCAGCCGTCCGGGCACCGACTCGGTGATCCTGCGCAGCAGTTCGCGGATGTTCCCGGACTCGTTGAAGGTCGGTACGACGATGGTGACGGCACCGGGCTCGGGAACCTCGGCGGCGCGTACCGCCGGACCGCCCAGTTCTCCCGGAACGGTGGATTCATGGCTCATCGGTCGCCTCCCGCGCCCTGGTCGATGCTGCGGATCTCGATCCGGTCGGCCCCCGTGCCGAAGGTGGCGACCGGCGTCGAGTGCTCGATCGCGGCCTTCACGTTCGGCAGGTCGACGGCGTCGCGCCGCACCGTCGGGGAGGCCACCACGTAGTCGAGGTCGCGCCAGCCGCGCGGCATCGTCCTCGCCACCGCGGGGTCGAGGTCGGCCTTGTAGAACCAGATGGCGCCGAGGCCGGGCCGGTATCCGGCGTGCACGAGGTCGAGCCACAGCGCGTCGTCGACGAGGACACGGGTGTTCTCCGGGTCCGCCACCTCGTCCGCCAGCCACCGCGACGCGGCCCGGTAGGGGGCGTTGGCGTCGGCGGTGACGGCGGTGCGGTCGCCGTCGTACCAGCGGGGCACGACGTAGGCCCCGCCGGCCGCCACGAGCAGCGCCGCCACGGCGTACCGCGCCCAGGTGACGTACCGCTTCTCGGCCGCGCCGCGCCGGCGGCGCAGCACCGCGTGAACAATGCCGGCGGCGGCGCCGGCCAGGACCAGCGCGAGGAACGGCAGGGCCTGGATGACGTACATGGCCGGCAGGTAGCCACCGGGCCGCATCGCGACCAGGGTGAGGATCGCGACGGCGAGCGCGGGCCCGGCCAGCGCCCGGGCCGTCACCGACCGGCGCCAGGTGAGCAGGAGCAGCAGCGCCCCGGCGAGGCCGCCGATCGGCAGGACGCGGTCGTAGTAGAGCCAGGAGTGCAGCACGCCGTGGGAGCCGGAGCCGGGATCGAGCAGGAACCCGGACCCGGCCCGGCTCATCTGGTAGGCGATGCCGTCCCACAGCGAGACATGGCCGGGACCCGGCAGCAACTCCCCCTTGAGCAGGGCGAACAGGGGGTACGAGAGACCGATCAGCACACACGCGGTGACCGCGCCGGTGAGTGCGAACTTCCGGGTGTCGCGGTGGCTGTGGCGCCACATCGTGAGGAAGACGGCGGGCAGGACGACGAGCATCGTCTCCTTGGTCAGGACGCCGGCCGCCGCGGCGAGGCCCGCGCCGAAGTGGTGCCACAGATGGCGGCTCGGGGACGCGGCCAGGGTGAAGGCGAGCAGCGTCCACATCACCGCGATGTTGTCGAGGAAGATCTCGCGCTGGAGGACCACCGAGAGCGGGGAGAGCCCGAAGAGGGCCGTCGCGAGGCCCGCCGCCCAGGCCGGCAGCCGCAGGCGGCGGGCGAGGACGTAGACGAGGACCGCGCTCGCCGCGCCGACCACCAGCAGGGCGGCGCGCATGGCGCCGACCGTCATCAGCCCCGGGTCGATGCGGGAGGGGATCCAGGTCAGCAGGGCCACCTGGATCCAGCCGAGGGGCGGGTGGTCGTACCAGTACGTGTAGTGGGCGAGCCCATGGCCGTTCTGCACGGCCCACGCCTGGGCGAGATAGGTGCCCTCGTCGTCGCTGAGGGCCGGGTAGTCGGCGATGTTCCAGCCCTGGACCGTGAGGACCGCCGCGAGGAGCACCCCGCACAGCGCCAGATCCGGCCGGGAGCGGCGGAAGCGGAACACCGGAAGGCGCGCGGGGACGGTGATGGGGACAGGTGTGTCCTGCGCGGGGACCGTGGTGCCGGTCGCCGCGGGAAGAGTGGAGGTCACGCCGGAACGTCCTCTCGGGGCTCGCGGATCACGTCGGCCGCGGTCAGATGCGCGCCGACGTGGCTGGTCAGCTCCCAGTCGGTGCGGCCGCGCTGCTCGCGCCAGACGGCACGGACCGCGGCGCCGGCGAGGAGCACCTGGTAGAAGGGGCCGCCCACGATGAGCTTCACGTAGTGGGCGAGGTGGACGCGCAGCCCGTACTGCGTGCCGAAGTCGTGCAGCCCGACGACCTCGAAGACGAAGGTGACCGCGGCGGTCACGAGCGGCAGGAAGGTGAGGAAGGCGACACCGACCGGCACGTCCAGGAAGACGGCGATCGCGGCGTTGAGCGGGATGATCACGCCGGAGAACGCCTGCAGGAACGGCGTCATGAGGGTGTAGCGGGCGAGCAGCCGCTGCCCGAAGCCCGGGAGCTGCTTCCAGTCCTTCTTGCGGTAGACCTGGAGGAAGCCCTGGTTCCAGCGGGTGCGCTGCTTGAGCAGGGACATCAGCGAGCCGGGGGTCTCCTCCCGGGTGACCATGTCCGAGTCGTAGGCGACGACGACCTTCTTGCCGACGCTGGACAGCCGCACGCCCAGGTCGCAGTCCTCGGCGAGGCACTCGGGGTCCCACCCGCCGGCCTCCCTCAGCACGTCCGTCCGTACGAAGACGGTGTTGCCGCCGAGCGGGATGAAGCCCTTCTGCGCGTGCAGGTGCAGCCGGGAGCGGAACCAGAAGAAGTACTCCAGGCAGTTGCGCAGGCTGTACCAGCTGGAGTGGAAGTCGATGAGCTGCACCCCGCCCTGGACCACGTCCGCGCCCGTGGTGCGGAAGGCGTGGTCGACGTGGGCGAGCAGTTCCGGATGGACCTGGTCCTCGGCGTCGAAGACCCCGACGACGTCGCCGCGGCAGTGCGGCAGCGCCGTGTTCATGGCCTTCGGCTTGTTCTTCCTGTCGTGGTGGTCGACGACGACACGGACGCGCGCGTCCCGGGCCGCGGCCCTGCGGGCGACCTCGTCGGTCCCGGGGTCGTCGTGACCCACGATGACGATGATCTCGAAGTCGGCGTGGGCCGACTCCAGCAGCCGCTGGATCGTGTGCTCCAGGACGGCCTGTTCGTGTCTCGCGGGCAGGAGCAGCGAGAACGAGAGACGGTCGGCCCCGTCCGGGCTGCCGAACCTGGTGGAGGCGAGCACCTCGGGCGTGCGCCACGCGTGCATCTGCCACCACAGGGTGAAGGCCGCCATCCAGAACAGGGCGAGCGAAACGGCAGCGATGAAGACAGACGTCAGCAAAGATCCCCCCAGATCTCCTGAAACCCCCCGGTCGCGACGGCGCGTCATCGCGTCCGTCGCGTCACCGTGCAGAGACTAGGGGGAAAGTGTGAAGCCCGGGAGATCCTCCGATAAATAACTTGTTTCGGAACGAGCGGTCGCCTAACGGGATCTATCCGAACACACGGCCGGTCGCGATACCTGGAACGAATTCCTCCACTCGGCGTTTCAGCCGCTCAGCGCGGTACGCAGCCGTTCCGGATCGGTGGTCGGGGCATCACAGGTGAAGTTGCGGCAGACATATGCGGTGGGTTCACCGTGGACCAGGGGCCGGTCAATGAGGAGGGGCAGCTCTTCACTCCCCGGAGTGCCCACGGCCACCACCGCACCCGGCGCGGTGCCCAGAAGTGCCGTGCGGTGCAGGGTCCTGGTGGCAGGGTCGTCGAGGGCCGGGCCGACGACGGCGACCTCGCGCGGCCCGTCCAGGAGCGCCTCGGCCACGGCGAGCCCCCAGCCGATGAAGCGCGGCACACGCGCCCCCAGCGTCCTGACGACGCCCAACGCCCGCTCGGCGGCGGCGCGATGCGGTTCGGACCCGGTCTGCGCGGCATAGGACAGCAGGGCCCCGGCGGCGGCGGTCCAGCCGGAGGGGGTGGCGTTGTCCGTGGGGTCCTGGGGGCGGCGGATGAGCCGCTCGGCATCGGCGGCCGTGTCGTACAGCCCCCCGTCCTCGTCGGTGAAGCGCGCGAGCACATGGTCGAGCAGGAACCCGGCGAACTCAAGCCAGACGCCCTCCCCGGTGACGGAGGCGAGCGCGAGGAAGCCCTCGGCGACGTCGGCGTAGTCCTCCAGCACGCCCGCGCTGGGGCCCGCCTGGCCGTCCATCGACGTCCGGGCGAGGCGCGCGCGCTCGTCCATGTGCAGGCGTACGAGGAGGTCGGCGGCGCCCAGCGCGGCGTCCACGAGGTCGGGGCGGTCGAAGTACGCACCGGTCTCGGCCAAGGCGGCGACGGCGAGGCCGTTCCAGGCGGCGACCACCTTGTCGTCGCGGCCGGGGGCCGGGCGGCGGGCACGCGCCGCGGTGAGGCGCCGCCTGATCGATGCGGTCTTCTCCGCGTCGAACACCTGGTCGCTCTGCGGGAGTTGGAGGACGGAGCTGCCGTGCTCGAAGGTGCCCTCCTCGGTGACGCCGTAGTACCGGGCGGCGACTTCGGCGTCCTGGGCGCCGAGGACCTCGGCGAGTTGCTCGGGCGTCCAGACGTAGTAGGCGCCCTCCACGTGCCGGCCCGTGCCGCCCTCCCGCCTCCCACCACCGTCCTTCTGAAGTCGCTCCCCCGGACTCCGTCCGGGGGGACCCCCATCGCGCGGCACCTCCTCCTCGCTGTCCGCGTCGAGCGCCGAGGCGAACCCGCCCTCACGCGTGCGCAGTTCGCGGACCATGAAGTCGGCGGTCTCCAGGGCGACACGACGGGCGAGCTCCGAGCCGGTGGCGCGCCAGAGGTGGGCGTACACCCGGCACAGCAGGGCGTTGTCGTACAGCATCTTCTCGAAGTGCGGCACGGCCCAGTCGCGGCCCACGGAGTAGCGGGCGAACCCCCCGCCGAGCTGGTCGTAGATGCCGCCGCGCGCCATGCGCTCGCAGGTGTCCTGCGCCATCTGCAGGGCGCCCTCCGCGCCGGTGCGGGCGTGGTGGCGCAGCAGGAACTCCAGGACCATGGACGGCGGGAACTTCGGGGCGCCGCCGAAGCCGCCGTGCCGCGGGTCGTACTCGCGGGTGAGCCCGAGGAGGGCCTGGGCGAGCTCCTGCTCGCCGGGCACCTGTGTGCCGCCGTACGCCGGCCCCCGCCCGGCGAGGTCCCGCACGATCTTCCCGGCGACCTCCGCCACCTCGTCCCTGCGCTCGGACCAGGCCAGCCGGACGCCCTCGAGGACCTGCCGGAAGGAGGGCGTGCCGTGGCGGGGGGCGGGCGGGAAGTAGGTGCCGAAGTAGAAGGGTTCGGCGTCCGGGGTGAGGAAGACGGTCATGGGCCAGCCGCCCTGGCCGGTGGCCGCCTGCACGGCCTCCATGTAGACGGCGTCGACATCCGGTCGCTCTTCGCGGTCGACCTTGACGCTGACGAAGTGCTCGTTGAGGTAGGCGGCCGTCGCCTCGTCCTCGAACGACTCATGGGCCATGACGTGGCACCAGTGGCAGCTGCTGTAGCCGACGCTCAGCAGGACCGGCACGTTCCGCCTGCGTGCCTCGTCGAAGGCGGCGGCCGACCAGGGCCACCAGTGGACCGGGTTGTCGGCGTGCTGGAGCAGGTACGGGGACGTCTCATGGGCCAGTCGGTTCACACTCCCACTCTCCCACGGCGTCCGGGACCGCACAGAACCGCAGGCCGACCGGGCGCGCCCGTCAGGTGCCGATGACACGTGCGTTCGGTCGATCGGCGGCACCCTCGCGCGCGCGCCGCTCCCGAAGGACACTCGTGGTCCACGACGTTGTCACCGGAGGGGGACGGGACATGCGAGACAGCCACCGGGCGGAAGCGGAGCGGCTGTTGGCACGGGCGGTGGAGGAGGAGGTGCGCCGCTCGGGCGGCCGCACCGACGGGGCCGTCCTCCTGTCGCGGGCGCGCGGGGCGCTCGACGCGATGGCGCGGACGGCCGCGGAGGAGTACGAGGCGTACGCCGCAGCCCTCGACGAGGCGGAGGCCGGGCGGCTGTCCTTCCGCCGCCGCTACGCGCGCGAGGGAGCCGGGACTCCCCTGCTGGTGGCGGCCGTTGCGGCGGCCGCGGCCTGCCTGGCCGACCTCGCCCTGGGCACGGACACGGGGACGGCCCTCGGCGCGGGCGCCGCCGCCGGGGTCGTGAGCGCCGCCGCCACGGTGGTCAAGGTGACCGCCTCCCATCTCCCGGCGGCCAGCCGGCGGGCGGGCGAGCTCGGCCGGCCCGGCGGTCCCGAGCAGCTGCGCCTGCAGTGGCTGACCGCCCTGGAGGTGCGCGGCATCCGCCCCTTCCTCGACCAGCAGCGGGTGCTCGTGTCCACGACCCCCACGAAGGGCTCCACGCGGCTGCGCCGCACCGACAAGAGCGCGGCGGCCCGCAGGCGCAGCACACTGGAGCAGTCGTTCGGCCGGCTCCCCGACCCGGTCGGCCCGTTCACGGGGCGGCGGCAGGAGCTGGCGCGGATCCGGCAGTGGGTCCAGGCGGCCCGGGCGAGCACGGAGACCCAGCCGCTGGTGGTCGTCCTGCACGGCGCCCCGGGATCGGGGCGCACGACGCTCGCGATCCGCGCCGCGCACGAACTCAAGGACCACTTCCGTGGCGCCTCCGTCGTGGACCTGCGCGGCGACGGGGGCGGGGAGCCCCCGCTGTCCACCCGGGACGCCCTGCTCCATCTGCTCAACCGGCTCGGCGCCCCCCGCGAGCAGCTCCTGTTCCGCGAGCGCTCCGCACCGGACCAGCAGGTCAAGCGGTTGAGCGAGCTGTACCACCGGCATCTGACGGGCCTGCCGGTCGTCGTCGTGCTCGACGACGCCTCGGACGCCGAGCAGGTCCGCACCCTCGTCCCCGAGCGCTCCGAGAGCCTGGTGCTCGTCACCGCCCGGGCACCCCTCGACCTGCCCGCGGACCTGCCGGCCCGCGTGCACCGGCTCCCGGTCGAGGCACTGGACGCGGCGGCCGCCGAGGAACTGCTGACCGCGACCGCCCAGGACGCCTCGGGGCCCTACGACGCCGAAGCCGCCGAGCGTGTCAGGGAGCTGTGCGGCGGGCTGCCCCTGGCCCTGCGTGTCGCGGGATCCTCCCTGGGCCCGCGCACCCCGCGCGCCCTGGCCACGGACCTCGGCGCGTACGGTCCCGTGGAGCCCGTGGAACGTGCCCTGTGGCTGCGCTACACCGACCAGTCCGAGGCGGCCCGGCGCCTGCTGCGGCGGCTCGCGCTGGCGGGCCGGGCGTCACTCGGCGCGGCCGCGGCGGCGGCCCTGCTGGCCACGGACGAGCAGGAGGCGGCCCGCCTGCTGCAGACGCTGGCCCGCGCGGGGCTGGTCGACCATGTGCGCGGCAGCCGCTACCGCCTGCACGACCTCGTACGGGCCTTCGCGCAGGCCCGCCTGGCGGACGAGGAGGAGCCGGCCGAGCGCACGGCCGCGCAGGAGCGCCTGATCGTCAACTACGCGGAGCTGGCCGACTCGGTGCTGCGCCTGGTGGACGGCAACATGTCGACCCGCTCGGACCGCTTCGGGCCGCACGGCTTCACGTCCCTGGACGCGGCGCTGCGCTGGCTGGACGACGAGACGAGCTTCATCACCGCCACCCTGCGGCACACGGAGGGAGTCGACCGGGCGGCGGTGCAGAACCTCCTGGGCGCCCTGTGCGACTACTGCCTGCTGCGTGGCGACCTCTACCGCCTCGGGGAGATCAGCGAGCTGACCCAGGCCGCCGACCAGGACCTGCTGGTCCGCTCGGTGCAGTGGCGGACCGGGATCGCGGCCCGCCAGCTGGGCGAGCTGGACAAGGCGCGCACGACGCTGGCCTCGGTGGTGGACCTCTACGTCGAGGCCCATCACACCGCGGGCGCCGCCAGAGCGCTGTGCTCCCTCGGCATCACGCTCCACCACCAGGGCAACCTCACCGAGGCCGCGGCCCGGCTGCGGGAGGCCATGGACCTCCAGTCCGCCCCCGAGCTGGCGGCCGACCGCGCGTGGACGATGCACGCGCTGGCGGCCGTGGAGCGCGACCGCGGGCGGCCGGCCCCGGCCCTCGACCTGCTCACCCGCGCGCTGGAGCTGCACCGGGAGAACGAGTCGGTGCACGGCGAGGCGTGGGCCCAGATCCAGCTGGGCCAGCTGGCCCTGCGCATGGGCGACGTCCCTCGGGCGGAGAACGAGCTGCGCACGGCGCTGGACCTCCACACCCGCACCCGCGACGCCCGGGGCGACGCCTGGGCGCTGACCCAGCTCGCCCGCGCCCGCCTCGTCGCCGGCGACGCCTCCGCGGCGGCCGACGGTCTGCGCCGGGCGGGGTCGCGCCACCGGGAGAACGAGGACGCGCGCGGCGAGGCGTGGACGCTGTATTACCTGGGGCAGGCCCTGGAGGACTCGGGCGACCTCGACCAGGCGGTGCGGGAGCTGGAGCGCGCCCGCACCATGTTCTCGCGGATGCGGGACGTGTACGGCCTGGCCTGCGCCCGCCACCACTCGGCGCGCGTCACCCGGGACCAGCGGGTGGCCCGCACCGGCTCTCTGCGCAACTCGGGCTTCGCCCGGCAGCTCCTGGTGGACGCGAGGACGGACTTCCAGCGCGCCGGCGTGGCCCACGGCGAGGCCTGGACGTGCCTGGAACTCGCGGTGGTGGACGCCGGCAACGCCCGCACCCGGCAGGCGCTGGCCCTGTGCGACGAGGCGGTGGACCTGTTCACGTCCTACGGCGACCGCAGGGGCGAGGACTGGGCCCGCTTCCTGCGCTGCACCCTCCTGCCCTACGCCTCACCGGGAGGGGTGGAGGTGGGCACCGCGGTGGCCCAGGAGGAACTGGCCCGGCTGTCCCGCACGGCCCACCCGGCGCGGGACGACAAGCTCGGCGACTGCATGGAGGCGTACCGGCTGCTGCTGGAGCGGGGCGTGAGCCTGGAGGACGGCTGGCAGGCGTGGCGCCTGGGCATGGTGCCGGGACGGCACGCACGGGAGGTGATGGGGGTGGCGGTGCCGGCGCAGGGCTGACGGCCCGGCCGGCGCACCGGGCAGGGCCGCGCCCGTCCACCGGCACGGCCCTCGAGGGTGCGGCCCCGGACGGGGACCGCCCACCGCCTCGGCCTCAGCCCTGCTGGGTCTTGGGCGTGCCCTGCGGCGCGCCCGGGCCCTTCTGCGCGGATTCCTCGCCGGAGGCTTCCGGATCGTTGAAGTCGACCTTGCCCATGTGCTTGTTCATGGACTTCATCAGGCCCCACACCGCCACTCCCATCACCGCGAAGACGATGAAGCCGAGGACGCCGGGGGTGACCTTGTTCTCGTCGATCTCCGCGAGGGAGACGAGGTGCGTCACTGCCAGGCTCACGCTTGCGCTCATGTCAGGCATTGTCCCTCAAGAACGCCGGACGCCTGCAAAGAGGTCGTCCTCGGGGAGGGAGGTGTCCACGAGGGACTTCGCCAGCTCGTACTCCTCCGTCGGCCAGATCTCCCTCTGGAGCTCCATCGGGACGCGGAACCAGCCGCCGTCGGGGTCGATCTGCGTCGCGTGCGCGATCAGCGCCTTGTCACGGATCTCGAAGAAGTCCGCGCAGGGGACGTGGGTGGTCAGGGTGCGCTCGACGCGCCCGAAATCGTCCCACCGCTTCAGCCACTCCCCGTACGGCGACTCCATGCCGCGCTCGAGCAGGGCGTGGTGCAGTGCCTCGGTGCGCGGCCGGTTGAAGCCCTGGTTGTAGTACAGCTTCAGCGGCTGCCACGCGGGGCCGAACTCCGCCTCCGGGTACTTCTCGGTGTCCGCCGCGCCCTCGAACGCCACCATCGAGATCTTGTGGGTCATGATGTGGTCGGGGTGCGGGTAACCGCCGTTCTCGTCGTAGGTGGTGATCACCTGCGGGCGGAACGCCCGGATGCTGCGGACCAGCTCGCCGGCCGCCTTGTCGACGTCCTCCAGGGCGAAGCAGCCCTCGGGGAGCGGGGGCAGCGGGTCGCCCTCCGGCAGGCCGGAGTCCACGAACCCGAGCCACTCCTGCTTGACGCCGAGGATCTCCCGGGCCTCGTCCATCTCCTTCTTGCGCACCTCGTGGATGTGCTCCTCGATGTACGCGTCGCCCTGCAGCTTCGGATTGAGGATGGAGCCGCGCTCCCCGCCCGTGCAGGTCACCACCAGCACGTCCACCCCCTCCGACACGTACTTCGCCATGGTGGCCGCGCCCTTGCTCGACTCGTCGTCGGGGTGCGCATGAACGGCCATCAGTCGCAGTTGGTCAGTCAAGACTCGATCCTCAGTGAAGTCGGCAAGTCGGCGCCCGGTTCGTACGGCGTGATGGGCGGCTTCTATAGTGACCGAATCGGGGGGCGAATAATTCCGGGTCCGGTACGCGGGCGCCCCTTCCGGGACGTTCGTCCCGGCCGCTGCCGAGAGGACGCTCATGAGTACGGCGAGCACGCGCCTGCCCGAGGGCCGTTACGGCCGTCCCGCGGACAAGCGCACCGACCGCACGCTCAAGATCGTCGGTGGCGTGCTGGGGGCGGTACTGCTCGCCGTCATCGGCTGGTTCGCGTACCACTACGTCGGGCAGAACGAGATCAGCGGCGAGGTCATCAGCTTCCAGACCTCACCGGACTCGGTCAAGGTGCACCTGGAGGTGCGCAAGGACGCGGACGCCACCGGCTACTGCACCGTGCGCTCCCAGGCCGCGGACGGCCTGGAGGTGGGGCGCGCGGACTTCCGGTTCGGCGGACACGCCACCCGCATCGACAGGGTCGTCACGCTCCGTACCACCGCGCAGGGCACCACGGCGGAGCTCCTCGGCTGTCACGGGGACTGACAGCACTCTTGTCGGGCGCCCCATGACGTGCGTAGATGTAGTTCTGATGCCTTATGTCCTCCCTCTCGAGCGACGGAGTTGTTAGGCTCGTGGTTTCGCCCACCCGTGAACGAACATGCTTCTGGGTAGGGCGATGCTTTGTATTCCCAGTACCGACGAGGAGCACCTGTGACCCAGACCAGCGAGAACGTCACCTGGCTGACCCAGGAGGCGTACAACCAGCTCAAGGCCGAGCTGGAATACCTGTCTGGTCCCGCGCGCTCGGAGATCGCCGCCAAGATCGCCGCCGCGCGCGAGGAGGGCGACCTGCGTGAGAACGGCGGGTACCACGCGGCCAAGGAGGAGCAGGGCAAGCAGGAGCTCCGTGTGCGCCAGCTGACCCAGCTCCTGGAGAACGCCAAGGTCGGCGAGGCCCCCGCGGCCGACGGCGCGGTGGCACCCGGCATGGTCGTCACGATCGCCTTCGACGGGGACGAGGACGACACGCTGACCTTCCTGCTCGCCTCCCGCGAGTACGCGAGCGCCGCCATCGAGACGTACTCGCCGCAGTCCCCGCTGGGCACGGGCGTGCACGGCAAGAGGGTCGGCGAGGACGCGGAGTACGAGCTGCCCAACGGCAAGAAGGCATCGGTCCGGATCCTGAAGGCGGACCCCTACCAGGGCTGATCCTCCACGACTGGCACGGCGGGCCCCCGGCGTCTTCGCGCCGGGGGCCCGCCGTGTCCGCCGCCGTCGTCTCAGGCCGCGGCCGAGCGGTACTTGCGCACCGCCAGCGTCCTGAACACCACGATGATCAGAACCGAGTAGATGAGCGAGGCCCAGACCGGGTGGGCCATGGGCCAGGCGTCCGACGGCGACACGCCCGGATTGCCGAAGAGGGTGCGGCACGCCTGGACGGTGGCGCTGAACGGGTTCCATTCGGCGATGTGCCGCAACCAGGGCGTCATGTTGCTGGAGTCCACGAACGCGTTCGAGATGAACGTCACCGGGAACAGCCAGATCAGCCCGCCGGACGTCGCCGCCTCGGGCGTGCGCACCGAGAGGCCGATCAGCGCGCCGATCCAGGTGAACGCGTACCCCGTCAGAAGCAGCAGGCCGAAGGCGGCGAGCACCTTGCCGGCGTTGGTGTCGGCGTCGGAGCCCACACGCCAGCCGACGAGCGCGGCGACGACGGCGAGGACCATCAGGGTGAGCCCGGTCTGCACGAGGTCCGCGAGCGTGCGCCCGGTGAGCACCGCGCCCCGCGCCATGGGCAGCGAACGGAAGCGGTCGATGAGCCCCTTGTGCATGTCCTCGGCGATGCCCGCGCCGGCGCCCGCCGTGGCGAACGTGACGGTCTGGGCGAAGATCCCCGCCATCAGGAAGTTGCGGTAGTCGGTGGAGCTGGTGCTGCCGCCGATCTGCATGGAGCCGCCGAAGACGTAGCTGAACAGCACCACGAACATGATCGGCTGGATCAACCCGAAGATCACCATCTCCGGGATCCGGGTCATGCGGATCAGGTTCCGCTTGGCGATGACCAGCGAGTCGCGGACGGACTGGGTGACGGGGTTCGCGGGTGCCGCGACGGCCACGGCGGGGGTGCCGGCACTCACTTGGCGGTCTCCTTCGTGCGCTTGCGGGTGGTGGTGTCCTCGGCCGTGTCGTCGTCCTCGGGCTTCTCCTCGGCGACATGGCCGGTCAGGGACAGGAAGACGTCGTCCAGGGTGGGGCGGCGCAGCCCGATGTCGTCCATCTCGATGCCACGGGTGTCCAGCTCGCGGATGACCTCGGCGAGGAGCTTGGCGCCGCCGGTGACGGGGACGGTGAGCCTGCGGGTGTGCTCCTCGACCGTCGTGTCGCCCTTGCCGAAGGCGCCCAGGACCTCGGCCGCGGTCGTGATGTGCTCGCGCTCGTGCACGACCACCTCGACCCGCTCACCGCCGGTGCGCGCCTTGAGCTGGTCGGAGGTGCCGCGGGCGATGACCCGGCCGTGGTCGACGACGCAGATGTCGTGGGCCAGGTGGTCGGCCTCTTCGAGGTACTGGGTGGTCAGCAGCAGGGTGGTGCCGCCGGCGACGAGCTGCTTGATGACGTCCCACAGCTGCTGGCGGTTGCGCGGGTCGAGACCGGTCGTCGGCTCGTCCATGAACATCACGGGCGGCCGCACCACCAGCGCGGCCGCGAGGTCGAGGCGGCGGCGCATGCCGCCGGAGTAGGTCTTCGTCGGGCGGTCGGCGGCGTCCGTCAGATGGAACTGCTCCAGCAGCTCGGCCGCCCGCTGCTTCGCGGCCTTGGCCTTCATCTGATAGAGCCGGCCCACCATCTCGAGGTTCTCGCGGCCGGTGAGGTACTCGTCGACCGCTGCGAACTGCCCGGACAGGCCGACCGAGCGCCGCACGGCGTCGGGATGCTTGAGGACGTCGATCCCGGCGACGACCGCCGTGCCGCTGTCGGGGCGCAGCAGCGTCGTCAGGCAGCGGACGGTGGTGGTCTTGCCCGCGCCGTTGGGCCCCAGCAGCCCCAGCACGGTGCCTTCCGGGACGTCGAGGTCGACGCCGTCCAGAGCCCTTACGTCGCCGAAGGTCTTGACCAGACCCTCGGCATAGATGGCGCCTGGCATATGAGTTCTCCACGTCGTTGGGGATACGGCAGAGCGTAGGTTTCCCGCCCCGTCCGCTCCACGGTTTTTCGCGCACTGCGCCGCCGGACGTCCGCAGGCGTGCGAGCGCGACGGGACGAGACGAGACGAGACACACACAATAACGCGATGTATCGCGTCTCTCAACAGGGTTTGCCGTATCGCCGCGCCGCCGTCGCGACGGCGGCTCCTCCTCAGTCGATGACGGTGTAGCCCGCGTCCCGCAGCGCCCGGCCGACCTCGGCGCAGTGCTCCGGACCCTTCGTCTCCAGGTGCAGCTCGACCTCCGCCTCGGTGAGCCCGAGCCGCGGGTCGGTGCGCACGTGGCTCACGTCGAGCACATTGGCGTCGACCAGCGTCAGCACCCCCAGCAGCGTCGCGAGGGCACCCGGGCGGTCGGTCAGCCGCAGCCGCACGGCGAGGTAGCGGCCCTGCGCGGCCATGCCGTGCCGCAGGACGCGCTGCAACAGCACCGGGTCGACGTTGCCCCCGGACAGGACCGCGACCACCGGACCCTCCAAGGTCCCGGGACCGCCCAGCAGGGCCGCGACGGGGCTCGCCCCGGCCGGCTCGACGACCAGCTTGGCCCGTTCCAGGCACAGCAGCAGCGCGGTGGACAGCGCGTCCTCGGACACCGTGCGGATCTCGTCGACCAGGTCGCGGACGATCCGGAACGGCACGTCGCCGGGCCGCCCCACCCGGATGCCGTCGGCCATCGTGACCGGGTTCTCCACCGGCACCGGGCGCCCGGCCGCCAGCGAGGGCGGATAGGCGGCCGCGCCCTCCGCCTGCACGCCCACCACCCGCACGTCCGGGCGCAGCGCCTTCACCGCCGTCGCGATGCCCGCGATCAGACCCCCGCCGCCCACGCCGACGACGATCGTGCGCACTTCGGGGCACTGCTCCAGGATCTCCAGGCCCACCGTGCCCTGGCCCGCGATGATGTCCGGGTGGTCGAAGGGGTGGATGAACACCGCTCCCGTGTCGGCGGCGTACCGCTGCGCGGCGGCCAGCGTCTCGTCCACCACCTGCCCGTGCAGCCGTACGTCCGCGCCGTACTCGCGGGTCGCGCTGATCTTCGGCAGCGGCGCGCCCTTCGGCATGAACACCGTCGAGTGCACGCCGAGCAGGGTGGACGCGAGGGCGACGCCCTGCGCGTGGTTGCCGGCGCTCGCGGCGACGACCCCCGCGGCGCGCTCCTCGGGCAGCAGCCCCGCGATGCGCACATAGGCGCCGCGCAGCTTGAACGACCCCGTCCGCTGGAGGTTCTCGCACTTGAGGTGCACCGGCGTCCCGACCAGCCGGGACAGGTACCTGCTCCCCTCCATGGCGGTGACGCGCGCGACACCCGCGAGCATCTTCTGGGCGCCCCGTACGTCGTCCAGCGTCACCGTCGGCAAGGAGTCGGCCGTGCTGTAGTTCATGACCACCAGTCTCGCAGTTCACGCCCGTCCGCACCGGGTGTGACCAAGCCCCGGGACGGGTTTGTGCAGCGCCGGTACGGCCCGCGCCCCGGCCGCGTACCCTGTCCCCCAACCCAGCTCCCCACGCATGAAGTGAGCCTTCCGCCATGCCCACAACACCTGAAATGTCGATGGACATGACGACCGTCGGTGACACCGGTCTCCTCGACACCCTGCAGCACGAGGTCGCGGTGTTCGCGCGCCGCGCCGAACAGACACGGCTCGGCGGGGTCGGCCAGGTGCGCAACTCCATGGACCGCGCCGCGTACTTGCTGCTCAACCGCCTCGACAAGGAAGGCCCGATGGGCGTGAAGGCGCTCGCCGCCAGCATGGGCATCGACTCGTCCACGGTCACCCGGCAGGTCGCGCCGCTGGTCGACACCGGCCTCGTCAAACGCACCTCCCACCCCGAGGACGGGCGCGCCGTGGTGCTCCAGCTCTCCCCGCGCGGAGCGGCCCGCCTGGAGGAAGTACGTTCCTCCCGGCGCCAGCTGATGGCCGAGCTGACGCAGGACTGGGCGCCGGAGGAGCGTGAGGCGTTCTGCACGCTCCTCACCCGGTTCAACGTCGCCCTCTCCGCCAGGCAGGCCGCGCAGGGCGTCGCGGCCACGGAGTCGCAGCCGACGTCCTGAACACCGGGGCGCCCCCGTTCCGCCGTCACGTGGGCGGTCGTCGTGGGCAACCGCTTCCCGGCTCTTGACCCGGGGGGTGCGACCGGTCTCATATGAGATCGGGTCCCTGTCGTGGCGGGGCCCCGTCCCCTTCAGGGTCACCCTCAGGCGGGAGGCGCGGTGCGAGAACGGCATGCGTCCCAAGGCGCCCGCCGGGCCCGGGAGTTCGAGTCGTTCGTCGCGGGCGCGGCCGGGCGGCTGCTGCACGCCGCCACGCTGCTCACCGCGGAGGCCCCGGACGACACTCCGCGCGCGCGGCGCCTGCTGACGCTCGCCCTGGCCCAGACGTACGCCTCCTGGGACCGCCGGCGCGGCGAGGACCCGTACGACCGGGCCCGTCAGCATCTGGTCTTCCGCTTCGCGCGCGGCGCGTGGCACCAGTACGGGGCGCTCGGCCGGCACCGGGCGGACTCGGGCAGCGTGCTCGCCGGCCTGTCCCCCCGGGAGCGGCTGGTCATCGTCCTCAGGCTGTACGAGGGTGTGGCGGAGGAGCAGACGGCGGCACTGCTGGGTCTGCCCGTCGAACGGGTGCGGGCGATCGGGGCGCGGGCGATGGCCACGCTGCTGCATCCACCGCGGGAGGCGGCGCGGGCCGTCCTCGGCGCCGAGGTGGCACCGTCATGAGGGGGCCGTCCCGGCACGGGAGCGGCGCGGAGCCGTTCCGCGCGGCCCTTCTGGGGGCCGACCGCGACGGGGCCGACCGCGACGGGGGTGGCCGGTGAACCTGCCCGAGCGGGAGGCCTCCGTGCGGCGGATGCTGGAGCGCACACCGCCACAGGTGCCGCCGGACCTGTACGACGAGGTGGTGCGGCGGGGTTCCCGCATGCTGCGTCGCCGGGCGGCGGCGCGCCGCCTGCTGTGGCTGGCGCTGCTGTCCGCGGCCGTCGCCTTCGCGATCTGGGCGTCCGTCGCACGCCCCTGGGTGGAGCCGCCGTCGACGACGACCCCACCGGTCAGCAACTGGTGAGACCCGGGCGGAACGCTCGTGGCTCTGGTGGGCCCTGTCGTTTGGATCACCCCGGCGTCGCGGGGTCCGGCACGCACATCCGCGGCGTTGTCGTCGGTTGCCGACGCCCCGCGTCGGCGCCCTCCTCCGCCTTGCAGCCGCACGCACCGGACCCCGCTCGGGTCGGCCGGAAGGCGCCGGGACCCACAGCCGGCCTGATCCGGACGACAGGGCCTAGCGCAGGGCCTGCTGCAGGTCCTCCAGGAGGTCGTCGACGTTCTCGATGCCCACGGAGAGCCGGACGAGATCGGCGGGCACCTCCAGCGCCGAGCCGGCCGCGGACGCGTGCGTCATGCGCCCGGGGTGCTCGATGAGGGACTCCACACCCCCCAGGGACTCGCCGAGCGTGAACACCTTGGCGCGGTTGCAGACCTCCACGGCCGCTTCCTCGCCGCCCTCGACCTGGAAGGAGATCATGCCGCCGAACGCCTTCATCTGCTTGGCGGCGGTCTCGTGCCCGGGATGCTCCGGCAGGCCCGGGTACAGCACACGCGTCACGCGCGCGTGGCGGGTGAGCATGTCGGCGACCTTGGCGGCGTTCTCACTGTGCCGGTCCATGCGGACGGCGAGGGTCTTGGTGCCGCGCAGCACCAGCCAGGAGTCGAAGGGGCCGGCGACCGCGCCCATCGCGTTCTGGTGGTACGCCAGCTCCTGGCCCAGTCCCTCGTCGTTCACGATCAGCGCGCCCCCGACGACATCGGAGTGGCCGCCCATGTACTTGGTCAGGGAGTGCACGACGACATCGGCGCCGAGCGAGAGCGGCTGCTGGAGGTAGGGGGTCGCGAAGGTGTTGTCGACGACGAGCCTGGCACCCGCGTCACGGGCGATCTGGGCGACGGCTGCGATGTCGGTGATGCCGAGCAGCGGGTTGGAGGGGGTCTCCACCCACACCGCCTTGGTCTTCGGCGTGAGTGCGGCCCGCACGGAGGACGGATCGGAGGTGTCGGCGACCGACCACTCCACGCCCCACCGCGAGACGACCTTGGCGAAGAGGCGGAACGTGCCCCCGTACGCGTCGTTCGGGATGACCACGTGGTCGCCCGGGGCGAGCAGCGTACGCAACAGGCAGTCCTCGGCCGCCAGTCCGGACGCGAAGGCGAGGCCGCGGCGGCCGCCTTCCAGGGCGGCCAGGTTCTCCTCCAGGGCGGTCCTGGTGGGATTGGCGCTGCGGCTGTACTCGTAGCCGCCGCGCAGCCCGCCGACACCGTCCTGCTTGTAGGTCGACACCTGGTAGATCGGCGGGACGACCGCCCCGGTGAGGGGGTCGGCGGTGTTCCCCGCGTGAATCGCGAGGGTCTCGAAGTGCTGACTGATGTGCCTGTCGCTCATGGGGACCGAGGGTAGTGCGCCCAGGGCCGGGACGAGGCGGTGAAAGCGGGGCGCCGGTGCGAGGAGCGGGGACCGCGGCGGTTTCCGCCGTCCCGCCCCGGTCAGGCGAACGGAGAGACGGTTGTCCACAGGCCGGCGACCGGGTTGGCCAAGTGCCGGACCTGTCTGGTTCGCTTGAGGCATGGCGATTCTCTGGGTTCTGATGGCGCTGGCCCTGTTCAGCATGGTCCTGCTGCCCGTCCTCAGGCGCAGGCGCACGGGCATACAGCAGGTGGCGCCGGGCGACCCCGACGCCGCGGACCCGGCGGACTACGGCTTCGTGCGCCAGGAGGAACTGGACGTGCGCATGCCCGGCCAGGACCAGGACCTGCTGGACGTCCTCGACGTGGTGCAGCGCACGCAGGACTACCGCGCGGCCTCGCAGCTCCTGGCCGGCACCGAGGCGGAGAGCGAGACCCGCTGGCAGCGCGTGCAGGCCTTCGCGGGCGCCGCGTCCCTCGAACTGCAGCAGCGGCCCGGCGGGGTCAGCGAGACGCCGGGCGGCCAGTGGCTGCGGGTGTGGCGGGCCGAGGCCCCCAAGGACCCGGGCGGCGCCGCGGTGCACGCGGAGTTCCTGGTGCAGCAGGCATGGCGCACGTCGACACCGGGGACGGACGAGTTCCGGATCATCATGGAGGAGGCGAAGGCGGCCTGCGCGGACGCGGCCCTGCTGGCGCCCGGCGACCCGGTCCCCTACATCATCGAACTCTCGGTGGCCCGCGGGCTGGCCTACCCGCAGGCGGAATTCGAGCAGCTGTGGCTGAAGATCCTGGACCGCGCGCCGACCCACATGGGGGCGCACCTGGCGGCTCTGCACTACTGGTGCGAGAAGTGGCACGGGTCGCGGGCGCTGGCGTACTCGTTCGCCGAGTCGGCCGCGGCCCGGGCACCCCAGGGCTCCCTGCTGGCCGCCATGCCCCTCTTCGCGGTCTTCGAGCACCTGCCCGAGGTGCACCTCGTCAACAGCTTCTACCGGAGCGAGGTGATCACGAAGGCGATCCACGGCGCGCTCTTCGCCGTGCAGTCCGCCCGCCCCGGCGACCCGATGCTGGCCCAGGTCCGCCACCTCCTGGTGCTCTTCCTGGTCCGCAGCGAGCGCTGGGCCGAGGCGATGGCCCAGCTCGTCCACATCGACGGCCACGTCGGCGCGCTCCCGTGGACCCTGAGCGCCGACCCGGCCGCGGACTACGCGGTCTACCGGGCCCTGGCGGTGGCGGGGTACGAGGCGAACGGAGGGAACCCGGCGACGCTGCCGCGCTGAGAGCCGCCGAGAGCCGCCGTCACGGCACCGAAGAACGCACCGGGGAGCCGGCCCCGAACCGGCACCCGGAATTCCCGGACCGGCCCGCCGGTTGACGTGCGCGGCCCCCCACAGCCCCGCGACCTCGTGGAGACCGCATGTTCCTGCACCGCCGCACGCCCCGGCTGCCGACCCCGGAGCAGGCCCTGTCCGGCCGCCCCGAGCCGGTCTTCACGGTCCCCGAGCGGCACACGGCCCTCGGCACCCCGCTCCTCGGCCCCTACCCCGAGGGCCTGGAGATCGCCGACTTCGGCCTGGGCTGCTTCTGGGGCGCCGAGCGCACGTTCTGGCAGCTGCCGGCGGGCATCCACACGACCCTCGTCGGCTACCAGGGCGGACACACGCAGAACCCGACGTACGAGGAGGTCTGCTCGGGCCTGACGGGCCACACGGAGGCGGTACGCGTGGTCCACGACCCGGAGAAGATCTCGTACGAGCGCCTGCTCCAGGTGTTCTGGGAGTCCCACGACCCCACCCAGGGCTTCCGCCAGGGCAACGACGTCGGCACCCAGTACCGCTCGGCCGTCTACACCCACTCCCCCGCCCAGGCGGCCGCCGCGCAGGCGTCCCGCGACGCGTACCAGAAGGTCCTCACGGCATCGGGCCACGGCACCGTCACCACGGAACTGCTCCCCGCGGAGGGCCGCGAGTTCTATCCGGCGGAGGGCTACCACCAGCAGTACCTGCACAAGAACCCGGCAGGCTACTGCGGTCTGGGCGGGACGGGCGTCAAGCTGAGCACCCCGTTCGAGACGACGTGGGGCGCGTCCTGCCCGACGGGCGTCGCGTCGGCGCCCGAGGCGACAGAGAAGTGACCCGTGGCGCGAGCATCGTGCCGACGAGCGGGCGGAGGCGCCCGGCCCCCGCCCGCGGGGCGGTCAGGGGGCGTCTATGAGGCCGTACTTCGGGACGGTCACCGTGCGGGCCCCCGGCGTGCCGCCGAGGACGACCTTGCGGTACGTGACGTTGTTGGTCTTGCTCTGCTCCTTGAGCCGGTTGTCAGGGTTGGCGACGACCTGGATGTAGTAGGTCCCGTTCGGCAGGTTCGTGACGTCGAAGGACTGGCCGGGCCGGTACTGGCTGTAGGTGTCGCCGTTTCCGACGTCGAGCACCTCGCGCACCGAGACGGCGGTCTCCTCACCGCAGGCGGTGGCAAGGTCGGTGTTGTACGGGTGCCAGTTGGCGTTCTTCACGGTGTAGTCGATGGCGTCGGTGTTGGCCAGGCAGAACGCCTCTTTGCCGCTGCGGACGATCTCCTTCTTGTCCGCACCGAGCAGCCGGTAGCTGGCGAAGTCGCTGAAGTGCCAGTGCTGGTGGCCCTCCCGCGGGTCCCACTCCATGGTGCCGGTGGGCGTGTACCCGATCTGCTTGCCCTTGCCGTCGTAGAAGTACTGGTACGCGTCCATCTTCTCCGCGCCGGGCTTGCGGAACCCGTCCACGACCAGCGGCGAGGGGCCGCCGTTCCAGACGGTGGCGCTGAAGGCGAGGTAGTCCTTGCCCGGGGCGGCGCCCTCCCCGCCGCTGTCGGCGATCGCGATGCCGTACGCGGGGAGGGCACGCAGGTCGGGCTTGGGCGCGTCGGCGGGGACGGCTGCCTTGCCGACCGGGCGGGTGGCGGCCGGCCTCGGGCTCTTCGACGCGTTCCGCTGCCCGCGCAGGGGACCGGCCAGCCCGTGACCCCCGCCGGAGTCCTGCTCGCGGACTGTCACCTTGACGGTCCGGGTCCTGTCCGGCATGCCGAACAGAGCGCGGTACCTCTTCGCCACCGACACCTTCGCGGTGTAGACGCCGACCGGCAGGTCGATCTGGCTGTCGCCACGGAAGCCCTGGGAGGTGGCCGCCGCCCAGCCCTTCTCGACACCCCACACCCCGCCGAGCGCGAAGGGGTTGTCCGAGCAACCGCCGGGATACTTCGAGGTGGCCGAGGCGTCCGGCCGGATCCGGCCCGCCCGGTTGTTCGGGCAGAACGACTGCGTGGTGTCGGCCACCTTCGCGCCCGAGGCGTCGCTGATGGTGACGTTGAGGAAGCCCGGCAGACCCGAGAAGTCCGTCACCAGGCCCTTCGGCAGGGTTTTGGTCAGCGTCCGGCCACCGGAGCGGATCACCTGCGACGCGACGACGGGATCGTTGTAGGACTTGCGCTTCACCCGCAGTTCGAGCGGTCCCCCGTCGACCGTGATGTAGGTGCCGAGGTCCAGGTAGACCCCGGGCTCGCCGTCCCATCGGTCGACTGTGACTGAGGGGGACGCGGCGATCAGATCGAGTTTCGGTGTACCCGCCGGGGTCGCCGCCCCGGCGCCGGGAGCGGCGAGAGTACCAGCGGCCACGGCGGTCAGGGCGGCAGCGGCGGTGATCGCCGAACGCCGTACGGCATTGGGGTGGTGTCTGGTCATGAGTGCTCTTTCTGCGTCTGGTCGGGACGAGCAGTGCACGTCGTGCAGGCACGCAAGGAGGTACTTGTGTGCCATCTGTGAAAAGGGCGAGAAGCCGACTCGGGTTGCCTGGCGCGCAGAAGTCGCCCTGGAAATCGGCTTTTTGACCGCTGTCAGCCCCGTCATCGACGGCCACTCGTCCTCGGCCGGCCAGCCGTGCGGGCGGCGTCGCCCGTCCGCGTCACGCCCCGTTCGATGCGCTGCAGCAGTGGCTGGGCATGAGTCCGACCGGCTGGCGGACCGACCGCGGCACCCGGCAACCCGCTCGGTGCCACGGGGGCTCCGCCGCGGTGACCCGGGCGAAAATCGGTGGCCGCCCGACCCGGCCGACCCCACGCTGTAGGTCATGGAACAACCGCAACACGAGATCCGTGCGGCCTACGCAGAGTCCACGATCACCGTCTACCAGGCGTACTCCCCGGAGATCGGCCTGCCCGCCGTCCGCGAAGGTCGTTTCCCCGCCCACTGGAAGCGGGACAGGATGACGTGGATCAAGCCGTCCTTCCTGTGGATGATGTACCGCTGCGGCTGGGGCACCAAGGCCGGTCAGGAGACCGTCCTGGCCGTCGAGATCACCCGTGACGGCTTCGAGTGGGCGCTGCGCCACGCCTGTCTGTCGAGCTACGCCCGCGGGATACACCCCGACCGCGCCACCTGGCAACGTCAGTTGAAGCGTGCGCCGGCTCGCGTGCAGTGGGACCCCGAACGGGACCTGCACCTGCGGCCCCTGACGTACCGCTCCCTGCAACTCGGCCTCTCCCGTGAGGCCGTACGACGCTACGCGGACGAATGGACCGTCTCCCTCGGCGACGTGACTCCGCTCGCGCGCGAGATCCATACCCTGGTCAGCAGCGGCGACCTGGACTCGGCCGACCGCCTCCTGCCCGAGGAACGGCCCTACCCGGCCGACGGCGACCTCCTGGCCCACCTGCGCGGGTGAGCGGGCCCCTCGGCGTGCCGGATCACCCCGGATGGGCCGTCGCCTCCTTCTGCAGTTGCACCGCTGCCACCAGGCTCAGCTTCGGCTCCGCCTGGCGCAGCGCCTTCACCGCCGCGACCGAGGCGATGTCCCCTGTGAAGCCGACGGCGGCCAGCCGGGAGTGGACCCAGCGGGCACGCAACTGGGTTTCGGTGGCGGCGGCGGTGGACTCGACGAGTGCGGCCGCGCGTTCCAGGCCGGGGCGCTCCTCGGGCGAGGCATCGTCCAGCGCCTGGCGCAGGGCCGCCGCGACGACGTCCGCGTCCCGGACGAGCAGTACGAAGTTGTTCTCTTTGTTCAGTCGAGCGAATGCCGTCATGCGGATCAGCGTGGCCGTCAAGGGCCGTGCGCGCCAAGCGACTTGAGGAGGCTCAGAGGGTCGAGATCGGCGGCGGGGTTCGCGGCGGGGTTCGCGGCGGGCGTCAAGCCCGCAGTCCCTTGAGGCCGTCGTAGGCGGCCATCACCAGCTCCATCCCCCGGTTGTCGTCCGCGGGTTCGCGCATCTGATGGGTCACGTACGCCACCGCCATACGGCCCTCAGGATCGATCACGACCATGGAGCCGCCCCAACCGCCCCACCCGAAGGTGTTCCCGAACAGCCCGTAGCCCATCCCGTAACGGACCGGCATGCCGAGGAGGCGGTCCTCTCCGCTGAACTGCTCCTCCCGTGCACGGTCACAGCCTGCCTCCGACAGCAGTCGCACTCCGCGCACCGCTCCTCCGCAGGCCATCACCGACTGCACGAGGGCGACCGAGCGCGCGTTGCCGAAGCCGCTCGCCGCGGGGATCTGCGCGCGTCGCCAGGCCACGCTGTTTCCGTCACGGACCCGTACGGCGGTGCCGGCGGCGGGGGCCGCGTCGCTGCCGGGCGCGCTCGAGGCATAGTCCTCGTCCCGGGACGGCGGCGGGACCGTGAGCGCCACCCGGTGGTCGTGCTCGGCAGGAAGCCCGATGTGGAAGTCGGCACCCAGCGGTCCGGCCACCTCCTCGGCGAAGAACTCGCCCAGGCTTCGGCCGGTGATCCGGCCCACGACCTCGCCCACGAGGAATCCCTGGGTGAGCGAGTGGTACCCGGCCGTGCTTCCCGGTTCCCACTGCGGAGCCTGCGCGGCCAGACGTGCCGTGGCGGCCGACCAGTCGTAGAGGTCCTCGATCGGCCCGTCCCAGTGGGGCAGGCCCGCAGTGTGCCCGAGCAGATGTCGCACCAGCA
This sequence comes from Streptomyces sp. NPDC007264, assembly GCF_042869095.1. Lineage (NCBI taxonomy): Bacteria > Bacillati > Actinomycetota > Actinomycetes > Kitasatosporales > Streptomycetaceae > Streptomyces > Streptomyces sp. NPDC007264. The sequence goes on from NZ_JBIAFD010000026.1 coordinate 50,105, forward strand.
CGTCTTCCTTGCCTGCCGTGGCGAACTCGGGCCAGTACCGGCTGACCGGTGCGGCCGGATCGAGGTCGCCGCGGTCGACCAGGATCAGCGCGCACAGGGCCGTCATCGTCTTGGTGACGGACCAGACGTTGGTGATCGTGTCGCGCTGCCACGGGATCGTGCGGTCCGCGTCGACGAACCCACCCCAGACGTCCACCACCGGCTCGCCGTCCACGAAGACCGCGACCGAGGCACCCGCGTCTCCGTCGTCCAGCAATCCGGCCAGCGCACCCGGCACCGCAGCGAACAGATCATCATATGAGCCCTGGATATCGGCCATGCGTCGTATTAGCGCGCATCGGCCCGGCGGGGGCAATCGAATTTCGGTGGCCCTCTCGACCAGGTTCAGGGGCGGGTCAGTTGTCGACGGTCAGGTCGGCCAGGACCCTGCCTGCCTTGTCGTAGACGGTGACCGTCTGCTTTCCGCCTCCCGTGGCAGGGACGGTCAGGTAGTAGACGCCCCAGTTCGGATTGCCGCGCAGCTCCAGCATGGCCGCCTCGGTGACGGTGCCGTCCTTGGTCAGCGTCACCCGGGCGGCCTTCCTGGTGCCGTAGTAGATGCCGTGCACGAGGGAGGAGTCGTGGTCGCCGGTGTCGTCGAGACCCTCCCTGAAGTAGCTCACACCGGGCCTGTTCATGTCGATGTTGCCGTCGACGACACTGCGGAACTGCTCGAAACCGGCGACCGACCAGTGTTCGCCCTCCTCGGTCAGCCACACCTCCACACCGGGCAGGGCGTGAGCGCGCTCACCGGCGCGCACCGCCTTCGGCGCGTCGGACGGGAACGTCGGGCTCGGTGTGGGGGCGCCCGTCGCGGTCGGTGCGGCGGTGGCGGGGGTCGTGGCGGTGGGCGGTGGATCAGGCGCCAGGCCCTGGACGGCGGTGACGGTCAGGGTGGCCACCAGCAGACCGCATCCGGCCGTCAGGCCCGCCGCCCGGAGCCGACGGCGGGCACGCCCCGCCCGCTCGATGACGGCCAGTGGCACCGGTCCCGGGGTGACGTCGTGGGCGGCATCGGCGAACGCCGCCCGCAGCCGCTCGGTTTCGGTTTCGGTTGCCGACCCGGACCCGGATGTCTGCGTCATCGGTTCGCTCCTTCAGAGGCGGGAAGGTGGTGGGCGAAGAGAGGATGGGCGCGCAGTGCCTCCAGACCGCGCCGCGCGTGGGTCTTCACCGTGCCGACCGAGCAGTTCAGCACCTCGGCGATGTCCTGCTCGCTCAGGTCCTCGTAGTAGCGCAGCACCATCACGGCGCGCTGGCGCGCGGAGAGATCCGCCAGCGCCTGCAGCAGCGTCGTGCGCTCCTCGACCTCCTCCGCGGGACCGGCCTGCGAGCGGTGCGCGGCCTCGGGGAGGAAGGGCATGAGCAGGTGCGCGACGCGTCTTCTGCGGTACCGGCTGAGGTTGTTGTTGACCAGGGCGCGCCGCACATAGGCATGGATCTCGTCGTGGGGCACCCACCGCCAGCGTGCGTAGACCTTGGTCAGCGTGGTCTGCACGAGGTCCTCCGCCTCATGGAAGTCGCCCGTGAGCATATGGGCCGTACGCACCAGGCGGGGCCAGGCCGTGGAGGCGAACTCGGCGAAGTCGGCGGGGTTCTCGTACGGCACGTGTGACGTCGTCCTCGAGGTCGGGGCGGTGGCAGCTGGTGACCGGGGCACGGGGCCCGGCCGGTCGGGCCGGACCCCGTGTGTGGGGCGGGTTCAGGGGCGGGTCAGTTGTCGACGGTCAGGTCGGCGAGGACCCTGCCTGCCTTGTCGTAGACGGTGACGGTCTGCTGTCCGCCCCCGGTGGCGGGGACGGTCAGGTAGTAGGCGCCCCACTTGGGGTTGCCGGGCAGCTCCAGCATCGCCGCCTCGGTGACGGTGCCGTCCTTGGTGAGCGTCACCCGGGCGGCCTTCCTGGTGCCGTAGTAGATGCCGTGCACCAGGTAGGTGTCGTTGTCACCGGTCTCTTCGAGGCCTTCCCCGAAGTAGCTGACACCGGGCCTGCTCATGTCGATGTTGCCGTCGACGACGCTGCGGAACTGCTCGAAACCGGCGATCGACCAGTGCTTGCCCTCCCCGGTCAGCCACATCTCCACACCGGGCACGGCCTGAACGTGCTCACCCGGCTGCACCACGCGGATCGGCGACGCCTTCACCGTCGCGGTCGCCGACGTACCCGGGGTGGGCGCGGCGTACGACATCGCAGGGACGGCCGTCGTCAACGCGAGCGCGACCGACGCGGCGAGCATGTACTTCTTCACACGGGTCATGGCAGGGGCTCCTTCACGGAATCGGTGGACAGTGAAGAGGCGTCCTCTCGGCGCCTCTCACCCCTCCCAACCACCGTCGGCGCCCGCTCGGATGACATGGCCGGGCACCCGTTTCGCTGCTCGGAGGCGCACCCGGCGCTTCCCCCGTCGAGAGGTCGACGGGGCCGCGCCCGCGGCGACGGCCACCGCCGGCGCTTCCGCCGGGCGGGGACGTCTGCGCCCCGGCTCCCCGGTGCCCGCTCAACTCACGAACCGGGCACGGCGGACGACCCGCCGGCCGCTCCCGCCGCCGACGGAGCGGTCCCGGTGGTGATGTCGTCGAAGACGACGGTGGCCGCGTCGGTGTCGGACGTGCGCACGGTGACGGCGAGCCGCCAGGCGCCCGGCGGGGACAGCCGCACGGTGCCGGACCAACGACCGGGTCCTGTCGCGGCCAGTTCTGTCGGCAGCGGGCCGAGGCGCAGCGCCGGCAGCGACCAGGCCGCCCTGATCTCCTCCGCCTGTACGGGACTGCCGGTGGGGTCGGCGAGTCGCAGCTCCAACTCGATTCCGCCGCCCGCCTGCCGGGCCACCCGGGCCGAGACCGTGCCGCGGCCGCCGGGGCTCCCGGTGTCGTAACCCGCCGCCGTCCGCACGGGCGGGGACACGGACGAGGCGGCGGTGGCCGGCACGCCCGCACCGTGCGGTGGGGCCGAACCGGACAGGAGGGTCGACAGGGCGACCACCACCGCACCGAGCACGGTCTCGACCGCCAGAGTGCGTCGCATGCTGCGCAGCACCCGCTGCGCCGGACGTGCGTCCTCTCCTGCCGGGAACCCCGGCCGCGCCGCTCGGGGTGCCCTGCCGTCCGTCGGCTGCGGGACGGCCCCCATCGGCCCGCGGGCGTGGGTCCGGGTCCAGCGGCGTGCGAGGCGAGCCGGCACCAGCAGGAGCATGACCGCCAGCACCTTGACGACGAGCAGCCTCCCGTAGTCGCTGCTCAGCAGCCGCTCCGGGCCGCCGAGTTGGCGTCGCGCCTGCACCACACCCGTCACCACCAGGACGGCGACGCACCAGCCGGCCGCCGTCGAGAACCGGCGCGTCGCCACGGTCGGCGGCTCCGGCGGCTCCCGCTGGGCGTACAGAACGCCCAGGGCCACCAGTCCGCCGAGCCACCACCCCATGGCCAGCAGATGCAGCACGTCGACGGTGAGGGCCAGGGGGACCCACCGCCCGGTGGCCGCGTGCCCGGCCGCGCTGTACGTGGCGGCCACGGCGGCCAGGGCGGCCATCACCGGGAGCACCCGTCGCGGGACGGCCCGCCAGGAGGCCGCCGGGCGCGGCAGGTCCCGGGCCACCGGCACCAGCAGAAGACCGGTGAGCAGGACCCGCGCGCCCGTCGTGAGGCCCGGTCGGCCCGTCAGCGCGGGGCGCAGCAGTGCGGGATCCAGGAGCGAGCCGGGCCCGGCTCCCGCGGCGTACGGGCCCTGGGCGACCAGCCCGGCACACGCGGACGCGATGACGATCAGCCCGCCGCTCAGGGCCAGCCGTCGGAGCAGGCCACGTCCGGTGCCGTCGGGCGCGAGCAGCATCATGCCGATCGCCCCGGTGAGCAGCGCCAGGCCCGCGTACCCCACCCCGCGCGCCGCGGCCACCGCGGCAGCCAGCAGGGGGTCGGAGCCGCGGTCGGCGTCCGCCGGCAGGTCCGGTGCCCGGCCCGCCCCGTCCATCGGGCCGGCGGTCGAGGTGCCGACGGTGAAGGTGAAGGCACCGTGGACGGGATGCGAGTCGGCGGACACGGCCCGCCAGGAGACCGTGTAGGCACCGTCCGGAAGGCCGGAGCCGAGGGTGACGGCGAGGGCGTCGGGCCGGTCCGGCAGCGGGGCGGTGTGCCCGGTGTCGGCCCGGCTGCCGTCCGGGCCCAGCACGCGCAGCCCGTCGGCGGTGGCCTCGACGGGCTCGCTGAACCGCATGGAGACCGTCCGCGGGGCCCGGTCGAGGACCGCGCCGGCGGCCGGGACGGTGGCGACCGGTTCGGCGTGGGCGGAGGCCGGTGCCGCCGTCGCCAGCAGCAGGACGACTCCCGCGGCCGTGGCGGCGAGCGCCCGGACCAGGGCCGAGAGCGGGAACGGCCCGCCCGGTCTCCGGGAGTTCGTCATCCCCTGCGTCCCAAGAACGTCGCCGTCGTACGCCGCCGGGCCGCGGCCGCCAGGAGACCGGCCAGCCCGGCCGCGACCCCGACACCGCCCAGCAACCGTGCGGGAACGTCCGCGCCGGCCTCGCCGCTTTCGGTGCCGGTGGGCTTCCCCGCTGCTGCCGCCCTGTCGGCGTCCGAGGCGTCCGAGGCATCCGAGGCATCCGAGGCGTTCGCCGAGCCGCTCTCCTTCGCGGCGGTGGTCAGCGCGAGGACGGGTGCGGGGCGCTCCGGCTCCGTGCCGTCCGCGGCGGGCAGGTCGATCCAGCGCACCACCTCCCCGTTGTCGTAGGTCTGCAGTGCCTTGAAGACCATCCGGCCCGCGTGCTCGGGCAGCGGGCCGAGCGAGACGTCGAACTCCTGGAACTCGCCAGGGTTGATCTTCCCTCCGGTCCAGATGATCCGGGAGACGGCCTCGTCGATCTTCTTCTCGTCGTGGGCCAGCGGGCGGTCCAGGTGCCGCTTCTCGGTCCTGACGGTCCATCCGGGGACCGGCCTGACGGAGACGGAGGCGAGCGGCTGATCGGCAGGCAGGACGACTTCCACCCTGGTGGTGGCGGCGTAGGGCCGTTCGGTGGGGACCCGGAAGGTGAGCTTGGCCCAGCTCCCGGCTTCGGCGCTGTCCGGGTTGACGCTGACGTGGGCGGCGGCCGGGCCGGCCGTCATCAGCAGGACGATTCCCGCGGTCAAGGCGGTCAGGGCGGCTCGGGACGGGGTGGGGCGCATGAGGGATCTCCGTTCGATGGGCACCGGTCCGCAATTTTTACCATAATTAACAGACCACCCCTCGGCCGGGCCCACACCGCAACAGACTCCTGCCGACCTGCGCAAATATCGCACCCATCACCGCCCCAGACCCCTCCGGAGCGCCGGATGTGACATGAGCAACATGTCAAGGATTAAATTTCTCTGATAAAAACCATGTCACCATCCGCACCAGCCCGAGGAAGGCAGCATGTTGAGGACAAAGGCGCTGGTCGGCGCCGTCTCCTTCGCGGTCGCACTCGCCGTCCCATGGTGGTCCGTCGCCACGGACACCTCCTCCGCCCCCGCCACATCGGCCGCCGGCACGGCCGCCGTGGGCGACGGCGGCACCACTCACGACGACTCGTCCTCCGCCTCCACCGGCGGGGACGCCACGGCCACCCAGCACCACGACTGGAAGTCCATGGACAGGGAGATGGCCAAGCGCGACAAGTCGTTCCCCGCCAAGACGGCGGGCAAGGGCGCACAGCTCATCAAGCCCGAGATCCTGAAGGACGGGACCAAGCGGTTCACGCTCACCGCCAAGCCCGTCAAGTGGGAGGTCGAGCCGGGCAAGGTCGTCGACGCCATGTCGTACAACGGCATGGTCCCCGGCCCCACCATCCGGGTCGACGTCGGCGACAAGGTCGAGGTCGTCCTGAAGAACCAGCTACCGGAATCCACCGTGATCCACTGGCACGGGATCCCCATCGACAACGCCATGGACGGCGTCGCCGACATCACGCAGGACCCGGTGGTCCCGGGCGGTACCTTCACCTACAAGATCAAGGCCGAACGCCAGTCCGTCGGCTGGTACCACTCCCACCACAACGGCACCGAGCAGGTGACCAACGGCCTGTGGGGCGCCTTCCTGATCGGGAACGTCCCGCTGCCGGACAACACGAAGGTCGCCCAGGAGATACCGGTCGAGCTCCAGGACTCCGGCGTCATCGGGCTGACCCTGAACGGCAAGTCGTTCCCGGCCACCGAGCCCGTCCGGGTCCGCAGGGGCGACTCGGTCCTCGTGCACTACTTCAACGCGGGCACGATGGCGCACCCGATGCATCTGCACGGACTGGACCAACTGGTCGTCGCCAAGGATGGATTCCCGCTGAAGAACCCCTACAAGGCGGACACCGTCCTGGTCGCCCCGGGTGAGCGGTACAGCGTGCTGGTCAACGCGAACCGGCCCGGCACGTGGGCCTTCCACTGCCACATCTTCCCCCACTCCGAGGGCAAGACCGGCATGTTCGGCATGTTCACCGAGATGATCGTCAGCTGACGACACGGCCGGCCGGGACCTCCGCAGCCCGACTCGCTTCCCCCTTCATCCCCCTGTCCCTCCCCTCCCCATTGGAGTAACGCCGTGTCAGTCAGCACGGATCCCCCTCGGACCACTCCCGGTCCTCAGAAGAGACCACAGATACTGCTGCAGGCCCTCACCCCCTTCGTGCCCGTGATCGGCGCCGCGCTCGCCCTGGGCCTCGTCATCGGCCTGGCCCTGGTCGGCATCTTCCAGCCGCAGTCGTCGTCCGCCGCAACGGCACCCGCCGCCGGTACCGACGCCGCAGCCGCGGCGGCGCCCGGCGCGGGCAAGACCATGACGTTCGACATCGAACTGGGTGACCTCTACGTCAAGCCGTCCTCGATCGAGATAGACGCCGGCGCGAAGGTCAAGCTCAACGTCGTCAACAAGGGCGCCATGGAGCACACCCTCGCCCTCAAGGGCGAGGACACCCCGCTGATCAAGCCGGGTGCCGCCACCACCATGAACTGGGGCCCGATCAACGAGTCGACCCAGGCGTGGTGCACCGTCGAGGGCCACAAGGCGGCCGGCATGCTGCTGGACATCAAGGTGAAGGGCGCGGCCGCCGCCGATTCCGGCGTCGGTGCCGTCACCAAGGCCGGCCCGGACGCCAGCAACGCCAAGATCGACGCGAACGCCGCGCCGCCCGCCACCTGGAAGGCCATGGACCCGGTGGTCAAGCCGGCCGACGGCCAGAAGGTCCACCAGGTCGACCTCCACGTGAAGGAGAAGAAGACCGAGGTCGCCCCCGGGGTGACCCAGACCCTGTGGACCTACAACGGCACCGCTCCCGGCCCGACCCTGCGCGGCAGGGTCGGTGACACCTTCCGGGTCAAGCTGACCAACGACGGTTCGATGAACCACTCCATCGACTTCCACGCCTCCAAGGTGGCGCCGAACGTCGAGATGCGGACCATCAAGCCGGGCGAGTCCCTGATCTACGAGTTCAAGGCGAACTACGCGGGCATCTTCACCTACCACTGCGGTGCCGCGCCGATGATCCACCACATGGGCAACGGCATGTACGGTGCCGTGATCGTCGACCCGCCGAACCTGCCGAAGGTGGACAAGGAGATCGCCCTGGTCCAGTCCGAGCTGTACCTCGGCCCGGAGGGCAAGGCGTCCGACCTCACCAAGATGATGGCCGGCACCAACGACGGGGTCGTCTTCAACGGCTACTACAACCAGTACGTCCACCGGCCGGTGAAGGTGAAGGTCGGCGACCGGGTCCGCATCTGGGTGGACAACGCCGCCATCAACGAGCCCCTCGCGTTCCACACCGTCGGCCTGATCTTCGACACCGTGTGGAAGGAGGGCGAGTACCTGCTGAAGCCGGGCAGCCCGAACAAGGGCGGTTCGCAGACGCTGGACCTGGTGACCACCCAGGGCGGTTTCGTCGAGTTCACCGTCGACAAGGCGGGCACCTACACGTTCGTCAACCACATCATGAAGGACCTCTCCCGCGGCGCAGCGGGTCTGCTCGTGGCCGGCGACGCTCCGGCGGCGGCCCACTGATCACCCTGACCCCGCCCCGCTTCGCAGCAGGAAGGGCGACGGAGCGGAGGCGGAACCGGCGCCCGGCGCACGCAAGTCGCGTACGCCGGGCGCCGGCCGTCCGCTCCCGTCCCGGGCTCCCCGAGGACGCACACCTTTCACTCACACCTCTTCCCCACCCGGAAACGGCCACTACGGCCCCCTCCCTTGTTAGGCTGGAGGAAATTTCTCAGACCAATGTGGGTTTCCACGATTCTTCCGGACGTTGACGCCATGGCTCCCATTCAGCCTTCCGACAGTCCTCCCGGTCCCGCGGGCGGCGCCTCGCGGACGGCCATCCTCGAAGCCCTGGGCCGCGCGGGGGGCCCGCTCACCGTTCAGCAGCTCGCCGAGGACCTGGGGCTGCACGCCAACACGGTGCGCTTCCACCTGACCCGGCTCACCAAGGACGGCCAGGTCCGCGAGGGGCGTGTGGGCCTCGGCGGCCCCGGCCGCCCCAAGCTGACGTACGAGCCCACCGCCGGGAAGACGGCCGCACCCGCCGGCCCGGCCGAGCAGGGCGACGGCTACCGGCTCCTCGCCCAGATCCTGGCCGGCCACCTGGCCGCCACCTCCGACAGCGCGTCGAAGGACGCCGTCGCGGCAGGGCGGGAATGGGGTCGCCATCTGACCGAGCGCCCCGCCCCGTTCTCGTCCATCTCCGCAGAAGAGGCATTCGACAAGATCACCGTCTTGATGGACGACCTCGGTTTCGAGACCGAGCGGAGCGACGACCCGCCGTTGCTCCGGGTCCACCGCTGCCCCTTCCGCTCGGTCGCCGAGGAGCGCCCGGACGTGGCGTGCTCGGTCCACCTCGGCCTGATGCGCGGCGCCCTCCACGAGATGGGCGCCCCCCTCCAGGCCACCGAGCTCAAGGTCTCCCACTCCCCCACCGCGCCCTGTCTCGCCCTCTTCGAGCTGACCGGCAAGGCCGTGCCCGGCGCCTCGGCCGCCCAGTCCCCGGAGCCCCGCATCGGCGATCCGGAGACCGTCGCACCCCCGAACGGCGAGTAGTCCTGACCGGAACGGCCCCGCAGGACTGCGGCAGGCCGAACGGCACCCTCCCCTTCGGGGCGGGTGCCGTTGCGTGGGCCCGCGAGGGCCGGGGTCAGCTGGCCAGGGACGGGGTCAGCCGGCCAGGGACGGGGCGTAGGGCGACAGGGCGGGGGCGAGCTGTACTCCGGGGGCCAGGCCGAGGGCGACGAGAGCGTCGGGCAGGCCGCGTCCCACGCGGGCCGCCTCCGCGGTGCCCGGAACGGCCAGTGGGCGGCAGCTGGCGGCGATGATCTCGAACAGGTGCTGCACCCGCCCGGCGCCGCGGGGCAGCAACTGGCCGTGGAAGTCCTCGTGGTGGGCGAGGACCAGGGCGGCCAGACCGGCCACGTGCGCCGAGGCCGTGCCGGTGCCGTCGACGGCCGCGTATCCGCCCTGCGGTGCGCACGACAGCACCGCCACACCGGGGGCGGCCGCGTCGACACCGGGGCCGTAGCAGCCGAACGATGCGGCGAACAGCCCCTCCGGGGTCAACTGTGCTCCGGAGTGGGTGGCTTGGGAGGTGTCCGGGGGGTACGAGCCGAAGGCCCCCAGCGCGCCCACGGTGAACACGGTCGGCAGCGAGCCCGGGAAGGCGACCGGCCCGCCGGTGTCGCCGGCCGGCGCGATGCAGGCGATGCCGGCCGCGTTGGCGTCGGCGAGTTTGCGTGAGACCAGTGCCGACGGGTACGGGGTCGCGACCCCGATGTGGGCGATGTCGGCCTCGCGTGCGATGCAGTGGTCCAAGGCGGCGATGAGGTCGCTGAAGTGCCCGTCGGGCATCACCTGGCAGACCTCGATCTCGGCGTCGACCGCGATTCCGATGACACCCTTGCCGGTGTCCGCCCCGGCGATGACGCCGGCCGCGTGCGTCCCGCTGCCCAGCCGGTCCCGGGCCCATCCGTCCTCCGTGCCGTGGACGAGGTCGACCCCGGAGCGCACCCGTTGCTTCAGATCGGGGTGCTCGTCGCTGACGCCCGACCCGATGACCGCGATCTTGACGCCGAAGGCGCGGAACGTGGGGGGCAGCCGGTCCAGCCGCATGGCCTGCTGGCCCCAGCCGTACTGCTGCCGCCTCTCCAACTCGGGGTACACCTTGGCCAGCGGGGTGAGGGTGACGACGTTCTCCCGGGTCGCCGACAGGACGGGGCGGTGGATCCAGCGGTCTGTGTAGCCGCCCGCGGGCCGGACGTACAGGGACTGGACGGACTCCGCGGTGTCCGTCGCCAGGGTGACGGTGACCGTGCCGTCGGGCCCGGTGACGCCCTGGCCCGGCCAGGTCGCCCCGATGAGGAACACGCCCGCGCCGGCCAGCGGTTCGCCGTCCGGGCCGCAGACGCGCAACGAGATCTCGGCGGGTTGCTCCATCGGCATGACCAGCCCCGGGTCGCGGAGCGGCAGGGCCCCAGCGGTCGGCACGCCGACGGGCCCGGTTCCGGCCAGCGGCAGGTCCGGTTCGATGTGCACGTGCAGCGTCCGCATCGCCGGCACCTGGGCCTCGGCCGCCTCGACGACGGCGATCTCCGGGCAGGAGGCGTGCAGCCCGGCCGACCGGAGCTTCTCCGACGGCCTGAGCCTGCGGATCACTGTGACCTCGGGCATCCGGTCCAGCCGGTCGCACACGGCGTCCAGGCCGACCTCGGGCACTCCCGGTGGGAGCAGATGCTGCGGCAGCGGTGTCACCATGTACCGCTCCCGGTGCGGCCGCACCGGGAGCGGTGACCGTGCGCCTTCCCTGCGTGGCCCCGTCTCTTCGCTCTCGGATCCCGGGCGCCCCGCTCCCCCGCCCTCGGACCCGCTCGCGCGGTTGTTTCCGGACCTCTCCTTGACCATCACGTCCACCTTCACCACGCCTACGTCGTATGTCCACTCCTGATCCGGCGACAGGCGGCTGCGCTTCCACGGTGATGCGGTGCGCCCGGGGAAGGCCCCGGAGCGCACCGCATCGCGCGCCGCCAGGGGTCAGCCGATACCGAAGGGCTGACTCATCTGGCCGTAGCCGAAGCCAGGCTGCTGCTGGTACTGCGGGAACTGCTGACCGAACTGCTGCGAGCCGAACCCGCCGCCCCACTGCTGGCCCTGCTGGCCCTGCTGGCCCTGCTGGCCCTGCTGGAGCAGGGTCACGATCGCGGTCGGCAGCGCCTGCTGCACGGAATGTTCCACAGCGCTGCTGATGCCCGTGTGCAGCGAGCGGTACAGGGCGAGGGCCAGGTACGGGTGCGCCTGGTGGGTCATGCCCTGCTGCTGGAGCTGCTGCTGGACCTGCTGGAGCTGCTGGAACGTCTGCTGGATCCGCTGCGCGACCTGCTGGCTGGTCTGCTGGCACGCCTGCTGGATGGCCTGCTGCACCACCTGCGCGATCTGCTGCGGGCCGCCGATCTGCTGACCGAACTGCTGCTGGGGTTGGGTACCGGTCATCACCGACATGAATGCTCCGTTCGATGGCACATGGGAAAGCCGACATACAGAGGAATATCGGCTTTGTCGGGAGAATCCGACGCCCTGAAACTAAGGTGACCGCACCAGGGCCGCAATCGGAGACGGCCGCCCCTCACGGTCGGCCGCGGCGCTCGGGAGCACGGTCCGCCACTGCGCGGGGCGCGCCCGCAGCCCCGGCGCCCCCGGGCCGTCGGCGGCCCGGACGGCCGTGCGGGGGCCGTCCACACGCCGACGGGAACCGGCCGCCGAGCGAGTGAGCGCCCTCCTTCCGGTCCCGCCACGGGCCGTCGTGGCATCGCGGACGCCGGGGCGCGCTCCGGGGTTCCGGACCCGGCCTCCCACCCTCGGCGTACGGCCGTGCACGCGCCGTGCACGCGCCGTGCATGCGATCGTGACGGGCGGGCCGACGGGGGACAATGGGACTCCCGTACCGGGCGAGGTGGTGGCGATGCCCGCATGGCATCTGCGCGACTATCACGACGACGATCTCGACCAGGCGATCCAGGTCTGGGACCAGAGCCGCCGGACCGACGAGGAGCCGGCCTTCCCGGTCTCCGAGGTGATGGCCGCGGCCCAGACCGGCCACACCGCGGTGGTCGCGGTGGTCGGCGACGAACTGGTGGGCATGGCCGTGGCGCAGGCGCACGGCGGACGGGCCTGGATCCTGCTGGTGGCGCTCGCCTCCCAGTGGCGCGGGCGCGGGATCGGCAGTGCCCTGATCGCCGAGTTGGAGCGGCGTCTGCAGGCACTGGGCGTGCGCCGCGTCAGCGCCCTCCTGCCCAGCGGCGCGGCCGGGACGAAGGCCCTGGAGCACTCGGGCTACCTGGCCCGCGGCGACCTGACCTACTACGAGAAGCTCGAACCGCCCAAGACCGCCCACACCGGCGTGCTCACGGCACTGGGCGGACGCATGCTGCCCGACGGGCTCTGGGGCGCCATGGCCGGCATGGAGCGGGAGAAGCAGGTCGTCGAACGCCGGGTGGTGCTCCCGCTGACGGAGCCGGCCCTGGCCGACCGTTACGGCGTCGCGCCGCCGAAGGCGGTCATCCTGTTCGGCCCGCCCGGTACCGGCAAGACCAGTTTCGCCAAGGCGGTGGCCTCGCGGCTGGCCTGGCCGTTCGTGGAACTCTTCCCGTCGCGGCTCGCGGCCGACACGAGCGAGGGGCTGGCGGCCGCGCTGCGGGAGACCTTCGCGGATCTGGCGGAACTGGACTCGGTGCTGCTCTTCATCGACGAGGTCGAGGAGATCGCCGGAGCACGGTCCGGCAGGGCGATCGACCCGGGGCACGGCGTGACCAACGAACTCCTCAAGCTCATTCCCGGCTTCCGTGAGCACGACGCGCGACTGCTGGTGTGCGCCACCAACTCGGTGCGCTCCCTCGACGCGGCGTTCCTGCGCCCGGGCCGGTTCGACTACGTCATCCCGATCGGGCCGCCGGACCCGACCGCCCGCACGGCGATCTGGACCCGCTACCTCGGGTCCGCGGTCGACTCGGTGGACCTGGCCCGACTGGTGGCGGCCAGCGAACTGTTCACCCCGGCCGACATCGAGTTCGCCGCCCGCAAGGGGGCGCAGGCGGCATTCGAGCGCGAAGTCGCGCATCGCCAGGGCCGATCGGCCACGACCGAGGACTACATGACCGCCGTCGCCGACACCCGGCCCACGCTCACCGCCCAGGCGATCGAGGAGTTCAGCGAGGACATCGAGAAGTACCGGCGGCTGTGAGCCTCCCCGGTGACGCCCCGTCGGCTCCTCGGTTCAGTGCCCCGAGGGCGTGCCGCGCCCCTGACCCGCCGGCGTGTTCCGTGCCGTCGTCGTACCGCACACGGGGCCGGTCCTGGAACAGGCGAGCCCATGTCCTGCCGCGCACCACGGAGAAGTAAATGCTATTCACGGAAATATATGGTTGGACACATATCCAAGAATTACGTCAACCATGTACTGTCATCAGACAGCCGAAAGGATTCTCCATCGCCCCATTCCCCCGAATGCCCGATACCTCGGACCCCGTGGCGCTCGTTAGGTGATCGTGACTTGGAACGAACCGGAAGATCAGATCCCCGTCGGAACGGCCACCGTCTGGCACGGGCCTGCCGACGGTGACGCGCGCCTCAAGTACTGTTCCGATCTTCTTGAAGACTTCCTCAAGAAGATCAGCGAGATGGAAAGCGAATACCTGCGCGCTCTAGACGGAACGCCCTGATCAAGGGCGCGGAGGAGCCAGAGAATGGACAGGCTTGAAGGCGAGCCGAGCCTCTACGACATTCAGTTCCCCCTGAGATCAGATTATGATGCGCCGGGCCAGCATTCTTATCATGTTGATCCGCTCGAGGCGCATCACGTCTGGAGCGCTCCCGGCCCCGACATCGCACCGAACAGCTGGGATCCGGACGAAGAGCTGGCCCAGATGCTCTCGTCCGCATCCGTCGTGCCCGGAGTATCCGTCGTGCCCGGTGTGTCCGGCGTGTCCGGTGTGGACCCCGCCCCGGCCGCGCCGCTGGACGGGCCGCACCGCCACAGGGTCGACCGACGGCGGTCCCGGCCGGGATCGCATGTCCTCGACGGCGCCCACAAAGTCACCCCCGTCACGATCCTCGTCGCGACGATCGCCGCATGCGCGGTGGCCATGCTCGGCTGGTCCATCGGCTATTCGTACAACCAGCTGCGCGCCATCGCGGGGACGGTCCTTCCGGCGCCCCTGGCGCAGTGGTGGCCGTTGACCGTGTACGGGCCGTGGTTCGTGGCCGCCCTCTCCATCCTGCGGGCCGCCGTTCAGCACCGGACCGCCCGGCGGTCCTGGTCCGTCCTCCTGGTCGCCTCGGGCACGGCCGTGGCCCTGTGCGTCAGCCACTCCCCGCATTCGATCCTCTCGATGGTGATCGTCGGCATTCCCCCGATCACCGCCCTGGTGTGCTTCCGGGAACTCGTCGGCCAGGTGTCGTGCAAGTACCGCCCCCGGCACGCCGCACACGGCAAGGAGCAGCCCCCCGGCGGCTGACGGGTGCCCGGTGTCTCCGCACCGGAACCCGGCGGGCCACAGGGCTTCACGGCCCGGGACGAGGGCCTGCCGTGAGCCCGGCTCAGGACGGCCGGTCGCCCCCGCTGCCGTACGGCCTCGTCAAGATCTCCAGGCGGTGGCCGTTCGGGTCGTCGAAGTACGCCCCGCGGCCGCCGTCGTTGTGGTTGATCTCGCCGCGGCGGCTGTGCTGCGGATCCGCCCAGTACGCCAGGCCCGCCGCGCGGATGCGGGCGAAGATCGCGTCGAAGTCGTCCTCGGAGACCAGGAACGCGTAGTGCTGCGGGCTGATCGCGCCGGGCGTGTCCATGTAGTCCAGCGTCACCCCGTTCGGGATCTGCACGGGGACGAACGGCCCGTACGGGGGCTCCACGTCCAGCCCCAGCAGATCCGCGAGGAACCGCGCGGACTCTTCCTTGTCGTGCGCGGCGACGATCGTGTGGTTGAGCTCGACGGCCATGGCTCGGCCCTCCGCTCCCCTCGGCTGCCAGTACCACTTCCACGCTAGGCAGCCGTCGCGACTCTGTCATCGGTCTGGGGTCCCTCTTCTCCGGTCCCCCTTCTCCGGTCCTCCTCCTCCGGTCCTCCGTCTCCGGCCCGGTGCGCGGCCTGTCGCCGTGAGGTGCCCCCCGTCACCGCGGGCCGCCGTGCGGTGGTCCCCCGGTCACCGCACGGCGGCCTGGCGCCGGGTCCTCAGATGGTGGCCGTGTCGATCACGAACCGGTACCGCACGTCGCTGCTCAGCACCCGCTCGTACGCGTCGTTGATCTCGGACGCGCCGATCAGCTCGATCTCGGCGCCGATGCCCCGCTCCGCGCAGAAGTCCAGCATCTCCTGGGTCTCGCGGATGCCGCCGATGCCGGAGCCGGCGAGGGTCTTGCGGCCGGAGATCACCGAGAACAGGTTGAGGGAGACGGGGTCCTCGGGCGCGCCCACGTTGACCAGGGCGCCGTCCGTGCGGAGCAGCGAGAGGTACGCGCCGAGGTCCAGCGGCGCCGACACGGTCGAGACGATCAGGTCGAAGGTGCCGCGCAGTTCCTCGAAGGTCTTCGGGTCGCTGGTGGCGTGGTAGTGGTCGGCGCCCAGCTTCAGCCCGTCCTCCTTCTTGCGCAGGGACTGCGAGAGCACGGTGACCTCGGCGCCCAGCGCGTGCGCCAGCTTGACGCCCATGTGGCCGAGGCCGCCCAGGCCGACGATCGCGACCTTCTTGCCGGGGCCCGCGTCCCAGTGCCGGAGCGGGGAGTAGGTGGTGATGCCGGCGCACAGCAGGGGCGCTGCCTCGTCGAGGGAGATGCCGTCCGGGATGCGCAGGGTGAAGTTCTCGTCGACGACGATCTTCTGGGAGTAGCCGCCGTAGGTGGGCTCGCCGTTCTCGGCGAGGGCGTTGTACGTGCCGACCATGCCCTTGAGGCAGTACTGCTCCAGGCCGGCCCGGCAGTTCTCGCACTCGCGGCAGGAGTCGACCATGCAGCCGACGCCCACCCGGTCGCCGGCCTTGAACCTGGTCACACCGGAACCGACCTCGGAGACGATGCCCGCGATCTCGTGGCCCGGAACCATCGGGAAGATCGCCTTGCCCCAGCCCTCGCGGGCCTGGTGGATGTCCGAGTGGCAGATGCCGGCGAACTTGATGTCGATCAGGACGTCGAACTCACCCACCTCGCGGCGCTCGATCGTGGTGCGTTCGAGCGGAGCCTTGGCAGCGGGTGCGGCGTACGCGGCGACAGTGGTCATGCCGAGTTCTCCTCAGTGGGGGTGCTGTGCCCGGCTGCCTTCGTCCGGGCACGGCACCCAGCCTGCCCGCCGCCTCCGGGTCCACCCAGACCACGGCTCTGCCTACGACCCGCCGTCCTACCACCGGCGGGGTCAGCTTCACGGGCGTACGACCAGGAATACTGGACGTATGGACGAACAGGCCGAGGTGGTGGGCGAGCCCCGCGCGGAAGCCGGTCCGGCCCTGGACCGGCGCGCCGAGCTCAGCGAGTTCCTGCGCAGTCGCCGGGCCCGGCTCAAGCCCGAGGACGTGGGGCTGCCGGACTTCGGACGGCACCGGCGGGTGCCGGGACTGCGGCGCGAGGAGCTGGCGCAGCTGGCCGGGGTGTCCGTGGCGTACTACACGCGCCTGGAACAGGGCAACGGACGGAACGTGTCCGCGGAGGTGCTCGACGCGATCGCCCGCGCGCTGCGGCTGACCGACGCCGAGCACGCGCATCTGACGCATCTCGCGAAGCCGAAGGCCCACAAGAAGAAGCCGTCGACGCGGCCGCAGCAGGCGCGGACGTCGCTCCACCAGCTGCTCGACGCCCTCGACGGTGTCCCGGCGTACATCGTGGGGCGGCGCTCGGAGATCCTGGCGTGGAACCGGATGGCCGCCGCCGTCTTCGGTGACTGGGCGGAGCTGCCGCAGCAGGAGCGGAACTGGGCGCGGCTGGTGTTCCTGCGGCCCGACTACCACGATCTGTTCGTGGACTGGGAGCAGAAGGCCATCGACATCGTGTGCCATCTGCGTTACGACGCCGGGTGCCACCCGGACGATCCGCGACTGTCGGCGCTGGTCGGGGAGTTGTCGGTGAAGAGCGAGGACTTCCGCCGGCTGTGGGCCACCCACGACGTCAAGGAGAAGAGCCACGGGCTGAAGCTGATGCGGCATCCGCTGGTGGGCGACCTCGCCCTGCTGTACGAGTCGTTCAAGCTCGCGGACGACGGTGAGCAGGTGATGGTGGCGTACCACGCCGAGCCGGGCTCCGCGTCGGCGGAGGCGCTGCGGCTGCTGGCGAGCTGGGGCACGGACGCGACCCGTGCGGGCACGACCGCGCCCCGTCGCTGAGGCGCTCGGAAACCGGCCCCGAGGGCCCGGTGCGGTCACGGGCCCCGCGGGGGCCGGGCTCGGTGGCCCGGACACCCCGCGGGGCACCGCTCACTGACCGTAGAACGCGTTGTAGATCGAGATCGTCGACCTGTTGCCCTTCTTGTCGGCGATCTTCGCGTGGAACGACAGGCCCTTGCCCTTGGCCGGGTTCTTGTAGGTGATCGTGCCGTTCCTGACCGTCAGCCTGGTCCAGGTCCGGCCGTAGTCGTACGACACCCACACCGACAGCGACCGGAGGTTGCGGCCGGCGGCCGACCCCTGCACGCTGACCGGGACGGTGACCTTCCTGCCGGCCGGGACGCGGCTGTCCAGGCCGGTGGTGGCGCCGAAGCGGACCGTCGAGGCGGGCAGCTCGGCGTCGCTCACCTTCTTCGACCGGAACGTCCAGCTGGCGTCGATCCGGGTGGACGCGGCGGCGACCTTCACGCTGCGGACGACCGAGGTCGTCAGCTTGTAGGAGGCGTCGCCCGACGGGACCTTGAAGGTCTCGGAGCCGAACAGCGGGTCCTGGTTGGAGCCGACCTTGCTCCCGTTGCGGTACAGCGTGGTCCTGACCGACATGAAGTCCGAGGAGCCCGCGTGGGTCTGGCCGTCGGCGAACAGCGGCAGATACCCGTAGATCTCGTTGCCCTCGCGGAAGATGCCGTACTCGGAGCTGACCCGCGGCCCGAACACGGCCGTGTTGAAGGTCTTGGTGTAGCTGCGGCCCGCCGCGAAGGTCTGCGGCTCGCCGAGCGTGTAGTACGCCTCCGGGACGGGGAAGCCCTGCGGGTCCCGCTTGCCGGCGAACTGCGTGAAGTCCAGCGACCACTGGGCCCGGTCGCCGGTCGAGACGTACAGCGTGCGGGTGCCGCGCAGCTTCTGCTCGACCGCCGTGTTGAAGCCGAAGTCGTCGGCCAGGACGGCGTAGGCACCGACGGCGCCGGTCTTGCCGCCCGTCGGGGCTCCGAGGTTCACCTTCAGCGTGGCCAGGTCGCGCGCCGCGTAGTGGCGGACGTGCGCGCCTTCGAGTCGCTTCACCGGGGCACCGGTCATCACGTCGTACTCGGCCGCGTCGCCCTTGGTCCACTGCCCGAACCAGCTCTGCCACAGCCCGGAGGAGACCGCCGGGCCGGTGTGCGCCACCCGCAGGTCCGCGAAGGACGGCACCATGATCCCGCTGCCGACGCCCGCGGGCTCGTACGAGTAGGAGACGGCCGCGGCCAGTGGCTTGGCCGCGGCGTCCGGCACCGTGATGTCGGCGGGCCGGGTCGTGGTCAGGTCCAGGGTGACCGAAGTGTCCTTGGTGACGCTCAGCGTGGGCCGGACCAGCCAGTCGATGCCGTCCTCGGTCGAGTTCGGGTCCTTCAGGGAGACCGAGTCCAGCAGGTAGGTGCCCTTGGGCACCCGGAGCGTCACCGTGGTCGCGGAGCTCTGGGAGAAGTAGTCCCGGCCGGCTTCCGCGCCCATGAAGGGCATCAGGTCGGTGAAGTGGACGGGTGACTGCCCGTCACGGTTGACGTAGGTGAGGGTGACGTCGTACGACTCCGCCTCGCGCTGCACGGCCGCGGCCGTCCGCACGCTCTGGCCGCCGCCGGTCGCCGTCACGTACGCCGAGTACGCGCCGTCCGTGCCGCCGCCCGGCCTGGTGTCGACCGTGAAGGGAACCGACGCCGTGCCGCCCGCGGGGACGGTGAGCTTCGAGGCGCCCAGGGTGAAGAAGCCGGAGGGGGCCGCCCGGCCCTCGGGGTCGGTGGCCGTCACCGAGAGCGTGAGGGTGACGTCGGCCGTTCCCGTGTTGTGGTACGTGAGCTGCTCGGTGACCGGCTTGTCGTCGGTGTGCGGCCACTGCGCGGTGCCGAAGTTCACCGACGACGGGTCGGCGAGCACCGTCTGCTTGATCGCCCTGTCCACGGCGATCCGGCCCGAGCCCTGCTGGAACGGGGTGTACGCCCCGCCCTTCGCGGAGCCCGTCAGCACGGACTTCAGCTCGGCGAACGACCAGGTGGGGTGCTCCTGCTTGAGGATGGCGGCGGCGCCCGCGACATGCGGGGTCGCCATCGACGTGCCGGAGATGGTCAGGTAGCCGGGCGGGTTCTCGCCGGCCTCCCGGTCGATGAGGCTGCCCGGGGCCGCGGCGGCGGTGATGTCCACGCCGGGCGCGGTGACGTCGGGCTTGATGGCCCCGTCGAGGCCGGGCCCGCGGCTGGAGAAGGACGCCAGCCTGTCGTGGTCGTCGACGGCGCCGACGGTGAGCGCGTCGGCCGCGCTGCCCGGGGAGCCGACGGTCCGGTCGCCGAACTCGCCGCTGTTGCCCGCGGCGACGGCGAAGAGGATGCCCTTCTGCTCGGAGAGCTTGTCGACCTCGGCCTCGAGCGGGTCGGTCTCCGGCGTGTCGGAGCCGCCCAGGCTGAGGTTGACGATGTCGGCGCCCTGCTGGGCGGCCCACTCCATGCCCGCGAGGATGCCGGAGTCGTCGCCGTACCCGTCGTCGTCCAGGACCTTGCCGCTGAGGATCTTCGCGCCGGGCGCGACACCCTTGTACTTCCCGTTCGACTTGGCGCCCGTGCCGGCCGCGATGGACGCCACGTGGGTGCCGTGGCCGACCTTGTCGTCGGCGGTCGTGGCGGTCGAGAAGTTCCTGGCCTCGATCACCTGGCCCTTGAGGTCGGGGTGGTCGGCGTCCACGCCCGTGTCCAGGACGGCGATCTTGACGCCCTTGCCGTCGTACCCGGCGGCCCATGCCTGGGGCGCACCGATCTGCGGCACCGACTTGTCGAGGCTGGCCTTGCGGGTGCCGTCGAGCCAGACGTGCGCGACACCGGACGCCGCGGCGCCGCCGTCGGTGACCGCCTTCCACAGCTCCGCCGTGTCCCGCTGGGGCGTCTGCACGGCGTCCGCGTTCAGGGACTTCAGGGTCCTGCGGAGCGTGCCCGCGTCGCGCACGTCGGCCTTCGCGGTGCTCGCCGCGCCCTTGTAGCCGACGATGACCTTCAGGCCGTTCTTCTGGTCCTTGCGCGTGCGGGCCGCGTCGAGTTCGGTGACGTCGAACAGACGCCGGTCCAGCTTCCCGCCGGCGATCATGCCCGCCGCGTCGGCCGGCACCACATAGGTGTGGCCGTGTGCCTTGCGGAGCTGCACCGGGACGTTCTCCCGGCCCTTCGCCCGCTCCAGGCCCACCACATGGCCCTTGCTGTCGAGGACGACGCGGTCGCCGGTGATCAGCGTGACGCGGTGCTTGGCCGTGAAGGCGGCCGCGGCCTTGGACGGTCCGGTCTCCGGCCTCGCCGACGCCGGGCTGGTCATGCCCGCCGCCAGCGCGACGGCGGCCGCCGTGGCGACGGTCGCCGCGCATGCTCTTTTCACTTGTCTGCGCAAAACTCCCCCTGGGGATGGAGTGCCGGGAGAATTCCCCGTTCACCCGGCCGGGGGTGGTCTCGCACAGACGCGCGTCAGCCCCCCGGAGTACGCAGTATGCCGGGGGGCTGATCAATGCCTCAATAGCGCTCTGGGTAACGAGTTGGGGCCCCGGGGCCGTCTACGGGGCGGCGTTCTCCCGGACGCTGATCTTCCCCTTGCGGATGGTCGCGAGCCGCGGGGCCTTCCTCGCGATCGTGGAGTCGTGGGTGACCATGACGAAGGTGAGCCCGTGTTCCTTCCACAGGGCCTCCAGGACGTCCATGATCTCGTCGCGCATGGACTCGTCGAGGTTTCCGGTGGGTTCGTCGGCGAGCAGCACCTTCGGCCGCTTCACCAGCGCACGGGCGATGGCGACGCGCTGCTGCTGGCCGCCGGACAGCTCCGCCGGCAGATGCCCGAGCCGCTCGCCGAGTCCCACCGACGCCAGTGCCTCGGCGGCCCGTTCGCGCCGTTCCCTGCCCTTCGCGCCCAGCGGCACGAGGGCCGTCTCGACGTTCTCCTGGGCGGTGAGCGTGGGGATGAGGTTGAAGCTCTGGAAGACGAAGCCGATGTTCTCGCTGCGCACCCTGGTGAGCCGGGCCTCGGACAGCGTGGCCAGGTCGGTTCCGTCGAGTTCGACGCTGCCCGCGGTGGGCTTGTCGAGTCCGCCGAGCATCTGCAGCAGCGTGGACTTGCCGCCGCCGGTGGGCCCCTGGATGACGAGCCGGTCGCCGTCGCCGATCGTGAGGTCGACGCCGTCCAGGGCGACGATGGTCTCCTTGCCCCGCGTGTAGCGCTTGGTGACGCCTCTGAGTTCGTACATGAGTGCAACTCCTGGAATACGGAAGGGGGTCGGGGCCCGCCGCGGCGGCGGGCCCCGTGCCGCGCACGCGGACCGCGTAGGGGAAGAGGTGTGCGGGGCGGGCTACTCGACCCGGCGCAGGGCGTCCGCGGGACGCAGCCGGGAGGCGCGCCAGCCGCCGAAGGCGCCGGCGATCAGGCCGCCGGTGACGGCGAGGGCGACCGCCAGGACGATGGTCGACGGGCTCACCGGCGCGGTGAGCGCCACCTCCAGGGTCTTGGCGGCCTGGCGGCCGGGACCGCCGAAGCCGCCGCCCGGGCCGCCGCCGAAGCCGCCACCTCCACCGCCGCCGCCGAGTTGCGCCTGGAGCGTGGGACTGATCGCGGTGACGACGTAGGCGCCCGCGAGGCCGAGCGCGATGCCGAGAACACCGCCGACCAGTCCGTTGACCACGGCCTCACCGACGACCTGCCGGGTGACACGGCCGGACTTCCAGCCGAGCGCCTTCAGGGTGCCGAACTCGCGGACCCGCCGGGAGACGGCCGAGGAGGTGAGCAGCCCGGCGACCAGGAACGCCGCCACGAGCACGGTGATCGAGAGCCACTTGCCGACGGAGGAGGCGAGGTCGGAGGCGGTGGACAGCGAGCCGGAGACGGTGCTCGCGAGGTCGGCGGAGGTGGTGACCGTCGTCCCCGGGATGTTGTTCTGGATGGTCTTCTTGACGCTGTCGATCTGCTGCGAGTCGGCCGCCTTGACGTAGATCGTGGTGACCTTGTCCTTGGAGTCGCTGAGCGTCTGCGCCTGCTTCAGCGGGATGTAGAGGTTGGCCGCCGCGTCCCCGCTGTCGGGCGTGGCGATGCCCACGACCTTGAACTTGACGCCCTTGACGGTCACGGTGCCACCGACGGAGAGCTTCTTCTGCTTGGCGTACGACGCGTCGGCGACGACGACCTTGGCGTCGGTCTCCGAGGTCGTGAAGGCACGACCGCTGGTGATCTTGGAGGAGGTCAGTGGGCCCAGGGCGGGCTCGGTGACGTCGGTGCCGTAGACGGAGTAGCTGTTCACGTCGAATTCGGCGCCGCCGCCCTCGACGCGGCCCTGCGGCATGCCGCTCGGGCCGCCCTGCCTCCCGCCGCTCCCGTCCTGCTTGAACTGACCCTGCTTGAACTGGCCGCTGACCTTGATGACCTGCAGGCTGAGCCCGCCGACGGCGTCCGACACGCCCTTCTGCGAGCCGACCTCGGCGACGGTGCTGTCGGCCAGGGTCTGGAAGCCCTGGACCAGGACGCGGTCGCTGCTCTGCGTCTCGTCGGAGTCGTCGCCGCGGGCGTCGAACTGGAAGCGCGGCCGCTGTGCGCCGCTCGTGGAACTCGCCGCCTTGCTGACGGTCATGTCCGTGCCGAGTCCGTACAGCGACTGAAGGACCTTGTCCTGCGCCTTGCCCATGCCCGAGGACACGGAGTTGACCACGATGACCAGAGCGATGCCCAGTGCGAGCCCGGAGGCGACTACGAGGGCCGCCTTTCTCCGGCGGCGCAGTTCGCGCCTCAGGTAGGTGAAGAACATGGCCGCAAGCTAGGGAGGCACCCTGATGAACCCATAAGCCCGACATAAGAGAACGATGAGAAGGCCGCGCCGGGGCGGACGTTCGGCGTCTCGCGCGTCTTCCGGACGTGGCCGTCCGGCCGGGCGTCCGCCACCTCGGGGTGGCACCGGCGGATCCGCCGTGCGTCAGTCCGCCGTCCCATCGGGCACGGTCTCGTCGGGCACCGTCACGTCGGGCACCGTCACGTCGGGCACGGTGTCGAGCATGCGGTTCGCCATCTCCCGGGCCGGCCCCGAGACCCTGTCGTGGACCTGCTGGAACACCTGCTGCGCGGGGCCGGCGGGCCAGTCGTCGGGCAGGTGCTGCACGGGCAGCCGCGGATCGGTCCTGGTGATTCCGAGCCACTGGGTCTCGAGCCGGAGCTGGAGCACGAGCGGATCTTCGGGCTCTCCCGGGGAGGGCGGGGCCGCCAGGCCTGCCCATTCGTCCAGGAATGCCCGGTATCGGGAGGCCAATTCCTCCAGGTCGTAGGCGTCCTTGATCATTTCTTCGATGTTCATGCCGGGATCGGCCCGCGCGCGGAAGACCTTGATGTGCGCTTCCAGACCCAGCCCGGTGACGATCTCCTGGACGTCCACCTCGCCGGGGGCGATCCACAGCCCGCCGAGCACCGGCCCGAAGCCCGCCCACGCCAGTTTCGACCGCAGGTCGTGGCGCTGGCGCTGCCAGGACTCGGGGAGCGAGAAGCCGAGGATCGTCCAGGTGCCGTCCCAGCTCGCGTTGACCGCTCCCGTCTTCCAGATTCGCTCCTTCCCGTTCTCGAGGATCTCCCGGGAGCGGGGCGTGAGGCCGAAATACATCCGGCGCCCCTTCCTCTGACGCCGGAGGAGTTGGCGGTTGACCATGCGAGTGAGGGTCGAGCGGGTTGCCTGTTCGGACACGCCCTGGCGAGCCAAGACGTCGATGATACTGCCCGAAAAGACGCATATGTCCCGCCCGAGGACGCTGCTCCCGAGGAAGCCGAACATCAGCGACTGCGGGCGAAGGGGCGGGCCGTACCCGGCGCCGGGCGACTGTGACCGGTCGTTCAAGGTGATGCCTCCGAGTGGTTCCCGAGCCGGGACAGGCCCGGTCGAGCATGTCCGACGAGAAGCAATGTTGCGCACATGGTTGACGGCCGTCAAACCTGCGCCTAAGTTCACCTCCACGGCGCTGGGCGCGTGCGCAGAAAGCGCCCCAGATGCGCATCAAACGCCTCGTGATCAACCAGGAGATACCGTGCGTCCCCTCGTGCCCATTGCCACACTTGTCCTGTCCGTGAGCCTGACGGCCACGGCTTGCGGATCCCAGTCCGCCCCCGCGGACACCGGGCCGATCAAGCTCGGCCTGATCGCCTCCCTCACCGGCAACTACCAGCCGCTCGGCACCGACAACAAGAAGTCGGTCGAGCTGGCGGTCCAGCAGATCAACGCCGCGGGCGGGGTCCTCGGCCGCAAGATCGAGCTTCAGGTCAAGGACGACAAGAGCCAGCCCGACCAGTCGGTGCTCGCCTTCAACGACATGAAGGACGACGTGACCGCCGTCATCGGCTCGCCGTTCTCCAACTCCGCGCTCGCCACCATCCCGGTCGTGGACCGGGCGAAGATCCCCTACCTGTCCCTGACCCCCGCGGACGAGCAGGTGGACCCGATCCATCCGTACGTCTTCCTCGCCCCGGCCACCTCCGGCACCTACGCCGAGCGGCTGCTGCAGTACTACCAGGCCAAGGGTGTCAAGAAGATCGCGGTCGCCTACGACACCAAGAGCTCCTACGCGGTCGCCGGCTACAACGGGACGAAGGAACTCGCCGCCACGTACGGCATCCAGGTGGTGGCCACGGAGACGTTCCAGACCACCGCCACGGACTTCAGCCCCCTGTTCACCCACATCAAGGGCACTGACGCCCAGGCCCTGCTCGTCTGGGCCACCGGCGCCCCCGGCGTCATCATCACCAAGCAGTACGCGGCCTCCGGCCTCGACATCCCGCTCGCCCTCACCGGCGCCCAGGCCAGCAAGCTGTGGGCTGTCCCGGCCGGCAAGGCGGCCGAGGGTGTCACCGTCGCCAGCTCGGTCGGCGTCGTCGCCGGCCAGCTCCCCAAGAGCGAGCTGACCAAGACCGCCGTCGACTTCGCCCAGGCGTTCCACCAGAAGTACGGGGAGAACCCGCCGCAGTTCGCCCAGGACGGATACAGCGCGGTGCAGTTGCTGGTCGCCGCCATCAAGAAGGCCGACGGCACCGACCACAAGAAGATCCGCGACGCGCTCGAGGGCCTGACCCTCACGACCCCGAACGGCACCTACCGCTACAGCGGACACAACCACGCCGGCCTCACCGCCGACTTCATCTCCGTCAACACCGTCAAGGACGGGGCTCTCGTAGCGACCGAGTGGGCCAGGGACGAATTCGCAAAGGGCATCGCCAAGTGACCGAGTTCGGCCCCGATCCGCTCCTCGAGGCCACCGGGCTCGCCCGTTCCTTCGGTGGGGTGTACGCCGTGCGCGATGTCGATCTCCGGGTCGCGCACGGCGAGGTCCGCGCGGTGATAGGCCCCAACGGCGCGGGAAAGTCGACCCTGTTCAACCTCGTCAGCGGGCAACTCCCCGTTCAGCGCGGACGCATCACGCTGGGCGGGCGGCGCATCGACCAACTCTCCCCGCACCGCCGTGCGCACCTCGGGGTCGCCATCGTCTTCCAGGGCGCCAGGGTGTTCCACGGGATGTCCGTCCTGGAGAACGTGATGGTGGGCGCCCACTCCACCAGCCGTGCCGGTTTCCTCGCGGGAGCGCTCCGGCTGCCCCGCCACCGTGCCGAGGAGCGTGCCATCCGGGCACGTGCCGAGGAGGCGATCGAACGTGTCGGGCTCGCGGCGTGGGCCCACCGCCCGGCTGAGACGCTCCCCCTGGGACAGCAGCGCGTCATGCAGGTCGCCCGTGCCCTGTGCGGCGAACCGCGGCTGCTGCTCCTGGACGAACCGGCTTCGGGACTGCGCGCGGCGGAACGCGAGCGTCTCGCCACGCTGATCGAGCAGCTGCGTGCCGAAGGGCTGACGATGATTCTCGTCGAGCACGACGTCGCCTTCGTCACCCGCCTCGCCGACCGGATCACCGTCCTCGACCTGGGCGAGGTGATCGCTGAGGGGACCACCAGCGAGATACGCACCGACCCGCGGGTGGTCGCCGCATACCTCGGGAAGGAAGCTTCATGACCGAGCAGATCGGGTCCGGCGCGGCCGCTCGATCCGCACCGCCCGGAGACCGGCCGGACGACCACGACGTCATCGACGTCCGTGACCTGGTCGTCCGGTACGGGGCCGCGACGGCGCTGGACGGGGTCAGCCTCCGGGTGGCGCCGGGCGAGGCCGTCGCCCTGGTGGGACCCAACGGAGCGGGAAAGTCGACCCTGGTCAACACCCTGACCGGCCTGCTCGACCCGGCAGCGGGAAGCGTCACGGTACGCGCCCCGATCGCTCAGGTGCCCGAAGGCCGCCAGATGTTCGCCGACCTCAGCGTCGACGACAACCTCCGGCTCGGCGCGTGGCGGCTGCGCGACCGCCGCAGTCGGGACACCTCCTGGGTGTACGAACTGCTGCCCGAACTGGTCCGGGTGCGCCGCCAGCGCGCCGGCAGCCTGTCCGGCGGTCAGCAGCAGATGGTCGCGGTCGGGCGGGCCCTCATGAGCCGCCCGCAGGTGCTCGTGGTCGACGAGCTGTCGCTCGGCCTCGCCCCGCTGATCGTCGCCGACCTCGCCGGTCATCTGACGAAGCTCAACCGGGAACAGGGACTCGCCGTGCTGCTCATCGAGCAGAACGCCCGGCTCGCCCTCGACCTGTGCACACGCGGCTATGTGATGGAGGCAGGACGCATCGCGCTGGAAGGGACCAGCGCCGAGTTGGCGGCGAACGCCGCCGTCGCCCAGGCGTACCTGGGCGGCCACGTCGACATCCCCGACGCCACCGACCCCAGAGGCACACCATGAACGACTTCCTCGTCTACCTCGTCACCGGTCTCGGTGCCGGATGCGGATTCGCGCTGGTCGGCAGCGGGATCGTCGTCATCCACCGGGTGACCCGGGTGGTGAACTTCGCGCAGGGCGCCTTCGCCGTCGTCGCGGGACTCACCGTCTCCTCCCTGCTCGGCGCCGGACTGCCGCACATCGCGAGCGAGGCACTGGCCGTCGTCGCCGCCGCGGTCGCGGGTCTGCTCGTCGGACTCCTTGCCACCGGCCGCCGGGGCACGAGCCCGCAGTCCGCGCTGATCGTCACGCTGGGCGCCGGCGTCCTCATGTACGCCGTGGAGATCATGATCTGGGGTGACCAGACCAGGTCCTCCGAGGGAGTGCCCGGTGCCGTGCACGTCTTCGGCGCCCGGATCCAGAGCCACTACCTGCTGATCATCGGGGTCACCGCGGTCGTGTTCGCCGCCGTCGCCCTCTTCTTCAGCCGTACGGATCTGGGCAAGGCGCTGACCGCCTGCTCCGCCAACCCCTTCGCGGCACGCGTGGTCGGCATCAACACCAGGCGCATGGGGCTCGTGGCCTTCGCCTGCGGAGGCGCGCTCGGTGGTCTGGCCGGGGTACTCATCACCCCGATGCAGTCGATCAGCTTCGACTCCGATGTCGTGCTCATCGTCAACGGATTCGCGGCAGCCGTCCTCGGCGGTCTCGCCCGGATCGGACTCAGCCTCGCCGGCGGCCTGCTCCTCGGCGTCGCCCAGGCCCTGGTGGCCGGCTACGGCAATGCCGCGTACCAGCTGGAAGTCGCCCTCGTCCTGATGCTGGCACTGATGATCGTGCAGGGCGCCCGTACCCGAAGCGTCGTACAGGAGACAGCGTGACAGCGCGAACCAGAACCCGGACCGAGGGGTCCGTGAACCCCCGGGCAGCCGTCCGGAAGCCCACACTCCAACCCGCGCACCTCGCAACGGCGCTGCTGGCCGTGGCCTCCCTGG
Source organism: Streptomyces sp. NPDC007264 (assembly GCF_042869095.1). NCBI lineage: Bacteria > Bacillati > Actinomycetota > Actinomycetes > Kitasatosporales > Streptomycetaceae > Streptomyces > Streptomyces sp. NPDC007264. The sequence goes on from NZ_JBIAFD010000026.1 coordinate 78,225, forward strand.
TGCTTCCGACGGTGCTCGACGACAGCCAACTGTCGGTGTACATCCTGCTCGGCCTCGCCGGCACGGTGGCTGTCGGACTGTCCCTTCTCATGGGGTACGCCGGGCAGGTCTCCCTCGGCCAGGCCTCCTTCTACGCCGTGGGTGCCTACACCGCGGGTCTGCTGTCCATCCACGGCGTGCCGCCGCTGCTCGCACTGGCCGCGGCTCCGTGCGCGGCGGGTCTGTTCGCCGTGATCGTCGGTGTGCCCCTGCTCCGCCTGCGCGGCCACCATCTGGCGTTCGCCACGCTCGCCCTCCAGCTGATCGTGGTGTCCCTGGTCGGCGAGGCGGAGTGGGCCGGTGGAGCCATCGGCCTGCAGGGCATCCCCGCCATGTCGCTGTTCGGATTCACGCTGACCGAGAACATCCACTACGCCTACATGGCGTGGGCGGCGCTCGCCGTGACCGTGGTGCTGGCCCGGAACATCGTCAACTCCCGCAGTGGGCGCGGCCTGCGCGCGCTGGCCACCAGCGAGACCGCGGCGAGCGCGAGCGGTGTCCCCGTCGGCCGGTACAAGCTGACCGTCTTCACCCAGGCCGCCGCCTTCGCCGGCCTGGCCGGAGGCATCTACGCCTTCTACCTCGGCTATGTCGCCCCGGGATCCTTCCCGGTGCTGCTCTCCATCACGTACGTGGTCATGGTGGTCGTCGGTGGACTGGGCACCGTGTGGGGCGCCGTTGTCGGAGCCGCGGCGATCACCCTCCTCGTCCAGCTTCTCAACGATCTGGGCACCTGGCCGGGCATGCCGGATTCCGCACCCACGGTGCTGTCCTACGCCGTCTACGCGATCCTGCTGATCGTCGCCGTGCTGTTCGTACCCCGCGGGCTCGTGCCCACGCTCCAGGACGCGTGGCGGCGCAGGCGGCAGCCCTGATCCGGGGAGGGACCGTAGGCTGATCCTCGTGGAGGAACGTATGGAGACAGCGAACGACACGTCAGCCCCGGTGCTGCGCCCCCAGTCGCTCCTGCTCGCCTTCTTCGGCAACCACTTCCTCGGGCGGCAGGAGCGCTGCGTGTACTCGGGGAGCATCATCGACGTCCTCTCCCGCGTCGGAATAGGTGAGCAGGCCGTACGTTCCACGCTGACCCGCATGGTCAACCGGGGACTGCTGTGGCGCCAGCGGCAGGGCAGGAAGATGTACTTCGGCCTGACACCGCACGCGATCCGCATCCTCCAGGAAGGCGACCGGCGCATCTGGAAAGAGGGTGCGGTCAACGAGGACTGGGACGGCACCTGGACCCTGCTGGGCTTCTCCCTGCCCGACTCCTGGCAGCGCCAACGCCACGAACTGCGCTCCAAGTTGGTCTGGTCCGGCTTCGGAGCCCTGTACAGCGGACTGTGGATCGCCCCCGGAAGGACCGACGTCTCCACCGCTGTGGCGGAACTCGGGCTCACCGACCACGTGAAGATCTTCCACGGGCATGCGGACACCGGGACCGACATCGACGGGATGATCAAGGGGAGTTGGGACCTGGACGGCATCGCCGTCCGCTACACCTCCTTCCACGAGCGGTGGATGGCGCAGACGGACATCGGTGCGGACGCCCTCGGCATCAGGCTGCGTCTCGTCACCGAATGGCTTCAGGTGATCCGCAGCGACCCGCGGCTGCCCGTCCAGCATCTGCCGGCGTCCTGGCCCGCGCAGCAGGCCCAGGAAACCTTCCGCCGGGTCGCGGCGCAGACGGACGCGTCCGCCCGCCGGATGGCGGACACGATCCTGGACACGATGCCGGCACGGCCCGACGCCTAGCCGCTGTTCCGCTTCGGACCGGAACGCCGATGCCGCCGGCTGCCCGCAAGGGCGGTCGGCGGCATCAGGAACGGGGCGTCGGCGTCCGGCGGGTCAGACCGCCGAGCCCGCCTTCCACTGGGCCCAGTCCATGTTCCAGCCGTTGAGGCCGTTGTCCGGGGCGATGGTCTTGTCGCCCGTGTTCTGGACGACCACCACGTCGCCGACGATCGAGTGGCCGAAGAACCACGCACCCGGCGTGTTCGGGTCGTTCGCGCCCTTCGTGTCCGACAGGCCCACGCAGCCGTGGCTGGTGTTCACGTTGCCGAAGACGGACTTGGCGCCCCAGTAGTTGCCGTGCACGAACGTGCCGGAGCTGCTCAGGCGCATCGCGTGCGGCACGTCCTTGATGTCGTACTCGCCCTTGCCGTCGTCGTCGGTGAAGCCGACCGTCGCGCCGTTCATCCGGGTCTCCTTGAACTTCTCGGAGATCACCATCTGGCCCTGGTACGTCGTGTTCTGCGGCGAGCCCGCGGAGATCGGGATGGTCTTGACGACCTTGCCGTCCTGCGTCACCTTCATCTGCTTGGTCTTCGCGTCGACGTAGGAGACCTGGTTGCGGCCGATCGTGAAGGTGACCGTCTTCTGCTGCACGCCGTACACGCCGCTCGCGCCCTCGACACCGTCGAGGTTCAGCTTCAGGGTGACGGTGGAGCCCTCCTTCCAGTACTCCTCGGGCCGGAAGTCGAGCCGGTTGGCACCGAACCAGTGCCCGACGACCTCCTGCCCGCTGCTGGAGGTGACCGTGATGCCCTTCTGCACGGCGGCCTTGTCGGTGATCGCCTTGTCGAAGTTGACCGAGACCGGCATGCCGACGCCGACGGTCGAACCGTTGTCGGGCGTGAAGTTGCCTATGAAGGAGTGGGCGGGGGCGACGGTCGTGAACGTGGCGTTCTCGTGGGCGTCGCGGCCGGCGGAGTCCTTGGCCGTCACGGCGACCTTGTAGGTCGTGGCCCGCTCCAGCTGGCCGCTGGGCGCCCAGCTCTTCTTGTCCGCGGATATCTGCCCGGCCACGGGGGTGCCGGAGGCCGTGGTCATGGCCACGTCGGTGAGCGTGCCCTTGGCGACCGTGACCTTGGCGGCGTTGTTGATGGAGGCGTTGTCGGAGCCGTCCGCCGGCATGATCTTGATCTGTGCCTCGGAGGTCTTCTTGGCGGCGGCCTCGTCGACCTTGGCCTGTGAGTCCGCGTCGCCACCGCCGGCGGCCGCGCTGCCCCCGCTGCACGCGGAGAGCATCAGCACCCCGCCGAGCAGTGCGGACGCGGCTATCAGGCCCTGGCGTCGCTTACTGGTCGTCATCACACGCTTCTCCATCGTTGCGATATCCCCAAAACCCCGTGCGCCCCCGTAAGAACCACCAACGCTACGACCGGCGCGTACGGTTCCACATCCCGCGGACGTGTGGGGCACACCACGTCGCCGCGCCGGCGCACGGTCGCGCCGACGGGTTCCCGGACGCCCCCGCGCCACACGGGACGCGGGACGTCCTGTGAGACGACGGAACCCCGGGCGCCGGTTGCCGCCCGGGGTGGCCGATCTTCTCCCCCGGACGCGTCAGCGGAGTCCCGCCTCCTCTTCCTCGTCGTCGTCGGCCTCGTCGTCCTCGCCGAGCGCCCAGTCCGGCGAATCCGGGTCGTAGTCGGCCTGCTCGCTGCTCCAGGAGGCGTGGACGAGTTCGACGCCCGGCACGTCGCGGACCAGGTCCGACGGATCGACCAGGTACGCCAGGGCCTCGGCGGTGTCGTCCGTCACGACGCTCTCCGTGTACGCGCGCTCTCCCTCGGGCATGTCCGGGTCCTGTGCGACTCGGCGCAGGGCGGCCTTGGTGACGGCATCGGCGTCGTCGACCTCGACGACCAATTCCACATGAAGACGGACAAACCGTGATGTCTCAGGAATGCTCATGCCGGGCAGCGTACGGCCCGGAGGGGGTGCGGCTTTCCTGCGACCCGCGCCTTTCACTAGCATCGATCCACCCGGCCAATTCGCAAGCGTCACAAGAGGATCGGTATTTCGTGTCAGCCGCACGTCGATCGTCGTCCAGCGCCCGCAGGACGCTGCTGACCGCCACCGTCGCGGGGACCCTGCTCGGGGCCCTGTGGTTCGTCCCGTCCGCGAACGCGACCCCGGACACGTCCGGGCCGCAGTCGTCGGTCTCCCTGCGCACGTCCGAGGAGGTCGGCGCGGCGACGGACTCGACGGCGGCGGACACCCAACTCGCCGACACCGGAAGCGTGGACACGACACCGTACGTCGTCGGCGGCACCCTCTTCCTGTGCCTGGGCGCGGGATTCGTGACCTACTCGGTGCGCAGGGAGCGCATGGAGTCCTGAAGCCGGGACGCCCGGCGGGGCCCTGCCGGTGGCAGGACCCCGGGACGCACTACCTCAGCGTTCCGGTGACCGTCTGCACCGCCGCGACCAGAGCGCCGGCCCGTACGCACGTCTCGGCCGCCGCCAGGTCGGGCGCGAGGAAGCGGTCGGGGCCCGGACCCTCGGCGCCGGCCTCGCGCAGGGCCGCGATCGCCGCCCGGGTGGCGGGCGCGGGGGTGAGGCCCTCGCGGAGTTCGACCGCCCTCGCCGCCGTGTACAGCTCGATCGCCAGCACCCGGGTGAGGCTGTCCACCGCGGTGCGCAGTTTGCGCGCCGCCGACCAGCCCATCGAGACGTGGTCCTCCTGCATCGCCGAGGACGGGATCGAGTCGACGGAGGCCGGCACGGCCAGTCGCTTCATCTCGCTCACCAGCGCCGCCTGGGTGTACTGGGCGATCATCAGGCCCGAGTCGACGCCCGCGTCGTCCGCGAGGAACGGCGGCAGGCCGTGCGAGCGGTTCTTGTCGAGCAGCCGGTCCGTGCGGCGTTCCGCGATCGACGCCAGGTCCGCCGCCGCGATCGCCAGGAAGTCCAGGACGTACGCCACCGGCGCACCGTGGAAGTTGCCGTTCGACTCGACGCGGCCTTCCCCGGGCAGCACCACGGGGTTGTCCACGGCGGAGGCCAGTTCGCGCTCGGCGACGAGGCGGGCGTGCGCCAGTGTGTCCCGGCCGGCGCCCGCGACCTGCGGGGCGCACCGCACCGAGTAGGCGTCCTGGACGCGGGGGGCGTCCCCCTGGTGATGGCCCGTCAGGCCGGATCCCCTCAGCACGGCCAGCATGTTGGCGGCCGACGCCGCCTGCCCGGGGTGCGGGCGGATGGCGTGCAGTTCCGGTGCCAGCACCTTGTCCGTGCCGAGCAGGGCCTCCAGCGAGAGGGCCGCGGTGATGTCGGCCGCGGTGTACAGCGCCTCCAGGTCGGCGAGCGCCATGATCAGCATGCCGAGCATGCCGTCGGTGCCGTTGAGGAGGGCGAGGCCCTCCTTCTCGCGCAGTTCGACCGGGGCGATGCCGTGCTCGGCGAGGAGTTCGGCGGCCGGGCGCACGACGCCGTCGGGCCCCTCGGCCTCGCCCTCGCCCATGAGCGTCAGCGCGCAGTGGGACAGCGGTGCCAGGTCGCCGGAGCAGCCGAGGGAGCCGTACTCGTGCACGACGGGGGTGATGCCCGCGTTGAGGATGTCGGCCATGGTCCGCGCCACCTCGGGCCGTACGCCGGTGTGCCCGGAACAGACGGTCTTCAGCCGCAGGAACATCAGGGCGCGTACGACCTCGCGCTCCACCCGGGGGCCCATTCCGGCGGCGTGCGAGCGGACGATGTTGCGCTGCAGCCTGGTGCGCAGTTCCTGGCCGATGTGCCGGGTCGCCAGCGCGCCGAATCCGGTGCTCACCCCGTAGACGGGATCCGGCTTCGCCGCCAGCGCGTCCACGATCTCGCGGGCCGCCGCCAGCGCCGCCAGGGCCTCGCCGGAGAGCTCTGTCCGGGCACCGTCGCGCGCCACGGCGAGAACGTCGGCCGTGGTCACCGCGGACGTCCCCACCACCACAGTGTGCATATCCATATTCAGGAGCGTACGCAGTGAATTCGATGATGTCACCAGGGGGTACCGGATTGAGCCGGCCGGCCAGGCTGCGGCACCCTCGGCCCCGGCCCGGACCCCGCCACCCTCAGCTCAGGCCGGGACTCCGGCGCCCTCGCTCAGGCCGGGACTCCGGCGCCCTCAGCTCCGACCCGGACTCCGGGGCCCTCAGCTCCCACCCGGACTCCGGCCCCCTCAGCTCCGACCCCGGAAGCGGCGTCGCTCCACCGCGGCCGGAGGTGGCGCGTCGGCCAGCCGCACCACCGGATCGTCGGGCCCCTCACGGCCCGCCACCACGGGCTTCGCGGCACGCAGCGCCTTGGCGCGGTACTGGGCCGCGTCCGCGAGCCGGAACAGCCGGCGGGCCGAGCGGACCGCACCGATCGGATCCTCGGTGGAGGCGACCCCGCAGGCGACCCCGTCGCCGAGCTCCAGCTCGGCGGCGCGCCGGCAGACCTCGTCGGCGACCCGGACGACCTCGTCGGCCGGCGGGCCGACCGCGAGGAGGCAGAACTCGTCGCCGCCGAGCCGGGCGACGAGAGCGCCCGGCAGCATGGCGCCGCACAGGGACAGGACCGACCCGAAGCGCTCCAGCAGCCGGTCGCCCACGGCGTGCCCCTGTGTGTCGTTGACCCGCTTGAGCCCGTTGACGTCGCAGACGACGAGCGAGACCACCGCCCCGTCGCTCCGGTGCCGTTCGACCGCCTCCTCCAGGCGCACGTCGACGGCACGGCGGTTGGCGAGGCCCGTCAGCGCGTCGGTGAAGGCGAGCCGACGGGCCTCCTCCAGGCGTTCGCTCTGCGCGATGCCTGCGGCGACGACGGAGGCGAGGACGGTGGCGAAGCCGGCGTCCTCGCCGTCGTAGAGCGGGGCACCGACGGAGCGCGCGACATACAGCTCGCCCCAGGCGCGGCCGTGCAGCACGACCGGCGCGACGACACAGCAGCCGCGGCCGCGCCGGCGCAGGGCGGCGACACGCTGGTGGCAGTACCCGGCGTGCCCCGCCGCCGGGCCGTCCGCGGTCTCCACCCAGGCGCTCGGGCCGCCACCGCCCGCCCAGCGCTCGTGCAGGAACTCGGTGATCTCCGGGAACTGGTGCACCGGGTACGTCTCGTGCTCCGGGAACTCCTCCTCGTCGGGTGCCCGCTCCCCCACGTTCACGAGGACCCTCAGCCGCCCGCCCTCGCGCTCCCACACGGACAGCGCGGCGAAGCTGCCGGCCAGCGCCCGGCACGCGCCGAGCGCGGCGGCCCGCCACGCCTCCCGCGGGGTGTGCGCCGCCGCCATGCCCTGCGCCAGCGCCACCACGGCCTTCAGCCGACTGTCCTCACCCATCACTCCAGGCTAGGGACCATCGGCGCCCCATGAGACATCGGTGCGGCGATCAGGGGTGCGAGCCCTGTGGGCCCCGGGCCCTCGGCGAACGGGTGCCTGCCGGCTACTCGCCCGGCCACCGGGGGCTCCGCTTCTCGTTGAAGGCGGCCACGCCCTCCGCGCGGTCCCCGGAGAACGCCACCGACCGCCACGCCGCGTCCTCGACCTCGAGACCGGCCCGCAGGTCGAGGCCGTGCCCCAGCCGCAGGGCACGCTTCGCGGCGCGCAGTCCCACCGGGGAGTTCGCGGCGATCCGGGCCGCGAGGGCGAGCGCCTCCTCCCGGTCCCGGCCCTCCGCCACGAGGTCGTCGACCAGGCCCAGCTCCCGCGCCTCCTCCGCCGCCAGGCGACGCGCCGTGAAGATCAGTTCCGCCGCGCGCGCCGCGCCCACCCGGCGGGGCAGCAGCTGCGTACCGCCCCCTCCGGGGATCACCCCGACCGACACCTCGGGCAGCCCGACCACGGCCGTGCGGTCCGCCACGATCAGGTCGCAGGACAGCGCCAGCTCGAAGCCGCCGCCCAGCGCGAACCCGTGCACGGCGGCGATCGTCGGCATCGGCAGCTCCAGGACCCCGGTGTAGGCGGCCCGGGCGACCGGCCGCTGGCGCACCAGGTCGGCATCGGTGAAGGAGTTGCGCTCCTTCAGGTCCGCGCCCACGCAGAACGCCCGCTCGTGCGTCGACGTCAGCACCGTCACCCGGGCGTCCCGGTCGGCGGCGAGATGCGCGCACGCCGCGGCGACGGACCGTGCCATCTGGGTGGACACCGCGTTCATCGCCTTGGGCCGGTCGAGCGCCAGCTCCGCCACGTACGCGTGCCGCCGTACGGCCACGTACTCGCCGAACCTGCGCTCGTCCCCCTGTTCCGCCATGACACCCTCCCGGTTAACGCGGGTTAACTACGACGCCCCGATCATCGCAGCCGAAGCGGCCCGGCGAAAGCCGCCGCTGGTTCCGGTGCGCGAGGGCCACTTCCGGGCCATGCACCCCGTTCGGGTGAATTCGACCCGTCTCCGCATCGCCCACCTTCAATCTGCACATAACCTGCGCACCGCCACGGCGTATCGGGGAGTCGCCGGCTCGGGGAGGGATGACCATGACCACGGACACGGCCACCGACGGCACCACGACGCCGGCGCACAGCGCCCGGGGGCCGCTCCGCCTGCGGCCGGTGGGCCGGCACCGCAGGCCCCGCCCCCGGCGTCTGGTCCTCGCCGTCGGCGGGCTCGCACTCGCCTCCGGCGCGCTCGGCCTCGTCCACCTCGCGTCCCCGCCGGTGACGGGCGGGGGCGGGACCGCGGAGGCCGAGCCCCGGATCGACGCGAGCGCCGGGTCCGCCGCGCCGGTCCCGGGTCGGGCGGTCCCGTCCGCGGGCGAGCGGGGCGACTCCGCGGGCCGAGCGGCAGGGGGTGCGCCCCGCGCCGCGACGGCCACCGTGCGCCCCCTCGCACAGCCGTCCTCGGCGGCCCCGCGCACGGCCGACACCGCGACGGGCATCCCCGACGCCCCGTCGAGCCCGACCGCAACGCGCATACCCGGGTCCCCCACGGCGACGACACCGCCCGCGGGGTCGCCCGCCCCGTCCCCGAGCACCAGCACGGCACCCGCTCCGGACCAGGACCCTCCGGGCCTGTGCGTCCCGATCGTCGGACTGTGCGTCAGCGGCCTGACGACGCTCGGAGGTTGAGACCGGCCGCACGCACCCGGCCCGCACGCCGGGAGCCGCAGCACCTCACCCACACGACCACCCGTGCGCCGGGAGCCGCAGTCCCACACCTGCACGACCACCCATGGCGCAGCGCCCGGGCGCGCCCGCCCGCACACACCCGCTCGTCCCCGGGCGGCCGAGCACCCGTTCCTCCGGCCGCAAAGGCGCCCCGGGCCACCCCGGGCCGCGCCACGGCCGCACGGCGGCAGACCGCCGCGGCCCGGTGCAGGAGGCGCGAGGACGGCGGTTCGGGTCCGGCGTCCGGACGCGGCCTACGCCGTCGCCTCCCGGCGCGCCAGCAGCCACGGCTCGACCACGCCCAGGCCGCGCACCGGGCGCTGCCACATGGGCTGGAGCGCGAAGCGGTAGGCGGGCGGCTCCTCGCCCTCCTTCTCCGCCGCCGCGGCGGCCTCGGCGGCCTCCGTCTCGGAGGTGGGCGCCTCGCCGGTGCGGATCAGCTCCTCCGCGAAGGCGCCGTCCACCAGGACCGCGTCCCGGGGCGCTATCGAGGTCAGCCGGCTCGCCAGGTTCACGGTCGTGCCGAAGACATCGCCCATCCTGGTGGTCACCGTGCCGAAGGCGATGCCCACGCGCAGCTCCGGCATGGTCTCGTCGTTCGCCATCGTCTCGATGAGGCGGAGGGCGATCTCCGCGGCCGTGCCAGCGTCGTCCGCCGCGAACAGCACCTCGTCGCCCAGCGTCTTGATCAGCCGCCCCCCGTGGGCGGCCACCAGGTCGGCCGCGGTCGTCTCGAACGCCTCGACGAGTTCGCCGAGTTCCTCCTCCTCCATGCGGCGCGTCAGGCGCGTGAAGCCGACGAGGTCCGCGAAGCCGACCGCGAGGCGGCGGTCGACCATCTCCTCGTCGTCCGCGGCCTGGACGACCCGGCCGGTGGCGGCGGCGAGCTGGCGCCGCCAGACATAGACGAGGAACTCCTGCAGCTCCGGCAGGAGCAGCTCGATCAGGGGGTAGGTCACCTCGGTGCGGGTCATCCCGGGCTCGGGGGGCTCGGTGAGGCCCTCCAGGAAGGAGTCGATCTGCCACTCGGCGAGACGGGCGGTGGTCTGCCCGGTCGAACGGGCCACCTGCACGGCCATCGCCTCGCTCAGCAGGCCCGCCTCGACCAGGCCGGCCAGACGGCGCAGGGCCAGCACGTCGGCCTCCGTGAGCGCCTTCGCCTGCCCGATGTCCGCGAAGCCCATCGCCCGCCAGAAACGGGACGCCAGTTCCATGGAGACACCCGCGCTGCGGGCCGCCTGGAAGGGGGTGTAGCGGCGCTCCGCCCCCAGGATGAGCTGCTCCAGGCGGATCGCGAGGGGGTTGCCCTCGGGCTCGGCGTATGCGTCCCGCCCCGGCTCGCCGTCGGGGTCGGGATGTACGCCCGTGCCCGAGCCCGTGTCGTCGACGGTCACGCGTGCTGCCCTTCCCATCTGCCGCGGTCAGGTTCGACCGCGGTCAACTTTACGGCAGGTGTGCGGTAGCTCACTCCTCATCGGCACCGGTGGGCATCACGTCGGCGGGCGAGGCGCGGGCCGCGGCGTTCGGGCGGGCCGCAGGTGCACGATGTCCGCGGCGTTCAGGCGGGCCGCAGGTGCACGATGTCCGCGGCGCCCACGGGCTCCTGCACCCCCTCCGCGGTCGCCAGCACCAGCCGCCCCTCACCGTCGATCGCCACCGCCTCCCCGGTGAGGGAGCGGTCGCCGGGCAGATCGGCCCGTACGACCCGGCCCAGGGTCGCGCATCCGGCCGCGTACGTCTCCTGCAGGCCGCTGTCCACCGGGTCGCCGCCCGCGGCGCGCCACCGCCCGTACCAGTCCTCCAGGGCCCGGAGCATCGCCCGCAGCAGCGGGTCGCGGTCCGTGACGCGGGCGCCCGCGAGGGCCAGCGAGCCCGCCAGGGGCACCGGCAGTTCGTCCTCCCGGAGGGTCACGTTGATGCCGACACCGATCACGACCGCGTCCTCGCCCGAGCGCTCCAGGAGGATCCCGCCGGCCTTGCGCTCCTCGTCCCCCACGGTGACCAGGAGGTCGTTGGGCCACTTGAGCGCCGTGTCCACGCCCCCCGCGCGGGACAGGCCGGTCGCGACGGCGACCCCGGTGAGCAGCGGCAGCCAGCCCCAGCGGGCGACGGGCACGTCGGCCGGACGGAGCAGGACCGAGAAGAACAGGCCGGAGCGGGCCGGAGCGGTCCAGGTGCGGCCGATCCGGCCGCGCCCCGCGGTCTGCTCCTCGGCGACCAGGACCGTGCCCTCGGCGGCGTCGCCGGTCACGGCGAGGTCGACGAGGTCGCTGTTGGTGGACCCGGTGCGCTGCACCACCTCGATCCGGGACCAGAGCCCGCCCTCCCGCACCAGCGCGCGGCGCAGCGCGGCGGCGTTCAGGGGCGGGCGGTCCAGGTCGGACCAGCGGCTGCCCCCGCCGGCGGCTCCGGTGGAGTCGTTCGACGGGTCGTTCGCGTCAGAGGCATCTCGCGGCTTCATGCAAGCCACCCTAGGTGTGGTAAACGCCGCACTGCCGAAGGGTGGGCCCACCACTACGCTACGGATGAGTAACCGTCCGTACTTCTGAGCATTCTCGTTCACCCCCACGTCCCCACCGAGCAGGGAGCCGCGCCCCGATGTCCGAGCCGGAAGAGATCGACGTTCACACGACTGCGGGGAAGCTCGCGGATCTCCAGCGCCGTGTGCAGGAGGCCACGCACGCCGGTTCGGAACGCGCCGTGGAGAAGCAGCACGCC
>NZ_JBIAFD010000027.1:0-82073 GCF_042869095.1 Streptomyces sp. NPDC007264
CCGCTTCTTCACCACGATCGGCATCTTGTTGGGGGCGTACTTCGGCATCCGAACGTCTCCTTCCGGGGCGTTCGCAACCACCGATAGAACTCAAGCCGGCGCCACCCAGGAAACGTGGCTTCCGATCGCCGGACTCACCACGTTCACGCACAACCCCGGCGAGAACGAGGAGACGGCCGACACGACCGCTTTCGACTCGGAAGGCCACTACGAGCAGGACGTGATGCAGCGCGGCGCGACCCTCGAACTTGAAGGACAGTTCCGCATCGACAAGACCACCAAGGCCCAGGACCCCGGACAGGCGTACGTCGACAGCGAATGGTCCCAGCGACTCGGCATCGACTCACGGAACGCCGTCCGGTGGCGGCACGAGACACAGACCCAGTGGGTCGTGTGGGAGGCCACCGTCACGCCCGGCGAGCAGGGCGGAGGCACCAACGAGAAGACCAGTTGGTCGGCGACGATCACCCGTTGCGGAGCCCCGACCACCGCGGCGGTGTCCGGCTGATGACGACCGACACCACGACGTACGACGACGACCTCGACGAGCAGGCGCCGGCCGTCGGCGACCCCGCCGACTTCGACGCGTTTTTCGCCGAGCAGGACACCAGCCGCCCGCGGCAGGCGTTCACCCTGTACGGCACCCGCTACGTGCTCCCCGACTCCCTGCCCCTGATGTTCACCTTGCAGGCCGAGCGCGTGCAGGACAGCAACGACCCCGCGGACGTCCGCAAGATGCTGGGGACCCTGTTCGGGGGCGACACCCTCGACGTGTGGGCCGAGGCCGGCATGACCGACCGACAGTTCGGGATCGTGCTCATCTACTCGGCCGCGAACGTGCGCACCCCGGGCAGCGTGACCATGGAGCGCGCCGCCGAGCTGCACGACGACCAGGAGCGCGCCCGCGCCGCGGGAAAAGCCACGGCGCCGAACCGGGCGGCGCGCAGGGCGAAGCCGAAGAACGGGAAGCGGCGGAGTTCTGGCAAGCGGTAGTCCGCCACTGGGGCGCCATCGAGGGCGACCTGTCCCGCGAACACCAGGTGCGCGCCGATGAGTTGGCAGCCATGACGACCCGCCGGTTCGTCGCCCTGGTCGGCGCCCTGTCTCCCGACTCCCGGTTCGCCCGCGCATGGCGCCGCACACCGCGCCGCGCCGACTCCCCCGAGGACATAGCCCGGATCACGGGCCTACCGGCCCAGTAGCACCCGCACGCCCGGCACCACGGCCGGCACCACCCAAGGAGGTGAGGCCGTGGCGTTGACCGTGGGCGAACTGCTCGCCACGATCACCGTTGACGAGTCCGGGGTCGACGCCGGCCTGTCGCGCGCCGAGCAGGCCGTACGCGCGTCCGCGACGACCATCGCATCCGACGCCGAGCGCGCAGGCCGTCAGGCCGGCGACGCGCTCGGCGACGGCCTCGCCACGACCGCCGCAAGCGCAGTGCGCGACGCCGGCGGAGACGTGGCGGACGCCGGCGGAGACGTGGGCGAGGCGACCGGCGGAAGTCTCCGCGAACGCCTGTCGTCGAGCCTGAAAGTCGGCCTCGCCGGAATCGGCGTAGCCGCGGGCGCCCTGCTGATGTCTGGCTTCGGCCAGGCCCTCGAACAGGGGCAGATCACCGGCCGACTCGGCGCCCAACTTGGCGCCACCCCGGCGGAGGCCAAGAAGTACGGCGAGATAGCCGGCGCGATGTACGCCGACGCCGTCACCGAGGATTTCCAGGGTGCAGCCGACGCGATATCGGCGACCATGCGCGCGGGTATCGCTCCGCCGGACGCGACCAATGCGCAAATCCAGAGCATTGCAACGAAGGTCAGCGACCTTTCGAGCACGTTCGAACTGGATCTCGGCCAGACCGCGAACGCGGTCGGGCAGATGCTCAAGACCGGACTTGCGAAGAACGGCACGGAGGCCCTTGACGTACTGACCAAGGGTCTGCAAAACATGGGCCCGCGGGCCGACGATATCGCGGATACGTTCAACGAGTATTCGACGATTTTCCGGAACATCGGCCTTGACGCGACAACGGCCACGGGCCTTATGTCGCAGGGTCTACAGGCGGGCGCGCGCGATACCGACGTCGTCGCGGACAGTCTTAAAGAATTCCTGCTCACCGTTCAGGCCGGCGGGCCGGACGTCGATAAGGCTTTCGCGTCCATCGGCCTGAACGGAAAGGAAATGCAGGCCGCCTTTACGGAGGGCGGGCCGAAAGCGTCGGCAGCGCTGGACAAGGTCTTTGACGCCATGCGGCAGATCAAGGACCCGGCCGAGCGCAACGCCCTTGCCGTTTCGCTTTTCAAGACCAAGTCCGAGGACATGCAAGCAGCGCTGTACGCGCTGGACCCGTCCAAGGCAGTCGACACCCTAGGGCAGGTCGGGGGCGCCGCGGGCAAGATGGGCGACAGCCTGCGCGACAACGCGGGCGCCAAGATTGAGGCGTTCAAACGGGGCGCCATGCAGACGCTCACCGAGTTCATCGGTGGCACCGTTCTGCCTGTCCTGTCCTCCCTGTTCTCGTTCGTGAGCGAGCACTCAGGGGTTTTTACCGCCCTCGCCGCGGTAATCGCCGCTGTCGTGATTCCGGTGATCACCGCACTCGGAATTCAGTCGCTCATTGCGGGCGCGCAGATGGCGCAAGCGTGGATTGTCGCCATGGGCCCGATTGGATGGGTCGGCCTCGCTATCGCGGCCCTGGTCGTCCTGATCATCGCCTATTGGGACGACGTCAAAAAGTGGACGCTCGCCCTGTGGGATTGGTTCGTCGATAAGATCGTTTGGGCTAAGGATATGGCGATTAACGCCTTCCTGAACTTCACCCTTATCGGTCTACTGATCAAGCATTGGGCGACGATCAAATCCGGCGCCATCGCCGGATGGAATGCCGTAGTGAATTGGGTCAAGGGCGTTCCGGGGTGGCTGTATAACGCCTTCCTCAATTGGACGTTGCTCGGCCTGATCATCAAGCACTGGTCCGCAATCAAAACAGCCACGGTCAACAAGGCCGGCGAAATGGTCACGTGGGTGCGAGGTCTGCCGCAGCGAATTTCCGACGGAATCGGATCGCTAAAGCAACTACTGTACGACAAGGGAACCGACGTCGTACGCGGCCTGTGGAACGGCATTAAGTCCATGGGATCGTGGCTCAAATCCACGTTGATCAGTTGGGCTAAGGACCTGATTCCGGGGCCGATTGCAAAGGCACTCGGAATTCACTCGCCGTCAAAGGTCATGGCCAAGAGCGTTGGCCGCTGGATTCCCGCCGGCGTCGTCAAGGGCATCCGATGGGGACAGGCCGCCCTCGACCGGACCATGTCCAACCTGATCACCCCGCCCGCCGTCCCGGCCCTCGCCGGCGCCCCGGCGGGCGCCCTCGCCGCGCCGTCAAGCGGAGTGCACATCGAGCACTGGCACGCCGCCGAGAACGGCACCCCGGACGACAACGCCCGCGCGCTCGCGTGGCTGGCAAAGGCGAGGGGGTGACCATGGCTGATCTTGCAACGTTCAGTGCCGCCGGCGCCCTGGTCACCCGCCCCGGTCATGTCCAGTACGGCGACCTACTGCTCGGCCCCGGCACGCCGTACCGGTGGAAGACGCTCACCGGGTGGGAAGACCTCCCACCGCTCGACTCCGGAACGGTCGAACGGGCCGACGCGCACGGGGCGTTCCCCGGGCAGTTGCTCGCCCAGTCCCGCACGGTGGGCGTCGACGGCCTCATGGTGCGCGCCCCGCGCGCGCAGATCGGCGAGGTCGTCGGCGCCCTGTCCGCAGCGACCGCGCCGCGCCTCGACGAGATCCCTCTCGTGGCGTGGCTCGACGAGCGCGGGCCCCTGCTCGCGTTCGCCCGAGCGACCCGGCGCGCCGTCCCAACGACGCTCGGATACCGGGTCGGGACGATCACGGGCGGGGCGATCGAGTGGGTCGCCACCGACCCCCGCCGGTACGCCCTCGCCGAGCAGTCCGTACGGGCCATGCTCCCCGTGTCCGAGGACGGCCTGAAGTGGGAGGCCGCAGAAGTCGAGGTACTGCCCGCCAACCAGGCCGCCGGTATCGGCGAGGTCTGGCGATGGTGGTCCGACGGCGACCCCGTCATCACCGGGAACGGCACGGGCCCCGTGTCCGTGCAGCCGCTCACCGCCGCCGGCGAACTGGTGTGGTCCGCGCAGGCCAGTAACTACGGATGGACCGTCGCCGCCGGACAAGAGGTGACGTTCGCCGCGGACCTCGCCGCCCGGACGGCCGCGCTGATCACCCTTCGGTGGTGGACCGCGGCCGGCGCGCACGTCGCCGACTCGACCAGCGAGTCGAGCGCCGCAGCGTTCACCGCCGCCGCCCCGCCCGGCGCCGCGTTCGTACAACCGATCGTCACCTTCCCCGCCGCCCTCGCCGCACCGGTCACCGTCGGCACGTCCTCGCTACGCATCAGCACCACGGCGGGCGTGCTCGCGTGGCCGCTCAACTTCGGCACCCCAGGCAGCACCGGCCGCCTGTCCGCCGTCAACACCGGCACCGCGGAGACTCACCCGGTCGTCGAGTTCCGCGGCCCGGTCGCCATGCCGAGCCTGACGAACATCACGACCGGCGACGTCCTCGAATACGACCTCCCCCTCGCCGCCGGCGACGTCCTGGTCGTCGACACGCAGGCCGGCACAGTCACGCTCAACAGCACCGCCTCGCGGCTCTACACCGCGACGAGCAGGTCGGTCCCCGAGCAGACGTTCACGTTCCCGCCCGGCACCACCCCCCTGATGTTCCGCGCCGCGCCCGGCAGCAACGACCCGGCCGCGTCCGTCGCCGTGCGCTACCGCGCCGCCTACTGGTAAGGAGACACCGCCCGTGACCGTGCGCCCCGCATGGCTGCTGCCCCAGGGGCAGACCAGAGAAGACACGCGGCTCGCGCCCGTCGGCACGTGGTCGCCCGAGAGCGAGATACGCACCCGAGGCGGAGTGATCCCCGGCGGGAACCCGTTCGCCGCAACCGGCGCCGGCGCCATGACGCTGCAACTCGGCATCGGCCGTGCCACCGTGCAGGGCACCACCGCGCAGGGCGCGTACCCCGTCGCCGTCGACGCTCCCGAGACCGTCACGTTCACCGACGGGAACGCCCAGTTTGCGCGAATCGACTCCGTCATCCTGCGCGTGTACGACGGCCTGTTCGACCAGAGCAACAACGCCCTCGCCCGTATCGAGATCGTGCAGGGCGAGGCAACCGCCACCCCGACCGCGCCGACCCTGCCCGCCTGCTCGCTGCGCCTGTGGGACGTCACCGTGCCCGCCGGCACGTCCGCGGGCGTGGGCGGGATCAACTGGTCGAGCGCCCTCGCCGACCGGCGCCGGTTCACCGCCGCCGTGGGCGGGATCATCCCGCAGGGGTGGGGACTCAGTTTCGACGGCGCGTACGAGGGTCAGTTCCGGGACGCCGGCGGCATCCTCGAACGCTGGAACGCCACCACCGACGTATGGGAGACCTACCGGCCGCCCGAGCGGGCCGTCGAGACGACCAGCGGCGGACTGACCACCGCGAGCGGCTGGTCGCTCAGTTCCTTCAACGCCCGCCGGCGGAACGGCGTCGTGCAGGTGCTCGGCTTCTGGACCCGTACCGGCGCGAACCTGCTGTCGAACCCCAACCTTGCCGACACCCTGGTCGCCACGCTGCCCCCGGGGTGGCGCCCCGTCCTGCTGGTCGAGGCGACCGCCTCGAACGGCTTCGGTAGCGGCGCGTGCGCCATCGGAGCCGACGGCCTGATGACCATGCGGACGTGGGCCGGAGGCGGGCCGACCCGCACCGACAACGCCCTCGAAAAGGACACGAACTTGCGGATCTCCGCGACGTTCGTGCAGTAAGGGGGCCCCGCGTGCAGACCCCGTACCGGTTCCTGTTCACCGACCTACGGTCCGACCAGGTCGTCGACGCACTGCACGTGCAGGGTGTCGCCCTTGACGACTACATAGGCAAGACCGGCCGGCTCACCGGCAACATCCCCATTCCGAACCGAGAGATCGCCGAGCGCGCCCGCCGTGCCCTGCTCCCCGGCCGTACCGGGGTGTGGGTCGAGCGCGGGCGCGAGATCTGGTGGGGCGGCATCCTGTGGACGCTGTCCCTGTCCAGCAGCTCGCGCGGTTTCCTCACCGCCGGCATCCAGTGCGGCGGATGGGAGTCCTACCTATACCGCCGCCTGTTGCTCGACACCCAAGTCGCGCAGCAAGTCGACCAGTTCGACATAGTGCGCGGCCTGCTCGACTACGTGCAGTCGACCCCCGGCGGAGACATCGGGATCACGTACGACGGCGAGCCGTCCGGCGTTGTCCGCGACCGCGAGTTCTCTCGGTTCGATCTGCCGTGGGTCGGCGACCTGGTCGACCAGCTCGCCGCCGTCGAGGACGGTTTCGAGTGGCGTATCGCCAGTTACCGCGACGGCGACGGCCGCCGAGTCAAGCGCCTGATCCTGGGGCACCCCGTCATCCGGACCGGCGTCGCCGAGATCGTGCTCGACCACCCGGGCCCGATCCTCACGTACGCGTGGCCGCACGACGCGTCCGGCCTCGCCAACGGGTGGCAGTCCCGCGGCGCGACTATCAACGGCAACCAGGCCGCCGAGTCGTACCCGCTCATGTCCGAGCGCCTGGTCGCCGACGACGACCTCGCCGCAGGGTGGCCGCGCCTCGACGGATCGTCCGACTACACCACCGTGGAGCAACAGACCACCCTCGACGAGCACGCGCGCGCCGACTGGAACGCCGCCCGGCGCCCCGTGCAGATCCCCGAGGTCGAGGTGTTGCTCGGCAGCAACATCACGCCCGCGCTGCTCGGCGCGACCGTCCGCGTCCGCATCCGCGACCTGTGGCACCCCGACGTCCTCGACGCTCGATATCGCGTCGTCGGCATGTCCATCAATCCGCCCGAGCGAGGCCGCCCCGAGACGGCCAAGCTCTACTTGGAGGTAGCCGCCTAATGGCGTACGTCCCGCAAGACGTCCTCGACCGGATCGCCGCACTCGAACGCGAGGTGCGCACCCTTCGGGGCCGAGCACAGATGCGCCCCGCCATGAACCAGATCCTCGCCGGCGACGTTCGGATCGGCGAGGGCGGTCGCCTGATCTGCGAGGCCCCCGACGGAACGCGCATCTTCATGACCGGCCAGACGCCCGAAGGCGACTGGGCCGTCGGTATGGCCCGCGCGACCGGAGGCACCCCCGCCCTGACCGTGGGCGACGAGTCCGGCGTCGCCGGCCAAATGATCCGCATGTGGAACCGCGCCGAAGGCAACGAGTCCGACGTGATCGTGATGGACGACGGTTTCGCCGACCAGTTCCTCGGCCGGCCGTCCATGCCGATCCCGATGCAGTCGACCGCCGGCCAGGAGACCAGTAACACCGCCCTGACGACCGCATGGACCGGCGCAACGCGCCTGATGAATGCCGTTCTGTATGCGTCGTTCGAGACGTACACCCCCGCGGGCGTCACGGCCACTGTGCAGTTCGAGGACAACGACGGCGTGATCGAGTCGTGGACGGCCAACACCTCGAACGGCTGGACCGCTCACGAGATCACCAAGCCCGTGCGCGGCAAGTTCTTTGACCACCGCAACTACCGGTTGAAGCACAACGTCAAGACCGGTTCCGGCGCCATCCGCACGAACTGTCTCGGTGTCTACACCCGGAACACCTTCAGCGCGTCGGAGGCCCCCCAGTGAGCACACCCACCGCCCCGGACCCGGAGTCGAGCGGCTTCCTGCCCGCTCCGGGCCGCGACCCCATGACCATGACCCCGCCGAAGTTGGAGGCCGCCACCGATGCCCCTGCCCGAGTCGATTCCCACAGTCCGGGTGACGGGCCGGTATCTCCTCCCTGACGGAACCCCCCTCAGTGGGCAAGTCGTGTTCCGGGCCCCCAGCCTGATCACCTTCCCCGATTCCGACGTGATCCTCGGCGGGCCCGTTACCGCACTCCTCGACGCTCAGGGCGCGTTCGCCGTCACCATCCCGGCCACCGACGCCCCCGGCATGAACCCGACCGGCTGGTCGTACAGCGTGGCCGAACAGCTCGCCGGCGTACAGATGAACCGCGTCTATCAGGTGTTGCTACCCGCGGCGACTCCGGCCGTCGATATCGCAGACATTGCACCCACCGACCCGACGACGCCGACCTATGTAGCCGTGCGAGGTGACTCCGCGTACGAGGTCGCGGTGAAGCAGGGATTCGCCGGCACGGTTGCCCAGTGGCTCGCGTCCCTGATCGGCCCCCAGGGCGCCAAGGGCGACGCCGGCGCGCAGGGCCCCAAGGGCGACAAGGGCGACAAGGGCGACCGCGGCGACCAGGGCGTCGCCGGCACCGCGGGTGCCCCGGGCGTCGTGCAGTCCGTCAACGGCATCAGCGCCGCCGCGGTGACCCTGAACGCCGCCGCCGTGCACGCCGTGCCGGACACCGCGCCGGGCGCACCGAACGGCGTCGCCCAGCTCGACGCGACCGGCAAGGTTCCGGCCGCCCAGCTCCCCGCCAGCAGCGGAGGGGGCGCAGTCTCGACCGTCGCAGGCAAGAGCCCGGACGGTTCCGGAAACGTCGCCCTGGTCGCCGCCGACGTCGGGGCCATCCCCACGACGGAGAAGGGCGCCGCGTCCGGCGTCGCCACCCTGGGGACCGACGGCATCCTCACCACCGGCCAGCGCCCGACATACACCGCCGCACAGGTGGGCGCCCTCGCCACGACCGCGCGGGCCGCAGCGAACGGAGTCGCGTCCCTCGACTCGACGACGCGTATCCCCATCGCGCAGATGCCGACCGCGGTTGCCAAGAACTCATGGACCCCGCAGGCACTCGGTTTCGCCGCCTGGTCGTTCGACCCCGGAGGCGTGGCCAACCCTGCCGCGAAGTACCTCACGCCGCAGCGCCTGTACCTCACGGGCGTGAACATCACGGAGTCAACCACGGTCACCAAGGCCGTGATGTTCGCCCGCGGGTACGGCGGAGTGTCCACCAACCGGTACATGGCCGGCATCTACCGCGAGGACGGGACGCGCGTCGTCGCGTCGAGCGCCGTCGCGCTCACGCAGGCCGGCCAGGAGACCGGAGCGCTCCCCGGCATGGTCTCGAACCACATCGGGGCCGTCCCGCTCAGCTTCACCTCGACGACGCTCACCCCCGGCCGGTACTGGGTGGCGTGGCTGATGACCGTGGGCGGCACGGCCGATTTCTCGTTCTTCCACGTGCAGAACGAGGCCCCGGTCGCTACGGCCAACTTCTTTATGACCACGACGCCATTCCCGCGCGCCTGGTACATCGCGGCACAGAGCACGCTCCCCACCACGGTCAGCCCGACGGCCTCGACCGCGCTCGCCGACCATGACATCCCGATCGTGGCACTCGCCGCCTGATCACCCACACCACCCGTACGCCCCGGCACCGCGCCGCGGGCGTTTTTTCATGTCTGGAGACACCACCCATGGCACGTATGCCCGGCGCCGAGTGGCGCCCGATCGCCGTCAACTTCACCGACAACGGACAGGCCGAAGTGCGGGGCGTCGTCGTCCACATCATGGCCGGCACGTTCGAGGGGACCGACAGTTGGTTCCGCAACAGCAAGGCCCGGGCGTCGAGTCACTTCGGTACGAGCAAGACCGGCAAGCTCCGCCAGTGGGTCGACACCAGCGACCGCGCATGGGCGCAGGCCGGCGGTAACACGTCGTGGCTCAGCGTCGAGAACGAGGGGCAGGGGGGCGACGCGCTCACCGACGCCCAGCTCGACCGCGTCGCCGAAGTGCTGGCATGGGCGCACAAGACCTACGGTGTCCCGCTCCAGGTGACGAACTCCCCGTCGGGCAAGGGTCTCGGGTACCACGCGATGGGCGGTAGCGCGTGGGGCGGACACACGTCCTGCCCTGGTACGCGGATCGTCGCCCAGCTCGCCGAGATCGTCGCCCGAGCGAAGAAGCTCACCGGCGCCAGCACCGGCGGGGGCAGCACGTCGACCACGTACACCGTCAAGGACGGCGACACGCTGTCCGGCATCGGGGCGAAGGTGGGCGTCGCGTGGCAGACCCTCGCCACGCTGAACGGCATCAAGGCCCCGTACGTCATCCGCGCCGGCGAAGTCCTCAAGCTCAAGGCCGCGACCACGCCGAAGCCGTACAGCCCGCCCGCGTTCCCGGCCGGCCTCGCCCCGGGCAAGACCTCGCCGTCGGCGAAGCCCCTTCAGCGCGCGCTCAAGGCCGCGGGATTCATGGCGAAGTCGGTCGTCGAGGCCGACAACTACGGCCCGCAGACCGAGGCCGCGGTCGTGAAGTTCCACAACGCCTACCCGAAGTACCGCGCCGCCGGGAAGACCAGCGACCCGGCCATCGGCCCGCAGGGGTGGGCGTACCTGCACCGCCTCGCCTACGACAAGTAGGCCCCGCTCGACCCCCCATCCGCCCCGCCCCGCGGCACCGCGCCGCGGGGCGGGCCCGCACGAACAGGAGCACCCCGCATGAACGTCAAGAACAAGCGCGCCATCCGTACCGCGCTCCAGACCCTCGCCGCGGTCGCCGCCGTCCTCCCGGCCCTCGCCGCCCTGCTCGCCGACTCCGACCTCGCCGTCGCCGCCCCGTGGATCGTGGGCGCCGCCGTGTCCGCCGCGGGCGTTGCCGGCATCGTGTCCCGGATCATGGCGAGTCCCGCCGTCGAGGCCCTGCTCGACCGGTTCGGTCTCGGCCTGGTCGACGACGGAGGCACCGCCGAGTGACCACCAATCCGCCGCCGTCGGACCCGGCCGCGGTCGCCGTTGAGCTGGAACGCATCCGGCGCACGATCGAGGTCGGGTTCACCCGCACCGACGGCGCCCTCGCCCTGCTCATGCAGCGCCACGACCAGACCGACATGCAGATCAAGGACCACTCGACGCGGCTCGACGCTCACGACGGCCGGCTCGACACCCTCGAACGGGGCGACACCGAGCGGCAGAAGCGCAACGACAGCCGCCTCGCGGACCTCGAACGGGCACGGTGGCCGCTCCCGTCCCTCGCCGCCCTGGTCGCCCTGTGCGGCCTCATCCTCTCCCTGTGGCAGCTCGCCACCCGCACGTGAGAACGCCCCCCGCACGGCCGTCTGTGGCCGTTGTGGGGGGCGTTCTCTGCGTTCCGGCGCCTACGCCGCAGTGACCAGCTCGCGGGCCCGTTCGGAGAAGTCGGCGACCAGGCGCCCGCCGAAGGGCTGCATCCGCCGTTGCAGGTCTTGCACGGCCTCGACCGCCCGCGAGGACTTCACCTGTCCGGACAGCTTCAGCGTCCGCAGGCCGACCGAATACGCCTGGTCGAGATCCTTCCGTTGCAGGTGGGACACGGCGAGCGCAGCGTGAGACATGGCGCCCCGGCGGGCCCGGTTCTGCATCTTCGCGTGTTCGATCGAGCGGGCCGCGTGTTCCTCGGCCGCCGCAGCGTCGCCCAGGTCGCGCATGGTGTTGGCGTGCTCGCCGTGCAGGTACGCAGGGTCGATGAACGCCGCCCAGTCGGGTTCCTCGGCGAGGTCTGCCCGCGCGTACGCCCGTTCCGACTGAACGACCGCCCGCGTCGCCGCCGACTTGTCGCCGAGCAGGGCGAGGGCGCGCGCCTCCAGACACCACAGGTCCGCGAGGCAGGCCGGCGAGTGTGCTCGCGCCAGACCTTGACGGCCGGCCTGTGCCAGGCGCCGGCCCTCGGCAGGGTTGCCGAGTAGCGTCGCCTGATCGGCCATGCCCGCGAGGACGTGCGCGCCGAGCGCCGGATTGTGCGACTCCTCCGCGAGGCGTAGCGACTGGATCAAGTAGCGCTGTGCGACGGAGTGCTCGCCGTTGTCGTAGGCCATCCAGCCAAGTAGGTAGGTCTGTTCGGCCGCGGCCTCGCACAGCGCGCGCCGCACCTGGTCGTCATGCGACCGCCGCAACAGCGGGTAGACGTGGTGGTTCATGTACTCGGCGAGCACCAGGCGCCCGGACCCGCCGCCCTGTAGGACGTCCATTTTCTGGAACGTCCCGAACATGTTCTTCACGGCCAAGACGTCTTCCAGCCTCACCCGCGGGCCCGGTTCCGGTTCCTGGTCGAGGGTGTTCAACAGCCAGTCCCGCGAGGGACCGACACCGGCCACCGCGGCGAACGGCGCTGCTGCAAGGAACTGTCGACGGTCCACGTCGGCCCTCCCAAGGTCGGCGACTACTTCCACGGTAGCCGCGAACGATGGGTCGTAGGCGAGGCCGGCCTCGGCCGAACTTCCTTCCCCGAGGCCAATGTCGTACGTCGTGATGCGCCATCCGAAGTGATCGGAGAACACCCCGGCCAGAATGTCGGGGACCGGCGCGCGGGGCGTTTCACCTTCCAACCAGCGGCGCACACTGGTCGCGTTCGGGGCGACGTTCGGTTGTCCCCACGCCCGCGCCTTCGATTGCACACGCCGCGCCAGTTCCTTACGGCTGATACCCGAGCGTCCAACCCAGTACGCAAGTTCGTCGTTCGGCGTCTTCATTCCCCGCACCTCCGCGACCGTGGGCGACGAAAGCGACACCCTTCGACACCCCCCTCGACGGTACCCCCGGTTTCGTTACGCGTGTTGCCTAGTCAGGCAAACTCATTCGCTCGTGAAGCAGCCGCGAAACCCCCGTCGCGGCTGCCCGAAGGGGTTAGGCATGACCGAACCACCGCGGGAGCTGGCGCCCTGCGCCCCATCACCTAGCGCGCCCCCAGCGCAAGCGATGTTCCCCGCGCGCGCCGAAGCGTCGGCGCAGGCCCGCGCATACGTGCGCGAGGTCCTGGCGCACGACGACGAACCACTCGTCGAGGCAAAGCGCGACGACGTCTTATTGATCGTCGCGGAGCTGGTCACGAACGCCTACCGCTACGGAACGGAACCTGACGAGAAGCTACTCGTCGCCGTCCTGACGACCCCTGAGCTAGTGCGTATCGAGGTGCACGACCCCCGCCGCCGACGCCCCCACATGCGCAACGAATCGGGGGAGCGGGCCCGCGGCCGGGGCCTGCACATCGTCGACGCCCTCGCGGCGCGGTGGAACGTCGACGACAGACCGTTCGGGAAAGCCGTATGGGCGGAGGTAGACAGGTGACGACCGAAGTATCGTTCCGGGCCGTGCCCGGCCCCGGATTCGCCGCCGGCTGCACGGTGTCGACCTGGGTGCACGCGGGCGCCCTCGCGCCTCCCGTCGCGTACGTTCTGATCGGCCACGCACCCCCGCGGCGCCCCGGGGAGACGGCCGAGACGGTCGAGGACGGCCTGATGGGCATGGTCGACGCCATGAACTTACGCCCGGCCACCGAGCGCGTGCCGATCGTCGGCGCACGTCTCCTGATCCGCGGCCCCTTCGTCGCCCTCGACTACGGGCACCCTGCATTCGTCATGCGATTACCGACCCCGGGCGACGCGTGGCGCCGGCACGTTACCGCCGGCCGGCCTGCGTGCGTGACGATCGGCCTTGACCCCGTCCCCCCGGGCGCCGGCCCCGACATGGTCGAGCAGTACCTCGAACGCGTCGTCGCCACCAATCGCGCGTACATGGGCGCGACGACCCTCCGGACCCGCTGATGTACGAGGAACCGGGCGAGTTCGTCGAACGCCCCGTGCCGCCCCCATTCATGTTCGCGTGCCCCGACTGTGTGCGGTGGCTGCTGCGACTCGCCCGCACCTGGGACGCCCCCGAAGGGTGTTTCTGGGAACAGTTGCAGGTGGCTCGCCACATAGCCCAGGGCCACCCCGAGGACGTACCGCCCCAGCACCTCGACGACTGCGAACTGTGCGTCGGGTACGCCCGCCGCGACGACGGCGACGCGGCCCTCGTATGGGCCCAGCACCGGGCACGCGACCTGTTCATGCCGCCCTCGATCGCCCGCCTGTTGTGAGCCACCTACGCCGAAGGGATGCGCCCATGTCACCACTGGCCCCCGGCCACCCGGTGACAGCCTCAGTGCTGTTCACCAATCCAGACGACGACCTGTTCATCGTCCACCCGGCCAAGGCCGGCGCTCCGTGGCATCTGCCCGGCGGCATCGTCGAGCAGGGCGAATCCCCCGTCGACGCCGTTCGCCGAGAGGTGCGCGAAGAACTCGGCCTCGACAACCTCGACGTTACGGAACACGACCTGTTCGCCGTCGAGTGGCTGCAAGCCACCCGCCCCGGTCGCCGTGACCGGTTGGCGTTCCTGTTCGCCGGCCCCGTTTTCTCCCAGGCCGACACCGACCGCATCACCTTGCAGCGCGCCGAACTCGACGCATGGCGCTGGGCGCCCCGCACTGAGGCTCAAGAGCTGCTGCACCCCGCAATAGCCGTGCGGATCGTGGGGCCGCTCCAGACCCCCGGCAGCACGGTCTACCGTGAAACCAGACACGAAGGGACGTTATGACCTCCAACGACTTCCCCGCCCGAAAGCTGCGCATCGGTACGCGTAGCTCACCGCTGGCCCTTGCCCAGGTCGAGCAGGTGTCGGGCCTGCTGCGCAAGATCGAACCCGACCTCGACATCGAGGTCGTACCGGTGACGACCGAGGCGGACAAGTGGCAAGGCGACCTCGCGCAGCTCGGCGGGAAGGGCCTGTTCGTCCGCGAGATCGACCAAATGTTGCAGCGCGGCGAGGTGGACATGGCCGTCCACTGCATCAAGGACGTGCCGGGCGACGTCCCCATGCCGCGCGGCCTGATCTTCGCCGCCTACCTCCCCCGTGACGACGTGCGCGACGTCCTACTCGTCCCGGAGGGGTCCGACGTCCGGACGCTCGCCGATCTCCCGTCCGGCGCGTCCGTCGCCACTTCGGCCGTGCGCCGCAAAGCGCAGATCAGCCGCGTGCGTCCCGACCTGAACGTGATCAGGGTCCGCGGCCTGGTCGGTACCCGAATCGAAAAGCTCGACGGTCACAAGCCGATGGATCACAAGCTGGACGCGATGGTTCTCGCGCTGGCCGGCCTCGAACGCCTCGACCTGGGCGACCGCGCTCGGCAGGTGTTCGAGGTTGACGAGATGCTGCCGGCCGTCGGCGCGGGCGCCCTCGGCCTCGAATGCCGGAAGGAAGACGACCCGGTCGCCTACCTGCTCCAGCAGGTCAACCACGAACGCACCATGACCGAGATCACCGCCGAACGGGTCATGCTGCACGGCCTACGAGGGCACTGCAACAGCCCCATTGCGGGGCACTGCATCACGGAGCCTGACGGACAACTCAGCTTGCGCGGCATGGTCTTCTCGCGCGACGGCTCCAAGTTCGTTCACGCGCACTTCTGGGGCGAGAGCATGAACGACCCCGCCGTTCTCGGCTCGCGCGTCTGCGCTGAACTTCTGCGGCAGGGGGCCCGCGACATCATCGAGGGCATCCCCCACTGACGGCCGCAACGTCCGTCCGGAACTGAGCGGCCCCGGTACCTACCGTGAGGTACCGGGGCCGCTCTCTGTTCGCCGCGGGCGCCGACGCTCGCTGTCCTTTACCCCCACTGTCGTGAAAGAACGGCAGGACGGCGAGGAGCCGCTCGTCGGGTTCGGTCGTCGCCAGCGGTTCCAACTGCGCGAGGTTCGTGGCGATCGACCGGTGGGTGAGCATCACGCCCTTGGGGATGCCCGTGGTGCCCGACGAGTACGGCAGGGCCGCGACGTCCTGCACGGGGTCGATGTCGACGTGGGGCTCGGGCGCGGTCGTGGCCAGCATGTCGATGAGCGAGCGATGGCCGGGCGCGCTGTCGCAGACGAAGATCTCCCGTATGCCGCCCGCCTTCTCGGCGGCCGCGCGGGCCGTCTCCAGGAAGGGGGAGACGGTGACGATCCAGCGGGCGGCCGAGTCGCGCAACTGCTTGGCGAACTCGTCCGCCGTGGCGAGCGGGTGCACCGTCGTCACCGATGCTCCCGCTCGCGTGGCGGCGTAGAACGCCGTGGGGAAGGCGATCGTGTTGGGGCTGTGCAGGGCGAGGACGTCGCCCTTGCGCACGCCCGCCTCGGCGAAGGCCGCGGCCAGCCGCCGGTGGAACCGGTCGAGCTGCTCGTACGTGAGGGTGGTGCCGTCCACGCCGTCGATCAGGGCGGGCCGTTCGGCGAATTCGGCGGCCCGGCCCAGGACCGCCTCGTGGATGGGCAGTTCGACGGCCTGGACGTCTGCGTACTGGCTTCGGAACACGGTTCCTCCTCGTACGACGCTGTACGACTGCGGTACGGCTGCGGTGGTGGCCGCCGGGTCCTAGTACGACTTCGGCAGGCCGAGGGTCTGGTGGGAGACGTAGTTGAGAATCATCTCCCGGCTCACCGGTGCTATACGAGACACGCGCGCCGCCGTAATCAGCGAGGCGAGCCCGAACTCCCGGGTGAGGCCGTTGCCGCCGAGGGTGTGCACGGCCTGGTCGACGGCCTTCACGCACGCCTCCCCGGCCGCGTACTTGGCCATGTTGGCGGCCTCTCCGGCGGCGATGTCGTCCCCCGCGTCGTACAGGTGGGCGGCCTTCTGCATCATCAGACGGGCCAGTTCGAGCTCGATGTGCGCCTGGGCGAGGGGGTGGGCGATCGCCTGGTGGGCGCCGATGGGCTGCTTCCAGACGCTGCGCTCGCGCGCGTACTCGACGGCGCGGGAGAGCGCGTACCGCCCCATGCCGACCCCGAAGGCGGCGGTCATCACGCGCTCGGGGTTGAGACCGGCGAACAGCTGGAGCAGCCCGGCGTCCTCGTCGCCGACGAGCGCGTCGGCGGGCAGCCGCACGTCGTCCAGGGTCAGCTCGAACTGCTTCTCCGCGCTGGACAGCTCCATGTCGAGCTGCCGCCGCCCGAAGCCCGGCGTGTCGCGGGGGACGATGAACAGGCACGGCTTGAGCCGCCCGGTGCGGGCGTCCTCGGTGCGGCCGACGAT
Organism: Streptomyces sp. NPDC007264; assembly: GCF_042869095.1. Lineage (NCBI taxonomy): Bacteria > Bacillati > Actinomycetota > Actinomycetes > Kitasatosporales > Streptomycetaceae > Streptomyces > Streptomyces sp. NPDC007264. The sequence continues at coordinate 16,822 of NZ_JBIAFD010000027.1, forward strand.
CAGGGTCGCGTCGGCGATGTCGACGCCGGAGATGAACACCTTGCGCCCGGTCAGCACCCACTCGTCGCCCTCGCGGCGGGCGGTGGTGGTGATGCGGTGGGAGTTGGAGCCGGCGTCGGGTTCGGTGATGCCGAAGGCCATGGTGCGGGTGCCGTCCGCCAGGCCGGGCAGCCACCGTTCCTTCTGTGCGGTGGTGCCGAAGCGGGCGATGACCGTGCCGCAGATGGCGGGCGAGACGACGAGCATGAGGAGGGGGCAGCCGGCCGCGCCCAGTTCCTCCAGCACGATGGAGAGTTCGGCGATGCCGCCGCCCCCGCCGCCGTACTCCTCGGGCAGGTTCACGCCGAGGTAGCCGAGCTTGCCGGCCTCCGCCCACAGTTCGGTGGGGTGGCGGCCCTCCTTGAGGAGGGTGGTGACGTACTCGCGGCCGTAGCGCTTGCCGAGGGCGGCGACGGCCGCGCGGAGGTCCTTGTGTTCGTCCGATTCGATGACGGGGCTCATGTCGGTCTCCTGGTGCGGGTTCGGTGTGGTTGCTCGCGCCCGTGGTCGTTCGCGCCGCGCGGCGCCGGGCGGCGGGCCGCGCGGTCGTGCTGTCCCGCGCCCCTACCGGGGCGTGTCGTCGTCCACGACGGCCAGCAGCGTGCCCAGCTCCACCTGCCGTCCGGGGCTCGCGTGCAGGGCGGTGAGGGTGCCGGAGACCGGCGCCGTGATCTTGTGTTCCATCTTCATCGCCTCCAGCCACAGCAGGGGCTGTCCGGCGCTCACCGAGGCTCCGACGGCCAGCCCGTCGGCGACCCGGACCACCGTGCCGGGCATGGGGGCGAGCAGGGAGCCGGGGGCGTGGTCGGCCGTCGGTTCCGGGAAGCGGGGCAGGGCCGTCAGGGCGGTCGGTCCGACGTACACCCGGTCGCCGTAGCGGGCCACCTCGAACTTCCGCTGGACGCCGTCGACTTCGAGGACGACGAGGCCGGGGTCGGCGTGCACCACGCGCACCCCGTCCGCCGCCAGACCCTCGCGGGTGTGCCGGTAGCCGACCTCGTGCTCCTCGCCCGCCATGAGGTAGCGCTTGACCTGCGGCTGCGAGGGCAGGTTGCGCCAGCCCCCGAACCGTGAGCGGCCGTGCGCGTCCGCGAGCGCGGCGGCCAGGGGGGCGTACGGGTCGGGCGCGGACCCGGTCAGCCCGGGCAGGTGGCGCTCGTAGAAGCCGGTGTCGGCCCGGGCCGCCGTGAACTCCTCGTGGCGCAGGGACCGTACGAGCAGGTCCCGGTTGGTCACCGGACCGTGGATCTCGGCCCGCTCCAGGGCTCCGGCCAGCTTGCGTATCGCCTCCGCGCGGGTCGGGGCGTGGGCGACGGCCTTGGCGAGCATGGGGTCGTAGTGGACGCCGATCGCGTCGCCGTCCGCGTAGCCGGTGTCCAGGCGCACGCCCGGCGCGGCGAGGCGGTGCAGTGTGCCCGTCTGCGGCGCCCAGTCGTGGGCCGGGTCCTCGGCGTACAGGCGGGCCTCCACGGCGTGGCCGTGGGCCCGGGGCGGCTCGGCGCCGAGGGCGGCGCCCTCCGCGACCCGGATCTGCAGGGCCACCAGGTCGATCCCGAACACCGCCTCGGTGACCGGGTGTTCCACCTGGAGACGCGTGTTCATCTCCAGGAAGTGCGCCCGGCCGTCGGCGACCAGGAACTCCACGGTGCCCGCGCCCACGTAGTCGACGGCGCGGGCGGCCCGCTCGGCCATCGCGCACAGGGAGTCGGTCAGTTCGGGTGTCAGGCCCGGCGCGGGCGCCTCCTCGATCACCTTCTGGTGGCGGCGCTGGAGGGAGCAGTCCCGGGTGCCCAGCGCCCACACCGTGCCGTGCGTGTCGGCCAGGATCTGCACCTCGACGTGGCGTCCGCCCTCCACATAGGGCTCGACGAAGACCTCGTCGTCGCCGAACGCGGCGAGCGCCTCGGCGCGCGCGGCGGTCAGTTCGGCGTCCAGGTCCGCCAGGTCCCGCACGACGCGCATGCCGCGTCCGCCGCCGCCGGCCGCCGCCTTGACCAGCACGGGCAGGTCGTCGGCCGTGACGCTGGCCAGCGGCTCCAGGCCCATCAGCTTCTTCGCGCGGGTCTTGGAGGCCATCGCCTCGATCGCCTCCGGCGGCGGGCCGATCCAGACGAGGCCGGCGTCGCGGACGGCGCGCGCGAAGCCGGCGTTCTCGGACAGGAAACCGTAGCCGGGGTGCACGGCGTCGGCGCCGGCCGCGAGGGCCGCCTTCACGATCAGTTCGCCGCGCAGATAAGTGTCCGCGGGGGTCGCGCCCGGCAGCCGTACGGCCGCGTCCGCGACACGCGTGTGGAGCGCGCCGGCGTCGGCGTCCGAGTGCACGGCCACGGTCCGGATGCCCAGCTCGCGGCAGGTTCGGGCGATGCGGCAGGCGATCTCGCCGCGGTTCGCCACCAGAACGGAAGTAATCACGGGCCTCACATCCGGAAGACGCCGAATCCGCCACGCGCGCCCTCGTAGGGCGCGGTGTGGATCGCGGACAGGCACAGGCCGAGAACGGTGCGGGTGTCGCGCGGGTCGATGACCCCGTCGTCGTACAGCCGCCCGGACAGGAACATCGGCAGGGACTCGGACTCGATCTGCTGCTCCACCATGGCCCGCAGGGCGGCGTCCGCGTCGTCGTCGTAGGGCCGTCCCTTCGCGGCCGCCGACTGCCGGGCGACGATCGACAGGACGCCGGCGAGCTGCTGCGGGCCCATGACGGCCGACTTGGCGCTGGGCCAGGCGAACAGGAAGCGCGGGTCGTACGCCCGCCCGCACATGCCGTAGTGGCCCGCCCCGTAGGAGGCGCCCATGAGCACGGACAGGTGGGGGACCCGGCTGTTGGACACCGCGTTGATCATCATCGCGCCGTGCTTGATGATGCCGCCCTGCTCGTACTCCTTGCCGACCATGTAGCCGGTGGTGTTGTGCAGGAACAGCAGCGGGATGTCGCGCTGGTTGGCGAGCTGGATGAACTGGGCCGCCTTCTGGGACTCCTCGCTGAAGAGAACCCCCTGGGCGTTCGCCAGCACCCCGACCGGATAGCCGTGCAGGGTGGCCCAGCCGGTGCACAGGCTCGTCCCGTACAGCGGCTTGAACTCGTCGAAGTCCGAGCCGTCGACGACCCGGGCGATGACCTCGCGCGGGTCGAAGGGCACCTTGAGGTCGCCCGGCACGATCCCGAGGAGTTCGTCCGCGTCGTACTCGGGCGGGCTCGCCGGGCCCGGATCGGGGTGCGCCTTGCGGTGGTTGAGCCGGGCGACGACACGCCGCGCCTGCCGCAGGGCGTCCTGCTCGTCGACGGCGTAGTAGTCCGCGAGGCCCGACACGCGCGCGTGCATCTCGGCGCCGCCCAGGGACTCGTCGTCGCTCTCCTCGCCGGTGGCCATCTTCACCAGGGGCGGCCCGCCGAGGAAGACCTTGGCCCGCTCCTTCACCATGATCACGTGGTCGGACATGCCCGGGACGTAGGCGCCGCCGGCCGTGGAGTTGCCGAAGACGACCGCGACGGTGGGGATGCCGGCCGCCGACAGCCGGGTGAGGTCGCGGAAGATCGCTCCCCCGGGGATGAAGATCTCCTTCTGGGACGGCAGGTCGGCGCCGCCCGACTCCACGAGGCTGATGCAGGGCAGCCGGTTGGCGAGCGCGATGTCGTTGGCGCGCAGCGCCTTCTTCAGGCTCCACGGGTTGCTGGCGCCGCCCCGCACGGTCGGGTCGTTCGCGGTGATCAGGCACTCGACGCCCTCGACGACGCCGATGCCGGTGACGAGGGAGGCGCCGACGGTGTAGTCGCTGCCCCAGGCCGCGAGCGGGGACAGCTCCAGGAAGGGGGTGTCCGGATCCAGGAGCAGCTCGATGCGCTCGCGGGCGAGCAGCTTGCCGCGCCCGCGGTGCCGCTCGACGTACTTCTCGCCGCCGCCCGCGAGGGCCTTGGCGTGTTCGGCGTCCAGCTCGGCGAGTCTGGCGAGCATGGCGTCACGATTGGCGCGGTGGTCGGGGTCGTTGACGTCCACGGCCGTGGGCAGGACCGTCACGGGCGGGCCTCCGGGGGGTCGGACGGGTGATCGGACGGATGGTCGGAAGCGCGGTCCGGGGAGGGGTCCGGTGCGCGGTCGGCGGTCACCAGCAGGGCCTCCGGTATGTCGAGATGGCGGGCGCGCAGCCACTCGCCCAGGCCCTTGGCCTGCGGGTCGAAGCGGTGCTGCGCGGCGACGCCCTCGCCGAGGAGCCCCTCGACGACGAAGTTCAGGGCGCGCAGGTTCGGCAGGAGATGGCGTACGACGGCCAGGTCGGCCGTCTCCGGCAGGAGTTCGCGGAAGCGGTCGACGGTCAGGGTGTGGGCGAGCCACCGCCACGCCTCGTCCGTGCGCACCCACACCCCGACGTTCGCGCTGCCGCCCTTGTCCCCGCTGCGGGCACCGGCGATCAGCCCGAGCGGGGCACGACGCACGGGTCCCGGGGGCAGCGGCTCCGGCAGGGGCGGCTCCGGCAGGTCGGCGAGGGCCAGTGCGTCGCGGGCCGGGGGCACCGGGACGCGTGTTCCGTCGGGGAGCACCGCCGCGTGCGCCACGGCCGCGCGGTCGACGTGGGCGGCCTCGAAGACGCCGTACGGCGCGCCCTTGCCCGGCGGGGCGACCACATGGAAGCCGGGGTAACTGGCGAGCGCGAGCTCGATCGCGGCGCCGCTCAGCGCGCGGCCGACCGGCTCCTGACCGGGGTCGCGCACGACGAGCCGGAGCAGGGCGCTCGCGGTCTCCTCGGTCGGGGCGTCGGGGTGGTCGGTGCGGGCGAGGTCCCAGCGCACCTCGGCGGGGACGGACCCGGCCGCGTCCAGAGCCGCCTCCATCTGGTCCCGGACGAGTGCGGCCTTGGCCTCGATGTCGAGGCCGGTCAGCACGAAGACGACCTCGTTGCGGAAGCCGCCGAGGCGGTTCAGGCCGACCTTCAGGGACGAGGGCGGCGCCTCCCCGCGCACCCCCTCGATGCGCACCCGGTCGGGCCCCTCCTGGGTGAGGCGCACGGTGTCGAGGCGGGCGGTGACATCGGGGCCCGCGTACCGGGCGCCGGCCGTCTCGTACAGGATCTGTGCGGTGACCGTGCCGACGTCCACGACGCCACCGGTCCCGTCGTGCTTGGTGATGACGCTGCTGCCGTCCTCGTGGATCTCGGCGAGCGGGAAGCCCGGGTGGCGCAGCAGGGCGGGCGGGTGCTCGGTGAAGAAGGCGTAGTTGCCGCCGGTGGCCTGCGCCCCGCACTCCAGGACGTGCCCGGCGACCACCGCGCCCGCCAGCCGGTCGTGGTCGTCGGGTGACCAGCCGAAGTGGGCGGCGGCGGGCCCGGTGACGAGCGCGGCGTCCGTCACCCGTCCGGTGACCACGACGTCGGCGCCCGCGCGCAGGCACGCGGCGATGCCCTGTCCGCCGAGGTAGGCGTGGGCCGCGAGGGTGCCGGGGTGGGAGGCGGTGAGGTCGTCGCCCTCGACGTGGGCCACGCGCGCCGGGATGCCCAGGCGGTCGGCCAGCTCCCGTATCGCGTCGGCGAGTCCGGCGGGGTTGAGGCCGCCGGCGTTCGTCACGATCCGCACGCCCCGCTCGTGGGCGAGGCCCAGAGACTCCTCCAACTGGCGCAGGAAGGTGCGCGCATAGCCTCCGGCCGGGTTCCTGAGGCGGTCGCGGCCGAGGATGAGCATCGTCAGTTCCGCGAGGTAGTCACCGGTGACGACGTCGAGGGGACCGCCGGTGAGCATCTCGCGCAGGGCGTCGAAGCGGTCGCCGTAGAACCCGGACGCGTTGCCTATGCGCAGCGGCCGGGGGGCCGCCGGGGCGGGGGTCACGTGGCGGCACCCGTCGCCGTGCCGCCCTCGGTCTCCTGGCCGGGCGCGGCGGACTCCCCCCGGGACGGGCGGTCCGCGCCCGGCTCCCCCTGGGGGGCCCGGCCCGTTCCCGGCGGTCCCGCGAACGCCTGGGCGATGTCCAGCCAGCGGTCCGCGTCCGGCCCCTCGGCCCGCAGCGCGAGGTCGGCCCGGTGGGCGCGCTGGGTGACCAGCAGGCAGAAGTCCAGCGCGGGGCCGGTCACCCGCTGCGCGGCGTCCTCGGGCCCGTACGCCCAGACGCCGTTCCCCGACGGCGCGAGGAGCTCCACCCGGAACTCCTCGCCCGGCGTGCTCAACCCCCGTACCGCGAAGGCGAAGTCACGGGCCCGCACACCGATGCGGGCCACATGCCGCAGCCGGTCGCTGAAGGGGCGCACCACACCGAGCGTGTCGGCGACGTCCTGCCCGTGCGCCCATGTCTCCATCAGTCGGCCGGTGGCCATGGAAGCGGCCGACATGGGCGGCCCGTACCAGGGGAAACGGGTGCCGGACGGCGCGGCGCGCAGGGCGCGGTCCAGCGCGGCGCGCCCCTCACGCCACTGGGCGAGCAGCCGGGCGGGCGGCAGCGCGGCGCCCTCCGCGGCCGCGTCGTCGACCCATGTCTCGGGCGACCCGAGTGCCTTCTGCACCTCCGCCGCGAACGCCTCCGCGTCGGTGACGGCGAGCAGCGCGGCCCGGTCCGTCCAGGCGAGATGGGCGATCTGGTGGGCGATGGTCCAGCCGGCGGCGGGAGTGGCGAGCGCCCACTGGGCCTCCGCCAAGTCGGCCACCAGCCGGTCGAGTTCCTCGCTCTCCCGGCCCAGATCGTCGATGACGGACGACGCGTCGGACACGATGCGCTCCCCTCCGGGCACGACGGTGTGTGGGGGGAGCATGGCAGCGGGGACAGAAACAAGCAAGCATGCTTGCATGAATTTACGGAAGCTTCCCGCCGGTACGCGGTACGCGCTGTCAGCGCCCCTCGACGGCACCCTCCGCCGCCCTCACGACGGCGGGTCGGGCGTCACCTGCCGGATGGTCGGGAGTTCCGAGCGCGGCGTGATCATTCGACATCTTCCCGGGTCTGGAAGGCCCGGGATTCCCGCCTGTTCCCGCACAAGTCGTGCGGGCTGCTTCGGGTGGGTTCACCTCGACCGCTGTCGTGGTTCCGACGGCCCCGGTCGTAGACTGATCGGCCCGGCGCCGGCGTTCGCCGTCGGCCCCGCGCTCCTCTCGCCGGTTCTCAACTCCCCGTGGACGCCCACCGGAAGGACACCAGGTTCGTGCTCGCGTCCGTTGCCACCGGATGGCTGTGGCTGATGGCCACAGTGGCCTTCACGACCCACACCTATGCCATGGCGAGATGGATCCCGCTCCGGAAATTCTGGAAGCCGTACCCCTTCATCATGGCCGGCTGCGGGGTCGGCATGATCTTTTTCGGTCAGTGGCGCGGTTTCTCCCTGGCCGCCATGGTGACCGGGTATGCGTTCGCGCTCATCGGCCTGACGATCGGGATGTTCCCGACCCGCAAGCGGTTCACGGTGTGGGCCCATGAGATCGAGCAGGGGGTACGGCGCGAGAAATACGACTACCCGGCCTCGCACCTCGCCTTCTGCGGGGTCACCGTCGTCGCCGTGCTGGTCCTCGCGTTCGCCCTGACACAGTGACACGGCCACGGTGACACGCCATGTGACGCGACGCGCACCCGCGCCCCCGGCTGCCGGGCGGCGGTACCGAAGTCGACGCCCGTGGCCGGGACGCCTCCCCGACCGGGCCGGTAGGTGGTGACCGCGGTGGCCGTGCCGCCGGCGGTCGTGCCGGGCACCGGCAGAACGTGGACGAGCCGTGGGCGGAGGTCGGGCATCGAGCGCGACGCACCGGTCCTCGCCCCGGGCGAACCGGCCCCGGAGGTGCGTCGATCGACACGTTCGTCCCACCTCCGGATGCCGCGACAAGGCCGTTCCGGAGCCGCGAGCGCCACGGATGCGCCACTCGCGGTTCCTGCACCACCCAGCTCGCGGTACCGCACCGTACAGCTGTAAAAGGAGTTCACACACCTGACCAAGTCCACTACCCTGGACCGCCAGGTGCATCAAGCTGAACGAACTCGCGTCACATCCCCTGGAAGGCCCCGTGAACAGCCCTCGCCCCGCGTCCTGCGCCCCAGCCCCTGCCCCCGCCGCCGCCGCGACCCGGGCGGACCCCGCTCCCGCGACGGCCGGCGGGGGCCACCCGCGAGGTTCCCTGGGGCCCGTGGGGCTGGTCCTCGCCGGGGGTGTCTCCGCGCAGTTCGGCGGGGCGCTCGCGGTGACCCTGATGACACGGGCCGGCGCCCTCGGCGTGGTGAGCCTGCGACTCGCCACGGCGGCCGTCGTCCTGCTCCTGTTCTGCCGGCCCCGGCTGCGCGGGCACACCCGCGCCGACTGGGGCACGGTCGTCGTCTTCGGCGCCGCCACGGCCACGATGAACGGGCTCTTCTACGAGGCGGTGGACCGCATCCCACTGGGCGCGGCCGTCACCCTGGAGGTCCTCGGCCCGCTCGCCCTGTCCGTACTGGCCTCCCGCCGCGCGGTGAACCTGCTCTGGGCCGCCCTCGCCCTGGCCGGCGTCTTCCTCCTCGGTGGCGGGGGCTTCGGTGAACTCGACCCGGTGGGCGCCGCCTTCGCGCTCGGCGCGGGCGCCATGTGGGCGGCGTACATCGTCTTCAGCGCCCGCGCGGGGCAGCGCTTCCCCCAGGCCGACGGGCTTGCGCTCGCCATGGCGGTGGGGGCGGCGCTGTTCGTGCCGCTGGGCATCGCCGAGTCGGGCACCGACCTGCTCGTCCCCACGACGATCGCGCTCGGCGCCGCCGTGGCCGTGCTCTCCTCGGTCCTCCCCTACACCCTGGAGATCCTCGCCCTGCGCCACCTGCCCGCGCCCACGTTCGCGATCCTGATGAGCCTGGAACCGGCGCTCGCGGCGACCGCGGGCTTCCTGGTCCTCGACCAGTCCCTGACCGCCGCCCAGGCGCTGGCCGTCACACTGGTCGTCGCGGCGAGCATGGGTGCGGTACGGACCCAGGTGGGACGGAGACGGGCGGCGGGAGGAAAGCCGGACGCGTGACCGGGGCGAAGACGAAGGCGAAGGCGGCGAGCGGCGTGCCGCCTCCTCTGCACGGCAGTCGGCCCGGGATGTCGCAGGCCGGCGGGCTCGGCCCGGACCTCGTACGCCCCCGCGGGCAGCCGCACGGGACGGCTCCCGCACGGCGGAATGATCACGTCGACAAGGTATCTTCTCCCCGCGGCGCGTCGAGCGTCCCTCCGCGCCGCGTCAGGGAGGGAAGACATGGCGTGTCCTGGTCGGCACCGGCGGCTGGAACGTCATGAGCGCCTTCCTGGGCCTGGGCTACGTCAACGACGACGATCGTGCCGACCTCGTCACCATCACCGGCAGCAGCTACGTGGGCCAAGACTGCCGAGGCGTCGGCTGCCAGCTCGTGTACACGGGCCGCGGCACCGGCGGGCTGGCCCCGGGCGTGGTCGTGGACGGCGACTGGTGGGGCCTGAACGGCGCCTTCTGATTCCGGGAAGGGGCCTCCGCTGCCGAGCGGAGGCCCCTTTCGTCACGTCGGTGCGGGGCCTCGCCGGTGCCGGAGCGCGACGGGCGCCGGCGAGCGGAACAGCGTCACTCGCCCGTCGGCGCTGACACTGCCGCCGGTTAGCCTTCGAGGATGACGGAGAGGTCCGGACAACTGTTCTTCGACGCGGGTACCGAGGTGGGAGCCGTCTCCGTTCCGGGGTTGCGGTACGTGCCCGGCTGGCTCGGTCCCGACGCCGGCCGGGTGCTGCTGTCCCGTATCGACGCAGCGGAGTGGTCCGGTGAGCTCAGGCGGCGGGTCCAGCACTACGGCCACCGGTACGACTACGGGCGGCGCAGCGTGGCCGCGGACGCGCAGGCCGGCACCGCGGCCCCGCCGCTGCCCCCATGGGCACGCGAGCCGGCCGCGCGGCTGGTCGAGGAGGGCTTCATGGACCAGGCCGCGGACCAGGTCATCGTCAACGAGTACCAGCCGGGGCAGGGCATAAGCGCCCACGTCGACTGTGTGCCCTGCTTCGGTCCGGTCGTCGCCGCGGTCTCCCTCGGCTCCGGGTGCGTCATGGACTTCACCCACCCCGGGGACCGCACGAAGGTCGAGGTGCGTCTCGCTCCCGGCAGCCTGTGTGTGATGACCGGCCCGGCGCGGTACGAGTGGCGCCACGGCATCGCCGCCCGGAAGAGCGACCCCGGCTCCCCGGCCCGGGTGCCGCGCGGCCGACGGGTGTCGGTCACGTTCCGCACCGTCCTCCGGCCCGCCTGAGGCGAAACCCGCCGGACGAGCCGGTGACTGCCGCACTCACCGGCGCGACATGTACAGATCCAACGCCTTGTGCAGTACCCGGTTGAGCGGGTAGTCCCACTCGCCCAGGTACTCCGCCGCGTGCCCGCCCGTGCCCGCCTTGAAGCGGAGCAGGCCGAGGAGGTGGCTGGTGTCCTCCAGGGTGTCGGTGATGCCGCGCAGGTCGTAGACGGCGGCGCCCATGGCGTGGGCGTCGCTGAGCATGCGCCACTGGATCGCGGTGCTGGGCTGGACCTCGCGTCTGCGGGTGGTGGAGGCGCCGTAGGAGTACCAGACGTGTGTGCCGACCCTCAGCATCGTCGCGGCGGCCAGCACCTCGCCGTCGTGGTGGGCCAGGTACAACCGCATGCGGTCCGGGTCCTCCGCCGTCAGCGCGCTCCACATCCGCCGGAAGTACGGCAGCGGGCGCGGGACGAAACGGTCGCGTTCGGCGGTCTCCGTGTAGAGGGCGTAGAAGGCCGGCAGGTCGTCGTGGCCGCCCAGGACCACCTTCACGCCCGCCTTCTCGGCCTTCTTCACATTGCGGCGCCACTGCTGGTTGAGGCCGCGGTGGATGTCGTCCAGGGTCCGTCCCGCGAGCGGCACCTGGAAGACGTACCGCGGCTGGCCGGCCGCGAAGCCGTCCTCGCCGCCCGGCCGCGTCGGCCGCCAGCCCATGCGGCGCAGCCGCTGCGCGATCTCAGCCGCTCCCGGCTCGTGCCCGGTCGGCGGCACGTCCCGCAACCGCCGCGCGCCCGGGTCCGCGATCGCCGCCTTGACGGCGTCGGCGCTCCAGCGGCGTACGACCACGGGCGGGCCCATCTTCACCGAGAAGGCACCGCGGCCCTTGAGGTGGGCGAGCAGCGGCTCCAGCCAGCGGTCGAGGTCGGGGGCGTGCCAGTCGATCACCGGGCCCTCGGGCAGATACGCCAGACAGCGCTTCAGTTTCGGCAGCGGGCGCAGCAGCACCAGACCCGCACCGGCCGGCCGCTGCCCGCCGCCCTCGAACCAGCCGATGCTCTCCGCCCGCCAGTCCGGCTTCACCTCGCCCCACGACGGCACCTGCATATGGCTGACCGACGGGCGCGAGGCGATGAACGCGAGATGTTCCTCGCGGGAGATCGGGCGGATGCGCAGGGTCATGCGAGGGCTCCTGGGGGACGTAGACGGGGTGGGGATGGGGACGGGGACGGGGGACGGGGACGGGGGGACGTCGGGGGGCGGGGGCGGGGGCAGGAAGTCTGATGTCCGGCGCGGACGCCGGAGGACCGGAACGGCGCCCGGTGCCGGGGCATCACCACGTCACCGGTGGACGGCGTACGCCCTCGCCGGCCGGGCGGGAGCCCGCCCGGTCCCGCCTCTCCATCCTTCCGAGCCCCTACGCCCCCGCCACGCCGTGCGCGGGAGTTCACCGCGTTGGCCGTCACTCCTTCGTCGCGGCCCGCCCCTTCGCCGGTCCCTGCGGCGTCAGCCCTTCGGCCAGCGCCTCCGCCAGGTGGCACGCCCCGACCCCCGCCAGGTGCTCCAGCTGGGTGCGGCAGGAGTAGCCGTCCGCGAGGACCACCGCGTGGGGCGGGGCCGACCGCACGGCCGGGAGCAACTGGTCCTCCGCGCAGGCCCTCGACACCTCGGCATGGCCCTTCTCGAAGCCGAAACTGCCCGCCAGTCCGCAGCAGCCGCCGCTCAGTTCGCCCGTCAGGCCGGCCGCGGCGCGCAGCCGGCGGTCGGCCGCGTCGCCCAGGACCGCGTGCTGATGGCAGTGGGTCTGCCCGGCCGCCGGGCGGTCCAGCCGCGGTGGCGTCCACTCCGGGGCGTACCGCTCCAGGGCCTCGGCGAAGGTCACCACCGCCGCGGCGAGCCGGGCGGCGCGCGGGTCGTCGTGCAGCAGCTCCGGCAGGTCCGTGCGGAGCGTGGCCGCGCAGCTCGGTTCGAGGACGACGACCGGACAGCCGTCCGCCAGCAGCGGTTCCATCAGGTCGAGGGTGCGGAGCAGGACGGCACGGGCGCGGTCGAGCTGGCCGGTGGAGACATACGTCAGGCCGCAGCAGACGCGGCCGTGGCGGGCCGCCCGCCGCGGGCCACCGCCCGGCGCCGGCCCGGCGCGGCCCGTCGGCGGCAGGACCACCTCCAGTCCCGCCGTCTCGAGCACCCGCACGGCCGCCCTGCCGACCGACGGCGACAGGTGCTCCGTGAAGGTGTCCGGCCACAGGACGACCCTCGGCCCCGAAGGGGCCGTCCCGCCCGCCCGGGTCGCCGCGCCCCCGCGCGCCCGCCCGGCGGTCTCCCGGCGCCACCACCGGCTGAAGGTCTCCCGCGCCAGGCGCGGAAGCTCCCGCTCGGGCGCGATCCCGCCCAGCCGCTTGCCGAGCGCCGCCAACGGGCGCACCGACGCGAGGGCGTTGACCACCACGGCCGTACGGGTGCGGGCCACCGCGCGCAGCCACACCGGCAGCCGGCCCATCGTGTAGTGCGCCGCAGGTCTGCGCCGCCCCGCGTAGTGGTGGTGCAGGAACTCCGCCTTGTACGTCGCCATGTCGACGCCGACCGGGCAGTCCGTGCGGCAGCCCTTGCAGGACAGGCACAGGTCCAGCGCGTCCCTGACCTCCGCCGACCGCCAGCCGTCGGTGATCACCTCGCCGGCCAGCATCTCGTGCAGCAGCCGGGCCCGTCCGCGCGTGGAGTGCTCCTCCTCGCCGGTCGCCCGGAACGACGGGCACATCACGCCCCCGCCCGCGGCCGTCGCCGTACGGCACTTGGCGACGCCCACACAGCGCCGGACCGCCGCGGAGAAGTCGCCGCCGTCCGCCGGGTAGCCGAAGGCGACCGGCAGCGGCCGACGGGGCAGCGGCGCGAACCTGAGGTTGTCGTCCAGCCGGGCCGGGCGGACCAGCATGCCCGGGTTGAGCAGGCGGTCGGGGTCCCAGACGTCCTTGGCGCGCTCGAAGAGGGCCACCAGGTCCGGTCCGTACATCCTCGGCAGCAGCTCCGCCCGCGCCTGGCCGTCGCCGTGCTCCCCGGACAGCGAGCCGCCGTGGGCGACGACCAGGTCCGCGAGGTCCTCGGAGAAGCGGCGGAAGCGGGCGATGCCCGCCTCGGTCAGCAGGTCGAAGTCGATACGGACGTGGATGCAGCCGTCCCCGAAGTGGCCGTACGGCGCGCCGCGCAGGCCGTGGTCGGCCAGCAGGCGCCTGAAGTCCGCGAGGTACTCCCCCAGTCGGGCCGGCGGCACCGCGCAGTCCTCCCAGCCCGGCCACGCCTCGGTGCCGTCCGGCATCCGGGTCGCCGTGCCGCTCGCGTCCTCGCGCAGCCGCCACAGCGCGCGCTGCCCGGCCGGGTCGGTGACCACCACGGCGTCCGTCACGTCCGCGGCCCGGACGATCGCCTGCGCACGCGCGCGTGCCTCCGCCTCGGTCGCGCCGCCCGCCTCCACGAACAGCCAGGCACCGCCGCGCGGGAGTTCCGCCGACGGCGGCACCAGGTCGGCGGCCATGCCCTCCACGGTCAGCGGACCCTGCGCCAGCAGTCCCGCCGCCGCCCGGGCCGCCGCGCTCTCGTCCGCGTACGCCAGCACGGCGAGCGCACGCGCGCGGGGCGCCTCGACCAGGCGCACGACCGCCTCCGTCAGGATGCCCAAGGTGCCCTCGGAGCCGCAGAGGGAGCGGGCGACGTCCGCGCCGTGCTCCGGGAGCAGGGCGTCCAGCGCGAGCCCGGAGATGCGGCGCGGGAGGGCGGGGAAACCCGTGCGCAGGAGCGCCGACTCCGCCTCCACGAGGGCACGCAGCCCCTGGGGCGCGCCCCTCCAGTCCGTGCCCGCCGTCAGGGCCTCGCCCCGCGCGGTGAGCAGCGACAGCCCGCGCACGTTGTCCGCCGTGGTGCCCCAGGCCACCGAGTGGGAACCGCAGGCGTTGTTGCCGATCATCCCGCCCAGGGTGCAGCGGGCGTGGGTGGAGGGGTCCGGGCCGAAGCGCAGGCCGTGCGGGGCGGCGGCCTCCTGGAGGCGGTCGAGGACCAGGCCCGGCTGGACGACCGCCGTGCGCGCCCCGGGGTCCAGGGACACGATCCTGTTCATGTGCCGGGTGAAGTCGAGCACGACGCCCGTGCCGGTCGCCTGCCCCGCGATCGACGTGCCGCCGCCGCGGGCGACGATCGGCACACCGTGCGCCCGGCACACGCCCAGGGCGGCCGCCACGTCCTCGGCGTCCTGGGGGGCGACGACGCCGAGGGGCACCCGCCGGTAGTTGGACGCGTCCATGGTGTGCAGCGCCCGCGCCGTGGTGCCGAAGTCGACCGTGCCGCGCACCGCCGCGCGCAACTCGGCACCGAGTGTGACGGTGTCCACACCCGCTGCCCCGTGCCGCCGTTCCCCGAGATCCGTCATGGTTCCAGGATGCCTCCGGCCACGGACGGTGACCTCCCCGGAGGGCCGGTCCCCGACCGTTGGGCCCCCATCGGCCGAGCGAACACGGAGGGTGATCGAATTCGGCCGCACGGGGACCGGAGCCGACCGTCCGCGCAGGCCCTCCGCGGACCCGTGGCGCCCTCCGAAGCCGCCCCGGCGCCCCGTCAAATGGCGAGACCGGTACCGGAATCCGCACATTCCGATCAGGAAGTCTCCTATAGTGGCGCCCAATTGAGCACACGGGTCGCTGCTCGCCGTCCGGCCCCGCGCGGCACTCGCCCTGGACATGACCTAGGCCGACCGAGGACATCATTCATGACCGCCCCCACACCGTCAGGCGAACGGCCCGCCGTCCGCGCCGTCGCACCCGCCTCGCTGGCCACCGCCGTGGTGGCGGGCCTCGCCGTCACCGCCGCGGTCATGGCGGCACCGGAGGCGGTCCGCGTCCCCCTCGCCTGGGGTGGGGCCGCGGCGGCTCTGCTGCTGTGCGTGGCGGTCGGCTTCGCCGTCCACGGCGCCCGCGCGGCGCGGGTGGCGCGCCGCCGCCTGGACGCCGTGGCGCAGGACGCGAGCCGGATGCTCCAGGAACGGGCCCGGCTCGCCGAGGAGTTCAGCCAGGAGCGGGGGCGGCTGACGGACGGCTTCATCGAGGAACGGGTGCGGCTGAGCGAGGAGTTCGAGCGGGAGCGCGCCCGGCTCGCCCAGGCGTCCGCCCAGGAACGCGAGCGGCTCACCGACGGGTTGGCCCAGGAACGTGCCGCTCTCACCGAGGGGTTCGCCCAGGAACGCGAGCGGCTCACCGCCGACATCGCCCGGCTCATCGGGGAGAAGGCCCGCCTCACCCAGCGCCTGCGCCAGGCCGCCAACACCCGCGACGCGGCCATATCCGTCACCGCCAACGTCGCCGGCCGCATGCAGGCCCTGGCCACCGGCACCCTGGCCGACCTGCGCGCGATGGAGGACCGGCACACGGACGAGGACGTCCTGACCGACCTCCTGTACCTCGACCACCGCACCGCGCAGGCGGGCCGCCTCGCCGACTCCGTCGCGGTCCTCGCGGGCGCCCGCTCCGGCCGCCGCTGGGCCCGCCCCATCGTCATGGAGTCGATCCTGCGCGGCGCGATGGGCCGGATCAGCGGCTACCAGCGCGTCCGTCTGCACTCCTCCAGCGAAGCCGCCGTGGCCGGACACGCCGCCGAGGGCGTGATGCACGCGCTCGCCGAACTCCTCGACAACGCCGCCACCTTCTCGCCGCCGACCGCCGAGGTCCACGTCTACGTGGAGGAGGTGCCGGCCGGTGTCATCGTGTCCGTGGAGGACGCGGGCCTGGTGATGAGCGATGTGCAGCTGCGCCGCGCCGAGCGCGCGGTCTCCGGCGACATCACCGAGCTGGGCGGGCTCACCGGTACCCGGCTCGGCCTCGCGGTCGTCGGCCGCCTCGCCCGCAAGTACGGCCTGAGGGTGTCCTTCCGGCCGTCGGCGCGCGGCGGCACGGGCGTCCTGATGCTGATCCCGCAGGAGATCCTGTCGCAGCCGACGCTGCCGTCGTCCGCGGAGCCCGGCCACGCCCACGCCCAGGCCGCCGCCACCGGCGCGGACATCACCGGCCCGAACACCGTCACGCCGAACACCGACGACGCCATCGAGACGGCCGCCATCGAGACGGCCGCCGCCGATGCGGCCACCACCGGGCACCGGCCGTCGTACGCCGCCGCCCACGCCCCCCAGGACCTCGACCCCGACCCGGTCCCCACGCACGAGTCCCCGGCATCGGACGACGTGCGCCCCGGCACCCGTACCGGCACCACCACGGACGCGGGCACAGGCACAGGCACAGGCACAGGCACCACCACGGGCACGGGCACGGGCGCGACCGGCGGCGGACTCCCGCGCAGGCGCCGCGGCCAGGCGCTCGCCGCGGCCGAACGCGGCCGCGCCCACACCGTCGTCCCCGCTCCGCGGGAGCCGCTCACCGCCAAGGACGCCAAGACCCGGGCCGCCCGCTTCAGCAGCTTCCGCCAGGCGGTCCGCGGCGTGGTACCGGACCAGGCGGCGGTCCAGGGCACCACGGCGGAACCCCCGGCAACCGAGTCCCACGCGTCCTCCGCGGCCCGCACGCCGCACGAGCCCGCCGAGGGCCTCCTGCCGGACGCGTCGGCGCCCGGCCGCGCACCCGACCCCACCGCCGTACCCGAACCGGCCGCCACCCCCTCCCACCCGGAAGGCAAGACCACTTCATGACCGGCACCACGACCGCCGACGAGAAGCTCACCTGGCTCATCGAGGGACTCCTGGAGCGCACCCCGGGCGCCCGGCACGCGCTCGTGCTGTCCAGGGACGGGCTGAAGCTGTGCCGTACCCCGGAACTCTCGGTCGACCAGGCCGATCAGCTGGCCGCGATCGCCGCCGGCATCCAGTCGCTCTCGCACGGCGCGTCCGTGGAGTTCGGCGACGGCAGCGGGGGCGTGCGCTCGGCGATGACGGAGTTCTACGGCGGCGTCCTGTTCATCGTGGAGGCGGGCCAGGGCGCCCACCTCGCCCTGGTCACCGCGGAGGACGCGGACGCCGGGCTCGTCGGGCACCACATGAGCGAACTCGTGGAGCAACTCGGCGAGCACCTGAGCGCGCAGCCCCGGACGTCATGAGCCGCCCCGGCAGGGACGATGCGCCCGACCGGCTGTACACCCTCACGGGAGGGCGCAGCCGGTCGGACGAGGCCGCCCGGTTCGACCTGGTGACGCTCGTGGTCGCCGAGTGCGACCCGGTACCGGGCATGCAGTCGGAGCACGCCGCGATCCTGCGGCTGTGCGAACGGCCGACGGCGGTCGTGGAGATCGCCGCCGAGCTGCGGCTGCCCGTGAGCATCACCCGGATCCTGCTCTCCGACCTCCTTGCGACCGGCCGCGTCAGCGCCCGCCATCCGCGCATCGCCGCCCTTCCCGATCCCGACATCCTGGAGCAGGTGCTCGTTGGACTCCGCAACCTCTGACACCCGCACTCCGCTGGGTGCCCAGGCCGACAACGGCCTGAAGATCGTGGTCGTCGGCGGCTTCGGCGTCGGCAAGACGACCCTGGTCCGCTCGGTGAGCGAGATCCGCCCGCTCAGCACCGAGGAGACGATGACCCAGGCCGGAGAGACGGTCGACGACATCACCGAGGTGCGGGGAAAGTCCGCCACGACCGTCGCCTTCGACTTCGGCCGCATCACGCTGGACGCCCGCAACGTGCTGTACCTGTTCGGCGCGCCCGGGCAGGAGCGGTTCTGGTTCCTGTGGGACCGGTTGTTCTCCGGCGCGCTCGGCGCGGTCGTCCTCCTCGACACCCGGCGCATCGACGACTCCTGGTACGCCATCGACCGCCTGGAACGCCACGGGATGCCGTTCATCGTGGCCTGCAACGACTTCGGCGGCCCCCGGCACACGCCCGAGGAGGTCCGCGCGGCGCTCGACCTCGACCCGCACGTCCCGCTGGTCGCGTGCGACGCGCGCTCCCGGGCGTCCGCGAAGCAGGTGCTGATCGCGCTCGTCGAGCACGTCCAGCGCCTCCATGCCGGCCAAGCCCCCACATCCGAACAGGAGCTGGTGTGACCACCGCCCCCGTGCCCCTGAGCGGGCCCCGGTTCCAGACCGAACCCACCGCCCTGTACCGGGAGATGCGGCTCGAACACGGTTCCGTGACCCCGGTCGTGCTCGACGGCGGCGTACCCGCGTGGCTCGTCCTCGGCTACCGCGAACTGCACCAGGTGACCGGCGACCCGGTGCTGTTCAGCCGCGACTCCGACCTGTGGAACCAGTGGGACACCATCCCCGACGACTGGCCGCTGCTGCCGATGATCGGCCGCAGGCAGCCGTCGATCCTCTACACGGTCGGCGAGCGCCACCGCGAACGCGCGGCGATGATCAGCGATGCGCTGGAGGCCGTCGACCCCTTCGAACTGCGCCGCCACGTCGAACGCATCGCGGACGAGCTGATCGACGCGGTGTGCGCCAAGGGCGAGGCCGACCTCGTCGCGGACTACGCGATGCTGCTGCCCGTCCGCGTCCTGGCGATCCTCTACGGCTTCACGGAGGAGCAGGGGCCGGGCCTGGTCACCGCCCTCAACGACATGATCGACGGCCGGGAGCGGGCGCTCGCCGGCCAGACGCACCTGGCCACCTCCATGACCGGCCTGCTGGCCGCCCGGAAGGAGCACCCGGCCGACGACGTCGTCTCACGGATGCTCGCCGACCAGAGCGGCTTCACCGACGAGGAGATCGTCCAGGACCTGATGGTGATGCTGGCGGCGGGCCACCAGCCGACCGCCGACTGGATCGGCAACTCGCTGCGGCTGATGCTGACCGACGACCGCTTCGCGGCGTCCCTGTTCGGCGGCCGCAACAGCGTCGCCGAGGCCATGAACGAGGTGCTGTGGGAGGACACGCCCACGCAGAACGTGGCGGGCCGCTGGGCGTCCCGCGACACCCGCCTCGGCGGCCGCCACATCCGCGCGGGCGATCTGCTGCTGCTCGGCCTCCAGGGCGCCAACAGCGACCCCCAGGTGCGCACCGACGGCTCCACGCTGACCGGCGGCAACAACGCCCACTTCTCCTTCGGTCACGGCGAGCACCGCTGCCCGTTCCCGGCGCAGGAGGTGGCCGAGGTGATCGCGCGCACCGGCATCGAGGTGGTCCTGGACCGCCTCCCGGACATCGATCTCGCCGTGCCCGCCGAGACGTTGACGCGCCGCCCGTCGCCGTGGCTGCGCGGCCTCACGGCGCTGCCGGTGATGTTCACCCCCACCCCTACTCTTGGGAGCCCTTCCGCATGACGTCCAGCGACATGGCCCCGATAGCCCTCGACCCCTTCGTCTCCGACCTCGACGCCGAGAGCGCCCGGTTGAGGGAGGCGGGCCCGCTCGCCGCCGTGGTGCTGCCCGGCGGCGTCCCCGTGTGGGCGGTCACCCACCACGCCGAGGCCAGGCAGCTGCTGACGGACCCCCGGCTGGTCAAGGACATCAACGTCTGGGGTGCCTGGCGGCGCGGCGAGATCGCGCCCGACTGGCCGCTGATCGGTCTCGCCAACCCCGGCCGCTCCATGCTCACCGTGGACGGGACCGACCACCGGCGGCTGCGCACGCTCGTCGCCCAGGCGCTGACGCCGCGCCGGGTGGAGGAGATGCGGGAGCGGATCACGAAGCTGACGCAGGGCCTGCTGGACCGGCTGCCGGCGGACGGCGGCGTGGTCGACCTCAAGGCCGAGTTCGCCTATCCGCTGCCCATGTACGTCATCGCGGACCTGATGGGCATGGACGAGTCCCGGCTGCCGCGGCTGAAGGAGCTGTTCGAGAAGTTCTTCTCGACGCAGACCCCGCCTCAGGAGGTCGTCGCCACGCTCACCGAGCTGGCGGGGATCATGGCGGACACGGTGGCCGCGAAGCGCGCCGAACCGGGTGACGACCTCACCTCCGCCCTGATCCAGGCGTCCGAGGACGGGGACCACCTCACCGACGAGGAGATCGTCTCCACGTTGCAGCTGATGGTGGCGGCGGGCCACGAGACGACCATCTCGCTGATCGTCAACGCGGTGGTCAACCTGTCGCTGCACCCCGAGCAGCGGGCGCTGGTGCTGTCCGGGGAGGCGGACTGGTCGGCGGTGGTCGAGGAGACCCTGCGCCACTCGACGCCCACCTCGCACGTGCTGATCCGGTTCGCGACGGAGGACGTCCCGGTCGGCGACCGGGTGATCCCGGCGGGCGACGCCCTGATCGTGTCGTACGGCGCGATCGGCCGGGACGAGCAGGCGCACGGCCCGACCGCGGGCGTCTTCGACATCACCCGGGAGACGCGGAACCGGCACATCTCCTTCGGTCACGGTCCGCACGTGTGCCCCGGGGCGGCCCTGTCCCGGCTGGAGGCGGGCGTGGCCCTCCCCGCCCTGTACGCCCGCTTCCCCGAGCTCGACCTGGCGGTACCGGCGAGCGACCTGCGCAACAAGCCGGTGGTGACGCAGAACGACCTCTTCGAGCTGCCGGTGCGGCTCGGCGGCTGATCCGTTCCGCCGCCGGGCGGGCGGGCCGGCCCCGGTCCGCCCGCCCGCCCGGCGCACGGGACGGCCCCGCCGAGGGAGTCGCGGTGCGGCCGTTCGGATGGACCGGGTTCGGGGCGGAGGCCCCCGGGGTCGGCCGCACGCGGCCGGTGTCCCGGGCGATGGCGGCACGACACCCCCGTCTCACCCGACGGACCCCGTTTCGCCCAGGTTTCGATCACCGGCTACGCTCGCCCCGTGGCTGATATCCAGATCCCTGCTGACATCAAGCCCGCGGATGGTCGTTTCGGCGCGGGTCCCTCCAAGGTGCGGGTCGAGGCGCTGGACGCCCTCGCCGCCACGGGTCGCTCCCTGCTCGGTACGTCCCACCGCCAGGCCCCGGTAAAGAACCTCGTCGGCAAGGTACGGGAGGGTATCCGCGAGCTCTTCCAACTTCCCGACGGCTACGAGGTCGTCCTCGGCAACGGCGGCTCCACCGCGTTCTGGGACATCGCGACCCACGGCCTGATCGAGGACAAGTCGCAGCACCTCAGCTTCGGCGAGTTCTCGTCGAAGTTCGCGAAGGCCGCGAAGCTCGCCCCGTGGCTGGCCGAGCCCTCCGTCATCGCCTCCGACCCCGGCACCCACCCCGAGGCGCAGGCCGAGGCGGGCGTCGACGTGTACGCCTTCACGCACAACGAGACCTCCACCGGCGTCGCGATGCCGATCAAGCGGGTCGCGGGCGCCGACGAGGGCGCCCTGGTCCTCGTGGACGCCACCTCCGGCGCCGGCGGCCTCCCGGTGGACGTCGCCGAGACGGACGTCTACTACTTCGCCCCGCAGAAGTCCTTCGCCTCCGACGGCGGCCTGTGGATCGGCGTCTTCTCCCCGGCCGCGATCGAGCGCGCCGAGCGCGTCCACGCCTCCGGCCGGCACGTCCCGGAGTTCTTCAGCCTGCCCACGGCGATCGACAACTCCCGCAAGAACCAGACGTACAACACCCCGGCCCTCGCCACCCTGTTCCTGCTCAACGAGCAGTTGGAGTGGATCAACGGCCAGGGCGGCCTCGACTGGTCGGTGCGCCGCACCGCCACGTCCGCGCGCACGCTCTACGGCTGGGCCGAGGACGTCAAGTTCGCGACCCCGTTCGTCGCCGACCCGGCCAAGCGCTCCCAGGTCATCGGCACGATCGACTTCTCCGACGAGGTCGACGCGGCCGCCGTCGCCAAGGTCCTGCGCGCCAACGGCATCGTCGACACCGAGCCGTACCGCAAGCTCGGCCGCAACCAGCTGCGCATCGCGATGTTCCCGGCGATCGACCCGTCGGACATCGAGGCGCTGACGAAGTGCATCGACCACGTCATCGAGAAGCTCTAGTCCAGCGGTTCCCGTAGGTCGAGGGGGCGCCCGGCGCAGGCCGGACGCCCCCTCGCCCGTACGGCCGGACGCCCCCCTCACCCGTGCGGCCGGACGCCCCCTCGTCCCTGCGGCCGCACGGCTCACGCGGCCGTGCCCGAGCCCGTGGTACGGCTCCGCCCCCCTCCCCCGCATGTTCACACTGGTCACGGGTCACCCTGAACAAACAAAAGGGGCGGCAGACTCGAGGCATGGGGGACACCACAGTCTTGATCGCCGATGACCACGAACTGATCCGGGCCGGGCTCGCCGCGCTGATCCGCACCGATCCCGGCCTGCGGGTGGTGGGGGAGGCGGGCGACGGGCCCGAAGCAGTGGACCGGGCGGCCGCGCTGCGGCCCGACGTGGTCCTGCTCGACATGCAGCTGCCCGGCCTCGACGGGGCCGACGTCTGCACGCGCATCCGGTCGGCGCAGCCCGAGGAGACCGCGCCGCGGATCCTCGCGATCACCGCGGGCTGCCCCGGCGACGCGCACATCCGGGCCGCGCTGCGGGCGGGCGCCTCCGGCTTCCTGTCCAAGGAGGTCCGGCCCCGCCAGCTGCTCGCGGCCCTGCACGCGGTCGCCGCCGGGAACTGCCTGTTCGCACCGGCCGTCACCCGCCGCCTGCTGCGGGCCTACACCCGCGGGCACCCGTGGGCCGACGAGCCGGAGCCGGCGCTGAACCGGCTCACCCCCCGCGAGCGGGAGGTGCTGCGGCTCGTCGCCACGGGCGCCCGCAACGACGAGATCGCCGGCCTGCTCACGGTGAGTGAGGCCACCGTCAAGACCCATCTGAACCGGGCGATGACCAAGCTCGGCCTGTACAGCCGGGCGCAGGCGGTGGTGCTGGCCTACGAGTCGGGACTCGTGGTGCCGGTCCGGGCTCAGGAGACGTAGAGCTTCTTCGGCATGGGGTAGCTCGACCGCAGGTCGCTCAGACGGCGGATGTCGGCCGGCTTGAGCTTGATGCAGCCGTTGGAGCGGTAGTCGCTCGCGCCGTCCCAGCGGTAGGGCTCGGAGCTGCCCTGCCTGCCGCTGGGGAGCATCTCGCTGTGGATGAACAGGTCAGTGCGCCAGGTGCCGTTCGAGCACTTGTGGTCGGAGATGTGCCAGGCGATGCCGTTGACGCCGTGCGCCCCACCGTTGTGGTGCTTGGTGAAGTCGAGCATCTTGTAGGTGCCGTTCGGCAGCCAGCCCCTGTTCTTCAGGCAGGAGTTGGTGCTGCCCGACCCGGATCCCGCCCGCCAGCTGGCGACGGTGAACACGTGGTGGCGGTCGCCGTTGTCCTGGACGAAGACGAACTCCAGCCGCGAGTTGGCGGGGTTGCGGCTGTTCTTCCTGAACCACAGGTAGCTGTAGTTGCTGCTGGCCGCCGCCGGCTTCGCCGCCACGCGGGTGGCGGTGTGACCGGGCAGCGCCTGAGCCGCCGTCGGCACGGCGGCCCCGCCGGCGGCGGCCAGGGCCGCGGCCACCGCCACCGACTTCAGGACTCGGTGCTTCTTCCCCCGTACAAGAACCATGGGACGTTCCCTTCTGGTGTGGTGTCTGTGCCGACACCGTAGGAAACACAGGGCACTCGACTCATCCCGCAGTGGTGTGAGTTTCGGGGTCAACCTGGGGTGCAGTGGGCCTCAACCACCGGTGCAGGTACGGCGGTAGGGCACGTCCGGCAGGTATGTCCGCCACGCCGCCCGGCTCAGGCCGCCCCCCGCGCGGGCACAGACCCGCGCGGCGAGGCCCGCCGGGGACAGGCCGTAGGTGCGCAGGACGGCGTGGATGCCGGAGGCGTACAGCCGGTGGCCGTCCGGGGAGAAGGCGAGGGCCACCACCGGGTCTCCGGGCGTGGGCAGCGCGGAGCCGAAGGGCTGGTTGGCGAAGACGTTCCACAGCCGGACCGTGCCCGAGGCGCCCGCCACCGCGAGGGTCCGCCCGTCCGGGGAGAAGGCCAGCGCGCTCACCCCGTCGGCCGCGCCCGTGGCGTCCGCCGTGCGGGTGCCGGAGAGCACGGCGATACGGCTGCGCAGGCCGCCGTCCCAGACGGTGACCCGACCCAGGGTGTCGCCCACGGCGAGGGAGGAGCCGTCGGGACTGAAGGCGAGGGCGCTGGCGGGGTTGTCGCCGAGGGTGTGGGTGGTGGCGCGGGAGCCGTCGGGTTCGGCCGAGGTGCCCTGCCAGGTGAGGAACGTGCCCGGTCCGGGGCGTACGGCCACCAGACCGCCGTACATGTCGTGCAGCGTCCGCAGGCGCAGGGGCCTGCCCCGACGGCCGACGTCCCAGACCTCCACGGACTGCACGCCCTCCGTGGTCTCCGTGGTCGTCGTGCCCCGGGCCGTGCGCGTGGTCTTCTCCGTGGTCACGGACATCACCAGCCGGCGGCCGTCGGCGCTCAGGGCCAGCGCGTCGACCGAGGTGGCCCGCGGGAGGGCGACGCTCACGGCGTCCCGGCCGCCCGTGAGGTCGCGGACGACGACGCCCCGTGGCTCCCCCAGGGTGTGGGCGAGGTGACCGCCGTCGGCGCTGAAGGCCAGAGCGTCCGTGCACAAGGACTCCTCCCACGGCTCCGGCAGGGACGCGGTGCCCGCGGCGGAGCTCGACATGCTCGCCGCCACCCGGTCCGAGTCCGAGGCGGGCAGCTCCCAGGGATCGTCGCCCGCCCCCAGGTCCTCGTCGGCTGTGCAGGGCCTGCCGGGGAGTTCGTCGGTGACGCGGCCGGTACGGGTGTCCAGCAGCCGGTAGCCGGGCCGGTGGACGCCGCCCGCCCCACCCAGCACGGCGAGGGTGCGGCCGTCCTGGGTGAGCCGCGCCAGGGTGTTCCGCGTCCGCAGCCAGCCTCCGGTCACCACGCCGGTCACGTCGAGCGAACGCACCGAGGTCCCCGCCGAGTTGAGGTAGCGCAGGACGTGGTCGGCGGAGTCGGCGCGGACCTCGCCCGGCGTCTCGCCGACCAGAGGGTGCCGGAACACCGGTGCGGCCGGGAAGGTGCGCCGCCACAGCAGCAGCTCGTCGTCCCGGGCGGCGGTGACGAAGCCGCCCGGGACGAAGGCGGGCGAACGCAGCCCCGCGCCGCCGCCGTCCAGCGCGGACAGTTCACGGCCCGTGCGGAGGTCCCACAGCCGGATGCGCGACCCGGTGGCGGCGGCGAGCGTCCGGCCGTCCGGGGAGAAGGCGAGCCCGTCCCCCTCCTCGTGGCAGGAGCCCCGCGGCAGGCCGTGCAGCCCGAGCCGGCGCCGGTGGGCGATGTCCCACACCCGCAGCGGCTCCCCCTCGCCGCACACCGCCAGCCACCGGTCGTCCCGGCTGACGGCGAGGTCCTCGGCGTAGGACTCGGCCGGCCGGCTCCGGGGCACGTCGAGCAGCACCCGGTGCCGGGTCACGTCCCAGACCCGCACCAGCGGCTCACCGACCGGGACGTCGATGTCCTGGTCCTGGTCGAGCGCCACGGCGAGGGTCCGAGCGGACCCGAAGGCCGTCAGCGACGCCGGGCCGTGGAACGTCGCGGTCACCCGTCCGGCCCGTACGTCCCACAGCCGCACGTCCTCCCCGGCCAGGGACAGGGTCCGGCCGTCCGGGCCGACCACGGCCGAGTAGGCGTCGCGGGCCGCCTCGCCCACGCCGGGATAGGTGTGGGTGAGGCGGTGGGTGCGCACGTCCCAGGTGCGGATGCGGTCCGCGCTCACGGACATCACCGTCCGGCCGTCCGCGCTCAGATGGGCCTGGTCGAGGGCCTCGGGGTCGCCGGAGTCGGCGCCCGACGCGTGGTGGGGCAGATCCAGGACGTCCCGCTCGGGCCGGTAGCGCGCGGTGAGCAGGGCGGAGCGGGTCTCGGCGGTGTCCGCGAGCCGCCACGCGGCGACGCTGAGGCGCATCGCGGTCACCGGGTCCGACAGCCGCACCCCGTCGGCGAGCGCGGCGACGCGCCGGGCCTCGGCCTGCAGCTGCCGCCGGTGACTGGTCTCGCTCTGCCGCCAGGCGACGGTGCCCGCGAGCAGGGACAACGCCACCAGACCGGCAAGGGCGCCGGTCACCAGACGGCGGCGGCGCCCCTCACCGGTGCGGGCCGCCCGGCTCGCCGTCAGGAACGCCCGCTCCAGCGAGTCGAGCTCGGCCTCGACCAGCCGCTCCTCGGCCATGGCCAGGCGGGTACCCCGGTACAGGGACCCCGGGTCGCGGCCGAGTTCGTCCCAGCTCCGGGCCGCTTCCGTGAGCCGCCGGTGCACACGCAGCCGCTCCCGGTGCTCGTCGATCCAGCCGGACAGCCGGGGCCAGGAGGTGATCAGCGCCTCGTGGGCGAGGTGCACCGTGTCGTCGTCGAGGGTGATCAGCCGGGCGCGGGACAGTCGGTCGACGACGGGGTCGATGTCGGCGGCCCGGGCGAAGTCCAGCTCGGCCCGGCTCACCGGGCGGCGGGTGTCCTGGGCGCCCTCGCCCGGGGTGATCAGCCGCAGCAGCAGCAGGCGGGCCGGCGCCCGCTGTGCCGGGGACAGACCGCCGTACGTCTTCTCGGCGGTGCGGGCGATGGCGCCCCGCAGGCCACCGGCCGCCTCGTACGCCTCGGTGGTCAGGGTGCGCCCCCGGCGCCTGAGCCAGGTCTCCCGCAGGACGTGCGACAGCAGCGGCAGCCCGCCGGGCTCCCCGGCCGTCAGCTCCACCAGCCGCTCGGCCAGCTCCCGCTCCACCTGGAGCCCGGCCCGCTGAGCGGGCCGTACGACGACCTCGCGCAGTTCGGCCGGTGTCATCGGGCCGACGAGGAGGCCGGCGCCCCCCAGGGCCTCGGCCAGCCGCCGGTGCTCGGCGCAGCGGCCGTAGAAGTCGGCCCGCACGGCGATCACGACCCGCAGCCGGCCGGCCGGCTCACCGGCGGCCAGCAGCCGGTCGATGAACTCGGCGCGCTCGGTCGCGTCCTGGCAGAGAGTGAAGACCTCCTCGAACTGGTCCACCACGACCACCGTGTCACCGGGGCCGTCCTTCGCCCGCAGCACCGCGCCGTGGGTGCGCAGCGGCCGCGCGCCCGGGGTGAGGATGCGTACGGCGGCCGGCGCACCGTCGGTGACGCTGCACAGGGCGGGTATCAGACCGGCCCGCAACAAGGAGGACTTGCCGCTGCCGGACGGGCCGACGAGCGCGGTGAACCGGTCGGTGCGCACCCGCCGCAGCAGCGTGCCGGCCAGTTCGTCACGGCCGAAGAACCGCTCGTGGTCGCCGGGTTCGAACCGAGCGAGGCCCTGGTACGGCGCGTCGGTGTCGTCGTCGGCCCGCTCCTGCCCCGCCACCTCGCGCCAGCGCCGCTCCCACCGCACCGGGTCGCCGTCACAGGCCCGTACGTACGCCAGCGCCACGGCCAGCGACGGAAGCCGGTCCCCGGCCGCCGCCTGGGACAGCGCCGAGACCGAGTAGCCGGCTCTGCGGGCCATCTCCCGGTACGGCGGACCGCCCGCCCGGTGCCGCAGGTCGCGCAGGTCGTGCGCGAACCTCTGCACCGGCCCCGCCGCCGGATCGACCGGACGCTCCCGACGCCCCACGACGCCTCCCCCGCAAGCCGTCTGACGCTCCCTGACACCGCGCCCTCTATCACACCTCTCCTGTCACCGCCGGTTCCCGCCCGCCCGATCCGGCCGGGACTCCCTGTGTGCGCCGACGCGGCACTACCGCGGATCGCGGCGCAGCAGGCGCTTGATGCCGAGGACGAGGGCCAGGCCCACGGCGAGGGCGAGGCCGCCGACCTTGTAGTCGGCGTTCAGGGTGGCGTCGCCCCCGGACCCCCCGGACCCTCCGCTCCCCTTCCCGGAGGACGAGGCGGAACCGCCGTCCGCGCGGCCGGGCACGCTCCCCGACTCCACCTGACTGTCCTTGCCCTCGCTGCCGTACAGGAGCCGCGACCCGTCGGCGGTGTACGTGACCGACTCCCCCTGGCCCTGCAGGGGCACGTCGAGGCGGGCCCGCCGCTTGATCCTCCCGCCGTTCCAGTCGTACGCGATGCCGCCGAAGTAGCCGCGCACGGCGAGCTGCCTCCCGTCCGGCGAGAAGGCGGCGTCGGTGGCCCACAGGTCGACGGCGGCGACGGGCCGGAAGACGTTCGTGCCGGAGGCCGACAGCCTGGCCGGGCCCTCGTACAGGTGCCCGCCGTCCTCCTTCTTGTCGATGATGTAGACGCGCCCCGTCGTGGGATGCACCACGAGCGACTCGGCGTCCCGGGGGCCGTCGGCGTACTTGACGACGTACTGGGTGGCCCGGACCGTCCGGTTCCCCAGCACCTTCGGCTCGGGCAGCTTGTAGATCCACACGTACGGCCAGGTGCCGCCGAGGTTGTCGCCGATGTCGCCGAGGTAGATCTCGTTCCCGGGACCGATGGAGACGGCCTCGACGTCGCGGGGCGTGCCGATGCCGCTGAGGGTCAGGGTGGCGACGGTCCTGCCGGTGCGGCCGTCCACGGCGTACAGGTAGGGGCCGTCGTCGCTGTCGTTGTGGGTCCAGTAGATCCCCGGGTGGAGGCGCGAGGCGGCGAGCCCGCTGGACTCGGTGATCCGGGGGTCCTTGACGGTGAAGCCGCCGTCGTCGGCGGACGCGGGCGCCGGCACGGCGAGCGCACCGATGAGAAGGGCCCCGGAGAGGAACGCGAGCGATCGACGCATGCCTCCAAGACTGCCATCCGCCACGGCCGTTCACCGTGCCTGCCGCGCGTGCCGGCCGTCGGCCCGGCGCCGTGGGGCGTGTCGATCCTCACACCGGGCCGCCCTCTACGCCCCACGGTGATCGTCCATGATGAGCGGATGCTCAGGTTCATGCCCGTAGGCGACTCCATGACGATCGGGAGCGCGGGCGAACACACATGGCGCTATCGGCTGTGGCAGCACCTGTGCGCCACGTACGGCGGCCCGTTCACGATCGTGGGCCCCCGCGAGACGCTGTACGACAAGGTGGCGGGCGAGCCGACGTCGCACGCGTACGCCGAGCCGGACTTCCCCCGCGCCCACCTGGCGGGCTGGGGCGAGGGCTGGACGCACATGGCGCCGCTGATCGCCGAGGCCGTCCGGGAGTCGCGGGCGGACGTGCTGCTCGTGTCGCTGGGCCTGATCGACCTCGGCTTCTACACGAACGCGGAGCAGACGGCGGAGAACGTGCGCGGCTTCGTGGCCCGGGCCCGGACCGCGAATCCGCACATCCGCATGGTCCTGCTCCCGGTGATCCCGAACGTCCGCGCGCAGGAGGACGCCCCGTTCGCGGCCCAGGTCACGCTCTTCAACGAACTCCTGGGGAAGGCGGTGGCGGACCTGGACGAGCCCCGCTCCCCGCTCCTGCTCGCGTCGTCCCCGCCGGCGTACGACATCCATGGGGACACCTACGACGGCACACACCCGAACGCGAGCGGCGAGCACAAGATCGCGGGGGCGTTCGCCGAGGCGATGTACCAGGGATGGGGATTCGGACAGCCGTACGCGGCCGGAACGGATTGACCGGATTCGGGCGCGCCCAGGTCACCGTGCGTATCGTTGTACCGCGCGGCCGCACTCGTACGGGGCGGCCGGGGAGGAGCGCCACGATGACCGTCCTCGACGACAGGATCGCGATGGCCGAGAGCGACAACACGCGCCAACTCGACGAGATGTTCGAGCGGCTCGAGAACATGCCGGTCCCCGAGGGATACAAGGTCGAGATCGTCGAGGGGGCCGTCTACATGTCGCCGCAGCGGGACACCCATTGGGAGATCATCCGCCGGATCGTGCGGGCCCTCGAGGACAGGTTCGGGATGGACGTCAGAGTCCTCTCGGACGTCCGCATCGACTTCCCCGGACACGAGAACGGCTTCTGCCCGGACGTGGCCAAACTGGCCGACGCCGCGGAGAAGGACGGCGAGGGCCGCTGGCGCCACGAGGACGTCGAGTTCGTCGCCGAGGTCGTCTCCCAGGGCACGGCCTCCAACGACTACGGCCCGAAGAAGGCCGCGTACGCACGCGCCGAGGTGCCCGTCTACCTCGTCGCCGACCCCTACCAGGGCAGGTGCCACATCTTCACCCATCCCAAGGACGGCGACTACGCGACCGAGACGAAGGTCGTCTTCGGAGAGGACCTGGACCTCACCGGCACCGTGGTCGGCCTCACCCTCACCACCCGCGAGTTCCCCCGCGACTGACCCGCCCCCGCGCCCGATCCCCCTCGCCCAGGACGCCATCCGGCAGGGCGGCCCGTGCCTCCTCACACCCCTGTCAGTGGTGGCCGCCGAATCCTCTCCGAGTACCGGCCGAGGCCGCAGCGGCCACCACGTCGAGCCGCCCGCTCAAGACGTCACCAGGCGAACGCTTCCGGGGACGGTCCAGGGCCCGGGAAGATCTCGTCGAGGCCGGCCAGAAGTTCGTCCGACAACTCCAGCTCCACCGCCCGCAGCGCGGACTCCAGTTGTTCGGCCGTGCGGGGGCCGACGATCGGGCCGGTCACACCGGGGCGGGTCAGCAGCCAGGCCAGGGCCGTCTCACCCGGCTCCACGCCGTGCTTCTCCAGCAGGTCCTCGTAGGTCTGGATCTGCGCGCGTGCGGTGGGGTCGGTAAGGGTGTCGGCGGCCCGTCCGGACGCCCGGCGTCCGCCCTGGACCTCCTTCTTGATCACCCCGCCCAGCAGGCCACCGTGCAGCGGCGACCAGGGGATGACCCCGAGGCCGTACTCCTGCGCGGCCGGGATGACCTCCATCTCGGCCCGGCGCTCGGCCAGGTTGTAGAGACACTGCTCGCTGACGAGACCGATCGTGCCGCCGCGCCGGGCCGCGATCTCGTTGGCCTGGGCGATCTTGTAGCCGGGGAAGTTGCTGGAACCGACGTAGAGGATCTTCCCCTGCTGCACCAGCACGTCGACGGCCTGCCAGATCTCCTCGAAGGGAGTGCTGCGGTCGACGTGGTGAAACTGGTAGAGGTCTATGTAATCGGTCTGCAGCCGCTTCAGACTGGCGTCGACGGCCCGCCTGATGTTCAGCGCGGAGAGCTTGTCGTGGTTGGGCCAGGACTCGCCGTCCGGG
Source organism: Streptomyces sp. NPDC007264 (assembly GCF_042869095.1). Lineage (NCBI taxonomy): Bacteria > Bacillati > Actinomycetota > Actinomycetes > Kitasatosporales > Streptomycetaceae > Streptomyces > Streptomyces sp. NPDC007264. The sequence continues at coordinate 47,848 of NZ_JBIAFD010000027.1, forward strand.
GCCATGTTGCCGTACACCTTGGTGGCGAGGACGACCTTGTCGCGCCGGCCGCCGCCCTTCGCGAACCAGTTCCCGATGATCGATTCCGTACGGCCCTTGTTCTCGCCCCACCCATACACATTGGCCGTATCGAAGAAATTCAGTCCCGCGTCCAGAGCGGCATCCATGATGGCGTGACTGTCGGCTTCGTCGGTCTGCGGTCCGAAGTTCATGGTCCCGAGGACCAGCCTGCTGACCTTGAGCCCCGTGCGTCCGAGCTGCGTGTACTTCATAAGTCTCCAGCCAACGCCTTCGAGTCCGCTCAAGGCAAGGGCCCCACTCGGCGTTCGAAAATCCCGGACAGCACGAGCGTTCAGCTCGGCCATGGCAGCACTGTGAGTTCCGGCCACTGACTCTTCCAGCGTGCGGCCTTGGCCTCATAGACCTCCTGCGGGGCGAGGACCGGATTGGGGCGGATCACAAGGTTGAACATGTCGGAGAGCCCATGGGGCGCGTACACGCGCCACTCTCCGGTCGGTTCAAGCCGCACGCCCAAGCAGCACGTGGTGGCCGCGAAGCAGTCGATCGCAGCCTCGGCCGAGTCGTGTGGCGGGCAGGGCTTCCCGAACTTCTGCTCGTACCAGAGGTGGACACGCGCCTGGTTGCGGATCTCCACCTCGGCCGGCAGGCCGTGGAACACCTCTCGTCCTGCCTCGATCACCTCATCCTCCGCCGTCCAGGACAGGTCCGTGCTGTCGAAGTAGAAGAGGTCGTAGTCCTTGATGCCGGTGGTCGGCGGTCGGTCGGTGACCATGTTCCACACAGTCTGGAAGAGACACCCCGCCGTGACATACCAGCCGGGCAAGGACATCGTCGCCGCTCTGCCCAGCACCTCCGCCAATACGTCGTTGCGGGAGAGCGCAGTCTGCAGGACGCCGAGCTGCTCATCGAGAGGAAGTCGACCAAACATCGATCCTGCGTATCACGACCGGATGCATGAGACGAGTCGACGAGAAGCGACCTGCTCGACAAGCACGGGCTCGAACCCGGCGAGGCCGCCCCCGCCCGGCTGCTGACCCGCCCCGGGGTCACCGGCCCCCTCGTCGGCCCGCGCACGGCCGATCAGCTCGACTCGGCACTGCGGGCCGTCGAACGGGAGCTGTCGAAGGAGGTCCTCGCGGGCCTGGAGGAGATCTTCCCGGGCACGGGGCCTTCTCCCGAGGCGTTCGCCTGGCAGGGCACCGCCCTCGTGCGGCGGCGGTCTACTTTCCGGCCGCCGCCGCCAGCGCCACCACCGCGAACATCAGCACAAGAACACCGGCCATGATCCGGTTACGGGTCTTCGGGTCCACGCATCGAGCGTAACCGGACCTCAGGGTGCCCCGGTGCCGAGCCCCCATCGCTCCACCGTCTCGTAGCGGGGCTGCTCACCCGGTGTCCCGGACCGCGGCAGCAGGCTGCGCACGAGAGTGAGCTCGCCCACCGTCCATTCCTGCCCCGAGAACGCCTTCAGCGCCGTGGCGTACGGCCGCAGGTCCGCGCGCCCCACGCCGCGGGCCAGCGTCAGATGCGGACGGTAGTCGCGGTGCTCGCCCATCTCCAGGCCCGCCCTGCGTGCCGCGGACTCCGCGCGGTCCGCGAGCAGCCGCATCGTCCGCAGGTCCCCCAAGGCGCCCACCCACAGCGTCCGGCTCCCGAAGTGCCCGCCCCCGGCCAGGGCCAGCGGAAACGGCGGGGTGCGCCGGACCGCCCGCGCCAGCCGCTCCGACAGGTCCGGTACGACGTCCTCGGCCACCTCCCCGTAGAAGGCGAGCGTGAAGTGCCAGCTCGGGCGTTCCGTCCAGCGCAGCCCCCGCGCCCCCGGCAGCCCCTCCAACCCTCGGACGACCGAGGTGAGTTCCCGGATCGCGTCCGGGGGCGGCAGCACCGCGGCGAACAGTCTCATGACCTCACCCTTCCAGGGAACGGATCGCGCCGCACGGCGGCCGGCGGCCCGGACGGGTGCGGGCGCGGTGTCTGCGACAGCGCACCCGGGGCCCCGCCCCGGGCACCCCGCCCAGGGGCCACGGCGGTCAGGCGGACGCCGACTCCGCCCGCTCGCGCGGCACGAACCGCACCCGCGGGCGCCCGTGGTGCCAGCCCACCGCCAGACGCAGTCCACCGGCCCGCGCGAGCACCAGGCCGACGGTCGCGGCGGCCGCGACCGAGACCACACCGCCCGCGGCGAAGCCGACCCGGGCGCCGTACGCGTCCGTGATCCACCCGACGAGGGGCGCCCCCAGCGGCGTACCGCCCATGAAGACCATCATGAACAGGGCCATGACGCGGCCGCGCATCGCCGGGTCCGTGCCCATCTGGACGGCCGTGTTCGCGGTGACGTTCACCGTCAGGCCGAAGATCCCTATCGGGACCATCAGCAGCGCGAACAGCCACAGTGACGGCGCCATGGCGGCCACCACTTCCAGCGTGCCGAACGCGGCCGCCGCCGCGATCAGCACGCGCAGCCGGGTCGTGCCGCGGCGGGCGGCCAGCAGCGCGCCGGCCAGTGAGCCGGCCGCCATCAGCGTGTTGAAGAGGCTGTAGGCGCCGGCGCCCGCGTGGAAGACATGGTCCGCGTACGCCGACAGCCAGACCGGGAAGTTGAAGCCGAAGGTGCCGATGAACCCGACCAGCACGATCGGCCAGATCAGCTCCGGCCGCCCGGCGACATGGCGCAGGCCCTCGCGGAGCTGGCCCTTGCCGCGCGGCGCGCGCTCCACGACGTGCAGCTCGCGGGCCCGCATCAGCAGCAGGCCGGCGATGGGGGCGAGGAAGGACAGGCCGTTGAGCAGGAAGGCCCAGCCCGTACCGACGCCGGTGATCAGGACGCCCGCCACGGCCGGGCCGATCAGGCGGGCGGACTGGAAGTTCGCCGAGTTCAGGCTGACCGCGTTCTGCAGCTGGCGGGGGCCGACCATCTCGGCGACGAAGGTCTGGCGGGCCGGATTGTCGACGACCGTGGCGAGTCCGACGGCGAAGGCCGCGAGGTAGACGTGCCAGACCTGGACGTGGCCGGAGAGGGTCAGGAAGGCGAGGACGAGGCCCGTGGCCCCCATCGCCGACTGCGTGAACAGCAGGGCCGGGCGCTTGGGGAGGCGGTCCACGAGGACGCCGCCGTACAGGCCGAACAGCAGCATCGGCAGGAACTGCAGCGCCGTGGTGACACCGACGGCCGTGGCGGAGCCGGTCAGGCTCAGCACCAGCCAGTCCTGCGCGATGCGCTGCATCCAGGTGCCCGTGTTGGACACGACCTGGCCGGCGAAGAAGAGCCGGTAGTTGCGGATGCGCAGGGAGGAGAACATCGATGAGGTGCGGCGCCCGCCCCGTTCGACGGGTTCGGCGGGTTCGGCGGGCTCCTGCCTCTCGGCGGCCGTGGCGGTGCGGGGGGCCGCGGAGGTCCGGTCGGCCCGGGGGGTGCGGTGGGTGGACGGGGAGTCGTGGGTGGCTGGTGCGGGGGCGGAAGCTGCTCCGGTTCCCGTACTCAAAGGGGTTCGCCTCCTTACGATGACGGCTTCGTACGCACGCGGGTGGGGCCGCGTCTGTCACGGTGCGCCCCGGTCACAGGTGCGCGAGTTTCTCCAGCACGGGGGCGGCGGCGCGCAGGGTCGCCCACTCGTCCTCGTCCAAGCCCTCGACGAGCCCGGCCAGCCATGCGTTCCGCTTGCGGCGGCTCTCCTCGAGCATCGCCTCGGCCCGCTCGGTCTGGGTGACCACCTTCTGGCGCCGGTCCTCGGGGTGCGGTTCGAGGCTGACCAGCCCCTTGCTCTCCAGCAGCGCCACGATGCGGGTCATCGAGGGCGGCTGGACGTGCTCCTTGCGGGCGAGCTCGCCCGGTGTGGCGGAGCCGCAGCGGGCCAGGGTGCCGAGCACCGACATCTCGGTGGGGCTCAGCGATTCGTCGACCCGCTGGTGCTTGAGTCGGCGCGACAGGCGCATCACGGCGGAGCGGAGGGCGTTCACGGCGGCGGCGTCGTCGCCATGGTTCAGGTCAGCCATGCTCTTTAGCATAACTCATTACTTTCCCTAAAGACCAACCCCCCGACGCCCGCCGTTCGGGTGACTCAGACCACTCCGGGCCGCATCCTCCCCGGGACCCGCGGGAACCCCCGAGCGACACATATCACCCGTACGGGTGATCCGGCGGCGGAACGTGACGCGCCGCCCGTCCGGGTCCGGCGACCCTCGTACGCATGGGGACCAGCGTGCTCAGCGTGCGGATGGACGGGGAGCTGCTCGAGCGGCTCCGGCTGCACGCCGCGAGAAGAGGAATGAGCGTCCAGGACTATGTCGTCCGGACGCTCGTTCGGGATGACTTCGACGAGCGGTTCCAGGCCGCCGTCGAGGAGACGGAGAGGTTCTACGGGGTCACCTGACCTCGGCACGGCCCTCCGCCGGGGCGGCACGCCCCGGCGGATCAGGTCGGGCCCAGCGCCGGCATCAGGTCAGACCCAGCGCCGGCATCAGGTAGTAGAAGGCGAAGACCGCCGACACCACGTACATCGGGACCGGCACCTCCCGGCCCCGCCCGGCGGCCAGGCGCAGGATCACGAAGGTGATGAAGCCCATGCCGATGCCGTTCGTGATCGAGTACGTGAACGGCATCATCAGCATCGTCACGAAGGCCGGGATCGCGATCGTGTGGTCCGCCCAGTCGATCTCCTTGACGGAGTGGGACAGAATCAGGAAGCCGACCGCGATCAGGGCGGGCGTGGCGGCCTGGGACGGGACCATCGTGGCCACCGGGGTGAGGAAGAGGGCCACCGCGAAGAGGGCCCCGGTGACGACGTTCGCGAAGCCCGTGCGGGCGCCCTCGCCGACGCCCGCCGTGGACTCCACGAAGCAGGTGGTGGCGGAGGAGGAACTGGCGCCGCCCGCCGCGACGGCGATCCCGTCGATGAACAGGACCTTGTTGATGCCGGGCATGGTGCCCTCGGCATCGGTCAGCCTGGCCTCGTCGCTGATCCCCATGATCGTGCCCATGGCGTCGAAGAAGCACGACAGCAGGACGGTGAAGACGAAGAGGATCCCGGTCAGCAGCCCGACCTTGTCGAAGCCGCCGAACAGGCTGACCCGGCCGATCAGGCCGAAGTCGGGGCTCGCGGCCGGGTTGCCGGGCCACTTCGGGGTGGTCAGGCCCCAGGAGGGGATCGCCGCGACGGCGTCCAGGACCAGCCCCAGGACCGTCATCGCGACGATCGAGATCAGGATCGCGCCCGGCACCCGGCGGACGATCAGCGCGAACGTGAACAGCGCGCCGAGGACGAACACCAGCACCGGCCAGCCGGTCAGATGACCGTCGGCGCCGAGCTGGAGCGGGACCGTGGTCCCGGCGACGTCGGGGATGCGGGTGACGAAGCCGGAGTCGACGAGACCGATCAGCATGATGAACAGGCCGATGCCGATCGCGATGCCCTTGCGCAGCCCGAGCGGCACGGCGTTCATCACGCGCTCCCGCAGACCGGTCGCGACCAGCAGCATCACCACGAAGCCGGCGAGGACCACCATGCCCATCGCGTCCGGCCACGACATGCGCGGCGCGAGTTGCAGGGCGACGACCGTGTTGACACCGAGACCGGCGGCGAGGGCGATCGGGACGTTGCCGATCACGCCCATGAGCAGGGTGGTGAAGGCGGCGGTCACGGCGGTCGCGGTGACCAGCTGGCCGTGGTCGAGGTGGTGCCCGTACATGTCCTTCGCGCTGCCGAGGATGATCGGGTTCAGCACGATGATGTAGGCCATCGCGAAGAAGGTGGCGAAACCGCCGCGGACCTCGCGCGACAGCGTGCTGCCGCGCTCGGAGATCTTGAAGTAGCGGTCGAGGGGGCCGGAGGCGGGCCGGGTGCCCGGCTGCTGGGGGGCGGTGGCCTTGGCGGGGGCCGAGGTGGGCATGCGGGGACCTCAAGGGTGCGGGGATCTGTGCGGGGGTCCGTGCGAGGGATCCGTGCGGGGGCGAGCAGACGTGATCGAGTCCCGCCGCCGCCCGATCGCCGGCAGGCTCCCCCTGCGCCCTGTTGGCGTTTCGTACGAACACAAGCCGCCGGACTCGACTTGTTTCAGTATGAACAGATGACCGGAAAATCGCTATCTCCGCGCGTAGATACTCGTCTTCGCCTTGATATGCAAGGTCTGGCGGGGTCCCCACCACGCCAGTGGGAGCCCCTCGTAAGCTGTGCCCATGGCGAAGTGGACCCCCAGGCACGAGGCGCCGGAGCCCCTTGAGGGCCCCGTGGTCGCCACCATCACCGGCGGCACGATCCTCTGGTTCGTCCTCTTCCTGGTCCAGCTCCCCTTCTACGGCTGGTTCGCCGACCACGGCCACACCTGGTGGCTGTGGACCTGCCTGGCCGGCGCCGGGCTCGGCTGCATCGGCGTCTGGTACGTGCGCAGGCGCGACGCGGCGATCAAGCGCGACGCGGCCGTCCGACGCGCCGCCGACGGAAGGGTCCCGTCCACCGAGTAGTCGGCGGCACGGTCCCGTCCGCCGAGTAGTCGGCGGCACGGTCCCGTCCACCGAGTAGTCGGCGGCACGGTCCCGTCCACCGAGTAGTCGGCGGCACGGTCCCGTCCGCCGAGCGGTCGGCGGCACGGTCCGTCCGCCGGGTGGCCGGCGCGGCGGCGCGCCGCCCGCGTACTACCGTCGCAGGAGACCCGTCCTCCCCTGGTCGGATCTTTGGGACCCTCGGCGGGTGTGGGCCCGGGTCCGCACGTACCGTCGAATGCATGACCCACATCGACGCGGGCGCCGGGCTCGACCCCGTGCATCCCGCCGCGCCGCCCGGGCGGACACGGGGACTGACGACCGCCGAGGTGGCCGAGCGGGTCGCCCGCGGTGACGTCAACGACGTTCCCGTCCGCAGCAGTCGCTCGCTGAGCGAGATCGTCCGCGCGAACGTCTTCACCCGCTTCAACGCGATCATCGGTGTGCTCTGGCTGATCATGCTGTTCGTGGCGCCCTTCCAGGACAGCCTCTTCGGATACGTGATCATCGCCAACACCGGGATCGGCATCATCCAGGAGTGGCGCGCGAAGAAGACCCTGGACTCGCTCGCGGTGATCGGCGAGGCACGGCCGACGGTGCGCAGGGACGGAGTCGCCGTCGAGATCGGCACGTCGGAGATCGTGCTGGACGACGTCATCGAGGTCGGACCCGGCGACAAGGTCGTGGTCGACGGGGTCTGCGTCGAGACGGACGGGCTGGAGATCGACGAGTCGCTGCTGACCGGCGAGGCCGACCCCGTCCTCAAACGGCCCGGCGCCCCCGTCATGTCCGGCAGCTTCGTCGTCGCGGGCGGCGGCGCCTTCCGGGCCACCAAGGTGGGCCGCGAGGCCTACGCCGCCCAGCTCGCCGAGGAGGCGACCCGGTTCACGCTGGTCCACTCCGAGCTGCGCACCGGTATCTCCACGATCCTCAAGTACGTGACGTGGATGATGCTCCCGACCGCGGTGGGCCTGGTCATCAGCCAGCTGTGGGTCAAGCAGCACGGCTTCAAGGACTCGGTCGCCCGCACGGTCGGCGGCATCGTGCCCATGGTCCCGGAGGGACTGGTGCTGCTGACGTCCGTGGCCTTCGCCATCGGGGTCGTCCGGCTGGGGCGCAAGCAGGTCCTCGTCCAGGAGCTGCCCGCCATCGAGGGGCTCGCCCGCGTCGACACCGTCTGCCTGGACAAGACGGGCACGCTCACCGAGGGCGGGATGGACGTCACCGAACTACGACCGCTCCAGGGCGCCGACGAGACGCGGATACGGAAGGTGCTGGGCGCGCTCGGCGAGTCGGACCCCCGCCCCAACGCCTCCCTCCAGGCGATCGTCGACGCCTACCCCGACGACGGGGACTGGCGCTGCGTCGAGTCGCTGCCCTTCTCCTCCGCGCGCAAGTACAGCGGCGCGTCCTTCAGCGAGGGCGACGGCGAGTCCAGTACGTGGCTCCTCGGCGCCCCGGACGTCCTGCTGGGCGCCGACGATCCCGCGCTGGCCGAGACCGAGCGGCTCAACGAGCAGGGGCTGCGCGTGCTGCTCCTGGCCCGCGCCACCCGGGACCTGGACGACGCCCGGGTCGGTGACGGCGCCCGGCCCACCGCCCTGGTCGTCCTGGAACAGCGGCTGCGCCCGGACGCCGCCGACACCCTGCGCTACTTCGCCGAGCAGAACGTGCAGGCCAAGGTGATCTCCGGCGACAACGCGGTGTCCGTGGGCGCGGTGGCCGCGAAGCTCGGCATCGTCGGCGACGTGATGGACGCCCGCCGCCTTCCGCAGAACCAGGCCGAGATGGCGAAGTCGCTGGACAAGGGCACCGTGTTCGGGCGGGTCACCCCCCATCAGAAGCGGGACATGGTGGGCGCGCTCCAGTCGGGCGGGCACACCGTGGCGATGACCGGCGACGGTGTCAACGACGTGCTCGCGCTCAAGGACGCGGACATCGGCGTCTCCATGGGTTCGGGCTCGGAGGCGACCCGTGCCGTGGCCCAGATCGTGCTGCTCGACAACAGCTTCGCGACGCTGCCGTCGGTGGTCGGCGAGGGCCGGCGGGTGATCGGCAACATCACGCGGGTCGCCACGCTCTTCCTGGTGAAGACGGTGTACTCGGTGCTGCTGGCCGTGCTGGTGGCGTGCTGGCAGGTGGAGTACCCCTTCCTGCCCCGGCACCTGACCCTCCTGTCGACCCTGACGATCGGCGTGCCGGCCTTCTTCCTGGCGCTGGCCCCCAACACGGAACGCGCACGACCCCACTTCGTCCGGCGGGTGATGCGGTACTCCGTCCCCGGCGGAGTGGTGGCCGCGCTCGCCACCTTCGCCACGTATCTGCTCGCCCGCCACGCCTACACGGGACCGGGCGCCCTGGACGCGGAGACCAGTGCGGCGACGCTCACGCTCTTCCTGATCACGCTCTGGGTGCTGGCGATCATCGCGCGCCCCTACACCTGGTGGCGAATCACCCTGGTGGCCTCGATGGGCGCGGCCTTCCTGCTGGTCCTGGTCGTCCCCTCGCTGCAGCACTTCTTCGCGCTGAAGCTGGTCGGGGTGACGGTCCCGTGGATCGCGGTGGGCATCGCGGTGGTGGCGTCGGCGGTACTGGAGTTCCTGTGGACCTGGGTCGACCGCCGGTTCCCCGCCTAGAACCAGGTCACCCTGCCCGCCCGGAGGAACGGGAGATCTCCTCCGGGTCGGCGCGCACAGGACGGCGGGGGTGCCGGCGTCACCGGCACCCCCGCCGTTCGTGGTGTGCGGTCCTACTTCACGTCGACGAAGTCGCCCGCGGCGTTCACGGCCGGGGTCGAGGACGTGCCCGCGAACGCGTAGCGGTAGGTGCCGTCCACGGACGCCTTGACGGTGGTCTTCAGGTTGCCGGAGCCGTCCGTCTTGATGGTCTTGACCGTGCTGTAGGTGCTGTTGCCCTTCTTGGCGAACTGCAGCTTCACCGACTGGCCGGAGTACCCGGCGTACTTGTTCGTCTCCCAGTTGGCGCGGGAGAGCTTGCCGGTGACGGTGATGGTCTTGCCCTTCTTCACCGGTTCGGGCGAGGCGTCGACCGTCAGCTTGGAGTAGCGCTGGATCAGGGTGGTGCCGAGGCCGCCCTGCTTGGCGAAGCCGACCAGGTCCTGGCCGTTCAGGACGATGGCGAGGGCGCCGACGTTCCAGGTGCCCGCGTCGGCGTTCATGAGGTCGCCGAGGTCCGGGTAGATGTCGACGTTGCCCTTGCAGGTGGCGGTCGTCGCCGAGGTGGCGGTGCAGGCGGCCGGGTCGTCACCGAGGAGGATGTTGTCCGGCGTGTCGACGGACCCCCGGTAGAGGAACGGGCCGTTGTCGAAGTCGGCCGCCGTGATGTCGACGTCCGCGCCGTGCGTCAGGGTGTACGAGACCGGGACGGCGACATGGTTGGTGGTGCCGACCTTGTAGGCCTTGCCGATCTTGAGGTTGGAGAAGCTGACGTTCAGCGCGTAGGGCTGGCCCGCGGTGGGGGCGGCGGCGGTGAACGCGGTCTTGCCGGAGGCGGCGTGGGCCGCCTGGAGGACCTTCGCGGCGCCCGTGGCGAAGGACGGGGCGGGGTCCGCGGCCTGTGCGGCCGGGACGGCGAAGGCGGAGAGAGCCAGGGCGCCGGTGACGGCGGCCACGGTGGCACGAATGCGCATTGCGTTCTCCAAGTGGAGAAAGGGGCCCACGGATTGGCTTCACGTGGGGCCCGAGTTTCGGTGAGTCAGTCGGCTCGGATGATCAGATCCGCGACCGGTACGAAGGGTTGTAGGAGTGCTGATCTTTTTGCCGCGGCATGACGGTTCGGCCCCGAGGGCCTGGTCGCCGCGCCCCGGACGGGGTGCGGCGACCGGATGTCCGCTTCGCTCAGGTCACTTCACGTCGATGAAGTCGCCCGCGGCGTTCACGGCCGGGGTCGAGGACGTGCCCGCGAACGCGTAGCGGTAGGTGCCGTCCACGGACGCCTTGACGGTGGTCTTCAGGTTGCCGGTGCCGTCCGTCTTGATGGTCTTGACCGTGCTGTAGGTGCTGCTGCCCTTCTTGGCGAACTGCAGCTTCACCGACTGGCCGGAGTACCCGGCGTACTTGCCCGACTCCCAGTTGGCGCGGGAGAGCTTGCCGGTGACCGTGATGGTCTTGCCCTTCTTCACCGGCTCGGGCGAGGCGTTGACGGTCAGCTGGGAGGCCCGCTGGACGAGGACGCTCTTGACGTTGTCCTTCTGGACGTAGTCGGCGTCCTTGCCCTGCGCGATCGCCCACACCTTCCAGGTGCCCGCGTACGAGTTCAGCAGGTCGTAGTACGCGTCGACGGTGAAGGTCTCCTTGCAGTTCACGGTGGTGGCGTTGACCGTGGTGCAGGTGGCGGTGTCCTCGTTCGACACCATGCCGCCGTCGAGGTTCTTGAAGGTCGACCCGTGCCACAGCAGGGCCATGGCGGAGTCGATGCCCGAGTTGTCGGTGGCGGTGAAGGTGACCGTGAACGTCTTCTTCGTGGTGGGACCGAACACGATCGCCTTGCCGCCGTTGACGACGACGTTGGAGATCTTGGTGTCGCCGTAGCTCTCGTCGGCGGGCGACTTCGCCGTGTTCGCGCGGACGCTCTGGGCGAGCGCGCCGACGCCCGGTGCGTCGGCCGCCTGCGCGGCCGGAACGGCGAGGGCGGTGAGGGCCAAGGCGCCGGTCACGATGGCGACAGAGGCACGAATGCGCATGTGTTTCCCCACGTTCGCAGGGGCACCGAGGGCGGCTCTGGGGCTTCCGCGGTGCCCGGTCGGGTCTGTGGAGTCCGCTGACTCCACGGACAAGACCTGCGACGGATGTGAACAGTTGTAGGGCCGTGTGAAGTTTTTTCGAAACCGGGTTCGGGCTAGTCGAACCAGCGGTCCCGGGCCAACTCCGCGGTGCGCGACGGGTCTTCGAGCAGCGCGGCGACCTCGAAGCGGCGCGGCCACTGGCCCGCCGCCCAGGCCAGTCCGGCCGCGACGCCCTCCAGGGTGGCGGCGTGCAGGACGCCGTCGGAGGTGAGGCGCCAGTCGATCTCCACGCCGTCCACGACGAGTTCCTCGTGTTCGACGTACCACTCGGGGGTGGCGGGCCCGAGCAGGATCCGGACCGGCTCCGGCACGTCGTGCTCGGCGCCCTTGGAGGTCACTTCTCCCGTCACCGACTCGCTCAGCCGCCGCACCTGGAACAGTTCGGCGAGGTCGGCCGCCCGCACGGGGCGCACCGGCAGCAGCGCAAGGCCCTCGGTGAAGGGCAGCAGGTCCGGGGAGTCGACGACCACGGCACCGGCCGCGTCGACGACGGTCACCCGGCCGTCGACGACCGCGCGCAACTCGTCCGGCAGGGTCACCTGTTCCGGGTCCAGCTCGGCCAGCGCCCCGTACAGGGCGTGCAGTTGGGCCGCCGAGACATGCCGCTCCGGGTCGGCGAGCCGGTCCAGCAGTTCGGCGGCGCCGCCGGGCTCGTCGAGCAGGGCGGCCACGGACGTCCGCACCCCGAGGGCGTGCAGCACCTGCTCGTCGTCGAAGCCGGTGGCGTCGGCCTCGTCGTACAGGCCGTGCAGCAGCGGATCGCCGCCCGCGGCCCGCAGCCCGGCCGGCCGCCGCCCGTCGAGCACGGGATGGCCCCGCAGCCACCAGGCGGTGTACGGCCGTACGACCTCGTGGGTGCCGTCCGGCAGCAGGATCCGCACCGGCTGGGTGAGCGCGTCCCGCAGCGGGGGCTGCGAGAGGAGGGCGAGCGCCTGCGGCCAGCGGTCGTCGTCGACGAGGTCGAGGTCGCGCACGGCGACGATCTCGGTCGCCACCGGCGGCACCGGAGTGTCGGGCAGCCGGTCGAGGACGTCCTCGCACCACACGTCGACGGCGTCGAGGAGTCCGGCGTCGTCGGGCTCGGCGAAGTCGGAGTCACGCGGCTCCAGTTCGTCCGGGTCGAGGACGACATCGGTGGCCCGCACCAGGGCGAAGTTCGCGAGCACACCGCAGGCGGCGAGCGGCTGTTCGCCCCAGCGCTCGGCCAGGTCGCCGTCCACGAAGGCGAGTTCGCCCTCGCGCATGACGCTCGCGAAGGGGCTTCCCGGCAGGACGAGTTCACCGGCGGGCGCGAGTTCGCCGTCCTCGTCGGGCAGGGCGAGGGCGCCGAGCCACGGCTCGTCCCCGGGTTCGAGCCCCGCCTCGCGGACCAGGGCCAGCACGGTGTCCGCCAACTCCTCGGCGTCCAGGCCCTCCTGGTCCCAGCCGGGGCCCTCGTCCTCCAGGGAGGCGGCGACCGCGGCCCGCACCTGCGGGGTGGTCAGCACGGCACGCGGGGTGGCCGGGAGGGCGCCGAGCTTCTCCAGGAGGGGGTGGGCGCCGTCGGCATGGGCGACCTTGAGCCCCAGCCGGGCCAGGATCTCGGAGGTCACCGGCGGCCCGTCGAAGGTCGGCAGCAGGACCTGCCGGGGCCCGACGGTCGTGCGCCCTCCCCCGGTGCCGAAAGCCTGGGAGGTGCCCCCGGCGAGCGGCACCGGCAGCCCGGACAGCCGGTCGGGATCGACCCCGGCCAGGCTGTCGTACAGCCGCCACCACCAGCCGGGCTCCTTCTCCAGCCCCGCGAGCCGGTCGATCGCCTCCGCCAGCGGCACCCGGGCGACACCCAGCGTCCGCAGCTCGGCACGGCGTTCGAGGCCCGCCGGCAGCAGGCTGGGCAGCACCTCGGCGAGGACGCGCACGGTCTGGGCGCCGGCCCCCTCGACGACCTCCGCGTCCCGTGGGCGCAGCGCCTCGGGCAGGCTCGCGTCGTCCCCGGGGTCGACCGCGGGCGGCAGGAAGGCGGTGCGCGGCAGCCGGTCGAGGACGGCCCGGCGCAGCGCACCGTCCAGCTCGCCCCTGCCCAGCGGCCCGGGCACCAGGTCGATGATGCCGGGCGTCACCGGGCGCCAGGCGCCGAGGAGTTCGGCGTAGGCGTCGGCCGCGCGCTCCACCAGGAAGCCGGTGAGCGGACCGGGGGCGGCGCGGCGGCGGCTGGTGTCCAGCGGGAACGAGGCGATCAGCAGGGCGGGCACACCCAGCTCCTCGTCGCTGGGGGTGGGGGCGTGCACGACCGGTGCGGTGCGCGGCCGGGCCGGGGTGCCGTCGGCGTCGACGGGCACGGCCCAGGTGACGGACCAGTGGGGGCGCAGCCGCTCCTCGACCGGGCGGTCGGCGAGCAGGTCCGGGGTGAGGGGGCCGTGGTGGGAGACGGTGCGCCAGCGGGTGGTGCCGGTCCCCCCGCCCGAGCGGAGCCGAGAGTCCTCGACGACGGTGTCGTGGCCCTCGGTGCGGCGGCGGAGGGTGCGCGGCCGCTCCTCGCCGATCTCGACGACGACCTCCTCGAGGCCGGGCAGGGCGAGCAGCAGGGCGTCGTCGACGGCGCCCAGCAGCCGCTCGGCGAGGTCCGCGGCGGCGGCGTCGCGCAGCGGGAGGATGACTACGGTGTCGTACGGGTCCGGGGCGGTGCCCTCGGCGGCGAACGGCAGCCGCAGCAGCGGTACATGACCGTCGCGGCGGCGGATCTCGTCGCCGAGGCCGGGGCTGTGCCCGGCGGTCTCGGTGGCCAGTTCCCGGGCCTCGGCCAACGACCAGCGGACCCCGCCGTGCCGGCTGACGACGGCGGGCTCGTCGCTGACGGCGAGGGCGGCCGCGAAGCCGACGCCGTAGCGTCCGACGGCGTGGGTGTGCTCGTGGGAGTCGCGCTTGGCGGACGCGCGCAGGGTCGACAGCGACTCGACGCCCGCCGCGTCGAGGGGGGCACCGGTGTTGGCGGCGGCGAGCACGCCGTCACGCAGGGTGAGCCGGAGCCGGCCGGGCATCCCGGCCCTGGCGGCCGCGTCGGCGGCGTTCTGCGCGAGCTCCACGACCAGCCGGTCGCGGTACCCGCCGAGGACGAGGTCCTCCTCGGCGTTGGCGTCCTCGCGGAACCGGGCCGGGCTCGTGGCCCAGGCGTCCAGCACGCCGCGCCGCAGCCGCGCCGTCCCGAACGGATCGCCCTCGGCCGACGGCCGCACGAACTTGCTCACGGTTCACTCTCCCTCTCAGCGCTGCGGGACGAAGGTACCGTGCGCCGGGACGGCCACAGTGGGGGGAAGGCTCCGCCGGGCACCCCGGTGACGAGCCGGTGACGAGCCGCCGCTACCACGCTCCCTACGAGTGGCCCAGCTCCGCCGTGGCCTCGTCCGCCACCGGCGGCACCGAACCGGAGTCCGGGGAGGGCCGCAGCGGGAACGGCTCCACCCTCGTCTCGTCGATCACCGGCGGGGCGGGCCGCGGCGTCTTCGGCATGACCGCCGCCTCCGAGTGGCCGCCGCAGCCGTAGGCCAGGGAGACCACGCGGCCGTCCGCCGGCGAGAACTCGTTGGCGCACACCCCGAACGCCTGCCCGAGGGAGCCCCCGATCGGCACCAGGAAACCGCAGCTGACGCAGGTGGCGGGCGCCGCCTGCGCCATCGGCGTCTTCGCCCCGAAGGCGTCCTCCCAGCGGTCCGCGGCGACATGCAGCCCGTAGCGGGACAGGACCCGGGCGCGGCGCATGCCCAGTTCCTCCGCCACCGCCGCGATCGAGCCGCGCAACGGCGCGATGGGCAGGCTCGCCGGCACCCCGGCGGTCACCTCGGCGTCCTCCGCCTCGACGAGCTCCGCCATCTCGCCCGACACCGCGGCGTTCGGCGACGGCTCCTCCTCGCCCGTGAAACCGGGCTCCAGGCGCAGGTCCTCGGCGTCCGTCGGCAGCAGGTCGCCGGGGCCCATGTCCCCCGGGCGCAGCCGCTCGCTCCACGGCACCCACTCCGGCGCGAGCAACGCTTCCGGGCCGGGCACGAGCACCGTCTCGTCGAGCGTGACCACCTTCGCCCGGGACGCCCGGGCGACCGTCACCGCCCAGCGCCAGCCCCGGTAGCCCAGTTCCTTGCACTCGAAGAAGTGCGTGACAACGCGGTCGCCCTCCGACACCATCCCGACGTGCTCGCCGACGATGCCGGGCGCTGCCGCCTCCTCGGCGGCGGCGCGGGCGAGGTCGACGGCCTCGGCGCACAGGCGGTCGGGGGTGCGGCTTCGCGTTGTCGCTGCGCTCACAGGTATCGCTTCTCTCCTACGCCGTCACGGGTGCGCCCTGCTCGGCGGGGATGCGGACGGAGCGGACCGGGGGGCCGCGTCGACGTCCGCGCCCGATCGCGCTCGGGCACACCTACACATCCATTCTGCGGGATGGCTGTGAGGCGCGCGGCCGAGAACAACCGCCACGGCGCGCTACGCACGCTACCTTCTCCGGGGCCCGGGGCCCACACCGAGGCGCTGGCTGTCCCGGATACCGGCCCGGCGGCCCGGCGCCGGGGCGGTGCCGCACGGGTTTCCGGTCCGTCGGCGCCGTTGGCCGGTTCGCGCCCTCCCCGGCCGGCTACCGGGCGACACCACTCGGCCCCGTACGCGCGGTAACCGCACTGTCCCCGCCGTTCTCGGGGCACTATGGCGGGGTGGCAACCGCGAGGTCGCCCCACGGGAGGGCCGGGATCGGCCGGGCCGAGGGGCGCAGCCGAAGTGGCGGCGGTCCGGGCCGGCTGGGCGGGTCCGTCCGCGCGGTCGGGCGTGCCCTGCGCCTGCCCGTCACCGGGCCGGCCCGCGGGATCCGCAAGGCCACGCACGCGCACGGCGCCGGCGAGTCCGGTCTCGGCAAACTGATCGAGCTGCACGCCGTGAACGGCGCCGGCGACGTGATGATCACCGTGGCCCTCGCCTCCACCGTCTTCTTCTCCGTGCCGACGGCCGAGGCCCGCGGCCGCGTCGCGCTGTACCTCGCCATCACCATGGCACCGTTCGCGCTCCTCGCGCCGGTGATCGGTCCGCTCCTCGACCGACTGCCGCACGGCCGCCGCGCCGCGATGGCGGGCGCCATGCTGGCCCGGGCCCTGCTCGCCCTGCTGCTGTCCGGCGCGGTCGCCACCGGCAGTCTGGAGCTCTACCCGGCCGCGCTCGGCGTCCTGGTCGCGTCCAAGGCGTACGGCGTCGTCCGCAGCGCCGTGGTGCCGCGGTTGCTGCCGCCGCGCTTCTCGCTCGTGAAGGCCAACTCCCGGGTCACCCTCGGCGGTCTGCTCGCCACCGGGGTGGCCGCCCCCGTCGGCGCCGGCCTGCACATGATCGGGCCTGGCTGGCCGCTGTACGGCGCTTTCGTGCTCTTCGCCGTGGGCACGTTCCTGTCCTTCACGCTGCCGCCGAAGGTCGACTCCGCCCGGGGCGAGGACACCGCGCTGCTCGCCGCGGACGCCGAGCACCTGCACGGTCCGCACCGCAGGACGGCCCTGCGGCGGCCCGGGCTGCGGACGGTCGGCCCCGCGGTGACGCACGCGCTGGGCGCCAACGCCGCGCTGCGCGGCCTGTCCGGCTTCCTGATCTTCTTCCTCGCCTTCCTGCTGCGGGAGCACCCGCTCGCCGGCGGGAGCGCGGCGGTGTCGCTGGGCATCGTGGGCGTCGCGGCGGGCGCGGGCAACGCGCTGGGCACGGCCGTCGGGGCCTGGCTGAAATCACGCGCCCCGGAAGTGATCATCGTGACGGTCGTGGCGATCGTGCTGGGCGCGGCGGTCACCGCGGCGGCCTTCTACGGTTCCTTCCTGGTGACGTGCCTGGCCGGCATCGCCGGTTTCGCGCAGGCACTCGCCAAGCTGTCGCTGGACGCGCTGATCCAGCGGGATGTGCCGGAACTGGTGCGGACCTCGGCGTTCGCGCGGTCCGAGACGCTGCTGCAGATGGCGTGGGTGCTGGGCGGTGCGATCGGTATCGCCCTGCCGCTGAACGGGGTGCTGGGCCTCGCGGTGGGCGCCGCGATCGTGGCCTCGGGCTGGCTCACGACCGTACGGGGCCTTCTGGCCTCGGCCCGCCGAGGCGGCGCCCCCCACCCCCGCGTGGCCTGACCGTCTCCGGCCCCCGCCCGGCCTGGGCGGGCGGGGCGCCGTACGGCACCTGATCGCACGAGTGCGCGGCACGTCGTGCACCCCACGTGGGGGGCCGGCCGGGGGCGCCCGATAGCCTTCGGCCATGACCGCACTGCGTTCCCGACGCGCCGTAGCCGCCCTCGGCGCCGTTTCCGCCGGACTTCTGCTGTTGTCCGCCTGTGAGAAGCCGACGCCGCTGGCGACCATCACGGTCGGCAGGAACTCGGTGAGCTCCGAGACCGACTGCTACAACGACGGCAAGGTGGTGCCCACCCCGCAGCTGGCGAAGTGCCTGAAGTCGAAGGACATCAAGTCGATCAAGGTCGACCCCGATGAGACGGTCCGCTTCGGCGTGGACCCGGAGGTCGCGGACAAGGGCTGGACCATCCTGATGAACGGCCAGCCGCTGACCGACGCCAGCAAGAAGACCTACCGCACGATCCCGGGCAGCGTGTTCTTCAACGCGCAGTACGGGGCGAGCGGCAACTCCACCCTCGTGTCCGTCAAGGCGGGCGAGAACACGGTGACCGGCCTGTGGACCTTCAAGCTGAAGAAGGACTCCTGACCACAGAGCCGGCAGCCCGGGGTCGGATCCTGGTGGCCACCGCGGTGCCCGTGGAACGGGACGCGGTGGCCAGGGCGTTCTCGACCCCGCTCACCGAGGTCCGCCTCCCCGGGGCGGTCGTGCACCGCACCGGCGCCCTCGACCTCGTCGCCACCGGCGTGGGCCCCGCCCTCGCCGCCGCCTCCGCCGCCTCCGCGCTCACCGCCGCCGCGCTCGCGGGAGCCCCCTACGGCCTGGTGGTCGTCGCGGGCATCGCGGGCGGATTCACGCCGGACGCGCCGGTCGGCTCGCTCGTCGTCGCCGACGACATCGTGGCCGCCGATCTCGGCGCCGAGACCGCGGAGGGTTTCCTGCCCGTCACCGACCTCGGTTTCGGGACCGTCAACCACGAGCCGCCCGTATCACTCGTACGGGAGGCCGTCGCCGCGACCGGTGGACTCACCGGGGCCGTGCTCACCGTCTCCACCGTGACCGGCAGCGCGGCACGCGCCGCCGCGCTGCGCGCCCGGCATCCGCGGGCGCTCGCCGAGGCCATGGAGGGGTTCGGGGTCGCCGAGGCCGCCGCCGCGCACGGCGTCCCGGTCGTGGAGGTCCGTGCCGTCTCCAACCCCGTCGGCCCGCGCGACCGCGCCGCCTGGCGGATCGGCGACGCCCTCACGACGCTCACCGAGGGCTT
The DNA here is from genome assembly GCF_042869095.1 of Streptomyces sp. NPDC007264. NCBI lineage: Bacteria > Bacillati > Actinomycetota > Actinomycetes > Kitasatosporales > Streptomycetaceae > Streptomyces > Streptomyces sp. NPDC007264. Next base: position 66,514 of record NZ_JBIAFD010000027.1, read on the forward strand.
CGGGAAGCTCACACCCCTGCTGGAGAGTTGGACACAGGCTTGGCTTCCTCCCCCGCCTTGAGGCGGGGGATTCCAGCGGTCGCCCGCTGGGGTTCCTGCTTCACCGACGACCGCCTTGTCCGGGAGGATTCCCGTTGAGGTCTTACACCGTCTCCGCAGGCGGACGCCGCCAGCCCGGCGGCCAGGATGTTGCGTGCCGCGTTCACATCGCGGTCGTGCACGGCGCCGCACTCGCACGTCCACTCACGGACGTTCAACGGCAGCTTCTCTCGGACCGTGCCGCAGGTTCCGCACAGCTTGGAGCTGGGGAAGAAGCGGTCGATTACGACGAGTTCGCGCCCGTACCAGGCGCACTTGTACTCCAGCATGAAGCGCAGTTGCGTCCACGACGCATCCGAGATGGCGCGCGCGAGGCGGCCGTTCTTCAGCAGGTTGCGGACGGTGAGGTCCTCGATCACGACCGTTTGGTTCTCACGGACGAGCCGAGTCGACAGCTTGTGCAGGAAGTCGCGGCGCCGGTCGGCAATCCGCGCGTGGACCCTGGCGACGCGGCGCCGGGCCTTGGCCCGGTTCGCCGAGCCCTTCGCCTTCCGCGACAGCTCCCGCTGCGCGCGGGCCAGGCGGGCGCGGTCGCGCCGCTCGTGCTTCGGGTTCGAGATCTTCTCCCCGGTGGACAGCGTCACCAGGGAAGTGACCCCGGCGTCGATACCGACGGCCGCCGTGGCGGCGGACGCAGGGATCATGGTGTCCTCGCACAGCAGGGACACGAACCAGCGGTCGGCCGCATCGCGGGCCACCGTCACCGTCGTCGGCTCCGCCCCTTCGGGAAGGGGCCGGGACCAGCGGATGTCCAGCGGCTCTGCCATCTTGGCCAGGGTCAGTCGCCCGTCGCGCCACGTGAAGGCGCTACGGGTGTACTCGGCCGAGGCACACGACTTCTTCCGGCTCTTGTACCGGGGGTACTTCGCGCGCTTGGCGAAGAAGTTCCCGAACGCCGTCTGAAGGTGGCGCAGCGCCTGCTGGAGCGGAACGGAGGACACCTCCGCCAGGAAGGCGAGTTCCTCGGTCTTCTTCCACTCCGTCAGCGCGGCCGACGACTGAACGTAGGAGATACGGCGCTGCTCGCCGTACCAGGCCCGGGTGCGCTCCTCCAGCGCCTTGTTGTACACGAGACGGACGCAGCCGAACGTGCGCGACAGCTCGGCTGCCTGCTCGTCCGTGGGGTAGAAGCGGTACTTGAACGCCCGCTTGACCTGCTGCGCCGCATCTCACACGCTATCAGTTTCCCTGTGAACGGCGTCTGTCGGCCGGTGACCGCAGACGCCGGATCGCCCTGGCGGCGATTCGCCTTTCCCTGCCCTGCTTCGCAGGAGCTTCGTTTCTCCCCCGCAAGCGGGAGGTACCCCCACCCTGGCCTGAAGGCCGGGGTATCCACGGAGGAGTTCTGATGACCGCATCCGGCACGCCCCTGCAGATCGCCTACTCCCCCTGCCCCAACGACACCTTCGTCTTCGACGCCTGGGCCCACGGCCGCATCCCGGGCGCGCCCGCGCTCGACGTCACCTTCGCCGACATCGACGTCACCAACGGCATGGCCGAGCGCGGCGAGTTCGACATCCTGAAGGTGTCGTACGCCGTCCTGCCGTACGTCCTCGGCGAGTACGCGCTGCTGCCGTGCGGCGGCGCGCTGGGCCGGGGCTGCGGCCCGCTGGTGCTCACCCGGGAGCCGGGGACCGCGCTGACCGGACGGACGGTCGCCGTACCGAGCGAGACGTCGACGGCGTATCTGCTGTTCCGCCTCTGGGCCGCGGACACGGTGCCCGGAGGCGTCGGCGAGGTCGTCGTCATGCCGTTCCACGAGATCATGCCCGCGGTGCGGGACGGGCGGGTCGACGCGGGTCTCGTCATCCACGAGGCGCGGTTCACCTACCGCGCCTACGGGCTGCACAAGCTCGCCGACATGGGCGAGCACTGGGAGGGGACCACCGGCCTGCCGATTCCGCTGGGCGCGATCATCGCCAAGCGGTCCCTGGGCGCGGACACGCTGAAGCTGCTCGCCGAATCCGCCCGCGCGTCCGTGCGGGCGGCCTGGGACGACCCCGAGGCGTCGCGCCCCTACGTCATGGAGCACGCACAGGAGATGGACCCGGCGGTGGCGGACCAGCACATCGGGCTGTACGTCAACGAGTTCACGGCCGACCTGGGCGAGGACGGCTACGCGGCGGTCCGCGGACTGCTCACGCGCGCGGCGGCCGAGGGGCTGCTGCCGCCCCTCGGCCCGGACGCGCTCGCCTTCCCGTGACGACCGGGTCAGACGTCCAACTGGTCGGCGACGGCGCGCAGCAGGCCGGCGATCTTCTTGCCGGACGCCTTGTCGGGGTAGCGGCCCTTCTCGAGCATCGGGGTGATGTTCTCCAGGAGGGTCGTCAGGTCCTGGACGATGGATGCCAGTTCGTCCGGCTTCCTGCGCTGCGCGGCCGCGACCGAGGGCGCCGGCTCCAGAAGGGTGACGGACAGCGCCTGGTCGCCGCGCTGGCCGGCCACGACCCCGAACTCCACGCGCTGTCCCGGCTTGAGTGAATCGACTCCGGCGGGGAGAACCGAGGAATGGACGAAGACGTCGCCGCCGTCGTCGCGGGAGAGAAAGCCGAAGCCCTTCTCGCTGTTGAACCACTTGACCTTGCCGGTGGGCACGTCCGTCCTCGTCCTCGTACTCGTCGGAAACTGCGTCTGCAAAGCGTGCGGGAAACTGCCCCGGATAGGACTACGGCGGGCCGCGTGGACCCGCCGGTACCAAGGCTAATGGTCCGGGGGCCGGTGACAAGACGTCGCCGAGTTGTTCCTCGCGCTGGGAACTACCCTGGTCCGGTGCGTGACAAAACCCAAGCGAATTCCCCCGCGGCCGGCGACTGGCTGATCCGCGCCGGTGCGATCGTCTTCTTCGTCGGAGCGGCGGCCACTTTGGTCACCGTGGCCCCGCTGCTGCTCGGGACGAAGCCTTTCCCGTCGTACATGTTCGGGCTGAGCATGCTCATGGGGCTGGGCTTCCTGATGGCCGGTGCGGGGATGCTCCGGTCGATCGCGGAGGGCCGCAGGCGGGCGCGTGCGACCCCCTCACCCCGGGCCCGCGCGTAGCCGCCCGCCCGGCGTCGATGGCCTGTTCCCGACGGTCCGACGGCCCGACGGCCTCGCGACCCGACGGCCCGGCGACCCGAGTCACCGCGTGCTCACCGCGTCCTCACCGCGTCCTCACCGGGGCGTGTACGCCGTCAGCCAGGCCGGGAACTCGGTGAGGTCGCCGAGGACGACGTCCGCGCCCGCGGCCCGCAGTTCGCCGGCGTCGCAGGGGCCGGTGGCGACGGCGACGGAGTACGCCTCGGCGATGCGGGCGCCGCGGACGTCGCCGATGTGGTCGCCGACGTACACCGTGGCGCGGTGCTCCCGCAGCGCCTCCGCCTTGCGCTCGGCCCACAGGTCGCCGATCAGCGCGTCCGGCTCGATGCCGAGGTGTTCCAGATGCAGCTCGGCGTTGGGTTCGTACTTCGCGGTCACGACGATCGCGCGCCCGCCGGCCGCCCGCACCGCGGCGATCGCCTCGCGGGCGCCGGCCATGGCCGGCGTCGCGCTGATCGCGATGGCGGGATACATCGCACGGTAGAGCTCGGCCATGGCGTCGATCCGCTCCGCCGGGAACCAGTGGACCAGTTCCTCGGCCAGCGGCGGCCCGAGCCGGGTGATGGCCAGATCGGCGTCGATGTACGTCCCGGTCCGCTCGGAAAGCGCCTGGTAGCAGGCGTGGATACCGGGCCGGGAGTCGATCAGGGTCATGTCGAGGTCGAAGCCGACGGTGAGGGCGCGAGACGTCATACGGGCCATTGTCCCCGGGGGCCGGGGACCGGGGTCATCGCCCGCGTCGCGAGCGCCACACCAGGTACAGGGCCGAGGCGAGGGCGGCGCCCCGGACCACCCATGGCCAGGTCTGGGCGATCGCGTCGTTCATGTGGCCCTCGGCGACGGGGGCGCCCCAGCGCCCTTCCGTACGGCCCCAGAGCCAGACCAGGCCCCCGGCCGCGACCACGCCGGGCAGGCCCATCACCGCCCACTTGGACTCGGTGGGACTGAGCCGACGGGAGGCCCACGCGATGAGCCAGCCGAGGCCGAGCGCCGGCCAGCTGCGGAGGACCGCGCCGGCGACGAGGAGTCCCGCGGCCAGGAGCAGCAGGGGGTTGCCCCAGCCGGTGAGGCCGGGCAGACGGCGGCGCGGCGCGGCGGCCGTCTCCTCGGCGGCGGGAACGGCCTCCGCGGCCGGTTCCGGCTCCTGTCCCTCGGCCTCACCCGCCGGTTTCGCCGTGCCGCCCGGCGGCGGCTTCAGGAGCTCGGGGACCTCCACACCCCCGACGAACCCCGGTACGGAGTCACCGAGCCCGAAGCCTCCCCCGGGACCGCCGGGTCCGCCCTCGACGCGCCACCAGTCGGGCCGAGTGGCGCTGTCGCCGAGCTCGTGCGCACCGGCCAGGTGGGGCGGGGAGGCGGCGTTGCCCGAGGCGGCGGCCGGGCCGGGCTCGGCGGGACGGGGGCGGGGCACGACACGCCGCAGGCCCCTGGGGCGGTCGTCCGGCTCGTCCGCGCGCTGGACGGGCACGGCGGCGGGACGGCTCCCGGGGGCGCCGCCCGCGCCGACGGCCGCGGCGGCGACCAGCTCGTCGGGGCTGCCGAGGCGGGACAGGATGCGGCGCACGGCGACCGGACTGTCGACCGGGGACTTCGACCGGCGCCGGTCGATCTCGTCGCGCAGTCCGGACACGAGCCGCATGCGCGCGGCCGACGGCAGCTGCCGTTGCTGCGCCAGGTCCCCGACCCGGCTCAGATAGTCGAAGACCAGCTGGTCGCTCTCGATCCCCACGAAGTCCCCTCCGGGACGGGCACATTGGACACCCTGTGCGACGACGGTACCGCGTACGGCCCCGCCGGAGCGCCCCGGCCGCACCGTGCCGGCCGGTCACCGGCGCCGCCCCGGCCGCCCCCTGACGCCCCGGCCACCGGGCCGGCCCGTACGGCATCGTCCCGACGCCGCCGGGGCCGCCCCTGCCGCACACCCGCTACGGTTGAGCGGATGACCCCCGAGGAGCGCTCACGCAAGGACCCCCCGGCCACCGGCAGCGGCACCGCCGCCCCCCGCTCGCTGGCCGAGTCCCTGCGCGCCCGGGACGACGCCTCCCTGGCCGCCCTCCTCCGCGCCCGTCCGGATCTCGTCGCCCCCGTCCCCACCGACCTCACCCAGCTCGCGACCCGCGCCGCCACCCGCGCGAGCGTCGTCCGCGCGCTGGAACGCCTGGACACGTTCGCGCTGCAGACCGCGGAGGCGCTGGCGGTGGCCTCGGACCCGGCGTCGTACGAGGAGCTGGTCGCCCTGATGGCCGGCGACGACGGCCACAAGGCCGCCACCGCGGCCGGCACCCTCACCGACGCCGCGGCCGGGCCCGTGGTCGCCGAGGCGCTGCCCCGCGCCCTCGCCACCCTCCGCGACCAGGCCCTCGTCTGGGGCCCCGACGACCGCCTCCGTCTCGTCCGCACGGCCCGGGAGCTGCTCGCCCCGTCCCCGCAGCACCCCTCGCCCACCGGCCTGGGCCCCACCGTGGCGGAGGCCGCCGCCGGCATGTCGCCCGGCCGGGTCCAGGAGATCCTGGCCGCCGCCGGGCTGCCGGCCACCCATGACGCGGTGTCCGCCGTGGCCTCGCTCACGGGCCTGTTCACCGACCGCGCCCGGATGACCGCGCTGCTCGACACCGCCCCCGCCGATTCCCTGGAGGTCCTGTCCCGGCTGGTGTGGGGGCCTCCGTACGGCCAGGTCACCGCCGCCCCCGCGGCCCACCTGCGCTGGCTGCTCGACCGAGGTCTGCTGCTGCCGACCGCCCCGGGCACGGTCGTCCTCCCCCGCCAGGTGGCCCTGCACCTGCGCGGGGGCCGCGCGCACCGCCGCGCCGAGCCGCTGCCGCCCGCCGTGGAGGCCGCCGCCACCCACCGTCCCGGGACGGTGGACGCCACGGCGGCCGGTCAGGCGTACACCGCGCTCTCGACCGTCGAGGACCTGCTGAAGGACTGGGACGAGGGCGGGCCGCCGGTGCTGCGCGCGGGCGGCCTGAGCGTGCGCGATCTGAAGCGGACGGCCGTGGCGCTCGGCGTGCCCGAGCCGGTGGCCGCCTTCTGGGTCGAACTCGCCTACGCGGCGGGCCTGCTGGCGTCGGACGGCGAGGCCGACGAGCGCTACGCGGCGACCCCGGCGTACGACGAGTGGCGGGAGCTGCCCGCCCCCGAGCGCTGGAGCCGGCTGGCCACGGCGTGGCTCGCCGCGACCCGCACCGCGGGACTGGTCGGCGGCCGGGACGCGAAGGACCGTACGCTCTCCGCGCTCGGCCCCGGGCTGGACCGCTCGGCCGCACCGGAGGTCCGCCACCGTGTCCTGACGCTGCTCGCCGGGCTGCCCGAGGGCACCGCCGCGACCCCCGACTCGGTGCTGGCCCGCCTGCGCTGGGAGCGCCCGCCGAGAGGGGCGGCCCAGCCCGCGGCGGACGACCTGCGCACCCGCCTGGCCCGCTGGACGCTGTCCGAGGCGGAGCTGCTGGGCGTCACGGGCCGCGGCGCCCTGTCGGCGCACGGCCGCGCCCTGCTCGGCACGCACCCGGACCACCCGCCGGCCCCCGCCCGGCCGGTCTCCGGCCCTGCGGCCCCCGAGGCCGCCCCCGCGGGTCCCGGCGACAAGCTTCCCGTCCACCGGCCGCACCACCGCCCCGGCCTCCCCGAGCCGCTGACCGCGTCCGAGCGGGCGGCGGCCGCCGCCCGTGCCGCGCGGCTTCTGGCCCCGCTGCTGCCCGAACCGCTGGACCACGTCCTGCTCCAGGCGGACCTGACGGCGGTGGCGCCCGGCCCGCTCCGGCGACCGCTGGCGGACATGCTGGACGTGCTCGCGGACGTCGAGTCGAAGGGCGGCGCCACCGTCTACCGCTTCACGCCCGCCACCGTGCGCCGGGCGCTGGACGCCGGCCGTACCGCGTCCGACCTGCACGCGTTCCTCGCCACGCACTCCCGCACCCCGGTCCCGCAGCCGCTCGCGTACCTGATCGACGACGTGGCCCGCAGACACGGCCATCTGCGCGTGGGGGCGGCCTCGGCCTACGTGCGCTGCGACGACGACGCCCTGCTGAACGAGATCGTCGCGGACCGGCGGGCGGCCGCGCTGCGGCTGCGGCGCCTGGCCCCGACGGTCCTGGCCGCCGAGGCCGACCCCGCCACGCTGCTGGAGGGGCTGCGGGCGATGGGCTTCGCCCCGGCCGCGGAGTCGGCGGAGGGCGACGTCCTGGTCACCCGCGCCCACGCCCACCGCACCCCGCCCCGCACCCCTCCGGAGCCGGTCCCGGAGGGCCCCCGGGCCCCCGACGCCACGCTCCTGACGGCGGCGCTCCGTGCCATCCGCGCCGGTGACCTGGCCGCCACGGCCCCTCTCAAGGCCACCGGCGCCCCCGGCACGGGCGGCGCGGGCGGCGAGCTGCCCCGCACCACGTCCGCCGAGACCCTCGCCACCATGCAGGCCGCCGTCCTGACCGGCGACTCCCTCTGGATCGGCTACGTCAACGCCGAGGGCGCCGCCACCCAGCGCCTGATCGCCCCGGTCCGGGTGGAGGGCGGCTTCGTCACGGCGTACGACCACACGGCGGACGAGGTCCGCACGTATCCCCTGCACAGGGTCACCGGGGTGGCGGAGCTGGACGACGGCCAGCTGTGATCGTTCCCGTATGAGGCACACTGGACGTTTGGCCGCCCGGATCGGCCGCATGGAAAGGGTGCCCGCGTGAATGGTCCGCTCATCGTTCAGTCCGACAAGACCCTGCTCCTCGAAGTCGATCACGAGCAGGCCGACGACTGCCGTCGGGCCATCGCGCCGTTCGCCGAGCTGGAGCGCGCGCCCGAGCACATCCACACCTACCGGGTGACCCCGCTCGGCCTGTGGAACGCGCGAGCGGCCGGCCACGACGCCGAACAGGTCGTGGACGCGCTCGTGCAGTACAGCCGGTACCCGGTGCCGCACGCGCTGCTCGTCGACATCGCCGAGACCATGGACCGGTACGGGCGGCTGACCCTCAGCAAGCACCCGGCCCACGGCCTGGTGCTGACGTCCACCGACCGCCCCGTCCTCGAAGAGGTGCTGCGCTCCAAGCGGATCGTGCCGCTGGTCGGGGCGCGGATCGACGACGACACCGTCGCCGTGCATCCGTCGGAGCGCGGGCAGATCAAGCAGGTGCTGCTCAAGCTGGGCTGGCCCGCCGAGGACCTCGCCGGGTACGTGGACGGCGAGGCGCACCCCATCGAGCTGCGCGAGGACGGGTGGGCCCTGCGGCCCTACCAGAAGCAGGCCGTGGAGAACTTCTGGCACGGCGGCAGCGGCGTCGTCGTGCTGCCCTGCGGCGCCGGCAAGACCCTCGTCGGCGCCGGATCCATGGCCCAGGCCAAGGCCACCACCCTCATCCTCGTCACGAACACCGTCTCCGCCCGGCAGTGGAAGCACGAGCTGGTGCGGCGGACCTCGCTGCGCGAGGAGGAGATCGGCGAGTACTCCGGTACGCGCAAGGAGATCCGGCCCGTCACCATCGCCACGTACCAGGTGCTCACGACCAGGCGGAAGGGCGTCTACCCGCACCTGGAGCTGTTCGACTCCCGCGACTGGGGGCTGATCGTCTACGACGAGGTGCACCTGCTGCCCGCGCCCGTCTTCAAGTTCACGGCGGACCTGCAGGCGCGGCGGCGGCTCGGTCTGACCGCCACCCTCGTACGGGAGGACGGCCGCGAGTCGGACGTGTTCTCCCTCATCGGGCCCAAGCGGTTCGACGCGCCCTGGAAGGAGATCGAGGCCCAGGGGTACATCGCGCCCGCCGACTGCGTGGAGGTCCGGGTGAACCTCACCGAGGCCGAGCGGCTCGCGTACGCCACCGCCGAGACCGAGGAGAAGTACCGGTTCTGTGCCACCACGGACACCAAGCGGAAGGTGACCGAGGCCCTGGTGCGGCGCTTCGCCGGGCAGCAGATCCTGGTCATCGGGCAGTACATCGACCAGCTGGACGAGCTGGGTGAGCACCTGGGCGCCCCCGTCATCAAGGGCGAGACGTCCAACGCCCAGCGCGAGAAGCTCTTCGGCGCCTTCCGCGAGGGCGAGATCAGCGTGCTCGTCGTCTCCAAGGTGGCGAACTTCTCCATCGACCTGCCGGAGGCGACGGTCGCCATCCAGGTGTCGGGGACGTTCGGCTCGCGCCAAGAGGAGGCGCAGCGGCTGGGGCGGGTGCTGCGGCCCAAGGCCGACGGCCATCAGGCGCACTTCTACTCGGTCGTGGCGCGCGACACCATCGACCAGGACTTCGCGGCGCACCGCCAGCGCTTCCTGGCGGAGCAGGGGTACGCCTACCGGATCGTGGACGCGGACGAGCTGCTGGCCGGGGACTGAGCAGGACCGGGCAGTGAGCAGGGCCGGGGGTCAGACGACGTGCCGGCGACGGACGCCCTCCTCCTCGCCGTACTCACCGAGGAGGACGACGTCGATCACGGCGCCCACGTACACCTTGAGGGCACGCAGGGCGTCGCCGAGGCGGTGGCGGGGGTGGCCGTCGTCGAGCGCGGTCGCGCCGGGCGGCGGACCGTGCCGTGAGGGGACGGGGGAGAAGGTTGCTGCACTCATGTCTCCATGGTGGAACCGGCCACCCCGGATGGCGTCGGACCAAGGGTGTAACCTGCGCAGCCGGCCGTACCCCTGTGGGCCGCCCCGTGTAGTACTCCAGGGGGAGGGCGTCCCCTAGGGCGAACGGGGCGTGGCCCGCGGAGACCGGGGCGAAGCCCCCGGAGGCGCTGCGGCCCGCGCGCCGGACGGGGCGCGGGACCACGGAAAACCGTTGGCCCCCACATCCGGCCGTCACCTACAATCCCGTCTCTTGCCCGCCTCCCTTCACGGAGAGCCGCCGTCCGGACGGAAACCGGACGGCAGAACCGCCACCCGTCACCGCACCGGCCGGTGGGCGCACGTGCCCCGACCGGCGCGCGGCCATGCCCCGGAGGCACCTTTCCGTGTCCATCCCGTCAGCCCCGTCCGCCCCCGGCCCCGCCCCCGACCCCCTCTCCGGCCCGCCCGGCACCGGCCCCCTCGCCCGTGAGCGCTCCCACCTCGCAGCCTCCCGGGCCGCGCTGCGCGCCATGCGCGAGGACGCGGAGAACCTCGACATCCGCGACGTGACCGCGAACTGGGTCAACGCCGCGGTCCTCGCCCGCCAGATCGACGAGCGCATCAAGGCCCTCGCCGACCTCAGCCACACGCCGCTGTTCTTCGGCCGCCTCGACTACCTCCACGCGCCCGGCGCCGACCGGGCCGAGGGCGCGGAGGGAGAGAGGTTCTACATCGGTCGTCGGCACGTCCACGACGCCGACGGCGATCCGATGGTGATCGACTGGCGCGCACCCGTCTCGCAGCCGTTCTACCGGGCCTCCAAGAAGGACCCGATGGACATCGCGCTGCGCCGCCGTTTCGGCTACATCGGCGGCGACCTGACCGCGTACGAGGACGAGCACCTCTCGGACCCCGCCGAGGCGCCCACCACCAGCAGGCTGCTCCAGCAGGAGATCGAGCGGCCGCGTGTCGGCCCGATGCGCGACATCGTGGCCACCATCCAGCCGGAGCAGGACGAGATCGTGCGCAGCGGCCTGTCCGGCACGGTCTGCGTCCAGGGCGGCCCGGGGACCGGGAAGACCGCCGTCGGCCTGCACCGCGTCGCCTATCTCCTCTACGCCCACCGCGAGCGGCTCGCCCGCACCGGCACCCTGGTCATCGGACCGAACCGGTCCTTCCTGCACTACATCGAGCAGGTGCTCCCGGCGCTCGGCGAGCTGGAGGTCCGGCAGGCGACGGTCGACGACCTCGTCGCCCACGTGGAGGTGCGCGGGACGGACACCGCGTCCGCCGCGGTCGTCAAGGGCGACGCACGCATGGCGGAGGTGCTGCGCAGGGCCGTCCGCGCACAGGTGACGATGCCCACCGAGCCCGTCGTGGTGGTGCGCGGCTCCCGGCGCTGGCGGGTGCCCGCCCACGACCTGGAGGAGATCGTCCGGGAGCTGCTGGAGCGTGACATGCGCTACGGCGCGGCCCGTGAGGCCCTGCCGCAGCGGATCGCGCACGCCGTGCTGGTCCAGATGGAGCGGGCCGGGGAGGCGCCGGACGACCGCGTGCAGGACGCCGTCGCCCGCAACTCCGCCGTGAAGGCGGCCGTCAAGGCGATCTGGCCGCCCGTGGACCCCGCCAGGCTCGTCCTGCGGCTGCTCACCGACGCCGGCTTCCTGGCCGCGCACGCGGACGGGATCCTCGACGCGGACGAGCAGAAGGAGATCCTCTGGGCGAAGCCCGTGCGCTCCGTGAAGTCCGCGAAGTGGTCGCCCGCGGACGCGGTGCTGATCGACGAGACCACCGACCTCGTCCAGCGCACCCACTCGCTCGGGCACGTCGTGCTGGACGAGGCGCAGGACCTCTCACCGATGCAGTACCGGGCCGTCGGCCGGCGCTGCACCACCGGCTCGGCGACCGTCCTCGGCGACCTCGCGCAGGGCACCACGCCCTGGGCGACGCGCAGTTGGCAGCAGGCGCTCGCCCACCTCGGGAAGTCCGGGGCGGCGGTCGAGGAGCTGACGGCCGGTTTCCGGGTGCCGACGGACGTGATCGCGTACGCCTCCCGGCTGCTGCCGCACATCGCGCCGGACCTGACGCCGGTGGCGTCGGTGCGCGAGAACCCGGGCTTCTTCCAGGTGCGTGCGGTCGGCGCGGCCGCCGAGGTGGTCGCCGCGTGCGCCGAGCTGCTGCGCAACGAGGGCTCGACCGGGCTGATCGCCGCCGACGCCCGCGTCCCCGCGCTCGCCGAGGCACTCACCGCCGCGGACCTCGCCTACCTGGGTCCCGGCGAGGAGACGACGCGCGAGACCCGGCTGACCCTGGTCCCGGCCTCGCTCGCCAAGGGCCTGGAGTACGACTACGTGGTCCTGGACGAGCCGCAGGCGGTCGTCGACGGCGAACCGGACGAGCGGACCGGCCTGCGCCGCCTGTACGTGGCCCTGACCCGGGCGGTCTCGGGCCTGATCGTGACGCACGCGGCGCCGCTGCCACCGCAGCTCGGCCGGCCACGCCCGGCGGGCGTCGACCTCGGCGGCGCGCCGGCGGGCCGGGGGTGACTCGCGGCCCCCGGCGCCGGGGGCCTGGAGCGGTCCGGCCCTGCTCGGGCCGGCCGCCCTACTTGAACTTCCTGCTGGTCGCCAGGTACACCTGCTTGGCGTTGTCACCGAGGTGCGGACCGCTGACATAGGTCCTGCGGTCGCTCAGGGAGTTGTTGGAGACCAGGTACGTCCGGCCGTTGTGCGTCGTGTACCACGGGCCGCCGGAGGCGCCGCCGTTCATCGTGCAGCCCATCATGTACTGCGCCGGGTACTTGCTCGGGTAGCTGTAGCCGAGCACGAGGCGCTTGGTGGCGCCGCGGCAGTCGTACATCTTCGAGCCGTCGTAGGGCGCCTCGGCCGGGTAGCCGCGCAGCTTCAGGCCCTTGGCCTTGTTGGCCGCCGGCGCGCCGAACCACACCGGAAGCGCCGAACCGACCATCTCCTGGAGGGACTTGCGGCCCTTCTCCGGCTTGACGTGCAGCACGGCGTAGTCGTACGCGTAGGCCACGGTGGCCCGGTGGGCACCGCCGCTGATCCACGCCTGGGACGTCGTGGCCCAGTTGGCCCACCAGATGCCGTACGGGGAGACCGCCGAGGAGCGGGCGTTCCGGGTCGCCTGCTGGATGCCGTACCGGGCGCCGTTGTTGAACGACGGGACGAAGGCGATGTTGCGGTACCAGCCGCCGCCCTTGCCCGCGTGCACGCAGTGCCCGGCCGTCCACACCAGGTTGGACTTGCCGGGGTGCGCCGGGTCCGTGACCACCGCCGCGGAGCACACCATGGATCCCTGGGGCGTGCTGAAGAACAGCTTGCCCACGGGCGGCGCGTAGCGGTGGTACGTCGCCGGGACCCGGGTGGCCGCCTTCCGCTTCACCGTGCCGTCGGGCGCGTACACCTTGGTGGTGCCGCCCGAGCCGGAGCTGATGCTGCTCGCCTCGGGGACCGCCGGTATGTCGGCCTTCGCCTCGGCCAGCCGCTCCGGCGTCCAGAAGTCCTTGATGTACGGGTTCGCGAAGTCCTCGGCCTTGGACTTCCAGCTGCTGAAGTCCTTCCAGCCGCCGTCCCTCCACTTCCGCAGGGCCTCACCGGTGAGGTCGGTGGGGATGCCGTCCGGCAGCTTGAAGCCGCCGATCGAGGTCCCGCCCCCGTCCTGGCCGGTGTCGACACCCGTGTCCTTCTGGTCCGCCCGGCCCGACGACGAGGCGGACGCCCTGCTGTCGTCGGTCTTGCTGTCGCAGGCCGTGGCGGTCACCATGACCGCGGCGATCACGGCGGCAGCGGCCGTGACGCCGCGGCGGCGTATGAATGGCATGGAGCAGAGTCCCCCTGTGACGGAAAGTTGTCATGCTCCGGCGCAGCCGAAGCGCCCTCAACTATGCACCTCGGCGCCCACGCGCCGGCCGCGGGGGGAAGGCTCAGAACACAACGGCTACCCGGCCGCCACCACTTCGTGACATGGCATCAGGCGGCATGCGGCGGCAGTCCGTCGACGGCCGTGCGCCACTCCCGCACCGCCTCCGCCGACACCGGTGCGCTCCAGCCGTGCGGGCGGGCCGCGCCGCCGATGTGGAAGGCGTCGACGCCCGCCGCGAGCAGCTGCGGGACGTGGTCGAGACGCAGGCCGCCGCCGACCAGCAGCCGCTGGGTGTGGCCCGGCTCGCCGCGCCGGGCCGCCTCGGCGAGGAGCGTGGGCATGCCGTCGTCCACGCCGGCCGCCGAGCCCGCCGTGAGGTAGGTGTCCAGGCCCGGCAGGTCGGCGAGCTGTCCGCGGAGCCGGGGGCGGTCGGCGCAGTGGTCGATCGCACGGTGGAAGGTCCAGCGGCACCCGTCCAGCTCCGCGGCCAGCCGCTCCAGCACACCGAGGTCGGGCCCGCCGTCCCGGTCGAGGAACCCGAGCACGAACTCGTCGGCACCGGCGGCACGCAGTTCGCGCGCGGCGCGCAGCAGCGACGGGACGTCGCCGGCCCCGAACCCGCCCCGGGGCCGGAGCATCACGCGCAGCGCGATGTCGACGGCGGCACGGATCCCGGCGAAGGTGCGCGGCGGCGGGGTGAGCCCGTCGGCGGCCATGTCGGTGACCAGTTCCAGGCGGTCCGCGCCTCCGGCCTGGGCGGCGACGGCGTCCTCGACGTCGAGGGCGATCACCTCCAGGACTGCACGCGTGCTCATAGGACCCCTTCCGTCGATGCTCCCCGGAGCGGCTACAGGTCTAGTCCAATCCAAGGATACGACGCCGGGGTGCGGCGGCGGGGTACGACGCCGGGACCCGACCGCGAGGTACGACGGGTACGACCAGGGGCACGACCGCGGGGTGGTCAGCCGAAGAGGTTCAGCTCCGCCTTCTCCACGCCGGCCAGTTCGTAGGGCGCCCCCGTCAACGGGCGGCCCGAGTAGAGCCGTACGAGCGTGGACGCGTCGCCGATGTAACGGGCCGGTGGGCGCGCTCCGCTCACCTCGCCCAGGAGCAGCGGTTCGTCGGCGTCGTCGAGGTCCGCGTGCAGCGGGACGTGCTTCTTCACGCGGGAGACATGGCCGAGCAGGACGAGCGCGTGGGGCAGCCCGTCGCCCGCGTACGCCCCCGGCTCCCCGAACGCCTCCCGCACGTCACCGGCGTGCACCCACTCGCCCAGTGCCACCATGTCGAGCACCCCGCCCGCCCTCGCGATCGCGGCCCCCGCCTCGGTCATCCCGTGCTCGAGCTCGTCGACGACCTGGGCGTTGCTCCACGCGGCGCGTTCGGCGATGTCGCGCTCGTTCGCCTCCGGACTGAACACGCCCTTCTCGAAGCGGCTCTCCACCACCCGCATCAGAGCCGCCGAGCAGTGCGCGAGCACATGCCGCACCGTCCAGCCGGGACATGCGGCGGTCGGCAGCGCGAAGTCCGCGTCAGGGCGGGCCCGCAGCAGCGGAATCAGGGCGTCACGCTCGACCGCCAGCAGGCGGCCCGGCAGATCCGGGTCCCGTACGTCGTCGTGCAGGTCTGCAGTCGTCATGGGACCACGCTAGTGCCCCAACAGGCAACGTTCGCCCGTCGAGGAGCGGCGTCGTGGGGGTCCCCCCGCTCGAGCGGAGCCGAGAGTGGGGGAGCGTGCTCTCGGCGTGCCGGCCGGAAGTCCTCGTACTGGATGTACGTGGGCTTCCGGCTGGTGCGGCGAGTGGGGGTCCCCCTGCTCGAAGAGCTTGGGGGAGCGTGCCGGGCGTCGCGACGGGGCGAACGTTGCCTGTTGGGGCACTAGTTGTTCTGTCCGGGGAGGTTGTGGACGGGTGAGCCAGGTCTCGGCTGAGGGATCTTGAACAGGTGAGGGCCTTCCGGTTCGGTGTGGATTGCGACG
>NZ_JBIAFD010000028.1:0-81182 GCF_042869095.1 Streptomyces sp. NPDC007264
CTCGTCCTCGGCGACAAGACCCCCGCCGAGGCCATGAGAGAATGCCTCGCAGGCCCATTGATCAGCTGATTCGCGACCACTGCTGGAAACCGCCCGCTGTCCAGCGGGCGGTTCTGCCATTCCGTCATGCCGGCCATCACGCTGTCGGTGATCGTGGAGATCGTGGACTTGGAGATTTCCGTGCCATACACCTCGGCGAGATGCGCGGAGATCTCCCCGTGCGTCAGCCCTTTCGCCGACAGCGACAGGACCATCTCGTCCACCCCGCCCAGACGCCGCTGCCGTTTCTTGACCAGCTGGGGCTCGAAGGACCCGGTCCTATCCCGCGGCACCGCGATCTCGACCGGCCCCGACTCGGTGATCACGGTCTTGGACCGGTGCCCGTTGCGGTAGTTGTCCCGACCGCCCTCGGCCCGCTCGCCAGGCTGGTGCCCCAGATGATCAGTGAGTTCGCCCTCCAGGGCGGACTCCAGCACCCGCTTGGTCAGCTGCTGCAGGAGGCCACCCTCCCCGGTGAGCTTCACGCCACCGGCCTGAGCCCGGGCAACCAACTCGGCGACCAGCCCGTCATCCACGGCGCTCGTCCCACTCACAGGGGCCTTCCCGGCCTCGGTGTCACTCGTCACGTCAGTCAGCAACTGTCGCTTCCAGCTCGGGAGTTACACCGCTCACCGTACAGACCCTCTCGTTGCCATGGTGTGCGGCGTCAGTGCCGTGCAGTAGAGCAACGTCAGGGCGCTCGCACCTCTGGAGAGCGAGGGAGCGATCCAGCCAGGTTTCTTCACCGTCGGCGCGGTCGCCGAAGCCCTTGAGGTCGGTTCAACGGGTGCACTCGCCCGAGCCGATCAGTTCGGGTACACGGCTGTTTCCCTCATAGACGGCAACAGACCAGCGGGTGTAATTCCAGTTCTGGTTGCTGTTGTATTCGGCTGTCAGCTTCCGGCAGAGGGTCGTGGAGACGGCGTCTTGGAAGTCGGCCCGTTGGGCTCGGCCGATGAGTGCTCCGTCGGTGTCCCGGGCCCACACGTATGCGGCCCTTTCGACCGGGTCGAAACCGAGGTCGATCGCGTCGCTCGCGGCAAAGGGCTCCAGGCCCTGCCCCTCGGCGATCCTGGCATCCCAGGCGGCGGTGATGGCCTTGTCGGTGGCGTCGGCGACGCGGATCTCGGCCTTGTCGCTGCTCGGTATCCCGGCGGTCGCGATGCCGAACTCATCGCCTTGCCACTGCCCGGCGATCACGTTGTAGCACCCGTCGGTGGCCTCGCCGAAGCCGAGGACGCTCGGTTCGAGGTCGCCGTCGAAGTTCTTCCAGGAGATGACGAAGCGCCCGTAGGACCAGGTGGTGGGATGGTCCATGAGCCGGTATGCGAGGGCGGTACAGGCGGCCATGTCCCCGGCCCGGCGGAACACCTCCTGGTGGTCCTCGGGAATCTGGGAGATCGGACCGCCGGTCACCATCACGGTTTGCGCCCGCTTGTTGAACGTGACCGTGGGCGTCATGAAGTCCATGTCCTTGGTGGCGAGCATGGCCGCCATCCGGTCCCGGATCGCCTTCTCGACGTCCTTCTCCTCCGAGGTGCTCGCGACGGTGCTCGCCCTCCACTCCTCGGCCATCGGTTCGGCCACATCGCCGGCACGCGTGAACGCCGGGTCGGGCACCCCCGCCAGCGGATCTGAGGGGACGACGGCACTGCGCGGATCGGCCGACGATTCACTCGCGTCACCCGCCCCGCCGGCCCGGGTGGTCGGGACGGGGGCGTGCGCGCGCGTTTCCGTGCGTACGGTGGAGCGGCCCGTGGGGCTCTGGGCCACGCTGGTGTCACCCAGGGCATCGCTGTCACCGTTGGTGGGGAAAGCAAGGGCGGCGCCGGCGATACCCCCGGCCACGGCTGCGGCGACGAGGACAGTCGCGATGGTGCGTCGGCGGGTGGACGAGGACGGCGCATGCCAAGTCTGGTCGTCCAGCGTGGGCATGTGCCACTCGGTCGTGATCAGTCCGCCCACCAGGGTGGGCTCCAGTCCTCCGTCGCCGCCGAGGACCCGGGTGGCCTGTGAGGCCAGGAGCCTCGAGCACTCCTCCGCCGCCTCGAGCGCGGTCATCCGCTCGGACGGGTCCTTCGCGAGGGCTCTTTCCAGAATCTCCCGCAGCTGCTCGGGGACCCCCACGAGGTCCGGGTCTCCCGACATGACGCGGAAGGCGACCGCGTCCGGCGCGCCGGTACCGAACGGAAGGCGACCGGTGGCGGCGTAGGCGACGAGTGCGCCCCAGGCGAACATGTCGCCCTCGGGCCCGGCCGTACTGGAGCGGTAGTACTCCGGACTGATCCAGCCCGGGGTGCCGGTCATGATGCCGGTGCGCGTGACGCTGGTGCCGTCGGAGGCGCGGGCGATCCCGAAGTCCAGCACGCGGGGCCCGGCGGGAGTGAGGATGACGTTCTGCGGCTTCACGTCGCGGTGGACGACGCCGGCCTGGTGGATGGCGGCCAAGGCTTGAGCGGTACCGGTCGCGAAGGCGTACAGGGTGCCGTCGGCGAGCGGACCGCGGTCGGACAGATGCTGGTTGAGGGTGGGGCCGGGGGCGTAGGCCGTTGCCAACCACGGCTCCGCGGCTTCGGCGTCCGCGGCGAGGAGCGGCACGAGGCACGGACCCTGTACGCGGGCGGAGAGTTGCACTTCCCGGCGGAACCGCGCCCGGAACTCCGGGTCCTCCGCCTGCGCGGGATGGATCACTTTGACCGCGACCCGAAGCCCGTCCGTCGTGAGGCCGGCGTGGACGACGCCCATGCCGCCGGAACCGAGACGGCCGATGATCCGGTACGGACCGACGCGGGAAGGATCACCGGGTCGGGCAGGCTGCACCCGTCCGCCGGAGCCGGCAACGCTCACAGACAGTCCGTTCCTTGATGTGCCATGTGTGGTGGGGCGGTTGAGCCGTTCTCAACACCGACCTTCCTCGGTAGTGAAGCGCCTGCGTGACAGGTGAAGGAACTGTGAGGTTGCCTCGATCCGGAAAAAGTCACCTGATCGTCATAAGACTCGCCAACGGTGAGGGCCTAACGCCTGCCACGGGCACAACCAGGGCTCCAACGCCGGACCACCGCAGGTCGGTGGAGCAACTGCCACAAGAAGACCCGAGCTTCCCAGGCTGAGAGCCCCATGTGAGGACCGCCCGGGACGGAACACCGCCAACGGCGGTGGCAGGTGGATCGCCCGACCCCGACCGTAGCGATCCGGCGGGAGGAGCGGAACCATTCGGTTCGACCCTCATTCGAAATCAAGCGGTCCCACGCCCAGATCCTCCCGCATGAGGCGGCGCATCCTGGCCATGGCCGCGCGCCGCTGTGCGATCAGGGGCGCGTCGTCATCGGAACCGACGGACAGCCCCCGGGCATAGGCATCGCGGAGCCGGCGCAAGCTGTGGAACGCCTCATTGCCGGCGGCCACCACGTGCGGTGCGCCCATGAGCCAGAGGCGTTCACTCGCCGTATACAGCCCGGTGCGGCGAAAAGCTTCCCGCACCGCCGCATCCCGCGCCGACTCGGACAGGTGGTCGCCCAACGCAACGGCCCGTATCTCCTCACCCGCAGCTTTGAGCGCGGAGACGTACTCGGTGTACACCTCGCGTCGCGCTTCCAAGGCATGCCGGGCTTCCTCGCGCCGCCATCGATTGCGATCAGCGATCAGCGTGGCGGCGATGCCGATCACAGCACCGGTCAGCGTCGAGAGCAGCGGCATCCAGTCCATGGGCCGCAGCTTGTCCGAGACGACACGACCGCGCCAGAACGGGTCCCGCACGTCCGGGTTCCCGGCGGGCCGGGACGCGGTGGCGGACCTGCCGGAACGGCCGCAGCAGGAAGGCAACTCGCCCTTCGTGCTGCGACCGTTCCAGGTCCTCACACTGCGGCTGCGACCGGAGTGGCTACTTGCGTCCCACGCCCTTCTCGCCGATGTGGAAGATCTTGTGACTGTCTCGGCTCATGTCGACGACCAGCTTGGTTGTGGTGCCGCCGCCCCAGGTGAGGGTGACGACGGCCTCCGTGTAGGTGCCGGCGGAGCCGCTGCCGGTGACCTTCCACGCGACCGGGACGTTCTGGGCCTCCAGGACGCCGTCGGCGTGCTCCCGGTCCTCCCAGGACGCCAGTTCCTCCTGGAAGGCGGGGGTGAGGTAGTGGCTGCGCAGGGCCTGTCCGAGGTTGCCGCGGTCCTCGTCGACCACCGCGTCGATGTAGGTGCCGTAGAAGTCGGCGATGCGCGTGATGTCGTCGGACGGCATGCCGCTGACGCTGCGCGAGGCGCCGGCGGAGGCCTGGGCGGCGGCGCCGAGTCCGAGAGCGACGGCGAGGACGCCGGCCGTCAGAACCGTACGCGTCTTGGTGTTCATGGGTGTTCTCCGTTTTCCGAGTGGTCGTGAACCACGCTGAGTGGCGCGGTGGTTGGTCGATGGGCGCCCTCCCCACCCCGGTGGGGGAGGACGGCCCTCGCCATGCGGTTCGGTGGGCTCGTTCGCAACGAGCCCAGGTGCGGCGGGAGATCGGCCGCCGCGAGCAGGTCGGGAGCCTCGGCGGCGGGGTGCGCCGGTGTGGCGAGCGTCGTGCCGAGGGCGGGGCCCGTGTCGGTGAGTGCGGGAGGGTGCCTGCTCAGGTGCGTCTGGACATGGGTGTCCCCCGTGGATGAGTGCATGGGTGTCGTGTGTCGCCCGCCGCCGGCTGGTCGGTCCGGCCCTGGTCGGTGCGACACCAAGAGCATCAGCCGTTACGGCGGCCCGGCGCAACGCCGGACGCCCGTCCGGCCGGGGTGGAACCGTCCCATCCCATCTGACGTGCAGGTATATGAGCCACCTGGGATACGGAGACGCGGGGGAGGGCGGGGAACGGTGTCGACCCGGGACGACGTCGAGCAGTTCGCGGCGCTGCTGCGTCGGCTGAAGGAGCGCACGGCCCGGAGCTACGGCTCCCTGGCCCGGCGCCTCAACATGAACACCTCCACGCTGCACCGCTACTGCGCCGGCGAGGCGGTCCCTCAGGACTACGCCGCGGTCGACCGCCTGGCCGCCTTCTGCGGGGCGTCGCCGGAGGAGCGCCTCGCACTGCACCGCCTGTGGCTGCTCGCGGTGGCGGCACGGCAGCAGTCGAGGGCGGGTGCGGAGACGGCAGCAGCGGCGGCGGAGACGTCGGGGTCGGCAAGAGGCGAGGAGGCAGCGGAGACGGCAGAGGCCGAGGGGGCGCCGGAACCGACAGGGGGCGAGGGGGCTTCGGGTCCGGACAGCCGGACGGCGCAAGGCGTGGGGCCGGGCGCTCCCGGACCCGGTGGTCCCGGCCCGGGTGGTCCCGGCCCGGGTGGTCCCGGCGCCGGTGGTCCCGGCCCGGACGCTCCCGGACCCGGTGGTCCCGGCCCCGGTGGTCCCGGCCCGGGCGCTCCCGAGCCGGATGGTCCCGAGCCGGATGGTCCCGAGGCGACGGCCCAGGCGGACGCGACCCGCTCGGCCGGACGGCCCTGGTACCGCCGTCGCCGCATCGCCGTCGGCGCCGCCGCGGCAACCGTGTTGCTGGTGACGCTGGGCAGTCTGTCGGCGCTGTCGGCCGGTCGGTCCCACGACCACTCCGCCGGGGCCCCCGATCAGTCCCGTACGGCAGGAACCGGCACGTCACACCATCCCTCGGCCACCGCGTCCGGCTCCTCCTCCGGTCGTTCGCCGGCCTCGCCCTCCGCAGGACAACGGGCTTCGGGGAACCCGGAGTCGAAGGGTGAACCGTCGACGGGCACGAAGGGCGACGCCGGCGTGCCGCTTGTCTGGACCGCTGACTCGCAGGTCTGGCAGGGCGGTTGCGGGCACGACTACGTCATCGGGAAGGAGCCGGCCCAGGTGCCGCCGCCGCCGGTGGAGCAGGACGCCGAGGCGTGGGCGGCAACGCAGGGGGTGGTGCACGGGCGGCAGACCTCGGTGCAGATCTCGGTGCAGGGTAAGTCGTCCACGGCCGTGGTCCTGGAGGCCCTCCGGGTCCGCGTCGTCAGCCGCGGCACCCCGGTCACCGGCAACGCGTACGCCATGGGTCAGGGCTGCGGCAGCGACCTGCCGCCCCGCAACTTCGCCGTGGACCTGGACGTCAACCGCCCGATCGCCCACGCCCGCCCCGGCGACGACAGCGGAAGGCGCGTCCCCGCGGTGACGTTTCCCTACCGCGTCTCCGCAGAGGACCCGGAGGTGCTGCTGGTCACCGCGACGACCGAGGCGTACGACTGCACCTGGTACCTGGAACTCGACTGGTCCTCCCAGGGACGCACCGGTACGGTTCGCATCGACGACCACGGCCGCCCGTTCCGTACCAGCGGCATCAAGGGCCTGCCCCACTACTGGTACGGCACGAACGGCGACGGTGTGCGTCAGTGGGTGCCCGTCGGCTCTTGAAGTGATCGGCGTAGACGTCGAGCAGCGGTGGCCAGAGGCGGGGGCGGTGCTGCAGGGCGGCCGTGCGGGCCCGGGCGCGGCTCCGGTCGGCGCGGATGCGGCGATCCGGCCGCTGCCGCTGCCGTCGCGGGCCCTCGGGCTGCTGCCTTTCGGCGTGACCGGCTCGAGAACTCACGGAGATGCCTGCCGCGCCCTTCGGCTACCGGTGCGAGGGTGGGGACGGGAGGCCGGCGAGGCCGGGTGCGGTTTCCGGCCACACCAGCAGCACGGGGCAGGGGGCATGGTCGACGACGAAACGGCCGGCCGGGCCCAGGCTCTTGGGTCCGAGGTGGCTGCGGTCGCCGTCACGGGCCAGGATGAGCAGGTCGGCGCCATCAGCCGCGGCGACGACTTCCCGTTCGATACGGCCGGTGCGTTCGACCCGGGTGCAGCGGCGGCCCAGCCGGTCGGCGGCCTGCTGCAGCAGCTGCGCGGCCGAGACGGAGGCGAGTTGCTCCAGGCGGGTGCCGGGGTCGCGTTCGGGATGGCCGCGGCCGAGCAGTCCCGCGTAGGCGCCGTGCGCGGCGCCCGGGATCTCGTGGCCGGTCACGTGCAGCAGGACGATCCCGGCGCCCTCGGGCGCATGGGTGCGGGCGGCGTCCACACAGGCGGGCCAGGTGCCTTCGACGATCCAGACGATGACGGCCATCCGCTCACCCTCCGACTCCGGCTCCGTCGTGGTCAGGTTCCGATCAGATGCAGGGACGCCCACAGCGCCGCCACCGAGCAGGCGAGGGCGGCGGGCACCGTGTACAGGCCGAGCCGGGTGAACTCGCCCAGCTGCACGTCGGTGTCGTGCTCACGCACGATACGCCGCCACAGCAGCGTCGCCAGGGACCCGGCATAGGTGAGGTTGGGGCCGATGTTGACGCCGAGCAGCACGGCCAGGACCGGGGCGGGACCGGCATGGGCGGTGAGCGGCAGCAGGACCAGGACCGCGGGCAGGTTGTTGATCAGGTTCGCCAGTACGGCGGCCAGCGCGGCGATGCCGAGCAGGGCGGGCAGACCGCTGCCGTCGGGGACCACGTGGCCGAGGGCGTCGGCGAGCCCGTTGTCGACCACCGCGCGCACCACGATCCCGAGGGCGAGGACGAAGGCGAGGAAGGGAACGGCGGCTGCCCGCACGACGGCGGACGCCGTGGTACGTCGCTGGGCCAGCGCCCGGGTGGCCAGCACCAGCGCACCGGCGCACGCCGCCCACACCGGGTTCACCCCGACCGCCGAGGTCACCACGAACCCGGCCAGCGTGCAGACCACCACCACGAGGGCGAACACCGGCAGCTGCGGCGGCTCGGCGGTGAGCGGGGCCCGCGCCCCGGCGTCCAGGTCGGTGGCGAAGAAACGACGGAAGGCGACGTACTCGACGCCGACCGCGACCAGCCACGGCAGGGCCATCAGCGCGGCGAAGCGGGTGAAGCTCAGCCCGCTGGCCGCGAACGCCAGCAGGTTCGTCAGGTTGGACACCGGCAGCAGCAGCGAGGCCGTGTTCGAGAGGTGGGTGCAGGCGTACACGTGGGGCTTGGGCCGGGCGCCGAGGCGGGCGGCGGTGGCGAACACCACCGGGGTGAGCAGTACCACGGTGGCGTCGAGGCTCAGCACCGCCGTGATCACCGACGCGACCACGAAGACCTGTGCCAGCAGCCTGCGCGGCCGTCCCGCGCCGGCGCGGGCCATCCAGGCCCCGCAGGCGTGGAACAATCCCTCGTCGTCGCACAACTGGGCCAGCACCAACACCGCCGCCAGGAACCCGATCACCGGGCCCAGCCGCTCCGCCTCGGCCCACGCGGCACCCAGCGACACCGCCCCGGTGGCGATCACCAGCGCGGCGGCCGGTACCGCGACCACCGCCTCCGGCCAGCCGAACGGGCGCACCACGGCGCACGCCAGCACCAGCACGAGCAGGGCGACGGACAAGACCTCCGCGAGCGAGGCGTTCAGGGCAGGATCCTTCCGGGCAGCGGCGACGAAGCCGTCCCATCGAACCAGTCGGCTCCTCGCGGCTCACCGCCGGTCGGTACTCGGGTGTGCCGTGTCCGGCGGCCGACGTCATCTGTCGGTCTGCAGCGGAAGGTTGTTGCGATGCGGAGGGCGGCCGGCCGGCGCGGGCGGTCCTGGCGAAGCCCGGTGGTCGTCCGCCGTGGTGCGCGCGCCGCCTGGATCCACCCGGGCCTACCGGTTGTAGCCTCACCCCTCATGAGCTGGCTGCCCGACGACTTCGTCCACCCCGTCCATGTGCCCGTGCCCGGCACCGCGCTGCACCTGCGGCCGATCCGGGAGGCGGACACCGCTATCGACTACCCCGCCGTGATGGGCTCCCGCGAGCGCCTGTGGGCGATCTTCGGCCCGGCCTGGGGCTGGCCCAAGGAAACGATGACCTATGAAGAGGACCGCATCGACCTGCTGCGGCACGAGAAGGAGATAGCCGCGCACCAGTCGTTCAACTACGCGCTGCTGGACGAGGAGGAGTCGGCGGTCCTCGGCTGCGTCTACGTCGACCCGCCGGAACGCGTCGGCTCCGACGCGGAGATCTCCTGGTGGGTGGTGGACGACCTCGTCGGCGGGGAGGCGGAACGCGCGCTCGACGCGCTGGTGCCGCAGTGGATCGCCGCCGACTGGCCTTTCAAGCAGCCCCGTTGTCTGGGCCGCGACATCACCTGGCAGGACTGGCTCGCGCTGCCGCGCGCCGCGTGACGCCTGCGGGGCCCGAGGCCGTGCCTCGTCACCCGCTCCGCAACAGCCCCGGGGCCGCGACCAGGGCTGTTGTCGTTCGAACCGGTTCGCGACGGCGGTCCGCGCGGCCCGTTCGGTGAAGATGCGATCGCGCGCGCGACGGCGGGGTCCGCCACCGAAAGGGCCTGCCGCGCCCTCGATCGGCGGCTGACGCCGAACGTGGCGTCCTGCGTACGTACGGTCAGCGGCTCACGCCGAGTGCGGCGTCCTCCGTACGGTCCGTGGTCTCGTCCGCGCGGTCCGCGTTCGCGGCGTCGCTGAGCCCGAGGCGCAGGTGCTCGATGTGGTAGACGGCCTGGTCGAGGAGTTCGGCGACGTGGTCGTCGTAGAGGGCGTAGATCACCGAGCGGCCCTGGCGGCGGCCGACGACCAGGCCGAGGTTGCGCAGCAGGCGCAGCTGGTGGGAGCAGGCGGACTGCTCCATGCCCGCCTCGGCGGCGAGTTCGGTGGCGGGGCACGGGCCTTCGCGCAGGCGCGACAGGATCAGCAACCGGGAGGGGGTGGCCAGAGCCTGGAGGGTGGTGGCCACCCGGGCGGCGCTGTCCGCGTCCAGGCGGGTGCGCGGGACGGGGTTGTCGGGGGGAGCTGCTCCATGGCCCATGACGGCCATCATACAAGCGATACTTGAAGACCTCTTCATATGTACCTGTATGGTGGGCGGGTCGATCCGTTCAGCCCTCCCGAAGGGTTCTTCGTCATGCCGTCCCCCCTGACCGAGCGGCCCGCACCCGCCGCGCCGACGCCCATCGCGCCCGCGCCCGCCGCGCCCACGCGCCCGGGCGCCGCCCTCGGGCGGCGGACCCGGGTCTTCGCGCTGCCGGAGGCCCGTTGGGCCGCAGCGGCCACGCTGCTGTTCCTGCTCGCGCTTCCGCTGCAGTCGGCCGGCGCGCCTCTCTGGAGCTGGGGCACGCTCTACGGGCTCGCCTACGCCGCCGGCGGCTGGGAGCCCGCGCTCGCCGGACTGGAGGCACTGCGTGAGAAGAGCCTCGACGTCGACCTGCTGATGATCGCGGCGGCACTGGGTGCGGCGGCCGTCGGCCAGGCGGGCGACGGCGCACTGCTGATCGTCATCTTCGCCACCTCCGGCGCCCTGGAGGCGCTGGCCGCCGCGCGCACCGCCGACTCGGTGCGCAGCCTGCTCGACCTGGCGCCCGCCACCGCGACCCGGCTGCGCGCCGGGGGCACCGAGGGCACCGAGGGCACCGAGGAGACCGTGCCCACCGCCGACCTCGTCGTCGGCGACATCGTCCTGGTGCGGCCCGGCGAGCGGATCGGCGCCGACGGCCGGGTACTGGACGGGACCAGCGAGGTCGACCAGGCCACCATCACCGGCGAACCGCTGCCCGTCGTGAAGGAGCCGGGCGACGAGGTGTTCGCCGGCACCCTCAACGGCACGGGCGCACTGCGCGTCGAGGTCGGGCGGGACGCCTCCGACTCGGTGATCGCCCGCATCGTGCGGATGGTCGAGGAGGCCTCCGGGACCAAGGCTCCGACCCAGTTGTTCATCGAGAAGGTCGAACAGCGCTACTCCATCGGCATGGTGGCGTCGACCCTCGCCGTGTTCGCGGTGCCACTCGCGTTCGGCGCCGCACTGACCGGGTCGCTGCTGCGGGCCATGACCTTCATGATCGTGGCCTCGCCGTGCGCGGTGGTGCTGGCGACCATGCCGCCGCTGCTGTCGGCCATCGCCAACGCCGGCCGGCACGGCGTGCTGGTGAAGTCCGCCGTGGTGATGGAACGCCTGGGCCAGGTGGACTCGGTCGCCCTGGACAAGACCGGCACGCTCACGGAGGGCACCCCGCACGTCACCGACGTCCGGCCGTTGCCCGACTCCGGCATGGACGAGGAGGAGTTGCTGATCCTCGCGGCGGCGGCCGAACACCGCAGCGAGCATCCGCTGGCCCGCGCCGTCGTGGAGGCCGCCCGGGCGCGCGGTCTCGCGCTGCCGGTCGCGGAGGACTTCACCTCCACCCCGGGCGCCGGAGTCACCGCCACCGTGGACGGCCGCAAGATCGCGGTCGGCGCTCCCGCCCGGCTGCTGTCCGGCGCCGAGGACGCACCCGCCGCCGTCACCGCCGAACTCGAGGACGGCGGGCGCACCGTGGTCCTGGTGCTGGCCGACGGCGCACCGGCCGGAGTCCTGGGCATCGCCGACCGGCTGCGGCCGGACGCCGCCGCCACCGTCGCCTCCCTCGCCGGGCTCACCGGTCCCGCACCGATGCTGGTCACCGGTGACCGTCCCCGCGCCGCCGCCCGCCTGGCGGCCGAGGTCGGCATCACCGACGTCCGCGCCGGACTGCTCCCGCAGGACAAGGTGGCCGCGGTCAGGGAGCTGGAGCGGGCGGGCCACAGGGTGCTGGCCGTCGGCGACGGAGTCAACGACGCTCCCGCCCTGGCCGCCGCCCACGTCGGCATCGCGATGGGCCGGGCAGGCTCCGATCTGGCGCTGGAGGCCGCCGACGTGGTGATCGTCCGCGACGAACTGGCCACGGTCCCCGCCGTGGTGGCCCTCTCCCGCCGGGCCCGCCGCCTGGTGGCGCAGAACCTGGTCGTCGCCGCGGTGTTCATCTCCGGCCTGGTGGTCTGGGACCTGGCCGGCACCCTGCCGCTGCCGCTCGGCGTCCTCGGCCACGAGGGCTCGACCGTCATCGTCGGCCTCAACGGCCTGCGGCTGCTGCGCGAGGCGGCCTGGACCCGGGCCCACACGGAGAGCCGCCGCTGACCGCCCGCGCGGAGAGCCGCCGCCGACCGCCCGTCCACAAAGCCCCGCTGACCGCCCGCGCGCAGTGCCCCGCTCCGCCCGCACGGAGGGCCCCCGCTGACCCGTTGCGCCCACGGTCCCCGCCGCACCCGCACCGCTGCGGCGGGGCCGTGGGCGTCCGGCCGCTCCGACGGCGCCTCCGCCGTGGGGGATGCAGCCGGACCAAGGCCCCCTTGCTCCGGCCTGGTGGCACATGACCCGCCACCTATATGGACATGGATTTCATTTTCATCTAAGGTGCGGAGGGCGCCGCCTCCGCACGAGCCGCCTGCGCGCGCTCTGCCCGGTCTCGACGACGACACGGCGGTCATGGTCCGTCGGCTCGCCCGTACCAGCCGGGCTGCCCGCCGCTGGAGACGGTCGCCGCCCGTGCTGCCTGCGGACGGCGAGACCCGCCGCCGGCCCCTGCACCGCCCCGCCGACGAGATCACCGAGGACGACCTGCGAGCCGGCCTGCTCACCCCCGAACACCACGACCAGGAGGACGACTTGACCGCCCCCGAAGCACACGACGCACGCGACGAGCGGGTCCCCGTCACCGTCCTGACCGGCTTCCTCGGCTCGGGCAAGACCACCCTGCTCAATCGCATCCTCACGGAGAACCACGGCCTGAGGATCGCCGTCATCGAGAACGAGTTCGGCGAGGTCGGCATCGACGACGCGCTCGTTCTGGACGCCGAGGAAGAGATCTTCGAGATGAACAACGGCTGCATCTGCTGCACCGTGCGCGGCGATCTCATCCGCATCCTCGGCGCCTTGATGCGCCGGCGCGAGAAGTTCGACCACATCCTCATCGAGACCACCGGGCTCGCCGATCCGGCGCCGGTCGCCCAGACGTTCTTCATGGACGACGAGATCGCCGCCCAGCTGCGGCTGGACGCCATCGTCACCCTCGTCGACGCCGCCCACGCGCTCCAGCACCTGGACGAGATCAAGCCGGAGGGCGTGGAGAACGAGGCCGTCGAGCAGATCGCCTTCGCCGACCGGGTCGTGCTCAACAAGACCGACCTGACCGGCGAGGAGACGATCGCCGAGGTCGAGGCGCGTGTGCGGTCGATCAACGCCTTGGTCCAGATCCTGCGCGCCCGGCACGCCGCGGTCGATCTCCACCAGGTCCTGGACGTGGGCGCGTTCGACCTGGAGCGGGTGCTCGCCGACGATCCCTCCTTCCTCACCGAGACCGAGCATCAGCACGACACCACCGTCACCTCCGTCGGCATCGAACTGGACGGCGAACTCGACGAGGACCGGCTCAACGACTGGCTCGGCACCCTGCTGCGCACCAAGGGCGTCGACCTGTTCCGGTCCAAGGGCATCCTCGCCATCGCCGGAGCGCCCAAGCAGTACGTCTTCCAGGGCGTGCACATGCTGATCGACGGCACCTTCGCGCGTGACTGGCGCGAGGACGAACCCCGCACCAGCAAGCTGGTGTTCATCGGCCGCCACCTCGACCGCGAGGCCCTCGAACGCGGCTTCGCCGACTGCCTGGCCACGGCGGGAGCGGCCGCGTGAGTACGACGGTGGAGTCCCCTCTCGCCTGGGAGACTGTCGTCGACGACGCGCCCGTCGCGCTCAGTGCACGCGCCGGTCTGGTCGCCCTCGCCGGGGCCGAGGGAACCGTGAAGGTCCTCGACGCGGCGACGGGCGCCGAGACCGGGTCGTTCGCTCTTCCCGGGGGCGCGCTCAGCATCGCGCTCTCCCCGGATGCCGGGCACCTGGTGGCGACCGGCCCCCTGGGGTACGCACTGTGGCGCCGCTCCGACGGACGGACGACGGTGCGGGAGTCCGGCGCCTGGTCGGCCGCCGCCGTCTGGGCCGACGGCATGGGGGTCTCCGCGGCCGAGCAGGGGCAGGGCCGGGGGAAGGTCGCGGTCGCCTCGGGTCGTCGCGCGCTCGTACTGGACGCCGAGGGGCACGAGTTGTGGCGTACGGAGCCCGCCGCGTCCACCGTCACGGACCTCGCCTGGATGCGCCGGGGCCGACGTCTGGCCGTGGCGGCGTACGGCGCCGTGCGCTGCCACGAACGGCACACCGAGAAGCCGGTCGCCACCTATCCGTACCTGGGTTCGCACCTCGCGCTCGCCGTCGCACCCACCGGACAGTGGATCTGCAGTGGCAACCAGGACGCCTCCATCCACATCTGGCGGACCCGTGACGGCAGCGAACTGACCATGTCCGGCTACCCGGAGAAGGTGTCCCGCCTGGCCTTCGACGACACCGGCTTCTGGCTGGCCGCCGACGGCGCGCCCGATGTGACCGTGTGGGATTTCTCCGGCCAGGGCCCCGAGGGCAGGGCACCGCGTTCGCTGCGCTGCCACGAGACGGTCACGGCGCTCGCCTGGCGACCGGGTGCCGCCGGGCACCTGGTCAGCGGCGGTGACGACGGGACCGTAGCCCTGTGGCACGCCACGGCCGGACGGCCGCAGGGGCGCCTGCGGCCGGTGCGCGAGCAGGAGGGCACCGGCGAGGCGGTCACGGCGCTGGCCTGGGCGGGCCCGCACCTGCTGGTCGTCGCACGGCGGGACGGCCGGACACGGACGTACGGCGTGCCGTCCCGGACCTCGCTGTGAACGGGCCGTGATCGGGGCGGCCGCTCCCCGGCCCTGCACCCTCGTCGTGTG
The DNA here is from genome assembly GCF_042869095.1 of Streptomyces sp. NPDC007264. Lineage (NCBI taxonomy): Bacteria > Bacillati > Actinomycetota > Actinomycetes > Kitasatosporales > Streptomycetaceae > Streptomyces > Streptomyces sp. NPDC007264. The sequence continues at coordinate 14,558 of NZ_JBIAFD010000028.1, forward strand.
CCGGGGCTGCTGCTGCGGCAACCCGCGCGAGCTCCCCCGGTCCCGGCTTCACCCGGCCGAGGAAACCTCCGCCGGCACCGACCACGCCCGGCGACCGGACCGGCTGCGCGCCCGAGGCGGCGCGCCATGGCTTCCGGGTCCGTACGTCCGGCTGTCTGGGCCCCTGCGACCAGCCCGACGTCATCGTCGTCCGGCCGTCGACCGCGGGGCGCCGGGCCGGCGGGCGCGCCGTCCGGGTGGGCTTCGCGACGGACGACGACTGCATCGACGACCTGTCGCGCTGGGTGCGGGCCGTTCCCCCATGCCGCCTCTCCCCCACACACAGGACCGGCCCCCTGCCCACGGATCGTCCGCGCGGGCAGGGGGCCGGTCGGTCGCCGGAAGGCGGCGTGGGGCCGGGGTCAGGGGGCCGGGGTCAGGGGGACCGGGGTCACTTGATGTAGACGAGGCCGTCGGTGGTGACGGTGGGACGGCCGGTGGTACCGACCACGACGATCTTCACGGTGTGCTTCGCGCTGCCGGACCAGGTCCTGGTCCAGATCGCCTGCCGGTACAGGGTGGTCGAGGACTGCAGGTCGACCGTGGCGACCTTGGTGCCGTCGACGTAGACGTACGCCTGGCCGGAGCTGGAGGCGCGGGAGACCACCCACGCCGCCGAGCGGCCGGTGAAGGTCCAGGTGAGGCTCGCACCCTTGGAGCCGCTGGAGTAGGACTGGCCGCCGAGGTAGCTGGTGGAGGAACGGGTGGTCCAGCTGCCGTACTTGGCGGCGGCGCTCTCCTGGAGGATCACGGGCGTGTACGCGGGGGAGGACGTGCTGTAGTTGCCGGCGTAGTCGTAGGCGCGCATCGACCAGGTGGTGGCGGTGCCGGAGGCGGCGGTGCGACCGGAGCTGGTGGTGGTCGGGCCGAAGGTGGCCGTGGTCGGGGTCAGCAGCTTCACGTAGCGCAGGGCGGCGTTGTCGGTGGCCTTCCAGCCGAGGGTGACCGGGACGGCGCTGGTGTTGACGGTGCCGGTGCGCAGGGAGAGCTTCGGTGTGGTGGTGAAGGTCGGCGCGGTCGTCTCCGCGACGACGTTCACGGCGGCGCTGGTCGCCGTCTTGCCGGACTGGTGCACGGCCCGCACGGCGACGGTGTGGCTGCCCGGCGCCAGCGTGGTGCCGGCGGAGGTGGCGGTGCCGGAGGCGGTGGCGGTGACGGTGGCGGCCGTCTGGCCGTCGACGAGGAGCTGGTGGCTCGAGATGAGCGAGGACGGCGTGGTGGACGTCCACTTCACGGTGATGGCGCCCTTGGTGTAGTACGTCGAGCCCGAAAGGCCCGCCCCACCGACCGAGGCGACCTTCAGCCCCTGGACCGGCCCGGACGCCCAGGCGCGGACGGTCGGCAGCTGGGCGTAGAGGGAGCTGCCGGGGCACTGGGTGTTGTAGCCGTTTCGGTGGCCGGAGATCCGTTGGAAGGTGTACGTGCTGCCCGCGGTGAAGGTGGTGCCGAAGTAGTTCGTCTGGGTGGCACCCGCGGTGAGCTGGGTGGTGCCGGCCGGGTCGGCGCCGTACTGGCCGAGCTTCCAGGCCGCCAGGCGGGCGATCGAGGTCAGCGCGGCGTCGGAGGCGCTGGTCGAGGTGTAGTCACCGAGCACCGCGATGCCCGCGGACTCCCGGTTCCAGCCGTAGGTGTGGGCGCCGAGCACGGGCAGGTCGACACCGCCCTTGCGGCCCTCGAAGAGGGTGCCGCACTTGTCGACGAGGAAGTTGTAGCCGATGTCCTTCCAGCCGCTGACCTGCACGTGATACGCGTAGATGCCCCGCACGACGGACGCCGAGTCGGCGCAGGAGTAGTCGTTGGCGCCGTCGGTGTGGTGGACGAAGACGGCCTTCACGTCCGCGTTGTACTCGGGCGCTTCGGGGCTGATCGACTCGTCCGCGCCCCAGTCGGCGCGCGAGGTGATCGGCGGTTCGGGGGCGGTGGACGGCGGCGCGGGCGGCACGGTGGGGGTCGGGCTCGTCGAGGGAGAGGCGGATCCCGGGTCGGTCGGGGTCGGCGATGTGGTGTCCGTCGGGGCCGGAGTCGTCGTGTCGGTCGGCGCGGGCGACGTGGTGTCGGTCGGGGCCGGCGCCGTGTCGGTCGGCGTGGCGCCGGTGCTGTCGGTGGGCGCGGCGGAGTCGGTGGGCGCGGCGCTCGCACCGTCGGTGCTCGCCGCGGCGACGAAGCCGGCCGGTTCGCCGGGAGCGGCGGTGGCCTTGGCCTCGGCGGCGGTCACCACGCCGGGGTCGACCAGGTTGACCTCGAGCCCCCTGGGCAGCGAGCCGGTGGTGCCGTTCTTGCGGACGACCTGCACCTGGACGCCGTCGGAGGAGCCGACCCACAGCGGCTCCGACGCGCCGCGCACGCGCGCATCGGGCTTCTCCAGCGGATCGACGTCCAGGCCGAGGTCGTGCCAGGCGCTCCACTTGCCGGTCTCGACGCTGCGCGTACGCACCTGCGCCGTGCCGTCGAGCCGCTTGGCGGCACCGGTCCAGGAGACGCCGAGCAGGGAGAACTGCCGGGTGTCCGTGCGCGGCAGTTCCCGCTTGTCGGCCGAGGCGCCTTGCAGGGCGAGGTCGTACACCTTCACCGGGCGCTTGGCCCGGCCCGCCGCGCCCGGGTCGCCGGAGGGGTTGGCGACGGCGTAGGTCACCACTCCTCCGCCTCCGAGCACCACCGCACCGAGTGTCAGCCATGCCCGCCTTTTCAGGCTCAGCGGTCTGTACGCATGCGACGTACGACGACTCACGACGTTTTCCACCCCACTAGAAGGCCGGGAAAGGCCACCGAAGAAAGTCACGTGCGGCACACCCGTCACAGGGCGGCCCATCTCCCCAGCGCGCGCGGGCCGGTGGACATCACCGCCGCCGCGGAGGACGGTGACACGGATCACAGACGAAAGGACGGGAAGCGGGAGCATTCCGGGCGGCCCGGCACACCTGCTTCGAAGCGGCGCCGGGCCCGGGCGACCCGGAACGGCGTCGACGCGTCGATCGGGCACTCACCGCGCGGTGTTGAGGGCCGCACCGTCCCTCGGCCGGGCGCCGGGGCACCGTCGCCCGGACGCCGGACCGTCGCTCACCGGCCGCCCGGCGGCCACGGACTGCCCGTCGTCCACAGGTTGCCCGTCGTCCACAGGCCGGCCCCTTCCGTTCCGAGGCCGCTTACTCTCGTATCCATGCCAACCCGCGCTCCGTCCCGCCCCGTGGGTACGGTGACGCGCGGGACCACCAACCCGAACCGGCTGCGCCGGATGGACCGCTGGATCAGCGCGGTCCACGGCGCGGAGCTCCGCCGTACGGCGGACCCGGTGGCCGTCGACCTCGGTTACGGCGCCGCGCCGTGGACCGCGGTCGAGCTGCTGCACCGGCTGCGGTCCACCGCGCCCCGCACCCGCGTGGTGGGCGTCGAGATAGAGCCCGCCCGGGTCGCGGCCGCGCAGCCGTACACCCGCGAGGGCCTGCTGTTCCGGCACGGTGGTTTCGAGGTGCCCGTGCCGGGCCGCCCCTCCCTCATACGCGCCGCGAATGTCCTGCGGCAGTACGAGGAGGGCGAGGTCACCGCCGTCTGGGAGCGGCTGTGCGCCCGGCTCGCCCCCGCCGACCCGGTGACCGGATCGCGCGGCGGGCTGCTGGTCGAGGGCACGTGCGACGAGATCGGCCGCCGTCATGTGTGGGTCGCCCTGGGCCCCGAGGGCCCGCGCACGGTCACCTTCGCCACCCGGCTCGGCTCCCTGGGGCGGCCGTCCGACCTGGCCGAGCGGCTGCCGAAGGCGCTCATACACCGCAACGTCCCGGGCGAGCCCGTCCACGCCTTTCTGCGCGACTTCGACCGCGCCTGGGCCGCTGCCGCGCCCTTCGCCGCGTACGGCGCGCGCCAGCGCTGGGTACGCACCGTCCGCGACCTCGCGGCGGACTGGCCGGTGACCGACGGCCCGGCACGCTGGCGCCAGGGGGAAGTCACCGTGGCCTGGCGGGCGTTGTCGCCTCGTCGCTGAACCCCCGCCGACCTGCGGGGAACGATCTCCCTGAGTCGTTCGTCACATTCGCGGAAGATCGCCCTGACGGGGCGCCCGGCTGGGGAGGGAGATCGTCGTACGGGGTGCGACAGGAGAGGGAGTTTTCCGCGCGGCCGAGTCCTGCCTCTGTCGCTTTGCGCGCCGGCGTGGCACGATCCCGTGACGACTGTAAGTTACTGACGGTAAATCAGGTTTGGGGGCGAAGTATGAGATCCGGGAAGCGGACCATGACCCTGGCGGCGATCGCCGTGGTCTGTGCAGTCACCGTGCTGGCCGCGCCCGGCGCCGCGTACGCGAGCCCCGGCCGGCCGGACCCGACGCCCGTCCCGTCCGGCGGCACGACCCCGGCGCCCGGCAAGGACCTCGAGGCGGTCCGCAAGAAGCTGGACGATCTGTACCACGACGCCGCGGTCGCGACCGATGTGTACAACGCGGCCCAGGAGAAGACCGAGAAGCAGTCGGCGGAGATCGTCCGGCTGGCCCAGGAGATCGTCAAGGGCCAGGAGAGGCTCGCCGAGTTGAAGGACCGCGCGGGCGCCGCGGCCCGGGCGCAGTACCGCGGCGGTGGCCTGCCGCCCGAGGTCCAGCTCTGGCTGAGCAACAACCCGCAGGAGTTCCTCGACGACGCGGGCACCGTCCGCCAGGGCGAGCGCGCCACCAAGGGGCTGCTCGCCGAGATGACGCGCACCCAGGAGGACTTGCAGCAGTACGCGCGCGACGCCTCCGAGCAGTGGACGCGGCTCGAGGCCAACCGCAAGGCGAAGGAAGAGGCCAAGAAGAAGATCGAGAAGCAGATCGCCGCGGCGGAGAAGCTGGAGTCCCGGCTGAAGAAGCAGGAGCTCGAGCGGCTGCGGAAGCTGGAGGACGAGGCCGCGTACAAGGCGCAGACCGCCTGGCTCGACTCCGGCGTGCTCAAGGAGAACCGCGGCAAGACGTCGGCACAGGGCCAGAAGGCCGTGAAGTTCGCGGCCGACCAGATCGGCAAACCGTACGTGTGGGGCGCCGAGGGCCCGGCATCGTACGACTGCTCGGGACTGACGTCCCAGGCGTGGGCGGCGGCCGGCACCGCCATTCCGCGGACCTCGCAGGAGCAGTGGAAACAGCTCCGCCACGTCGACATCAAGGACATGCGCCCCGGCGACCTGATCATCTACTTCGGCGACGCCAGCCATGTGGCGATGTACATCGGCGACGGCGCCATCGTCCACGCCCCGCGTCCGGGACGCACGGTGACGATCGCCGGTGCGGGCTCGATGCCGATCCTGGGGGTCGTGCGTCCCGACGCGTGAGAGGGACGCGGACCCGCCGGCGTCCCCGCCTGCGAGCCCGAAGGGCGCCGCCCTGTCACGTCGCCCGGGACGTCGCCGGGCGCCACCCGGGCCGGCCGGCCGAAGCCGGCATGACCGTGGTCCGGCCCACAGCATCACCGTGATCCGGCCCACAGCACCCACCGCACCCCTGTGACCTCGCCCACGTGCCCCGGCGCACGTGACTCCCTGGGGCGATTCCCCGCCGGCGTGACATTCGTCATTCCCCGGCGGGACGCACGGTGTCCAAGTGAGGTAGGGGATGCGGCATATGCCTGTGGCCGGTTGCCCAACGCCATCCGGTCGGGCATTCCGTTGCGGCCTCGGCTACCGCTAAGGTCCCCGTCGGTGGGTCGAGGTCCCTCACCCACCGCGCCCTCGGGGGGAGGGAAGGAACCCAAGACGATGCCCGTACCCGTACCGCGGCAGAGAGCGGCCGTGGAGAGTGGTCAGGCTCGAGCCGCGTCCGGGACGCCGGCCGGACAGGGGCCTGTCCGTACCAAGCCCCAGGCCGGCACACTCACCCTGCTGGTGATCGAGGACGACCCGGCCGGTTCGCCGATCGTGCCCGAGATGCTGGACGCGGCGGGCCGCCCCATCCGGCTGCGCACCGCGCGCAACCTCACCGAGGCCGAGCGGCTGCTCACCGACGACGTCCAGTGCATCCTGCTGGACCTCGCGCTGCCCGCCCCCGGCCGCGCCGCCGGGGAGAACGACGAGCTGGCCGTGCTGCGGCACGTGCTCCACCTCGCACCCCGCCACGCGGTGCTCGCGCTCACCACGTCCGGTGACGCCGAGCGCGGCGCGGAGGCGGTGCGCGTCGGGGCCCAGGACTACCTGTTCCGCGACGAGCTGGACGGACGGCTGCTGAGCCGGGCGATCCGGTACGCGGTCGAGCGGAAACGTTCCGACACGGCCGAGCGCCGGCTGACCGAGTCCAAACTGCGGGCCCAGGAGAACGCCCGGCTGGAGCGTGGGCTGCTGCCCACCCCGCTGCTGGAGGGGTCCTCGCTGCGCTTCGCCGCCCGCTACCGCCCCGGACGCTCCCGCGCGCTGCTCGGCGGCGACTTCTACGACACGGTGCGCACCCCGGACGGCACGGTGCACGCGATGATCGGCGACGTCTGCGGGCACGGCCCGGACGAGGCGGCGCTGGGCGTGGAACTGCGCATCGCCTGGCGCGCCCTGACCCTGGCGGGCCTGTGCGGCGACCAGCTGCTCTCCACGCTCCAGCAGGTCCTGGAGCACGAGCGTGAGAACGACGAGATCTTCGCGACGCTGTGCACGGTGGACATCGCGCCGGACGGCCGTCGCGCGGGACTGTGCCTGGCCGGTCATCCGCCCCCGCTGATCGCCCGCCGGGACCGGCCGGCCGAGTTGCTGCCGTACGACGGCAACGGCCCCGCGCTGGGACTGCTGACGCACGCCCGCTGGCCGCGCACGCAGGTCGAACTGGGCCCGTCCTGGAGCCTGATGCTCTACACCGACGGCCTGATCGAGGGCCGCGTCGGCCAGGGTCGCGAACGCCTCGGCCAGGACGGCCTGGTGGCACTGGTCCGTCGTCGGCTGGCCGAGGGCCTGAACGGCGAGGAGCTGCTGCGCACGACGGTCGGCGAGGTCCGCGACCTCAACGGTGGAGAGCTGACCGACGACGTGGCGGTCGTCCTGCTCGACCGCGCGCCGTAGCCTCGCGCCGCCGCACCGCCCGCTCGGCTACCGTCCGCCGTTGTAGGGGCCGTACGGACCGTCACTGCTGCTTCCGCCGCGGCGGCCGCCGCCGGAGACCTGCTTCAGCGCGGGCCGTACGTCCACGATGTAGACGATGCTCGCGATGACGCCGATGATCGGCAGGAACGAGAGGAGCGAGAAGAGGTAGCTCACCACGAGGGCGAGCCCCAGGATGAGCAGCCAGAACACCTTGTTCTGCTTGTCGGCGGCGCGGAAGGCGTCCTCCCGCCGGAACGCGGCGTCGAACAGCCCGAACGCCGCCAGGGCCATCAGGACGATCTTCAACAGCCCCAAGAACCCTGCGAAGCCCAGCATCAGCATGGTGTCCACCGCCCGTTCCCGCTCACTCCTACGCCGCCACCGTACCCGTAAGAACGGGCCGGACACCCCCAAGGGTGCCCGGCCCGTCCCCGGGGTTCCTACTTCGCCGGCGGCGTGGTCTTCTTCGCCACCGGCTTGCGGGCCGCGGGAGCCTTCTTCGGCGGGGTCTTCTTCGCCGCGGCGGGCTCGGCCCCGGCCTCGGCCGGCTTCCGCTCGTCCTTGACCTCGACGGGCTCCGGCCTGCCCTCGACGGCGACGGCGAGCTCCTCGATCTCCTCGGCCGCCTCGCCGCGCCAGGTCTTCACGGCCTGCTCGCCGTGCTCGGCGACCTTCTCGTAGGTCTCACGGGCCTTGACCGCGTACTCGGCGGCCACGCCGACGCCGCGCAGGGCCAGGTCCTGGGCGGTCTCGCCCAGCTTCTTCAGGTCGGCGTCGAGGGTGCTGCCGAGCTTCTTGAAGTCCGCGTCCAGCGAGCCGAAGAACTCGTTGACCTTCGACTGGATGCTCTCCTGGGTCTCCTTGGCGCGGGCGGTGGCCCTCTTGGCGCGCTCGGCCGCCTTCTCCTGCACGGCCTTGGGGTCGGTGTTGCGCACGGCCTCGATGCGGGCCGGTGCCTCGGCGCGCAGCTGCTCGACGAGGCCGGGCACCTTCTTGGCCTGCTTGATGGCCAGGTCGGCGGTGCCGGCGGCGAAGTAGAGCGGGGTCGGGTCGCTGAGGGTCTTGCGCAGATCGTCGGTGATGGCCATGGCGATGGTCCTCCCGGTTCGGCTTTCGGCTGAGGGTTTCGGGTGGTCCGCGGGGCGCCTGGCGGTCGTCCCGTCGATCCCGGTTGTGGCGGTCATCTCGGTCGTCCCGTCACCCGGCGGTCCGTCGCGGACCGGCATCGCTGCCGTCGGCCGTGCGGGGGCCGGGGGCTGCGGTGTCCTGGGCGTCGTCCGTGTCCTGGGCCTCCTGAACCACCGGGCCGTCCTCGTCCGCCGTGCCCGCCCGGGCGATCCCGAAGCCGTTCTCCTTGCGGAAGGACTCGTAGATCTGGAGCAGCACCTGCTTCTGCCGCTCGGTGAGCGTGGTGTCGGCGAGGAGGGCGGCGCGCGTCGCACCCTCACGCTGCCACTCCTCCCGGTCCCGCTCGGCGTCGAGGATGCCGGCCCGCACGTACAGCGTCTCGGCGGAGATCCGCAGCGCCTTGGCGACCTGCTGCAGCACCTCCGCGCTCGGCTTGCGCAGCCCGCGCTCGATCTGGCTCAGATACGGGTTGGACACGCCGGCGGCGTCGGCGAGCTGCCTGAGCGACAGCTGGGCGTTGCGCCGCTGCTCGCGCAGGTACTCACCGAGATTGCCGACGTTGAGCGATGCCATGCCTCCACTGTGCCCCAAGACTGCTAACTATTGCAAGCACATGCTTGCAATAGTGTGCTGCGCCACGCCGGGTGCCGCACCGCCGGGTGCCGCACCGCCGGCGTACATCCCATACCGGCGGCACGCGGAACGCCGGGAGGCGCCGCCGCGCAGACGGGTGACCGACGGCGACGGTGGACGACGAGCCCGCCGTCGCCGCCGCTTCGCGTACCCCGCCCAGCCCCTTCGACGCCGGCGGAGTTCACGGCTCCTCGACGGTCCGCGCCGGGTCGTGTCGCCGCAGGACGCCGACCCCGCGTCCTGCCCGGGGTGGAACGGCCCACCGCCGAGCCGGAGGCGCAGCTCGCCCACGCAGGGGAGCAGTCGGTGCCGCCGCTGGAGTGGTCCCGCCCGGGCGGGGCGGCCGGCCGAGGGGAAGTGCGGCCGGCCGTTCGCGGTCGAGGCGCCGGTGAGGGGTGAACGAGCCCTGGGGGGAGGGGAATGAGGGCTCGCGTGAGCTCCGCCCTCACCGGCCCGCTCACGCTAACCGCGCGGGCCCCTGACCAGGTGCGGGCGCGGTCATGACTCGGTCGCCTTTCCGTAACACGGGCTCCGGGCACGGCGGATCACCAGGGCAGCGGGCGCATGTGCACCACGTCCAGCCGTGACACAGCCCGGGTCAGGACGACATACAGCCGGTGCAGCCCGCGGGCCTCCGCCTCCGCGATCGCGGCCGGCTCGACGGCGGCGAGACCTGCGAACAGTGCCGGGGGCGCAGGGCGCGGTCGACGAGGTCACGAACCCTCCGAACCCCCCGAACCCTCCGTGAACGCGATGGCGTGGTCGGCGGCCCACCGGCGAAACGTTCGCGGCGCCCTCCCCAGGATGTCGGCCACCGCAGTGGTGACGTACGCGGGCTGCCCGACCGCCGCGCTCCACGCGGCGAGCAGCATGTCGACGACCGAGCTGGGCGCCGTACCCTCCGACAGGCTCCGGAACTCCTCCGGCGCCATCTCCTCGAATACGATCCGGCGCCCCAAGGCGTCACCGATGACGTCCACCTGCGCGGCTTGGGTCAGCGATTCGGGCCCCGTGAGGACGTAGTCGCCTCCGGCGTATCCGTCCTGAAAGAGCGTCCGCGCCGCGACGGCTGCGACGTCGCGGTCGTCGACCGGTGCCGTCTCGGCAGCGCCGTAAGGCCACCGGACGGCCTCGCCGGCCCGGATCGCGGGCGCCCACCAGGCCAGTGAGTTCGACGCGAGCATCCCCGGCCGGATGACCGTCGACTCGAGTCCGGCGACCGCGAGGAGCCGCTCGAGGCCGGCGTGCAGCGCCGCCATGGGATTGGGCTGCTGGAAGAAGGGGTGCGGCGTCCGGTGCGGGGAGGAGAGGAAGACGACCCGCCGCACGTGGGCCGCCAGCCGCTCGACCACTGCCGCGGCGGCCTCGGGCGGGGCGGTCCAGACGAGGAAGACCGCACCGGCACCGTTCAATGCCGGGTCGAGCGACTCGGGCACGGTGAGGTCGCCGGTGAAGACCTCGACCGCCGCCGGCAGCGTTGCCGCCGCCTCGGAGCGACGGGTGAGGGCGCGGACCGGCACGGCCGCGTCGAGGAGTTCGTCGATGACGACGCGACCGACCCGGCCCGTCGCCCCGGTCACGAGCACGGGAGGAATGTCTCTTTGATTCACGCCGCTCATGGAAACGTTACTCGGTTAAAAAAGCAACCCGGTTACGAATGTTACAGTGGTCCGATGGGCGAGCCGACGGGACTGCGGGCCCGCAAGAAGGAGCAGACGCGCGACGCCATCGGCGACGCGGCCGTCTCGCTGTTCCTGGAGCGCGGCTTCGACCGCGTCTCGGTCAATGACATCGCTGCGGCGGCCGAGATCTCCAAGCCGACCCTCTTCCGGTACTTCCCCACCAAGGAAGACCTGGTGCTGCACCGGTTCGCGGACCACCAGGGCGAGGCGGCACGCGTCGTACGTGACCGCAGGCCCGGCATCAAGCCGGTGACGGCGCTGCATCGGCACTTCCGGGCCGGCCTCGATCGGTACGACCCCGTCACCGGCCTCAACGATCACCCCGAGGTGGTGGCGTTCCATCGGCTGGTGTTCACCACACCGAGCCTGGCGGGACGGCTCACGCGGTACCAGCTCGAGGACGAGGAGGCACTGGCGGACGCCCTCGGCGAAGGTATCCAGGCACGCCTGCAAGCCGCCCAGGCACTCGCGGTCCAACGGGTGCTCGCCCGGGCCAACTGGCAGAGGATCGCCGACGGTCGAAGCGCCCACGACGTCCACCCCGAGGCCGTGGCCGATGCCGACCAGGCGTTCGACCGACTGCGGTGACAGACGACACTCCCGGCCGAAGAGGGCTCCGCGCCCGGTGCACGCGTGGCCACGGGGCCGGCCGGACAGCTCGCCGACAAGTGGCCGCCGACGGGGGAGCGAGCCGGCCACTGACAACGGTCGCCGGTCGGCACCCTCATGCCGTCGGCCTCAGTCACCCCGCGCAGAGGACTCCGGACGCCGAACCGAACCGAACCGCTGCTGCCGACTCGGCGATCCCGCTCGGCAGCCCCTACGGGGCACCGCCGGGCCGCACCACGCCCCGTGCGCCCGTTCGTCTCCAGCGGGCGAGCGACGACATGATCTCGCTCGCGGTCGGGACGGTGTCCAGGCCCAGCGGGCGTGCGGCGGCGGTCAGCACCTGCCGCACCCTCACGGCCTCCTGCTCCAGTGCGGGCCCGGCGGACTCCGGCCGGGTGTCGAGGACCTGGGTGGCACGGACGACGTCGGTGAACACGGACTGGGCCCGCTTGAAGTCGAGCAGTCTCGGCAGGTCCTCCTCCCAGCCGTTCGTGCTCCCGCGGCGCTCCTCCTCCATCACCTCGCACCACCGCTTCGCCATCAGACGGTGCTGTGCCGGCGGATAGCGCATCAGGTAGAGGTGGGTGGCCAGGTCGTAGAGGGGGTCACCGACCATCGCCAGCTCCCAGTCGATGGTCCACAGCCGGCCCTCGTCGTCGACGACGAAGTTCTCCCGGTGCAGATCCGCGTGGAGCAGGCAGAACGGACGCCTTCGCAGGCCGGTCACGTGCTGTCTGAGGCGGGTGAAGCAGTCGGCGTCCAGCCCCAGCGAGGCGAACAGGCCGGGGAACCTCTCCAGGTTCTCCCGGTACACCCGCTCCTCGGCGAAACAGACGAGGCGTTCCAGGAATCCCGCGGTGTCCCCTTCGGCGGACCTGTCCTCGGGCCTGCACTCGCGTTCCACCTCGAGGGATCCCGTCCCCACCCGGGCCAGTTGGCGGAACAGGCCGAGGATCTGGGCGGCGATGGAGTCGGGCACCTCCTGGCCGGACCGGTGCAGCGAGCCCAGCGTCCGCCCTTCGACGAACCGCTGCAGGCGCACGCCGTCCGCGACCTCGATGAGCTCGGGAATACCTGTGACACGGCCCTGCAGAGCGCTCAGCAGCGTCTCCTCCGAGGCGAAGCACCGGCGGTCGAACCAGAGCAGATTGCTCCGCGGCTCCCGGCACTTGCCCCGGCCCGGGCGCGCGCCGGCGACCGCGGTGGGCAGCGGGATCACATACGTCTCGTGGTGGTAGCCCTCGAGCGGCCCTTCGACCGCGCTCGGATCGCCGCTCATCTCGGCGGCGCGGTCCCGCGCGGGAGAAGAGACACGTTCGGCTGGCATCGTTCGTTCCCTGGCATGAGAGCGCACCTGCGGTGCGGAAGTGAAGCACGGTACTCCCCCACGGGTGAGCATGCTGCCAGAGAGATCGACTTCTCGTGCCCGGACTGCTCCGCGGCGCGCGTGTCCGTCAGCGCGAGATCTGCTCCCGCAGGACCTGCAGCACCGCGTCCAGCGACCTCACGGTCACCTCGGCGCCCGCGTCGCGCAGGAGTTTCTCCTTGCGGTCGTTGTTCGCGTAGCCCAGGAACCGCACACCCGCCTGCTCGGCGGCCCGGAGGTCCGAGGGCGTGTCGCCGATCATGAGGGCGGTGTCGGTGGCCGCCCCCATCGCCTGCAGGGCGCGGTTGAGGTGGTACGGGTCCGGCTTCTGCTGGTGGAGTTCGCGGGTGCGGCCGTAGAGGTGCGGGGTGAAGCAGTCGGCGAGTCCGCGGCCGGCCAGGTACTCGGCGACCGTGCGCGCCGAGTTGTTGGTGGTGACCGCGAGCCGTGCGCCGAGGGCGGTCCAGGTGCGTATCAGCGGGTCCGCGTACGCGGTGGGCCGGGCCGAGGGGACGGCTCGCAGCTCCTGCTGGGTGAGCAGTTCCTCCAACTCGGCCACGAGGTCGCTGCCCTGGTGCCGCTGATGGACCGCGAGCAGGACGGCCTGCGGATCCGGCTGGCCCGTCTCCTCCTCGGTCAGCAGCCTGAGCAGCCCCTGCCGCGCCAGCCACTGCACCAGTTGCCGCGCGACCCCCGCCGCCGAGTAGCCCGCGAACAGCCGGCAGATCGGCCCGTCGAAGTCGAAGAGGACGTGGCGCGCGCCCGCGATCAGCGCCCGCAGCTCCTCCGTCGGTGGTGTCTGTGCCGCCACCGGATCGGTCTGCGTCGTGTCAGGAGTCACTAGGAGAGTGTCAGGTCCGTCGTGATGGTTTCCCAGAGGGCGTCGAACCACTTCTGGGACTGGTCCACGAACGCGGCGTCGCGCTGGCCCGCCCGCCGCTCGAAGGAGAACAGCAGGGACTTGGACCCGAGGGTGTCGTACATCTCGAGCGTCCGGCTCTCCACCTCCTCCTCCCGTTTGGTGAGCATGTAGTACGCGATCAGGGCCTCGACCCCGTTGAGGAGGTACAGCTTCACCGGAGGGGTGAAGGGCAGTGCGCGGAACGTCACCCGGACGTCGATGTCGTGGGACGAGCGCAGGGCCAGCAGGTTGTGACGCAGGACGTGGCCCTGGGCGTTGCGCTGGCCGAGCCAGCGCCGGTGGACGGGGTCCTCGTCGCCGGGGTGGTCGACGGAGATCGGGAACGCCAGGTTGATCTCCCGGGAGGGCAGCAGGATCCGCGCGTCGATCGACCGGGGCCGGATGCGGCCCTCGTGGATCAGCCGGACCGGTTCGCCCAGCGCCAGCATCAGGGTCTCGGCGGTCAGGCAGGCCGCGTCGATGCGGACGTGCGGCGCCGCGAACGCCTCCGTGAGCCTCGGCGCCAGTCCCACCATCGTCGGCTGCGGCTCGTCCCTGACCGGCTGGGGTTCGGCGATCCTGGGCGGGCTGCCCTTGCTGACGTTGCTGAGCAGACCGTCCTCCTGGAGGACGCGCAGGGCCTGGCGGACCGTGCCCCGCTCCACGCCGAACTCCTCGGCCAGTTCGGCCTGGGTCGGCAGGCGCTCGCCCGCCTTCAGGTCGCCGGTGCGGATGCGGTTCCGCAAGGTGTCGGCGATCTCCTGCGGCGAGAGCCTTCTGCTGCCGTTCACTGCAACGTTCTCCTGTGTCACGACCAAACGCTACAACCCCCACCCATCTATGGGGAGTTGTTTAAGGGTTGTTTATAAGTAGAGACCAACTGGGGATAACTCAAATGGAGTTGGTTGCCAACTCGGCAGAGTTGGCGGAGAGTTTACCTCCTCTTGCACACCATCCGCAGGCAGTCACCTCATGCAGATGTCGCGTTCTCCCCCGCCCCACCACCCGGCCTCCCGGGAGCCGACCCTTCGGAAAGAGGTTCCACCGTGCCCGCCATAGCCCTCCTCTCCGCCGTCCTCGTCGTCGGCTTCGAGCAGTTCGTCCAGTGGCAGTACGGCCCCATGGGCATCGTCGGCCTGCTGCTGATCAGCGTGGGCGTCAAGGCCAAGAGCCCCGCCTGCAGCACGCTCGGGGCCGCCGTCATCGCCGTGCTGGTCGCCCAGCCCGCCCTCTGACCGGCTAGTTCCCGAACTCCAGTTCCGAACTGATCGTCTCCCACAGCGCGTTGAACCACAGATGCGACTGCTCCACGAAGGTCGTGTCCCGCAGACCGGCCCCCTGCCCGAAGGGGAACAGCATGGACTGCGTGCCTTCCGCGTCGTACATCTCCAGGTATTCGTGGTCGACCTCCTCGCCGCGCCGCGTCAGCGTGTAGTACGCGAACAGCGCCTCCGCCCCGTTGAGCAGGTACAGCTTCACCGGCGGGGTGAAGGGAAGCGCACGGAAGGAGACATGGACGTCGATGCCGTGGGTGCTGCGCAGCGCCAGCAGGTTGTGCCTGAGCACCCGGCCCTGCGCGTCGCGCTGGGCCAGCCAGCGCCGGCGCAGCCGCTCGCCGTCCCTGCCCTCCACCGGCGTGGGGAACGCCAGGTCGATCCGGCCGCTCGGCAGCAGCACGCGCACGTCGACCTTGGCCGGTTTCAGGCGCCCCGCATGGATCTCGCGCAGCGGCTCGCCCATCGCCAGCGTCAGCGAGACCGCGGTCAGGCACAGGGCGTCGATCTCCACGTGCGGGGCCGCGAACGCGGCGGATATGCGGGGGGCGAGAGCCACCGTCGTGGGCTGCGGCGGGACCTCGGGCCCGGCCGCCAGCGTCCCGCCCACGTGCCGTGCGACGGTCGCCGGGCTTCCCTTGGACACATTGGTGAGCAAGTGCTCCGACTGCAGGATGCGCAGCGCCTGGCGTACGGCTCCCCGCTCCACGCCGAACTCGTCGGCCAGCTCGGCCTGCGTGGGCATGCGCTGGCCCGGCCGCAGCACTCCGGACCTGATCCGGCTGCGCAGTTCGTCGGCCACCTCGTGGTGTGACCTCTGTGGCCGTGGTGACTTCTTCCGCCCATTGACGGCAGCGTGTTCCGGCTCCACGACCAAACACTACAACTTCACGCCATCTTGCGGCACTTCAGAGGAAGGTGGTTATGAGACGACTCCAAACGGAGATAAGTAAGCTGAAGTTGGTCACCAACTTCACCCAAACACGGTGGACCCTGGCAGTTCGGCCGGCCGGGCTCCCCTCCGGAGGGGAGCCGGGAGCACGGTCGGTCCGCACCGTCCCGCACCACCGCCACCGCATCACGGGACGAACAACCACAACTGAATCGCTACGGATGCACAGCACGCACAGCCCACCCGCACGGAAGGAGCGCCACCAGGAGCCGGCGACGGCTCAGAAGTTGTCCGGGCACCACGGTCGCCTGGACGTACGCAGCAGGGCGTCGGCGACGGAGGCGGCGCCCTCTTGCTGTTCTCGCACGCGTCCGAGCGCGGTGAGCCGCACGGCGGACTCGTCGCCCAGCCACAGGGTCGCCAAGTCCCCTGCGGTGAGGGTCAGATGGGGCTCCAGACCGGTGCGCGCACACACCGCGCCGTCCGGGCCCGCCTCCAGTCGGTAGCGGCCGCCGGCCGGTCCCGTCTCGTCCACGACCTCCAGGACGAGCGCGCCGAAGGCCCCGTAGGTCCGCGCCTCCAGAGCCCGTACGACGTCCAGGATCCGCACCCACAGCAAGTCCGCGTACGTGGTCAGGTGTGCCGCGCGCGGGTCGGGCAGGAGGTGCGGCAGCAGGTCGTCGGGGGCGCGGTCGCCCGTCTTCACCGTGGTGATCCAGTCGATCGAGCAGAGGTAGTGCCACAGGGCCCGCTCGGCGGCCGGGCTCGTGGTGATCAGGCTCTTCACGGTCGCCGTGTTCCCGGGCCGCTTGTCGTCGCCCCAGTGGTCGTCGCACACATAGACGGCGAGGCCGTCGATCTCGCCGGACGCGGAGCGGTGGACGGCGTAGAAGGGTTCCGTCCAGGGCTCGCGGGCGGGGCGCACCGCGCCCGTGGCGACCTGCCACCAGCGGTCGCTGCGGGACACCGCACCGGGCAGGGTGCGGCGGAAGCGCTCGTGCAGTTCCGGGCCGAACTTGCGGACGTCGGCACCGTCGACGAGGTCGACGCGGCCCCCGCCGGGGTCCGGGGCGGGGCGGCGCCGGTCGAGACCCGTGCGGGGGACGTCGATGGTCCACTCCGCGGTGTGGGTGGCGGGGCCGAAGCCGTAGCGGCCGTAGATGGGGTACTCGGCGGCGGTGAGTGTGGCGACGACGTCGCCGCGCTCCTTCGCGGCGGCGAGGTCCAGCGCCATCATCCGGGTGAGGAGGCCGCGACGGCGGTGGGTGGCGGTCACCGTGACGTTGGTGATCGCGTCGGCGGGGACGGCCTGCCCGCCGACGGCGGTGAGCTCCTGGGGGAAGGAGCGGAAGGTGGCGATGCAGCGGCCGTTGTCGAAGGCGGCCAGGGTGCGGGACGGGACCATGTACGTGCTGCGGTCGGCGACCTCGTCGTCGGACACGTGCGGGGAGCGGAGGAACCCGGCGTTGAGGGCCCGGATCCAGTCCGGTATCTCCGATTCCGTGATGGCGCGTACGTCGAGGTCGTCGAGGCGGCTCATGGAACCACGCTAGGGGTGCGGCGACGGGGGTGTCGCGCGGATTTCGGTGCCCTGGGTCTCGGGAACGGGCGGGGGCGGGAGCGGGGCCGGGGCGCCCCCGGCGCGCCCGCCTCCCCGCGCCCCAGCGCCCCCGCGTCTCCGCACCCCGCGCCTCCGCGCCCTCCGCGTCTCCGCACCCCGCGCCCCCGCGCCCGCGCGTCCTCGCGCCCGGGCGTCGGTGCGCCCGGGCGTCGGTGCGCCCGGGCGTCGGTGCGCCGGGCACTCCGGGCCGCCGGGGCGCCGGGCCGCGTCGGCGCCGGGCCGCGTCGGGGCCGGGGCCGGGGCCGGGGTGACGGGCGTGTGCCGGGGCCGGTTCGCCGGGACGGGGCCGTCAGACGAGCAGGTCGTCGACCTGGGCCTCGCCCTCGCGGTACCTGCGGGCGATCTCGGCGCTGCAGTCGTCCGCGGTGCGCTGCAACCGCTGCCGTCGCCGGGAGACCCGCTCCTCGTACCGGACGAGCCGGAGCATGCCGGCCCCCAGTTCCTCGTCCGTGCGCGCCCGGAGGTCCGACAGCCCGACCTCGGCGAGCATCTCGGCCGCCAGCCGCCGGTACTCCTCGCCGTGCGGTGTACCGAGCGTCACGTGGCGCGCCGAGGAGCGCTGGCGGGCGGGGCCGTCCCGCAGGATCTCGGCGAGCCGCTCCACGACCCCCTCGGGCGCCCGGCCCCCGCGCCGCGCCAGTTCCGCCCGCAGAATGTCGATGCGGCCCTGCAGCAGCCGCCGTACGTAGCTGAGGTCGGCCTCGTCCCGCTGGGCGTCCCGGCGCAGGGCGCGCAGTTCGGGCAGCCGCAGCGCGGACAGGTCGTGCGACTGGGGGCACCCCCGGCTCGACGAGCCTGGAGGAGGGCCCGCTGGCACGGGACTGTCCGTGCGCTGCAAGGGCGGCCGGCACTCCCCCATGCCTGCCGTACGGGCGGACGCCACGGCCCCGCGCGGCCGCCCGACACTCGATGTGTTCATGTACCTTCTACCGTCCCCTCGACCGGCGCGGCGCCCCCACGGATGCCCCGCGACAGACGCATCGTGCCACCGCGCGGGGTCGCCGTGTGACCGAGTGCTCCCGATCGGCCCCGGATGGGGGGGTTAAGGGTTGATAAGAATCCCCTCTTAAGAGATCACCGCCGACGCGCGGCATGATGGTCCCCATGCGTGCGGTGGTGCAGAGAGTGGACGGCGCGAGCGTCGTCGTGGACGGCGAGACGGTCGGCGAGATCAGCGGCGAGGGACTGTGCGTGCTCGTCGGGGTCACGCACGAGGACACCAAGGAGAAGGCGGCCCAACTGGCCCGCAAGCTGTGGTCGATCCGCATGCTGCACGACGAGAGGTCGTGCTCGGACATCGACGCGCCGCTGCTGGTCATCAGCCAGTTCACGCTCTACGGTGACGCCCGCAAGGGCCGCCGCCCCACCTGGAACGCGGCGGCCCCGGGCGATGTCGCCGAGCCCCTCGTCGACGAGGTGGTCGCCCAACTGAGGGTGCTGGGCGCGACGGTGGCCACGGGCCGGTTCGGTGCACGGATGCGCGTGTCCCTGACGAACGACGGTCCGTTCACCGTGCTGCTGGAGATCTGACGTGGGATCGTCCGGCGCCGCCCCGCCGGGCCGGGCCCCGCGACGCCGGGACGATCCGAACGACAGGGCCTACGGCTCGACGACCGTTTCCTGTGCCGCCGCCGTCGAGTCCGCCATCAGCCGGGCGTCCACCGGGACGTTCCGCTTGATCAGGGCGAGGGCGACGGGGCCCAGTTCGTGGTGGCGCACCGAGGTCGTCACGAAGCCGACCTTGCGGCCGTCCGGGGCCTCGTCCACCAGGCGCAGCTCCGTGCCGTGCGGCGGCAGGTGGACCTCGCTGCCGTCGAGGTGGAGGAAGACCAGGCGGCGCGGCGGCTTGCCCAGGTTCTGCACCCGGGCCACCGTCTCCTGCCCGCGGTAGCAGCCCTTCTGGAGGTGGACGGCCGTGCCGATCCAGCCCACTTCGTGGGGGATGGTGCGGTGGTCGGTCTCGAAGCCGAGCCGCGGGCGGTGCTGTTCGACACGCAGCGCCTCGTGGGCGAGGATCCCGGCCGGGGGGCCGTTCCGCTCCGCGTACGCCTCCAGGTCGGCGCGCGGCAGGAAGAGATCACGGCCGTACGGCGTCTCGCGGACCAGGACGCCCTCGGGGGGCTCGGCGATCGAACCGGCCGGCAGGTGCACGACCGCGAACTCGTCGGTGCGGTCGGCGACGTCCACGCGGTAGAAGAACTTCATGGACTCCAGGTACGCGATCAGCGCGCCCTGGGTGCCCGGCTCGACGTGCGCCCAGACCGTGTCACCGTCGTCGACCAGGTACAGCGCGTGCTCGATGTGGCCGTGCGCGGAGAGGACGAGTGCCTCGGTGGCCTGGTGCGGGGGCAGATCGCTGACGTGCTGGGTGAGCAGCAGGTGCAGCCAGCTCAGCCGGTCCTCGCCGCTGACGGTGACGACGCCGCGGTGCGAGAGATCCACGAATCCGGAGCCGTCGGCGAGGGCGCGCTGCTCACGGAACAAGTCGCCGTAGTGGGCGGCGACGCCTTCGTCCACGCCTTCGGCGGGAACGGCGCCGGGCAGGGACAGCAGGGGACTCTTCATGGTCCAAGCCTACGACCCGGTACTTGAACCCTTGAGGGAACAGTCCCTGCAACGGCCGAAGATCGCGAAGTGCTTCATGTCCGTGTCGAAGCCGAAGGTCTCGCGGAGCTTGGCGGTGAACTCGGTGGCCACCGAGAGGTCGGCCTCGATGACGTCGGTGCAGTCGCGGCACACCAGGTGGATGTGCTGGTGCCGGTCCGCGAGGTGGTAGGTCGGGGCACCGTGCCCCAGGTGGGCGTGGCTGACCAGCCCGAGCTCCTCCAGGAGCTCCAGGGTCCGGTAGACGGTGGAAATGTTGACCCCCGACGCCGTCTTCCTCACTTCCACGAGGATGTCGTCGGGGGTCGCATGCTCCAGGGCGTCCACGGCTTCGAGCACGAGTTGCCGCTGCGGGGTCAGCCGGTAGCCGCGCTGCCGCAGATCGCTCTTCCAGTCGGTGCTCACCACACTGGAGAGTCTAGAACTACTTGAAGAAGGCGATCCCGTCGTCGGGCAGGTCGTCGGGGAGCGCCCTGGCCCAGCGCTCGACGTCCTCCGGGGTGACGACCTTCTTCAGATGGGCCGACATGTAGGGGCGCAGCGGGACCTCGGGGGTCTGCTTCTCGCCCACCCACATCAGGTCGCTGTTGACGTAGCCGTACAGCCGCTTGCCGCCGCTGTACGGGCCGGAGGCCCCTGTCCGGGCCACGGCGTCCGTCGCCAGGTCGATCTGCGGCTTCTTGTCGGCCAGCTCGCCGTACCAGACCTCGACGACCCCGTCGCTGCGGACCATGGTGACCTCGACCTTGCGGTCCGCGTCGATCCGCCAGTAGCCGGACTCGGACTCCAGGGGGCTGACCTTGTTGCCCTCGCCGTCCAGCGCCCAGGTGTGGGAGTGGTACTCCAGGAAGTCCCGCCCGTCGTGGGTGAAGGAGACCTCCTGCCCGAAGTTGCACTTCTCCGAACCGGGGAAGTCGTGCACGCCGACGCCCGCCCAGGTGCCGAGCAGGAAGGCGAGCGGGACGAGGTCCTTGTGGAGGTCGGACGGGATCTCGATCATGAGTGGTTTCTCGTCGGGGACGTCGGAGGTACGTACGAAGGTCAGCGCTGGCCCTGGTAGAGCTTCTTCACGGTCAGTCCGGCGAACGCGAGGACACCGACGCAGACCAGGATCAGCAGGGCTTCGAAGAAGATCTCCACGGGGTGCTCCTCGGGTTGAGCAGGTTGTTGCGGTACAAGGGCCGGGCCCCAGCTTACGCGGCGGGGTCCCGGCCCTCGCTCAGAGGTCGCCGTCCTCGGCGGAGCCCGGCTCAGCCGAGCAGCTGGCTCTGCAGCACGACCGTCTGCTGGAACGGCACGGCCCGCGCGTCGCCCCTGCGCGACTGCACGATCACCGCGAGGGTGTCGCCCGCGGACAGATACGCCTCGCGGACCTGCTCGCCGCCGTAGGGCCTGGCCTCCGCGTACACGTTCCGGGTGACGTGCTCGACCTCGGCGGCGTCCGGGAACTCCTGGTCCCGCGCCACCTCCGCGGCACCGCGCACGGGGTACCGCGGGGACTCGTAGTACGTCAGCTCCTCGGACACCAGGTCGTCGACGACGGCCGCGGTGTCGAACTGAAGCAGGTAGATCCGTGTGCGCGTGCCGTCCTGCGTGGACCAGCCGCGGGCGGCGACGTGCCGCAGGCCGCGGTCGGTCAGCAGCCGGCCGACCGCGTCGTGGTCGCCCTTGTCCGCGAACTCCGCCAGGAACGTCCCCAAGGGCAGCCAGCCGTCCTTGCCGCGCAGCGCGGCGTCCGCCTCGGCGCCCCGGGGCGCGGGCAGGACCAGGGCCCGCAGGTCGGCGTAGTGCGCCCCGGCCTTGTTCCCCTCGGCGAACGGACCCGGGCTGCCCGACGGCAGCGGTGGCGTGGTCAGCTCCGGGTACTCCCAGCGCCCGTCCGAGGCGGTGGCGAGCCCCGGGACGTCGGTGCGCTCCATCCGCGTGATCCCGTAGGCGACCGCGCCCCCGGCCGCCGCGAAGACGGCGACGGCGGCGGTCCAGCGGAGGAGGGCGCGCAGGACGCGGCGGTCCTTCGCCACGGGAGGTGGCGGCAGGGGCGGCGCCGCGGGGGCCGGGGGCGGCGCCACGGGCGCCGACGGCGTCCCGGGGTGCTCCTGCCCGGCCTGCTCCGGCTGCTCCGGCTGCTCCGGCTGCTCCGGCTGCTCCGGCTGCTCCGGCTGCTCCGGCTGCTCCGGCTGCTCCGGCTGCTCGGTCATACCGCCTCCCCCGGGTCCGTGATGCGGTCGAGCTGGGTACGCAGCAACAGCGCGGCGCCCTTGGTGTCGAGCGGTCTGGCGGCGGACGCGGTCGCCGTGACGAGCACGTCGCCCTCGTAGGCGGAGCAGACCATGATGTCGAGCTTCTCCCCCGCCGCCCTCGGCGTCAGGAAGCAGCGCGCGTTCTTGTGGCCCTGGATCGAGGGGCCTTTGCGGAAGACGCCCACGGCGTCCAGGAAGGCGCTCTGGAAGGTCGCGATGTCCCGCACGGCCGCACGGCTCTCCAGCCGCGTCAGTGCGACCTCCATGGTGAACGCCCTGTCCGCGTAGGCCGTCGAGTTGCCCGCCTCGGACGTGCTGAGGTAGCTCCGCAGCGCCATTCCCTTGATGTGTTCCTTGTCGATCTGCCGCTCCAGGCTCAGCCGCTTGGAACGCGGCAGGTCGCGCAGGGCCTCCTTGCGCAGGGCGGCGGCCTCCCGGCCGCTCAGGTCGGCGTCGGCGCCGTACCGGCCGATGTCGGGGCCCCGGGTGAAGCCGTCGGTGCCGTACGGCACGAGCATCCCGGCGAGCCCGGCCGCGGACGGCTTCCTCACCTCGGCTTCCTTCTTGGCGGCCGGGAACTTCCAGGTGGGCGCCCCCGCGTCCCGGTCGGCCCCCTGGACGGTCACCACGGTGAAGCCGACACCGGCGACCAGGGCCGCGGCCAGCAGGACGCCGCCGGCGACGGCGGCCGCCCGGCCGCAGCGCACGGGCCTGACGGCCTGCGTCCGGTCGGAAAGGGCGACGGTCGCCCCCACGGGCTCTACGGGACCGACACCACTCTCGACGTTCTCGGAACTCTGGGAGCTCTCGGAACTCTCGGAACTCTCGGAGTTCTCTCTGTTTCCGCCGGTGTCGCTCACAGCCGCCCCATCTGCCGCTTCGCCAGATCCATGATCTTCTCCTTGGGGATGGGCTTCGTGTCGTACACCCAGATCTCCATGACGAGGTCGCCACGCCAGGCATGGGCCTCGGCGCTGTACACCGGCACGCCGAAGGTGGTTTCCGGCTCGGTGTGGACGTACGCCCTGCCGTCCCCCGTGCCGGGGACGGCCCAGCTGCGGGTGCCGCCTCCGCGTTCGGCCCAGTACTGCTCGTCGGCGGCGTGGTCGGCGGCGGCGAGCCCTTCCTCCTGCCGGTACTGCACGAGGCGGATCTCGACGCTGTACGTGCTGCCCACCCGCCAGCCGGCGACCGCTGCCCGGCGGAACTCGTCGGCGATCGCGTCGCTGAACGCGCCGTCCGGCTTGGTGAAGTCCTCCGCGTACTCCGCGAGGCTCAGCCAGCCGTCGTGGCCCACCGGAGCCAGGGCGTCCCGGGCTCCGCTCGGCCGCTCCAGCAGCAGCCTGCGCAGATCGCCGTCGGTCCGCACCCGGCGGTCCTGCGCCGCCGCCAGCGGTTCGGGGGCGCTGCCCCCGCGCTGGGCGAGTTCCGGCTGGGAGAGCGGCGGCAGGGCGGTCGGCGCGCGGTCGGCCTGGACGACATAGCCCACGCAGGTGCCGGCGACCACGCCGAGCACGGCGGCCGCCGTGATCAGCAGTGCCGTACGCCCCCTCCGGCGCACGGCGGGCGCAGCCGCGGCGGGCGCAGCCGCGGCGGATGCGCCGGACGGTTCGGACGGAACCGGATCAGATGCCGGTCCGCCTGCGTCCGCGGCTTCCGAGACTTCCAAGACGTCCCCCACAAGACATGAAGCACGGATTCCCTATCCGTGCTCCACCCATGACTGACGGGAGGCGCACAGGGTTGCCCAGGGAGTTGTCCGCGGTACGGACTACCATGCGAGCCATGGCGAAGAAGCTCGTGATCAAGGTGACGGCCGGGGCGGACGCCGCGGAGCGCTGCTCGCAGGCGTTCACCGTGGCGGCCGTGGCCGTGGCCAGCGGGGTGGACGTGTCGCTCTGGCTGACCGGGGAGTCCTCCTGGTTCGCGCTGCCGGGCCGGGCCGCCGAGTTCGAGCTCCCGCACGCGGCGCCGCTGCCCGACCTGATCGAGTCGATCCTGGCGGCCGGCCGCATCACCCTGTGCACCCAGTGCGCGGCCCGGCGCGACATCACGGAGAAGGACGTCATCGAGGGCGTACGGATCGCGGGCGCACAGGTGTTCGTCCAGGAAGCGGTGGCGGACGACACGCAGGCGCTCGTCTACTAGACGACGGACGGCCCCTAGACGACGGACGGCCCCGTGGACGCCCACGGACGCCGGACGGGCCGCGGCGGTCGGCCGATGCCGGTCACCGGCGCCTCTTGCCGTCCAGCTCGTCCCACCACTCGTCGGACTTCGGGTCCCCCGACGGGTCGTCCCACCAGCGGTCCTCGGGGCCGCGCCGGTTCGCCACCATCGCGGCCAGCGGCGGGATCACCATCGCGACCAGGCACATCGCCACGGCCGCGGGGACCGACCAGATGCGTACGACCCCCCACGCCAGGACGAACAGCCCGATGCAGGTGCCCATCATGGCGAAGTACAGATGGCGCCGTCGCGCGTACATGTCTCCAGGCTATGCCGGGACATGCCGAAGGGCCGCACCTCGCCGGCAAGCGTCCAACCCTCCGGCGGGTGCGGCCCCCGGCCGCGCGTACGGTCCTCGGACCGTCATGGAGTGCGCCGTCAGACGGCGATCGCGACCTCCGCGAGACCGCCCTTCTGGGCGACGACCGTACGGTCCGCGGTGCCGCCCGGCACCAGGGCGCGCACGGTCCAGGTGCCCTCGGCCGCGTAGAAGCGGAACTGTCCGGTCGCCGAGGTCGGGACCTCGGCGGTGAACTCGCCGGTCGAGTCCAGCAGGCGCACGTACCCGGTGACGGGCTCGCCGTCGCGGGTCACCTGGCCCTGGATCGTGGTCTCACCGGGCTTGATCGTCGAGGCGTCGGGGCCGCCGGCCTTCGCTCCACACATGGTTCTTCCTTCGGGGTAGGTCCGGGGATCCGGGATTACTTGGCGGCGCCGAGCTCGATCGGGACGCCGACGAGGGAGCCGTACTCGGTCCAGGAGCCGTCGTAGTTCTTGACGTTCTGGACGCCGAGCAGCTCGTGCAGCACGAACCAGGTCAGCGCGGAGCGCTCACCGATGCGGCAGTACGCGATGGTGTCCTTGGCGAGGTCGACGTCCTCGGCGGCGTAGAGCTCCTTGAGCTCCTCGTCCGACTTGAAGGTTCCGTCGTCGTTGGCGTTCTTCGACCACGGGATGTTGCGGGCGGTCGGGACGTGGCCCGGACGCTGCGACTGCTCCTGCGGCAGGTGCGCGGGGGCGAGCAGCTTGCCGGAGAACTCGTCGGGCGAGCGCACGTCCACCAGGTTCTGCGCACCGATCGCGGCGACCACGTCGTCACGGAAGGCGCGGATGGACGCGTCCTGCGGCTGGGCCTTGTAGTCGGTCGCGGGGCGCTCGGGCACCTCCTCGACCAGCTCGCGGGCGTCCAGCTCCCACTTCTTGCGGCCGCCGTCGAGCAGCTTGACGTTCTCGTGGCCGTAGAGCTTGAAGTACCAGTAGGCGTACGACGCGAACCAGTTGTTGTTGCCGCCGTAGAGGACCACCAGGGTGTCGTTGGCGATTCCCTTGGCCGACAGGAGCTTCTCGAAGCCCTCCTGGTCGATGAAGTCGCGGCGGACCGGGTCCTGGAGGTCCTTCGTCCAGTCGATCCGGATCGCGTTCCGGATGTGGTTCTTCTCGTAGGCCGAGGTGTCCTCGTCGACCTCGACGACCGCGATGGTCGGGTCGTCCAGGTGCTCCTGCAGCCAGTCGGCGTCTACCAGGACGTCGCTGCGGCTCATGTTGTCTCTCCTCCGGGGCAGGTGCGGCGGGGCGTGCGAGTCAGAAGGGTGCGCGTACGCGAACGGGCGGCGTACGGCACACGGGTGGCCCTGTGTCAGAACGGAAAGGGGCCGTCGATACGGGAGTGCGTTCTCCCGCTCAGAAAGTGCGACAGAGCATGGCGGCGACGCGGCACAGGTCTACTGCCCGCCGCTTCGTGAGATCCGCCTGTCCTCTCGACCGGAGGACGCTCGCCTGGCACTGCATGGCGTCGATCGTAGGGACGGACGGCCCGTCATGCCACCGGCATGTCGCATGCCGAGACAGTATTGTCCGGGATACGAGACAGCGAGCCGATGGCCGCCCTCCCCGCACGGCTCGCGGCCCCCCGGGCCGGTCGTCGCATCTGCGGTGCGGACATGGGCGTCTCGCTTCGTGGACGCCCCCGTCGTCCGCCGCGGTGGCCCTACCCCGCCAGCCGGACGTGCGAACCCTTCACGGTGATCTCCACCCCGTCCTTCGCCGCCTCGACCTTGTCGAGCCGGATCCCGCCGGGCAGTTCGTCGATCTTCTGCTGGAAGTCGGTGATCGCCCGGATCCTCGACTCGGCGACCGCGACCCCGTCGAACGTGGGCAGGGCGTCCGCGTGCACCCGGACGGTGTCGCCCTGGACCGTGACCGAGCTGAGCACATGGACGGGGTTCGGCAGCGTCGCGCCGAAGACCTTCGCCTCGACCGTGACCTTGATCTTGCCGTTGCCGCCGTCGGAGAGGCCGATCACCCGGGCGGTGACACCGGGCGCGACCCGGGCGGGCTCGGACCTGGCCGTCTTGAGCAGCTCGTCGTACGCGATGAGCGCGGTGCCGGTGGCGGTGGACGCGGTGGCGGAGCTGTAGTCCCCGGAGAAACTGACGCCCTTCATCTGCGCGTTCAGGTCGTCGATCCTGACCTTCTCGGCGCCGTTGCCGGTGGCCGCCTCGTAGTTCTTGATGCCCACCTCGACGTCGTCCAGCTCACCGCCGGCGACCTGGGTGAGGAAGGGGAAGCCCTTGATGGACACGTCCGGGGTGGCGGCCAGGTTCTCGGTCGCCTTCAGCTTGTCGGCCGCCTCGTTCTCCGCGAAGTGGACGGCGACCCGGTCCACGACCACGAAGAGGACGCCCAGGACGACGGCGACGATCAGAAGTATTCGCAGCGCGCGCATGCTCGGTGTTCCCCCACCTCGGCGTCATCGGCGACGACCGGGTGGCCGTCGAGCGCGACTGTAACCCCGCACGGCGGAGCGCCGACCGGATTGTCGATCACCTGTGACACGCCGCGGTCACGCGCCGAGGGCACGCCCCAGCAGATAGACCGCGGGCGCGGCCGCCGCCAGCGGCAGGGCCACGCCGGCGGTGAAGTGGACGAAACGGGACGGATAGTCGTACGAGGCGACCCGGTGGCCGATCAGGGCGCAGGCGCCCGCGCCCAGGCCGAGGAAGGCCCCGGAGGCGCCCATGCCCGTGCTGTTGCCCAGCGCGATGCCCGCGCCCGCCGCCGCCAGCAGCGCCACGACCACGGAGACCGCGGTCGGCAGGGGCAGCGCCCGCGCCAGGACCGCCGCGGCGGCCGCGGCGGCGCCCACCGTGACCGCGTGGGGCGCGGCCGCGAGGTGCCCGGCCGCCAGGATCGACAGCGCGGCCGAGGCCACGGTCGCCATCAGGCCGTACATCCGCTCGTCCGGATCGGCGTGCGAGCGCAGTTGCAGCATGAGCGACAGCAGCACCCACACGCCCAGGGTGCCCAGGATCGCCGCGGGCGCGTGCTCCCGGCCCGCCGCGAGCAGCGCGACGTCCGCGGTGAGCGCGCCCAGGAAGGCCAGCGCGATGCCCTGGCGGGCGGGCCACATGCCGTTCAGCCGGAACCATCCGGCGGCCGTCACCGCCTGCAGCACCACGAGCGGTACCACCAGGGCGTACGACCCGACGGCCGCGGCCCCGGCGAGCAGCGCCCCGAGCACCGCGGTGAGCGCGGCCGGCTGCAGCCCCGGCTCGATGACGGGTGAACGGCCCTCCAGCCGGGCCCGCTGGTTGGCGGGGAGCCGGGAGACGTCGACGGCGGGGGCCGCGGGCGGGACCGCGGTCCGCGTGCCGGTGCCGCCCTGGGCGACGCCGGGGGCCGCGTGGCCGTGGGGTTCGTAGCCGGAGACCTCCGGGGGCGGCGGCTGCCCGTACCCGGCCGGCGGCGCCTGTCCGTCCCACTGCTGCTGGGGATACGGCTGCTGGTGCTGCTGCGGCTGGTCGTACTGCTGATGCCGGTGCTGGTACGGCTGCTGGTACGGATACGGGTACGCGTCCTGCCGCGGGTACGCGGCGTTCGGGTCGTACCACCCCTGCTGTTGCTGCGGCTGCTGCTGGTAGGGGCCGGGGGCCGCGTCGTAGCCCTCGTACGGCTGGTCGCTCATCGCTCATCCTCCTGCGAACGGCGGGAGCACCTCGACCGTGCCACCGTCGGCCAGCCGTACCGTCTCGTGCTCGCGGGTCCCGACGGGGTCCCCGTCGACGAGGAAGGAGCAGCGCCGCAGGACGCGGACGAGCTCGCCGGGGTGCCGCTCGCGGGCCGTCGCGAGCGCCTCGGCCAGCGTGCTCGCGTCGTACGGCTCCTCGGCGATCCCGGCGGCCGCCTTGGCGGCGGCCCAGTAGCGCACCGTGCCCTTTGCCATCTGCTTCCTCAACTCCGTCGTCGTGAACACCGCCAGGCTAGCCTCCCGGGCGCGGCGGGGAGGCACGGTCACGGCGGGTCACGGCGATCGTCCCCGGGGGCCCGGCCCACCACTGCCGCGGCCAGCCACCGTCCGATCCGTGCCACCAGATCACCGTCGCTGGCGTGCTCGGCGTGGCCCATGCCCGGCTCCAGCCAGAGCTCGGCGTGGCCGGGGGCGGCGTCCGCCAGCATCCGGGGGTGGTCCAGGGGGAAGTAGCCGTCCCGGTCGCCGTGCACGATCAGCAGCGGGACGGGGGCGATCAGGGGAACCGACTCCACGGGGGACACCGGTACGGGATCCCAGTCGCGGTGGTGGATCCGGGTGCGCAGCCCGTAGCGGCCCACCAGGCGGCCCTCGGGCCGGGTCACCAGCCAGTGCAGCCGTCGCATGGGGGCCGTGCCGCGGTAGAACCAGCGGGCCGGCGCGCTCACCGACACGACGGCGTCCGTACCCGCCCCCGAGCGCTCCACGTGCGCCGGCGCGCCGAACACGGGCGGCCGGGCGGACGCCCCGTACAGCGCGGCGTGCCGCAGGACCACGGAGCCGCCCATGGAGAAGCCGACCGTGGCCACGCGGGCGTGCCCCAGCTCACGCGCCCAGCGCACGGCGGCCGCCAGGTCGTACACCTCCCGGTCGCCGACCGTCGACCGTCCCCCCGACGCCCCGTGCCCGCGGAAGGAGAACGTGACCACCGCCCCGTGGCGCGCGAGGACGCCCGCCACCCGGCGGACATGGGGCCGCTCCAGATCGCCCGTGAAGCCGTGCGCGACGACGATCGCAAGATCCTTCGGACGGCCGGACGGTGCACAGGAGGTGTCGTATACGGCGGACCCCGGATCGTATGCAGCGTCGATGCGGACGCCGTCGGCGGTGCGCAGAAAGGTCCGCGCGGGCTCCCGACCGGCCGTCTCGCAGTGCGGACGAAGCGTGGATCGTGCCACACGACCTGCCGGACCAGTGCTCATGTGGGCTATTCTCCTGTGTATGAGGACTCGGGCAGCGTAGCCCCCGGGTCCTTTTGTGCTTTCGGAGGCGTTGTATACGAAGCGGGAAACCGCAGGTGTACGGGCATTCGAGCGCGCGGCGGGTCCGCTGGGGGCGGGATTCGCACCGTACGAAGCAGTGCCGCAAACGTCCTCGCAGGGACCGAGGAGGAACCAGACGTTATGGGCGAGCGAACCGTGCACGGACGTAAGACGACCAAGGCAGGTGGAGCGCGATGAGCTCTCTGCTGCTCCTGACCAACGCCCTTCAGCCGTCGACGGAGGTGCTTCCCGCCCTCGGCCTGCTCCTGCACAGCGTGCGGGTGGCTCCGGCGGAGGGCCCGGCCCTCGTCGACACCCCCGGCGCCGACGTCATCCTCATCGACGGACGGCGGGATCTCCCCCAGGTGCGCAGCCTGTGCCAGCTGCTGCGCTCCACCGGGCCCGGCTGCCCGCTCGTCCTGGTCGTCACCGAGGGCGGTCTCGCGGCCGTCACCGCCGACTGGGGCATCGACGACGTCCTGCTGGACACCGCGGGTCCGGCCGAGGTGGAGGCCCGTCTGCGCCTCGCCATGGGCCGCCAGCAGATCGTGAACGACGACTCCCCCATGGAGATCCGCAACGGCGATCTGTCGGTCGACGAGGCGACCTACAGCGCCAAGCTCAAGGGGCGTGTGCTCGATCTCACCTTCAAGGAGTTCGAGCTCCTGAAGTACCTCGCGCAGCACCCGGGCCGCGTCTTCACCCGCGCCCAGCTGCTGCAGGAGGTCTGGGGCTACGACTACTTCGGCGGCACCCGCACGGTCGACGTCCACGTACGACGGCTGCGCGCCAAACTCGGGCCCGAGCACGAGTCGTTGATCGGCACTGTGCGGAACGTCGGCTACCGGTTCGTCACCCCCGAGAAGGTGGAGCGGGCGGCCGACGACGCCAAGGCCAAGGCGGCCCGGCCGAGGGCGGAGGACGCGGGTGCGACGGCACCGGTGACGGCACCGGTGTCCGCGTCCGAGGTCACGGCTGAGGCATAGAACGCCGTACGCCCTGCCCAGAGGCGATCCATCCGCGTAGACTCCGCCGCGTGGCCAAGGTGACTCGGGACGATGTGGCGCGACTCGCGGGGACTTCCACCGCGGTCGTCAGCTACGTCATCAACAACGGACCCCGGCCGGTCGCCCCGGCCACGCGCGAGCGCGTCCTCGCCGCGATCAAGGAGCTGGGGTACCGGCCCGACCGGGTCGCCCAGGCCATGGCGTCGCGGCGCACGGACCTCATAGGCATGATCGTGCCGGACGCGCGCCAGCCCTTCTTCGGGGAGATGACGCACGCGGTCGAGCAGGCCGCCGCGGAGCGCGGGAAAATGGTGCTCGTCGGCAACACCGACTACGTGGCCGAGCGCGAGGTCCACTACCTGCGGGCCTTCCTCGGCATGCGCGTCGCCGGGCTGATCCTGGTCAGTCACGCGCTCAACGACCACGCCGCCGCCGAGATCGAGGCGTGGGACGCCCGGGTGGTGCTGCTGCACGAGCGGCCGGAGGCCATCGACGACGTCGCGGTCGTCACGGACGACCTCGGGGGCGCCGAGATCGCCGTCCGCCACCTCCTGGAGCACGGCTACCCGTACGTCGCCTGCATGGGCGGCACCGCCCAGACCCCGGCGGTGGGCGACCCCGTCTCCGACCACGTCGAGGGCTGGCGGCGCGCCCTGCGGGAGGCCGGGATCTCCACGGAGGGCCGGCTCTTCGAGGCGCCGTA
The DNA here is from genome assembly GCF_042869095.1 of Streptomyces sp. NPDC007264. Classification (NCBI taxonomy): domain Bacteria; kingdom Bacillati; phylum Actinomycetota; class Actinomycetes; order Kitasatosporales; family Streptomycetaceae; genus Streptomyces; species Streptomyces sp. NPDC007264. The sequence continues at coordinate 45,786 of NZ_JBIAFD010000028.1, forward strand.
CAACCGCTACGACGCCTACCGCGTGGGCCTGGACCTGCTGTCCGGCCCGGACCGCCCGCCGGCCATCTTCTGCTCCACGGACGACCAGGCCATCGGCGTGCTGCGCGCCGCCCGCGAGCTGCGCCTCGACGTGCCGGGCGAGCTGGCCGTGGCCGGCTTCGACGACGTCAAGGAGGCGGCGCTCACCGACCCGCCGCTCACCACGGTCGCCTCCGACCGCCCGGCCATGGCCCGCGCGGCCGTCGACCTCGTCCTGGACGACGGCCTGCGGGTGGCGGGATCACGCCGCGAACGGGTGAAGTTGCTCCCGTCGCGGCTCGTGGTGCGCCAGTCCTGCGGCTGCACGGGCTGACCCGGACCGTCGTCCTCGTCGCCCCCGGCCGGTACGGCCCCGGGGGCGACCTTATGTCGGGCATACGCGGTTCTGTCGGGCTTCTCAGGGGCGACTCAGGAAGCTCTCATGATCACGGGACACTCTCTATGCATGACCGAGAGCTTCCGCCGCAGCGGCGAGTACGAGAACCCCCAGGGTGACGGACAGCAGGCGGATTCCCCCCTGCGGCCGGCGTACCCCCGGCAGCCGTACGCCTCCTCCCCCGTGAACCCGGAGTGGCCGGCCCCGCCGGCCCACCAGCCGGGCGACCGCGGGGACGGCGACGGTGCCGGCGCCGTCGCGGCTCCGCCGGCCGCGCCCGCCGGGTCGACGGCTCCCGTCCCGGCGAAGCGCGCCAAGGGCCCGCTCGCCCTCCTGGCCGCCGTGGCGATCGTCGCCGCCGCCATAGGCGGCGGCACCGCCTACGGCATCCAGGAGCTGACCGGCAAGGACACGGTCGCCTCCAGCTCCACCAGCACCGCCGTGGTGCCCGCCGGCCTGAAAGGCACCGTGGCCGGTGTCGCCACGGCGGTCACCCCGAGCATCGTGGAGGTCAGCGCCTCCTCCGGCGCCGGCGACTCGACCGGCTCCGGCGTGATCATCACGAGCGACGGCGAGATCGTCACGAACAACCACGTCGTCTCCGGTGCCTCCTCGGTCAAGGTGAGGACGAGCGACGGCAGGTCCTACACCGCACAGGTCGTCGGCACCGACAGCAGGAAGGACCTGGCGCTGATCAAGCTGGAGAACGCCTCCGGCCTGAAGACCGCCACGCTCGGCAACTCCGACGGCATCCGGGTCGGCGACCAGGTCGTCGCCATCGGCTCCCCCGAGGGGCTGACCGGCACCGTGACCAGCGGCATCGTCTCCGCCCTCGACCGCGACGTCACCGTCTCGGCCGACGAGAGCCAGGGGCAGGGCCCGGACGGCCGGTGGCCCTTCGAGTTCCGCGGCCGGCAGTTCAACGGCGACACGGGCTCGTCCACGACGACCTACAAGGCGATCCAGACGGACGCGTCCCTGAACCCGGGCAACTCCGGCGGCGCCCTGATCGACATGAACGGCAACATCATCGGCATCAACTCGGCGATGTACTCGGCCGCCTCGGACTCGACCTCGTCGAGCGCCGGCAGCGTCGGCCTCGGCTTCGCCATCCCGATCAACACCGTCAAGGCCGACCTGGCGAAGCTGCGCTCCGGCTCCCAGAGCTGAAGGGGCGCCCGTCGGGCCACTGGTAAAGGAGGACGCCATGATCAAGCAGGTGCTGCACGAGTCGACCGCTCCCGTCGGCCCCGCCGGGGTCTCCCTGGCCCTCGCCGTCACCTACGAACTCCACACACCGGTCCTCCGCGCGCCGGAACCGCACGAACTGCGCGCGCCCGTCCCCCGCACGCCGGAGGTCGCGGTCCCGGTCGCGGCCCCGGTCGCGGTCCCTCAGCTGATGGGCCTGCGGACCCCCGCCACGCGCCCTCGCCGCCGCAAGGTGCCGCTGCACCGGCTCACCGCGGCGCTGGGCTGAGCCGCCCGCCCCTCGGGGGCCTCCCGGCGACGCCCACACGTCGGTCCGTCCGGGGCGGATCCACGGCGACGGCCCCCGCCCCGCCCCGTCCGCCCCCGCCGGGAAACATGCGAGGCTGAAGACGTTCAGCCCCGCCCACCGCACCTCGAGGAACTCCACACCCATGAGCCCCGCCGAAGGCGACCGTGAACCCCAGCGCATCCTGATCGTCGACGACGAACCGGCGGTGCGCGAAGCACTCCAGCGCAGCCTCGCCTTCGAGGGCTACGGCACCGAGGTCGCCGTCGACGGCGCGGACGCGCTGGAGAAGGCCACGGCGTACCAGCCCGACCTGGTCGTCCTCGACATCCAGATGCCGCGCATGGACGGCCTCACCGCCGCCCGCCGGATGCGCGGGGCGGGCACCACCACCCCCATCCTCATGCTCACGGCCCGCGACACGGTCGGCGACCGCGTCACCGGACTCGATGCCGGGGCGGACGACTACCTGGTCAAGCCGTTCGAACTGGACGAGCTGTTCGCCCGTATCCGGGCCCTCCTGCGCCGCAGCTCCTACGCGGCCGCGGCGGTCGGCGCGCAGGAGGACGAGGCCCTGACGTTCGCCGACCTGCGCATGGACCTGGCGACGCGCGAGGTCACGCGGGGCGGGCGGGCGGTGGAGCTGACCCGGACCGAGTTCACGCTCCTGGAGATGTTCATGGCACATCCGCGGCAGGTGCTGACGCGCGAGCAGATCCTGAAGGCGGTCTGGGGCTTCGACTTCGAGCCGTCGTCCAACTCCCTCGACGTGTACGTCATGTACCTGCGCCGCAAGACCGAGGCGGACGGCGAGCCGCGGCTCGTGCACACGGTGCGCGGCGTGGGCTACGTCCTGCGAGAGGGCGGCGCGGGGTGATCAAGCGGTTCCGCTCCCTCCCGCTGCGCTCCCGGCTGGCCCTGCTGGTGGCGGCGGCGGTGGCGTTCGGTGTGGCGGCGGTCTCGCTGAGCTGCTGGTTCATCGTGCAGGGGAAGCTGTACGAGCAGGTGGACAGGGATCTGAAGAACGCCAGCGGCCCGGTCCGTCAGGTGGGCCTCATCAGCGTCCTGAGCAACTGCACGACCCATCCCGCACCGCCGGACGACCGGGGCCCACAGCCCACCACCTACTACATCCAGGTGGTCGGCACCCAGGGCAAGGCCTGCGTCTTCCCGAACTCGGCGGGCCTCGTCCGGGTCACCGACGACGACACCGACATCGCCAGGAACCCCGACCGGGACGTGCAGACCTTCCACAACGGCACCGACAGCGGGGGCAACCCGGTGCGGGTGCTGACGTCGCCCCTGACCAGCCAGGGTCCGGAGGGCCTGCAGCTGTACTCCGACTACGCCCTGCTGGTGGCGTATCCGCTCAGGGACACCGACCGGACCCTCGACGACCTGGCCCTGCTGCTGCTCGTCGTCTCCGGGGTGGGGGTCGTGGGCGCGGGGGCCGCCGGCCTGGCCGTGGCCCGTGCCGGCCTGCGCCCCGTCGACAAGCTCACGGAGGCCGTCGAGCACATCGCCCGCACCGAGGACCTCACGACGCGCATCCCCGTGGACGAGGACAGCGAGGACGAGATCGCCCGGCTCTCCCGCTCCTTCAACTCGATGACCTCCGCCCTGGCGAGCTCCCGCGACCTTCAGCAGCAGCTGATCGCGGACGCCGGCCACGAACTGCGCACCCCGCTCACCTCGCTGCGCACCAACATCGAACTCCTCACCCGCAGCGAGGAGACGGGCCGCCCCCTGCCCGCCGAGGACCGCAAGGCGCTGCTCGCCTCCGTGACGGCCCAGATGACGGAACTGGCGTCGCTGATCGGCGACTTGCAGGAGCTGTCGCGTCCGGAGAACGGCCAGCACACCGGCAGGGTGCAGGTGCTGGCGTGGCAGGGCATCGTGGAATCCGCCCTGCGCCGCGCCCGGCTGCGCGGCCCGGAGCTGACGATCACGGCGGACCTGCGGCCCTGGTACGTGCGGGCCGAGCCGTCCGCGCTGGAGCGGGCGGTCGTGAACATCCTGGACAACGCCGTCAAGTTCAGCCCCGACGGCGGCGCCATCGACGTCGCGCTGGCGGACGGTGTCCTGACGGTCCGCGACCACGGCCCCGGCATCGCGGCCGAGGAACTCCCGCACGTCTTCGACCGCTTCTGGCGTTCCCCGTCGGCCCGTGCGCTGCCGGGCTCCGGCCTCGGCCTGTCCATCGTCGCGCGCACCGTCCAACGGGCGGGCGGCGAGGTGTCCCTGACGCCGGCGGAGGGCGGCGGCACGGTGGCGACGGTCCGCCTGCCGGGGGCGCCGACACCGCCGCCGGAGGGGACGCCGGAGCCCCTTCCGTGAGCGGACGGCCCGCCCCGGTCCGAGGACCGGGGCGGGCCGTCCGGTTCATCGCGCGGCGGTCGCCGCGCTCCGGTCGCCGTGGGCGGTCACCGCACCACCGTGATCCGGTCCGCGGTCGGCACCGGGTACGGTGCCGCGGCCGACGAGTGGGCCGTCAGATAGGTCTCGAAGGCCGCGAGGTCGTCGCCGCCGACCAGGACGTTCGTGCCCTTGCCCAGTTCCGCGAAGCCGTCGCCGCCGCCCGCGAGGAACGAGTTGAGGGCGACGCGGTAGGTGGCGGCCGGGTCGATCGGCGAGCCGTTCAGCCGCACGGAGTCCACGACCACCCGCGCGGCGCCCGACTTCGTCAGATCCAGGCCGTAGGTCAGCCCCCCGGACACCTGAAGGATCTTCGGCGACGCCTCGTTGGCGCCGCTGACCTGCTGCTGCAGCGCCGTGATCAGCTGGGTGCCGGTGAGGTCGACCAGGTTCACGGTGTTGGAGAACGGCTGGACCGTGTACGCCTCGCCGTAGGTCACCACGCCGTCGCCCTCACCGCCGGTCGCCGGGTAGGTGAGCGGTGCGCGGATGCCGCCCGGGTTCATCAGCGCGAGGTCCGCGCCGGGGTCCACCGACTGTGCGTACGCCAGCTGCGCGTCCGCGATCAGGTCGCCTAGCGGGGACTCGGTGCCGGTGTTGCCGATCTCTCCCGCGATGTAGCCGATGGGCCGGGAGGCGACGGGCGCGGCGCGCGTCTTCCACTTCGTGACCAGGTCCGTCATGTCGGCGGCCTTGGCGACGTCCCGGGTGACCACGTGGTTGGCGGAGCTGACGGCCGTGCGGGCGATGTCGCCGGTCCAGCGGTCGTACGTCAGCGTCGTGTCCGTGTACAGCCGGCCGAACGAGGACGCCGAGGTCACCATGCGGGGGCGGCCCGCCGGGTCGTCGATCGTGCACACGTACGCCTGGTGGGTGTGGCCGGTGACCAGCGCGTCCACCGCCGGGGTGACGTGCTTGGCGATGTCCACGATCGGACCGGAGATGCCGTCGCCCGCGCCGGGGCTGTCGCAGTCGTAGTTGTAGGCGCTCGACGCGGGCGCCCCGCCCTCGTGGATCAGCGCGACGATCGACTGCACGCCCTGCCGCTGGAGCACCTTGGCGTACTTGTTGATGGTCTCGACCTCGTCGCCGAACTTCAGGCCCTTGACGCCCTCGGCGGAGACGATGTTCGGGGTGCCCTCCAGCGTCACGCCGATGAAACCGACCTTGACCCCGTGCTTCTTCCACACCCAGTAGGGCCTGAGGAGGGGCCGGCCCGTCTTCTCGTCCGTGACGTTCGCGGCGAGGTAGGGGAAGTTCGCCCCCTGGAACGTCTCGCCGTCGTCGTAGCAGCCGTCCTTCGGGTGACAGCCGCCGTTCTGCAGCCGGGCCAGCTCCACGGCGCCCTCGTCGAACTCGTGGTTGCCGACGCTGGTGACGTCCAGGTCCAGCTTGTTGAGCGCGTCGATGGTGGGCTCGTCGTGGAACAGCCCGGAGATCAGCGGCGAGGCGCCGACCATGTCGCCGGCCCCGGCCGTGATGGAGTACGGGTGACCGGCTCGCGCCTGCCGAAGATGCGTGGCCAGGTATTCGACGCCGCCCGCGTCGATGGTCCTGGTGGTGCCGTCCTCCTCGTGCTCGGTGACCCGTCCCGAGGAGCCGGCCGGCGGCTCCAGATTGCCGTGCAGGTCGTTGAAGGACAGCAGCTGCACATCCTGGTAGCGCCCCGGGTACCCGTGCCCGTGGCCCGGCCCGCCCCCGTGGGCGTCGGCCGGCAGCGCCGTCATCAGGGCGCCCGCGGTGGCGAGGGCCGCGGCGGCCCCGAGGATGCGGTGAAGAGGTCTGAGCCGGAAGGTCGGCGGCATGTGCCCCCCTGTGTCGTGTAAAGAGCGTGCCGAGACGGTCGTTCGCGCAGCCTAGGGTCAACGCGCGTAGCGCAACAGGGGGTTAGGGGTTACGAGCAGGTTGCCGTTGCCTCCCGTTTCCGGGGTCCGCCCCGTACCCTCGTACCCATGACCAGCGACGACACCGCCCGCCCGGCATCGCCCCGCTCCATCACGACCGTCGGCGCGCTCTCCCCCGGCCGGGCCGAGGACGTCCTCGCGCTGCTCGCGGAGGCCGCCCGGGTGGACGGGCAGCAGGCCGTGTCCGAGCAGGGGCGGCTGCAGTTGCGCGGCGGTGAGCGGGAGGGCGTGTCCCATCTGCTGCTGACGGTCGACGACACCCTCCTCGGATACGCGCAACTGGAGGACACCGACCCGGTCGAGGCCCCCGCCGCCGAGCTGGTCGTGCACCCCTCGCACCGCGGCCACGGGCACGGCCGCGCCCTGGGCTCCGCGCTGCTGGCCCTCTCCGGCAAGCGGCTGCGGGTGTGGGCGCACGGCGGTCACCCCGCGGCCCGGCACCTCGCCCAGGTCCTGGGTCTCACCCTGTTCCGCGAACTGCGCCAGATGCGCTGCCCGTTGACCGGCATCGACCTGCCCGGGCCCACCCTGCCCGAGGGGGTCACCGTCCGCACCTTCGAGCCCGGCCGGGACGACGCCGCCTGGCTCGCCGTCAACGCCGAGGCGTTCGCCCACCATCCCGAGCAGGGCTCCCTCACCCAGCGCGACCTCGACGACCGCATGGCCGAGCCCTGGTTCGACCCGCGCGGCTTCTTCCTCGCCGAGCGCCGGGGCGAGCACGGCCCCGAGCTGATCGGCTTCCACTGGACCAAGGTCCACGCGGAGGAGGGGCTCGGCGAGGTCTACGTCCTCGGTGTCCGTCCCGGCGCCCAGGGCGGCGGTCTGGGCCGTGCGCTCACCGCGATCGGTCTGCGGCACCTGGCCGCCCAGGGCCTGGCGACCGCGATGCTGTACGTCGACGCGGACAACAAGGCGGCGCTCAGCGTGTACGAGCGGCTGGGCTTCACCACCTACGAGACCGATCTGATGTACCGGACGGAGACCTGAGCGCAGTCTCGAGCGGAAGCCTGCACGGGGCCGGGGCACCGTGGGCCGTGGACTGGGGACCCGGGGGCCGTGGGCCGGGTCACCGGGGCCGTGGACCGGGGACCCGGGCACCGGGCGGCCCGGGGCGGCGCATACACTCCCCCTCCGGGCCCGCCGGGGCCGCGGCGCCGGGCCGACCTCCGCGGGACCCTTCCCGGTGGCCCGCACGTCATGTCACCGTAACCATTGATTCAGACGGGCTTGCGACGCTCGGTCAATGAATGCCGCCGTGCCAGAGCCCTCGCCGCCCCCGGACCAGGGGCCCGGCGCGCAGCGCGGGCGTTTCTCCGACGCGCTGCCGCCCGCTCACTCCGACGCGCCCGTCACCCGGTCGGCGCGGAAGAATGGGTTTATGAGCCAGCAGAACGCCCAGGCACAGGCCCACCCGTCCCCCGCCACGTCGCGTGACGCAGAGCCCACGGGTCACGCGCCTCTGCAGAGCCAGCAGCCGTCCGTGGGGTCCATCGCCGCGCACCGCCCGCACACCAGGGGCCCGGCGGTCTCCGACCTGGACCCCGACCTCGACGCGGACCTCGACGGGTACGAGGAGACCGAGGGCGGCCGGCTCCCGCAGGGCCGGTTCCTGGACCGCGAGCGCAGCTGGCTCCAGTTCAACGAGCGCGTGCTCGAACTGGCCGAGGACCCGGACACGCCCCTCCTGGAGCGGGCGAAGTTCCTGGCGATCTTCGCCGGCAACCTGGACGAGTTCTTCATGGTCCGGGTGGCCGGCCTCAAGCGCCGCATCGCCACCGGTGTCGCCACCCGGTCCGCGTCCGGCCTCCAGCCCCGCGAGGTGCTGGAGATGATCTGGGCCCGCTCCCGCGAGCTCATGGCCCGGCACGCGGCCTGCTTCCACGAGGACGTCGCCCCCGCGCTCGCCGAAGAGGGCATCCACCTGGTCCGCTGGAACGAGCTGACGGAGAAGGAGCAGGCCCGGCTGTTCACGCTCTTCCGCCACCAGATCTTCCCGGTCCTCACCCCGCTCGCCGTCGACCCCGCGCACCCCTTCCCGTACATCTCGGGGCTCTCGCTCAATCTCGCGGTCGTGGTGCGCAACCCGGTCTCCGGCCACCGCCACTTCGCGCGCGTCAAGGTGCCACCGCTGCTCTCCCGCTTCCTGGAGGCGTCCCCGCAGCGGTACGTCCCCATCGAGGACGTCATCGCCGCGCACCTGGAGGAGCTGTTCCCGGGCATGGAGGTCCTGGAGCACCACACCTTCCGGATCACCCGCAACGAGGACCTCGAGGTCGAGGAGGACGACGCCGAGAACCTGCTGCAGGCCCTGGAGAAGGAGCTGATGCGGCGCCGCTTCGGGCCGCCGGTGCGCCTGGAGGTCGAGGAGTCCATCGACCGGTACGTCCTGGACCTGCTCGTCCGCGAGCTGAAGATCTCCGAGGCCGAGGTCTACCCGCTGCCGGGCCCCCTGGACCTCACCGGCCTCTTCGGCATAGCGGGACTGGACCGGTCCGAGCTGAAGTACCCGGCGTTCGTCGCCGGCACCCACCGCGACCTCGCGGAGGTCGAGTCCGCGTCCGCGCCCGACATATTCGCCGCGCTGCGGGAGCGGGACGTGCTGCTGCACCACCCGTACGACTCCTTCTCGACCTCCGTGCAGGCGTTCCTGGAGCAGGCGGCCGCCGACCCGGACGTGCTCGCCATCAAGCAGACGCTGTACCGGACGTCGGAGACGTCGCCGATCATCGACGCGCTCATCGACGCGGCCGAGTCCGGCAAGCAGGTCCTGGTGCTGGTCGAGATCAAGGCCCGCTTCGACGAGCAGGCGAACATCAAGTGGGCCCGCAAGCTGGAGGAGGCGGGCTGCCACGTCGTGTACGGGCTCGTCGGGCTGAAGACGCACTGCAAGCTGTCGCTGGTGGTACGGCAGGAGGGGGACATGCTCCGCCGCTACAGCCACGTCGGCACGGGCAACTACCACCCGAAGACCGCACGCCTGTACGAGGATCTCGGGCTGCTGACCGCCGATCCGCAGGTCGGCGCGGACCTGTCCGACCTCTTCAACAGGCTGTCCGGCTACTCGCGCCGCGAGACCTACCGCCGGCTGCTCGTCGCCCCCAAGTCCCTGCGCGACGGTCTGGTCTCGCGGATCACCAAGGAGATCCAGCACCACCGCGCCGGCCGCCCCGCCTACGTGCGCATCAAGGCCAACTCGATGGTGGACGAGGCGATCGTCGACGCCCTCTACCGGGCCTCGCAGGCCGGCGTCCCGGTCGACGTGTGGGTGCGCGGCATCTGCGCGGTGCGCCCGGGCGTCCCCGGCCTGTCCGAGCACGTGCGCGTGCGGTCCGTGCTCGGGCGGTTCCTCGAGCACTCCCGCGTCTTCGCCTTCGGCAACGGCGGCGAGCCGGAGGTGTGGATCGGCAGCGCCGACATGATGCACCGCAACCTCGACCGCCGTATCGAGGCACTCGTCAGGGTCACCGACCCGGCCCACCGGGCGGCCCTCAACCGGCTCCTGGAGACCGGCATGTCCGACGCGACGGCCTCCTGGCACCTGGGCGCGGACGGCGAGTGGACCCGGCACGCGACCGACGCCGACGGCCAGCCCCTGCGGAACATCCAGGAGATGCTCATAGACGCCCGGAGGCGCCGGCGTGGCACAGCAACACCTTGACCCCCCGACCGGGCCCGCGTCCGGCCCCGTGAGCGCCGACGCCCTCGCGGACTACCTGCGGGCCCAGGCCACGGAATTCCTCCGGTCGCTGCGACAGCACGGGGAGAACGGTGCCGAGGGGGCCGGCGCCGCACGGGCGAGGACGAGGCCGGGGGACGGCGGCACGGAGGAGCCCGGCGACGCGGCGGGCGCGCTGCGCCGCTCGGCCCGCCGCATCAGCGGCACGCTCCACACGTTCCGCCCCCTGCTCGACGCCGACTGGTCGGAGCGGATGCGTCCGGAACTCGCCTGGCTGTCGGGCACGCTGGCCGGCGAGCACGCCTACGCCGCCCGGCTCGACCGGCTGCTCCTCGCGCTGCACCGGCTGTCGGGCGCCCCGGCCCTGCCCGCGCAGTCGACGGGCGCGGCGGAGTCCGCCGGCGGGGGCCCGCGCGCCCAGCTCACCGCCCCGGACCGCGGCAGCCTGACCGTCGGAGCGGCCAAGGCCGGCGCGCTCCTGGAGCGCCAGCTGACCCTGGCCCGTACGCGCGCCCACTCCGCGGCCCTGCAGGCGCTCGGGTCGAGCCGATTCCACGCGGTGGCCGACAGCGTCGCCGTCCTGGCCAGCGAGGTCCCGCTCACCCCGGCCGCGGTCACCGCCGATCTGCGCCCGCTGGCCGCCTCCGCCGAGGAGCGGCTGACCGACGCGGTCACGGCGCTGCCGCTGGTCACCGCGGGGCACCCGTACAACGCGGAGGCCCTGATCCACGGCCTCTCCCCCGATCCCGCCCCGCACCCGCAGGACGCCCCCTGGCACCAGGTGCGGCTGCTGCTGCGGCTGCACCGCTACGCCCGCGAGGTGCTGCACGGCGGACACGTCGGGAACTCGGCCCTCGACGGGCGGCTGCCGGGGGCGGGCCGGGCCCTGAACCGGCACCGGGACGCCTCCGAGGCGGCCGCCGCGGCGGCCGCGGCGGCGCGCACCCCGCGCATCGCCCCGGCGACGGCGTACGCGCTCGGCGTCCTGCACGCCGACCAGCGCCACGAGGTGGAGGCGGCCCGTTTCGCCTTCCAGCAGTCATGGCAGAGGCAGGTGGTACGGACCGGCTGAGCGGGATCGGCGACGTCCGGTGCGGCTCGGGAGCGCCTCGAAGGGGCGCACCCGCAGGTGAGTGAGGCACCGGATGTCCCGCGGAGCGCTCGGGCGCCCGGACCGCGGCAGGCGAGTGAGGAGCCGTGAGCACCCGATGACCGACGACACCATCCGCGCGGCGGGCTGTGTCCTGTGGCGGCGTTCCCCCGTAGACGGTGAGCTGGAGATATGTCTGGTTCACCGGCCGAAGTACGACGACTGGTCCCACCCCAAGGGCAAGCTCAAGCGCGGCGAGGACCCGCTCGCGGGTGCGCTGCGGGAGGTCGAGGAGGAGACGGGCTACCTGGCCGTGCCGGGCGCGCCCCTGCCCGGCGTCCGCTACGAGGCGCAGGGACGCCCCAAGCAGGTCCGCTACTGGGCGGCCGAGGCGACGGGCGGCTCCTTCACCCCGAACCGCGAGGTCGACCGCCTCCTCTGGCTCCGGCCGGCCGCGGCGCGCAGGCGTTCGACCCAGCCCCGCGACCGGGACCTGGTCGACGCTCTGCTGAACGCGCTGAACCCGCGCTGATCCGCCCTGCCGCGACCGCGCCTGCCGGAATGCCCCCGTGTCCGAGACGTAAGCCTTCCGTGACCTAACCACACCGTCCGCAGGGGTTCACCTCCCGTTCATTTTCGACCATCGGCCGCTTCACCTGTTCTGCCTAATTTCGGCCTTACCCGGTGCGAAGCACGCATGAAGGCGTGCGAAGCACTTCCTCGATCGCAGCGGCCCGGACCGGGCCGACCACACCTCGCACGCCGCCCAGGTCGGCGGCTCCTGGAAGGAACTCCCGAAAGTGAAGCTTCAGCGCAAGAACCGGCTTCGCGCCCTTTCCCTCGGTGCTGTCGCCGTCTCCGGCGCCCTGGCCCTGACGGCGTGCGGCTCCGACGACACGGGCAAGGACACGGGCGGCAAGAGCTCGACCTCGGCGTCCGGCAACTCGTCCATCAAGTGCGACGACGCCAAGGGCCAGCTGCAGGCCTCCGGCTCTTCCGCGCAGAAGAACGCGATCGACGCCTGGGTCAAGCAGTACAGCGCGGCCTGCAAGAGCGTGCAGATCAACTACAACCCGACCGGTTCCGGCGCGGGCATCACCGCCTTCCTCGGCGGCCAGACCGCGTTCGCCGGCTCGGACTCCCCGCTGAAGCCGGAGGAGCTCGCCCAGTCGAAGAAGGTCTGCTCCGGCGGCCAGGCCATCGACCTGCCGATGGTCGGCGGCCCGATCGCGATCGGCTTCAACGTGCCGGGCGTGGACAGCCTGGTCCTCGACCCGTCGACCATCGCCAAGATCTTCAACGGCAAGATCACCAAGTGGAACGACGCGGCGATCGCGAAGCTGAACCCGGGCGCCAAGCTGCCCGACCTCAAGATCCAGGCGTTCCACCGCTCCGACGAGTCCGGCACCACGGACAACTTCACCAAGTACCTGATCGCCACCGCCAAGAGCGACTGGCCCTACGAGGGCGGCAAGGCGTGGCAGGCCAAGGGCGGCCAGTCCGCGCAGGGCTCCTCCGGCCTGGCCCAGCAGGTGAAGCAGACCTCGGGTGCCATCTCGTACTTCGAGCTCTCCTACGCCGCCGACGGCATCAAGACGGTCGACCTCAAGACCGGTGCCGCCACCCCGGCCAAGGCCACCACCGAGAACGCCAGCAAGGCCATCGCCGCCGCCCAGGTCGCCGGCACCGGCAAGGACCTGGCCCTGAAGCTGAACTACCAGCCGACCGCGGAGGGCGCCTACCCGCTCACCCTGGTCACCTACGAGATCGTCTGCGACAAGGGCAACAAGGCGGACACCCTCCCGTCCGTGAAGTCCTTCCTCACCTACATCGCGTCCGAGGACGGCCAGGGCCTGCTGGCCGACGCCAAGTACGCGCCGATCCCGTCCGAGATCAACTCGAAGGTCCGCGAGACCATCGCGGCCCTGAGCTGATCTGAAGTGCGGCCCGCTCCCCGACCGGAGCGGGCCGCACCGTCCGGTGCACCGCCGCCTGGAGCCGCCACCCGCTACGGCTCCGCAGACCGGAGATCCCGATGGACATATCCACACAGAACACTGAAGCGCCTCCGCCCACCTCCCAGCCCTCCGTGGCCGAGCAGACGCGCCCGAGCCGCGGCGCCACCCGCCCCGGAGACCGGATCTTCCTCGGTCTGTCCCGTGGGTCCGGCATCTTCCTGCTGGCGATCATGGCCGCGATCGCGGTCTTCCTCACCTACCGTGCGGCCCTCGCCATCAGCGACGACCACGGCAACTTCCTGACCACCTTCGAGTGGAACACCAACCTCAACCCGCCGGTCTTCGGCATCGCGGTGCTCGCCTTCGGCACGATCGTCTCCTCGATCGTCGCCATGGCCCTCGCGGTTCCGGTCGCGGTGGGCATCGCGCTGTTCCTGACGCACTACGCGCCGCGCAGGCTGGCCGGCCCGATCGCCTACGTGATCGACCTGCTCGCCGCCGTCCCGTCCATCGTCTACGGCCTGTGGGGCGCCCTCGTCCTCGTCCCCCACCTGGAGGGACTGTTCGGCTGGCTCGACGAGTACCTCGGCTGGACCGGCATCTTCCAGTGGCAGGGCGGCGCCCCGCGCTCGCTGCTGACGGTCGGCATCCTGCTCGCGATCATGATCCTGCCGATCATCACCAATGTGAGCCGCGAGGTCTTCCGGCAGGTCCCGCAGATGCACGAGGAGGCGGCCCTCGCCCTCGGCGCCACGCGCTGGGAGGTCATCCGCATGTCCGTCCTCCCGTTCGGCCGCTCCGGTGTGATCTCCGCGTCGATGCTCGGCCTCGGCCGCGCCCTCGGCGAGACCATGGCGGTCGCCACGGTCCTCTCCCCGACCTTCGACATCCAGGCCAGCCTGCTCGACCCGGGCGGCGGCACCTTCGCGCAGAACATCGCCAGCAAGTTCGGCGAGGCCAGCGACCAGGGCCGTGACGCGCTGATCGCCTCCGGTCTGGTCCTCTTCGTCATCACCCTGCTGGTCAACGGCGCGGCGCGCATGATCATCGCCCGCCGCAAGGAGTACTCGGGGGCCAACGCATGAGCACCGCAGCCGTCCGCCACAAGCGCACGAGCACCCTGCGCGGCGCCACCCTGCCGAAGTGGACGTCCTGGGCGATCGCCGCGGGCTCCCTCGCCGTCGCCGTGGGCATCGGCCTGGGCGCCGGCCTCGACAGCGAGATCCAGTGGGGCCTGATCGCCGCGGTCCTCTTCGTCCTCGGCACCTACACCGTCGCCGCCCGCGTCGAGGGACGCCGGCAGGCCAAGGACCGGGTCGCGACCAGCCTCGTCTGGGTCTCCTTCGTCATCGCGGTCATCCCGCTGGCCTCCCTCGTCTGGGAGACCGTCAAGCGCGGTGCGAAGGTCTTCGACGGATACTTCCTCTCCCACTCGATGGGCGTGGTCGCCGACACCGAGACCGGCGGCGGCATCTACCACGCGATCCTGGGCACCCTGGAGCAGGTCGGCCTGGCCACCGTGATCGCCGTGCCGGTCGGTGTGCTCACCGCCGTGTACCTGGTCGAGTACGGGCGCGGCACGCTCGCCCAGGCCATCACCTTCTTCGTCGACGTCATGACGGGCATCCCGTCGATCGTCGCGGGTCTGTTCGTCCTCAGCTTCTGGATCCTCATCCTCGACATGGGCTACTCCGGCTTCGCCGGCTCGCTGGCCCTGTCGATCCTGATGATGCCCGTGGTGGTCCGCTCCACGGAGGAGATGCTCAAGCTCGTCCCGAACGAGCTGCGCGAGGCGTCCCTCGCGCTGGGCGTCCCCAAGTGGCGCACCATCCTCAAGGTGGTCCTGCCGACGTCGATCGGCGGCATCACCACGGGCGTGATGCTCGCGATCGCGCGCATCACCGGTGAGACCGCTCCCGTACTGCTGCTGGTGTGGGGCACGAGCTTCATCAACAGCAACCCCTTCGAGGACCCGCAGGCCTCGCTGCCGCTGTACATCTACCAGCAGTACGCGAACAGCGCGGGCTCCGGCGCGGCCTACGACCGGGCGTGGGCGGCGGCGCTCACCCTCATCGGCTTCGTGATGATCCTCAACCTGGTGGCCCGCGGGATCGCCCGCTGGAAGGCCCCCAAGACCGGTCGCTGACGCGGCCACTCAGCGACTGATCCGTCCGACCTGGAAGTGACGTAAACATGGCCAAGCGAATCGACGTGAGCGGGCTCACCGCCTACTACGGCGCCCACAAGGCGATCGAGGACATCTCGATGACGGTCGAGCCGAGGTCGGTGACGGCGTTCATCGGCCCCTCCGGCTGCGGCAAGTCGACGTTCCTGCGCACGCTCAACCGCATGCACGAGGTGACCCCGGGCGGGCGCGTCGAGGGCAAGGTGCTGCTGGACGACGAGGACCTGTACGCGACCGGGGTGGACCCGGTGGCGGTGCGCCGCGAGGTCGGCATGGTGTTCCAGCGCCCCAACCCGTTCCCGACCATGTCGATCTTCGACAACGTCGCCGCGGGCCTGCGCCTGAACGGCAACCACAAGAAGAACGAACTCGCGGACGTCGTCGAGAAGTCCCTCAAGGGCGCCAACCTGTGGAACGAGGTGAAGGACCGCCTGAACAAGCCGGGCTCCGGCCTGTCGGGCGGCCAGCAGCAGCGTCTGTGCATCGCGCGCGCCATCGCGGTCGAGCCGAAGGTGCTGCTGATGGACGAGCCGTGCTCCGCCCTGGACCCGATCTCGACGCTCGCCATCGAGGACCTGATCGGCGAGCTGAAGGAGCGCTTCACGATCGTCATCGTGACGCACAACATGCAGCAGGCGGCGCGGGTGTCGGACCGTACGGCGTTCTTCAACCTGGCGGCCGTGGGCCAGCCGGGCCGGCTGATCGAGATCGACGACACCGAGCGGATCTTCTCCAACCCGTCGGTCCAGGCCACGGAGGACTACATCTCCGGCCGCTTCGGCTGATCCGCCGTAGTCGAAAGACCCCTCGCGGTGCTGCATGGCGGTGCCACCGCGAGGCCGAAGAGGGCCCGCCCCCGGCTCCCGGGGGCGGGCCCGCTCGTCATTCGGCGACTTCCGTCCGTTCCCACCAGCGGTACACGGTCACCCGCCCCTCCTGCCGGTCCTCGTGGCGCGATGTCATCTTGTAGTGCTCGTATCCGCCGCGGAGAGGAATCTTGAGCTCTTGTCCCGGAGGCACGATCGGCACGACCTGGCCCGCCAGATCGTCCGGTCCGCCTTCGAGGAGTGCCTTGTCAGTCATAGCTCCAGTCTTGTCACGACGCGGACGCGCGCATCTCGAGACCGGACCGCTCGCACGGCAGGACGGGCCCACCCGTGGACACCCCGCAGCCCCCGTCCGGGCCCGGGCCCGCGACGGCGGCCTCGCCTACAGGAAGGCCAGGTCGATCACCCAGAACCCGCACGCGGCCACGACCGCCGCCGCGGGCATCGTGATGAACCAGCCCATGACGATGTTCTTCGCCACGCCCCACCGCACGGCGTTCACGCGCTTCGTCGCGCCCACGCCCATGATCGCCGAGGTGATGACGTGCGTCGTGGAGATCGGCGCCTTGAACAGGAACGCCGTCGTGAACATGATCGAGGCGCCGGTGGTCTCCGCCGCGAACCCCTGCGGCGGATCCAGCTCGATGATCTTGCGGCCCAGGGTGCGCATGATGCGCCAGCCGCCCGCGTAGGTGCCCAGCGACAGCATCACCGCGGAGACGAGCTTCACCCACACGGGGATCGGATCCCCGTACTTCTCGACGTCCGCGATGACCAGCGCCATCACCACGACGCCCATCGTCTTCTGCGCGTCCTGCAGGCCGTGGCCCAGCGCCATGCCGGCCGCCGACACCGTCTGCGCTATGCGGAAACCCCGCTTCGCCTTGTGCGGATTGGCGCGGCGGAAGATCCACATGATCGCCGTCATCACCAGGTAGCCGACGATCAGGCCGACCACGGGCGACAGGAACATGGGGGTGACGACCTTGTCCAGGACCCCGGACCAGTAGACCGTCGTGCCGCCCGCCAGCGCCGCTCCCACCATCCCGCCGAACAGCGCGTGCGACGAGGACGACGGCAGCCCGAAGTACCACGTGATCAGATTCCAGGTGATGGCACCGGTCAGCGCCGCGAAGAGGATGCCCATCCCCTTGCCGCCCTCGGGCGTCTGGATCAGGCCCTCACTGACCGTCTTCGCCACCCCGCTGCCGAGGAACGCGCCCGCGAGGTTCATCACCGCCGCCATCGCCAGCGCCGCCCGCGGCGTGAGGGCTCGCGTCGACACCGACGTCGCGATGGCGTTCGCCGAGTCGTGGAAACCGTTCGTGTACGCGAAGAGGAGCGCGACCATGACGGTCACGATCAGAGCGAAGGTGTCCATGGACGGCTCAGGACTCCTTGACCGCGATGGTCTCCACGGTGTTCGCCACGTGCTCGAAGGCGTCCGCCGCCTCCTCCAGCACATCCACGATCTGCTTGAGCTTGAGGACCTCGATCGCGTCGTACTTGCCGTTGAAGAGGTGGGCGAGCAGCTTGCGATGGATCTGGTCCGCCTGGTTCTCCAGGCGGTTCACCTCGATCCAGTACTCGGTGAGGTTCTCCATCGTGCGGAGGTTCGGCATCGCCTCCGCCGTGAGCTCCGCGGCCCGCGCCAGCACCTCGATCTGCTGCTCGACGCCCTTCGGCAGTTCCTCGATGTTGTAGAGGACGACCAGATCGACGGCCTCCTCCATGAAGTCCATGATGTCGTCGAGGGAGCCGGCGAGGGAGTAGATGTCCTCGCGGTCGAACGGCGTGATGAACGAGGAGTTCAGCTGGTGGAAGATCGCGTGCGTGGCGTCGTCCCCGGCGTGTTCCGCGGCCCGCATACGCTCTGCGATCTCGGCACGGGCGGAGGTGTCCGCTCCGAGCAGTTCCATCAGGAGCTTCGAGCCCGTGACGATGTTGTCCGCGGACGCGGCGAACATGTCGTAGAAGCTCGTCTCCCTGGGGGTCAGACGAAAGCGCACGTGGGGTCCTCGGGATCCTTCGGTTCCGGTCAGGCTGATGCTAAGGGCAACATCCGGCCACGGCTAAGGGGCCGTCCTCCAGTGTCGCCCATCGGCCACGGCCGTCGGCAGGGGGGCGGTGCGAGGGCGTCCGAGACAGCGGCCAAGGGCCGTATACCCGGCAAAGTTCGTTACCATATACCCGCCAGGGGTATATGTCCGTTTCGGAATGCGCGGGTCCCGCACCCGCGAGCCGCCGGTCCCTGTCCGTATCCCCGGGCGACCGTCGACAGGAGGACGCGATGACGACCACCGAGGCCGGCGCGCCGGCGCCCTCCGAGGGCGGCGGGAACGTGGTGACCGACCACGACCGCGGCGTCCACGGCTACCACAAGCAGAAGGCCGAGCACCTCAAGCGGCTGCGCCGCATCGAGGGCCAGATCCGCGGTCTGCAGCGCATGGTGGACGAGGACGTGTACTGCATCGACATACTCACGCAGGTCTCCGCCTCGACGAAGGCACTGCAGTCCTTCGCGCTGCAACTGCTCGAGGAGCACCTGCGCCACTGCGTCGCGGACGCCGCCCTCAAGGGCGGGTCGGAGATCGACGCGAAGGTGGAGGAGGCCACGAAGGCGATCGGCCGCCTGCTGCGCACCTGACCCGCGGCACGGCTCACCCGCCGGACGCGTCCCGTTCCTCGGCCACTCTCAGCACCTCGTCGATGCTCTCAAGACTGAGCCGGTCCTCGCGCGCGGCCGAGGCCGCGATCATCAGGTCACCGCACAGCTCGATCTCGGCGAGGGCCACGTGATCCTGCACTGCCGTACCACCGCCCAGAGCCACGCGCATCACCTCTTTCTGCCGTCACCGGCTTCTAGGGTAAGGAGCGGCCCGCGGACGGCGCATGGCACGGACGGACCATTTCCGGCCCCTCAGCAGCGCCACTTCCGGCACCCGGACGCGGCCCCCGCACGCGGCGCCCGCACCCCGGCATCCGCACCCCGGCGGGCGGCCCCCTCGGCGGCGGGCGGCCCGGGCGGCCGGCGCCCCTCGCGCCTCACCGGGGGGCGATCTTCCCGGCGTAGATGTCCCCGTCCGCCGGCAGTCGCACCTCGGCGGGCGTGCCGAAGTCGTACAGCAGGGTCGTCGAGGCCACCGCGACCGTGGTCCTCTGCTCGCCGTTGACGAAGCTGAACCGGTGGCGGACCTTCCGGACGCGGCCCTCGTCGTCGAGGTAGGCGTCGAACGGGACCTCGGCCGTGGCGAACCCTTTCGCCGCCGCCCGCAGCGGCCGCCTGTTCCCGGCGGACGCGCTCCGCGCCGCCAGCCCGATGTCGGCGACCCCGCGATAGTGCCGCACCGGCGTCCCCGCGACCTCGGTCCTTCCCACGTACGTCGCCCTGCGGACCCCACGCAGCAACTCGGCCGCCGCGAACGGGTCGGTGGCGCCGCCGGTGACGAGGTTGCCGTCCGAGAGCGTGGTCGTGTCCACCCGGACCCACTTGTCGGCGGGCACCCCGGCGCCCCGGTTCTTCATGAACAGCGCGCCGGGAGCGAGCAGTTCCGTGATGGGCCGGTGTCCCTCGGTGCCCGCGGGATCCTGCGGCAGCGTCACCTTCAGCCGGCCGAGCGGGCCGCGGTAGTCGTAGACGCCCTCGCCGCGGATGGTGACCCGGGTGCCGCCCGTGGCCATCTCCATCGACGTGCGGGCCTTGGAACTGCCCGCGCGCACCAGGGCCCCTGCCGCCTGGCGGAGCACCCCCACCGCGTCCGCTCCGGAGCGCGCGTCCTCGGCGGCGGCCCCGCCGCCCGCGCACCCGGAGAGCGAGCCGCCGCACAGGAGGAGTCCCGCCGTCGCGACGACCGCCGCACCCGCCCGGCCGTGCTGCCGCACCTTCATCGCCTGCCTACCCCCAGCCGGTCCGTCCCGGTGTCCCTCCTGTCGTTCCGGTTAACGACCGGTAGGGAGACCCGTCACGCGTCGGCATGGCGGTCCACTTGCCTTGGGTAACCTGTCGGAGTGGAGCACCAGAAGGCCCCCCTGGGTCCGGACCAGCACCGCACGACGACGATCGAACAGGGCCGTTTCTGCGTCGCCCGCTGCACCTGCGGCTGGCGGGGGCCCGCGCGCAGAGCCCGTAGCCTGGCCCGGTCGGACGCCGAGGGGCACGCCACCGGGTGACACCACCGCACCGGGAGCGCACGCCTCGTCCGCATCCCCTCGTCCGCCTCCCCTCGTCCGTCTCCCCCAGCCCGCACGCCGTGGCCGTTCCGTGGCATTCCCCGCGGAACCCCGCGTGCCGAGGCCCCGTCTGGTTCCACGGAACCCGAGGAGGGCACATGCAACGGCGTACGTTCATCGGCGGAGCCACGGCCGCGCTCGCGACGGCGGCCACCGCCGCGTGCAACGGCCACGCGGGCGGCGGCACATCGGCGGCCACGGGCACGTCCACGCGCACGGCCACCGGCACGTCCCCGCGCACGGCCGCCGCCGGCTCCGGCGCCGCCGGCTGGACCGCCCTCGCCCAGGACCTGGCCGGCTCCCTGGTCCGGCCGGGCGACCAGGCCTGGCCCGCCGCGCACCAGCTCTACAACACGCGCTTCGACGCGCTGAAGCCCGCGGCCGTCGCGTATGTGGCGCACGCCGACGACATCCGCACCGTCCTGGCGTACGCCCGTGCGCACCGGATCAAGGTCGCCATACGCAACGGCGGCCACTCCTACGCCGGCTGGTCGTCCGGCGACGGCCGGCTGATCATCGACGTCTCGAAGCTGAACGGGATCCGCGCGAGCGGCGGCACGGCGGTCGTCGGCGCCGGGGCCAAGCTGATCGACGTCTACCGCGCGCTCACCGCGAAGGGCGTGACGATACCCGCGGGCTCCTGCCCCACCGTCGGCGTCTCCGGACTCACCCTCGGCGGCGGCCACGGCGTGGTCTCCCGGGCGTACGGCCTGACCTGCGACAGCCTCACCCAGGCGACCCTGATGACGGCGGACGGCAGGCAGCTCGTCGCGAACGCCACCGAGAACAAGGACCTCTTCTGGGCCCTGCGCGGCGCGGGCAACGGCAACTTCGGCGTCGTCACCGAGCTGCGCTTCACGACGCACCCGGCACCGCAGGCCGTGTCCGCGTACCTGACCTGGCCCTGGTCCCGGGCGGCGGCCGTGCTCGGGGCCTGGCAGGAGTGGGGCCCGGCCCAGCCCGACGAGATCTGGTCCTCCTGCCACCTCTCGGGCAGGGCCGGCGGCAGGCCCACCGTCTCCGTCTCCGCGTTCTCGCTCGGCACGTACGGCGAACTGCAGAACGCGGTCGACCGGCTGGCGGCGAAGATCGGGTCCCCCGCGTCGGGCGTCTCGCTCGAACGGCGGTCCTACGAGGGCGCGATGGAGGTGTACGCGGGCTGCTCGTCCTTCTCCTCCGACGCCCAGTGCCATCTGCCGGGCCGGACACCGGGCAGGTCACCGCGGGGCGCCCTCGGCCGCGAGACGTACGCGGCCCGCTCGGACTTCTTCGACCGCTCGATCCCGGCGGCCGGCATCCACGCCGTCCTGCGCTGGCTGGAGTCCGTGCGGGGCGGGGAGGGCAGCGTCGCGTTCACCGCGCTCGGCGGTGCGGTCAACCGGGTCGCGCCGACGGCCACGGCGTTCGTGCACCGCCGTTCGCGCATGCTGGCCCAGTACATCGCGAGCTGGCGGGCGGGCACGTCCGGCGCGACGGCCCGGTCCTGGCTGGCGTCGGCCCACACGTCGCTGCGCGGCCACGCGTCGGGGGCCGCGTACCAGAACTACACGGACCCCACCCTGGCGAACTGGCGCACGGCCTACTACGGGGACGCGGCCGCCCGCCTCGCGCAACTGAAGCACCGGTACGACCCGGCCGGCTTCTTCACGTTCCCGCAGTCGCTGTAGGAGCCCTCGGAGCGGTCCAGCCGTCCAGCCGTCCGCCCGCGCAGCGCCCCGCACCGCTTCCCCGCGAAGCCGCCCCGCACCGCCCCGGGGCGGCCGCTACGCCGCCAGGTCCCGCTCCTGCGCCGCCGCGTCGGCCTGCGCCCCGGGGGTCACCGGCTCCGCGGCACGCGTCCTGCGGTCCCGGATCAGCCACCCCGCCCGGGGTGAACGCTCGACCGCCCTCATCAGCGGGGTGAGCAGCGCCATGGCGAGTGGGGAGAGCAGCAGGGCGACGGCGGTGCCGAGGGCGAATCCGCCGACGACATCCGTCGGATAGTGCACGCCCATGTAGACCCGGCAGAACCCTTCGAGCAGGGCGAGCCCGAGGCCGACGAGCCCGAACGTGCGGCTCGCCACGAACAGTCCGACCGCCATCGCCATGGTGAGCGTGGCGTGGTCGCTGACGAAGGAGTAGTCGGTCTTGCCGGTGACGAGGACATCGATGCCCTGGTGGTCGACGAACGGCCGCGGCCGCTCCACGAAACCCCGGATCGGCACGTTCACCAGCACGGCGAGACCGGCGGCCAGCGGCGCCCAGACGAGCGCGGCCACGGACGACGCCGCGTCCTCGCCGCCCCGCCGGCGCACGCTCAGCCAGCACCACAGGACGAGCAGGACCATGGCGAGCAGCAGCCCGTACTCACCGACGAACTCCATGACGCGGTCGAACCAGTGCGGGGCCTGCTTGGCCAGGCCATTGATGTCGTAGAGCAGATCGACGTCGGGATTCGACCCGGATTCGGCGAGTCCAGCCATCGTGCGCGGCCCCTTCGTCGTCTGTTCCCTCGCGCGGGCGCGCCCGTACGCGCGCCGCTTCCACCACCCCCGTGGTCGTAGATCCGCTCCACGTCAAGCCGGCTGCCGTCCGTCGACGCTCTACGTCAGAAGGAACGCACAGTCCTCTCTTCAACGTTCCGCACTCCACCGAATGATCACGCAGACGTTATCGAAGAGAGACTCGTCTTTGCAGCTCAGGGGGTGGATGTAACAGAGGGTTCCGGCCAGGGCCTGCCTCGGCGTGCGCCGTTCACACCCCGATTCACACCGTAGTGGGCAGCGCTTTCGCGCCATCTTCGGTGACACGCGTCGCACCGAAGTAGTCGGAGGTGTCGATCGGGTCGAAACGGATCACGGCGCCCGTCCTGGGCGCGTCGATCATATAGCCACCACCGACATAGATCCCGACATGTCGGATGGCGCGTGAATCGGTCAGGTCGTCGGAGAAGAAGACCAGGTCGCCCGGAAGCAGTTCGGCCCGCTTCGGGTGCGGTCCGGCGTTGTACTGGTCGTTGGCGACGCGCGGCAGCGTGATGCCCACGGTCTCGTACGCGGCCTTGGTCAGCCCGGAGCAGTCGAAGCGCCCGCCCTGGTCGGCGGTGCCGTTGCCGCCCCACAGATACGGAGTGCCGAGCTTCTTCTGCGCGAAGTAGATGGCGCCGGCCGCCTGTTTCGACGGGTCGACCCGCCGTACGGGCGCGGCAAAGCTCTTCTGCAGCGTGGTGATGGTCCGCACATAGTTCTGGGTCTCCTTGTACGGCGGCACGCCCCCGTACTTGATGACCGCGTACGCCCCCGCGTTGTACGCCGCGAGCATGTTCTCCGTCTGGTTCCCGGGCGCGTCCTTCACATAGGAGGCGAGCTTGCAGTCGTAGGAGGCGGCCGACGGGATGGCGTCGCGCGGGTCCCAGACGTCGCGGACGCCGTCGCCGTTGCCGTCGATGCCGTGGATGGCCCAGGTGCCGGGGATGAACTGCGCTATCCCCTCGGCCGCGGCGGGGCTCTTGGCGTTCGGGTTGAAGCCGCTCTCCTGGTAGAGCTGGGCGGCCAGCAGCGCGGGGTTGATCGCGCTGCACAGGTTGCCCCACTTCTCCACGAGGGTCGCGTACGCGGCGGGCACCGCGTTCTTGGCGAGCGCGACGGGTCCCCTGCCGAGGCTGCCCGCGAGGTTCCCGGCGACCATGTAGACCCCGACGGCGAGCAGCATCACCAGGGACAGCCCGGCGCCGACGGCAGCGGTCGCCCAGATCCACGCCTTACGCACCGTCAACCGCCCCTCGTCACGCGGGAGTCCGCCGAGGGTCAGTGTAGGGGCGCAGCAGTGTCACAGACCCGGAAAAGTCCTGGTCCGGCCATGGGAAAGGACAGGATCGGCCAACCCCGGCCGATCCGCGGCAGCGGGAGGGGGCCTAGGCGCCCGAGGCGGTCCGGTAGAGGGCCGCGGCCTCGTTGCCCAGGACCACGCTGTAGGAGACGCCGGGGGTGTCGCCGCCCTGTTCGTGGCCGCCGAGGACGCCCACGAGTTCGCCGAAGCCGTTCACCCAGGGGCTGCCGCTCGTGCCGCTGGTGAACCCCGGGCATTCGATGCGCTGTTGCCTGGGGCTGCTGGCCGTGGGCCTGTTGACGCAGGAGATCGGGGTCTCCCGGGAGCTGGGGTACCCCGTGACGGTGAGGGGAGTGGCGCCGGTCCTGCGTCCCGCGGCGAACCTGTTGGCCCCGACGACGTCCTCGATCCGTGCCCCGTCGACCGGGGCGAGGGTGGCGAAGGCGACATCGCTGTTCTCGTCCTGGTCGTCGCTCCAGGCGTCGCCGACGTACGTCCTGGTCACCTTCCACACCCCGTACGGCGCCCTGCCGTCCCGGTACCCGGGCGCGAACCACAGGGGGCCGCCCCCCAGGCAGTGGGCCGCGGTGACGATCAGGTCGCGGTGCCTGCTGTGCACCACGGATGCGGTGCAGAAGTGACCGCCCTCCAGGCCACCGCTCGTGCCGAAGAGCGGGCCGATCCGCGACGAGGCCGAGGTGAGCCTCGTCCTGACGGTCTCACCCAGCGGTCCGGCACCGCGGTCGGCGGCCGCCACCGAGGACGTCGTGACCGCCAGCAGCACGACCGTACTGAGGAACGCGTGCCCGCGGTTTCCGGAGTGACGTGTGATGCGGTTCATCACCTCTCACTGTGGCCCAGAAAGGTGAGAAAAGCCCTCCGAGCGACCTGAGAATCGCCTGTCAGGTCTGGTTGCCGCAGGTCATCGCCCACGCTCGGCCCCACAGCCAGGTCCCCCCTTCGGGCGCACACGACTCCTCGGGGGCAGGCATACCCCGGCGAGCCGCCACACTCACGTTCGAGAGCCCGCGGATCGGCCGGCCGCCGGACCGGAGGTCCGGGCACGCCGGCGGAGGCGATTCGAACTGGCGAACACCGCTCGCACGGACGGCCGACGGGGCCGAATCCGGCCCGGGCACGGCGGGCGAGCACGCGGACCCGGGGCCGAGGAACCGGTCCCGCCGCCTTCGCCTCCCACGACCGGCGGAGACCCGCGGGAAACCTGTGAGTTGAGTCAAGGCGCCGCCAGCGGCCGGTCATCGGGCGGCCATCGGCGCGTCACGCGCAGACCGCGTTCGGCAAGGCGGAAGTCAGGATTCCAGAAGGCTCTTGTTGTCACGTACTCAACAAGTCATCGTCGTCCCGCGGGCCACGCGCCCGCCGCCGGGGACACCGCACCGGCGCCCCGCACGCACCCGCACCGCCCCTGTCACCCCATTCCCAGGAGGCAGTACGTTGCGCACCCCACTCCCCGACCGAGCGAACAACCCCGCCCCGCGCGGCAGATGGCACCACATCGGTTCCGCCGCCGTCGCCGCCGTCGCCCTCGTGTTCGCCGGCCTCGGCACCGCCGTCCACGCGGACGCCGCGACGAGCCCCACCTCCCCGAAGGTGACCTGGACCCGCGCCTGCTCCGTCCCCGGCAAGGCCGGCGAGATGGCCTGCAAGGCACTGCGCGTGACCGGCGGACTCACCGCGTTCCAGAAGGCCCGGGCGGCCAAGGACGGCGTCACGCCGAAGGCCGCCGACGCCTCCACCCCGTCCGGCTACGGCCCCGGCGACCTCCAGTCGGCCTACGGCCTCACCTCCGCCGCCGCCTCCAACGGCTCCGGCGAGACCATCGCCATCGTCGACGCGTACAACGACCCGAACGCGGAGTCGGACCTCGCCACCTACCGCTCCTCCTACGGCCTGCCGGCCTGCACCACCGCCAACGGCTGCTTCAAGAAGGTGAGCCAGACCGGCTCCACCACCTCCCTCCCCTCCTCCGACACCGGCTGGGCGGAGGAGATCTCCCTCGACCTCGACATGGCCAGCGCCGTCTGCCCGAACTGCCACATCCTGCTCGTCGAGGCCAAGTCCGCCACCATGGCCAACCTCGGCACCGCCGTGAACGAGGCGGTCACCCTGGGCGCGAAGTACGTCTCCAACAGCTACGGCGGCTCCGAGTCCTCCTCGGACCCCACGTACGACACCTCGTACTTCAAGCACCCGGGCGTCGCGATCACCGTCAGCGCGGGCGACAGCGGCTACGGCGCCGAGTACCCGGCCGCCTCCCAGTACGTGACCGCCGTGGGCGGCACCGCGCTGTCCAAGAGCTCCTCCACCGGCCGCGGCTGGACCGAGAGCGTGTGGAAGACCAGCAGCACCGAGGGCACCGGCTCCGGCTGCTCCGCGTACGACACCAAGCCGTCCTGGCAGACCGACACCGGCTGCGCCAAGCGGACCATCTCCGACGTCGCGGCCGTCGCCGACCCGGCGACCGGGGTCTCCGTCTACGACTCCTACGGCATCACGGCCGGCTGGTACACCTTCGGCGGCACCAGCGCCTCCGCGCCGATCATCGCCGGTGTGTACGCCCTCGCCGGCACGCCGTCCAGCAGCTCCTACCCGGCCAAGTTCCCGTACACCGCGGCCGGCACCTCCGCACTGAACGACGTGACCAGCGGCAACAACGGCAGCTGCGCCACCACCTACCTGTGCACCGCGCGGTCGGGCTACGACGGCCCGACCGGGTGGGGAACCCCGGAGGGAGTCGCAGCCTTCACGGGCTGACCTCCGGGCACGGGAAGCCGGTGGCGGGACGCGTGGGGGACACGCCCACCGGCATCACAAGGGAACGGGCCGCGGCAGCCAGCCGCGGCCCGTTCCGCGCTCCGGGACCGCCTGGACGCGTGTGCGGGCGGTGCGCCTGCGGACATGTGTGCCCGGCGCCACCACCGCCACCCGGCGCGCCCCGCACCTCCGCCCGGGGATAGCCTTCCGCTCGTACGGGTGACACCCGGACACATCGGGCCGGACGGCCGGGCCGCGACACGGACCCACCGGGTCGCCGCGGCACGGAAGAGATCAACGAGCGAACCGCACAACAGGTTCCGCTTCGACCTCATTGCCCGTCATGACCTGCCATGATACACAGAGTGACCATACACCCCTTGATGGACCGCCACGCGCCCCCCGTGCGGGTCCCGCGCGCGCCGGAGACAAGGGACACGTACGAAACCCGCCAATCAATGACGTCAAGTCGACATACGACAGCGTCATTGTCGGCGAGAATGATTCTGACCTCTGCGCGCGTGGCAGGGGATACGGAACTACCCACCAGGGGCGGTGACTTACATGCTTCTCGCGGCCGAAAAAGGCGACATCAACACGATCATCGGCGGAATCGCCCCGAACTGGGGCCCGTTCGGCAGCCTGGGCAACGAGGCGCGGGTGATGGTCGAGGTCGTGATGGCCGTGGCCATCCTGCTCTGCCTGGCGATCGCGATCTGGGGCGCGGCCAAACAGCGCATCGGCGCGACGGCCCTGCGCGACACGTTCAGCGCGGAACAGGGCAAGGGCCTCATCATCGCGGGCCTGACCGGCGTCTTCATCATCGGCTCTCTGGGCACGCTGTTCACGATCGTGTACGGCATGGCTGTCTAGGCCCGGCCCCGGACCGTCCCGCGCACCAGGCGCACCGTCAGTCCCCGGCCGGGCGCGCCCGGTTGCTCCCTCCGACCCACCCGTCCGTCGTGCCCACCGGCTGAGGTTGCGTTTCCCTGATGTCGAGTCACCACACCGCGCCCGCGCGGGAACCAGCACGGCTACCGTCGTACTGCTACGGGTTTCCATTGGCCATGACGTCGAGGGGGCGTGCGCGGCGTGAGTCTCGGTGACGGTGCCTCCGGCGGGGGCGACACGGAGTACGGCGGGGTCAGGCAGACACGGACGAGACTGCCGGACCGGGGCACCGACGTGTACGGCGGTGCGCGGCGGGGCCGGTCCTCGTCGCGGAGCCTGGTGACCGTGGTCGGCGTGGTCGTCCTCCTGATCGCGGCGATCGCCTTCGCGAACCGCGGAGGCGGGGGTTCCTCGTCGGACGACGACACCCCCGGAAAGGCGGACACGGCCCCCACGGCAGCCTCCGGAACCCGCCCGGTCCACACGAAGACGGACGGAATCCCGTCGGGGTTCGCACGGGACGAACAGGGGGTGCAGAGCGCGGCGGCCAATTATGCGGTGGCGTTGGTTTCGGCCGACATCCTGAAGCCCGCGCGGCGCACTGCGATCGTGCAGCAGGTGTTCGTTCCCAACCAGGTGCCTGCGCTCGAGGACAGGCTCGCCAAGGCGTATGACAGGGACTTCCTGAACAAGATCGGCCTTGACGAGAACGGCAACCCGGGCGCTGGCCACACGTATGTCTCGCGCACGATGCCCATCGGCACCAAGACGACCCAGTACTCGGACACCGCAGCGACTGTCGAGGTCTGGTGCACGGGTGTGTTCGGCATGACAGGTGAGGACTCGACGAGCCCTGTCAGTACCGACTGGTTCACCATGACGCTCCAATTGCGGTGGTCCAGCGGTGACTGGAAGGTCGACAGCTTCACCCAGAAAGAAGGCCCAGCGCCGGTCAACGGCGACAACAAGGTCTCAACATCCCAAGAGATCTCAAAGGCCGTCGAGGAGTTCGGAGGCTTCACCTATGCCCGGTAGCCGACACCGCGCTCTAAGCGTCACAGCCACGCTCGCAGCCACGCAGACGCTTGGCATCCTGCTGGCCACCCGAGCCTCCGCAGCGCCCTCCCCATCACCAACCGCGTCGCCCGGCAATTGCGACCTCATCGTCGGCCCCGCCAAGCAGTACTGCGAAAAAGGCAACTCCTCCGGAGCAGGATCCGGCGGGGGTAGTTCCAACGATCTCACCTCCACGCTCGACCCCCTCTCCTCCCTCGCCAAGGGCTGTGCCGACGCCGCCTCCTGGACCGTCGACAAGCTGAGCGAGGCCGTGAAGGAGACCGCGAGCGTCGACTTCACCAACCAGAAGTTCCTCCAGCAGTACGCCATCGTCTTCGCGGCCTCGGCCGTCCTCACCCTGGTGCTGTGGCTGCTGGCCGTCGCCAAGAGGGCCGTGCGGGGCGTCCCGTTCAGCACCGCCGTGACCGAGGCGATCGGCTTCCTCTGGCTCACCGTGCTGGCCTCCGCCTTCACCCCGCTGATCCTCTACACGGTGGTCTCGGCCACCGACGCCGTCAGCGACGTCCTCGCCAAGTCCACCGGCGATCAGACCGACGCGTTCTTCGGCACGTTCTCCGGCGCGCTGAACAAGGGAACAGGCATCGGCGGCGGCCCCATCATGCTGATCCTGGTCTCGCTCGTCTCGATCCTCGCGGCGGGCGTCCTCTACCTCGAGCTGTTCCTGAGGGCCGTCCTGCTCTACGTCGGCGCGCTCCTCGGCGTCGTCGTGTACTCGGGTCTCGTGGACAAGAACCTCTGGGGCCACGTCCGCCGCTGGGCGGGCGTGATGATCGCGGTGATCCTGGTGAAGCCGGTGATCGTCATCGTGCTCGGGCTGGCCGGCGCCCTGGCCTCGGACGGCGGACCGGACTCCCTCGCGGCCGTCGTCTCCGGGCTCGCCATCATCCTGCTCGCCATCTTCGCCAGCGCCATGATCTACCGGTTCGTGCCCGGTTTCGGCGACGAGATCGCCGCCTCCCGCAACAACCGCATCATGCAGGGCGCCGAACGCAAGGCCGCGGCCGTCATCAGCTCCCCGGCGACGCTCGTCGCCCAGGGCATCAAGACCCACAGCACGCGTGCCGACAGCAACAGCGGCGGTGGCGCCCAGCCGCCGCGCCCCGCCAACCCCGCGTCGGGCGGTGTGGCCGCGCACAGCACCCGCGGGCCGGGCGGCGGATCCGTCCCCTCCGCCGCGCCCCCGCAGCGCACGAGCCCGGCCAACACCCCCCACGCCGGAAACACCCGCAACAGCAGTACCAATCGCACGGGAGGTGAAGGGCGTTGACGACCGAGTCCCACGTGCCGCATGCGGTCACGCCCCGCCGGACCTATCTGATCGGCCGCGCCCGGCCCAACGCGATCGTCGGCCGCAACCGCGAGTCCGGCGAGATCGCGCTGATCATCGCGGGCGCGTTCCTCGGCATGATGTGCGGGCTCCTCGTCCCCGTCCTGTCCCTGCGCATCGTGCTGCTGATGGGCTTCCCGCTGCTCGCCCTGGGCGCCGTCTACGTCCCGTACAAGCACCGCACGTTCTACAAGTGGTTCGAGATCAACCGCAGTTACAAGCGGACCCTGCGGCAGGAGGCCACGTACCGCAGCAGTGCCATGGAGGCGGGCACACACCTCGACGGACGTGAGGTGGAGGTGGGTCCCCCGCCCGGCATCGGGCGGATCAGCTGGCTCGCCGCGCCGTTCGGCCCCGACGAGATCGCCGTGCTCCTGCACGCCGACCGGCGGACCGTCACGGCCGCGATCGAGATCGAGGGCCCGGGCGTCGGCCTGCGCGACAGCGAGGACCAGGAGGCCCTCGTCGACCGTTTCGGCACGCTCCTCAAGCACGTCGCGAACGGCGACGGCTTCGTCACCCGCCTCCAGATGCTGGCCCGCACCCTGCCCGCCGACCCGGACGCACACGCCAAGGACGTCGTCCAGCGCGGCGACGAACGCGCCCCGGCCTGGCTGCAGCGGTCGTACGACCAGTTGCAGTCCATGGTGTCGACCAGCAGTGAACAGCACCGCGCCTACCTCGTCGCCTGCATGCACTACACCCGGGAGCTGGCCGCCGAGGCCCAGGCCATGGCGCGCGCCGCGCGCCCCCAGGGCGGCAAGGTCGACCGGGACGCCGGTCTCGCGGTCGTCATGGCGCGCGAGCTGACCGACATCTGCTCACGGCTGCAGGAGGCCGACATCCGGGTGCGGCAGCCGCTGGGCCAGGGACGGCTCGCCTCCCTCGTCCACTCGATGTACGACCCCGACCACCCCATCGACCACATCCAGGCGATGACCAAGCGCAACGCCTGGCCCGCGGAGCTCGACGCCACGGCGCCGGTCTATCTGCAGGCGAAGACCCGCGAGTCGTCCACGCGCGCACCCTGGTGCCATGCGACCGCCTGGGTCAAGGAGTGGCCGATGACCCCGGTCGGCGTGAACTTCCTGGCCCCGCTCCTGGTCCACACCCCGGACGTCATCCGGACCGTCGCCGTCACCATGGACCTCGAACCCACCGAGGTCGCCATCGAGCGCATGCTGACCGAGAAGACGAACGACGAGGCCGAGGCCAGCCGCGCCGCCAAGATGAACCGCACCGTCGACCCCCGCGACATCGCCGCCCACTCCCGGCTCGACCAGCGCGGCGAGGACCTCGCCAGCGGCGCCGCGGGCGTCAACCTGGTCGGCTACATCACCGTCTCCGCCCGTTCGCCGGAGGCCCTGGCCCGCGACAAGCGGACCATCCGGGCCTCGGCCGGCAAGTCCTATCTGAAGCTGGAGTGGTGCGACCGCGAGCACCACCGGGCCTTCGTCAACACGCTCCCCTTCGCCACCGGCATTCGGAGGTAAGGCCCTGATGCGGGATCCGCTGTCCGTCCTGACCGACGCCTTCACGTCCTTCCTCTTCGGCAAGGTCGAGACGACCCGGCTGCCCGTCCGCACGTCCACGGGCCAGGCCCAGGCCGTCTACCTGCCCACGGCCGCGCCCGGCCTCGGCGACTCCGGCGTGATCATCGGCCGCGAGGTCTACTCCGGGAAGGGCTACATCTACGACCCCTTCCAGCTGTACGGCCAGCAGCTCCCGGCCCCGCACTGGCTCGTCCTCGGCGAGTCCGGCAACGGCAAGTCGGCGCTGGAGAAGACGTACGTCCTGCGCCAGCTGCGGTTCCGCGACCGGCAGGTCGTCGTGCTGGACGCCCAGGGCGAGGACGGCGTCGGCGAGTGGAACCTGATCGCGGAGGAGATGGGGATAACACCCATCCGGCTGGACCCGACGGCGGCACTCGACCACGGCATCCGGCTCAACCCGCTCGATCCGTCGATCACCACGACCGGCCAGCTCGCGCTGCTCCGCACCATCATCGAGGTCGCGATGGGACGCGGCCTGGACGAGCGGTCCGGCTTCGCCCTGAAGGTCGCACACGCGTACGTCAACGAGACGATCGTCGAGCGGCAGCCGGTGCTGACCGACATCGTCGAACAGCTGCGGCATCCCGAGCCCGAGTCGGCGGAGGCCATGAACGTCGCCCTGGACGACGTACGGGCCTGGGGCCTGGACGTGGCGCTGGTCCTGGACCGCCTGGTCGACGGCGACCTGCGGGGCATGTTCGACGGGCCCACCACGGTCGGCATCGACCTGGACGCACCGCTGATCGTGTTCGATCTGAGCCACATCGACCGCAACTCGATCGCCATGCCGATCCTGATGGCCATCGTGGGTGTGTGGCTGGAGCACACCTGGATCCGTCCCGACCGGAAGAAGCGCATCTTCCTGGTCGAGGAGGCATGGCACATCATCAACAGCCCGTTCGTGGCCCAGTTGTTCCAGCGGCTGCTGAAGTTCGGCCGTCGGCTCGGCCTGTCCTTCGTGGCGGTCGTGCACCATCTGAGCGACGTGGTGGACGGGGCGGCGGCCAAGGAGGCGGCCGCGATCCTGAAGATGGCCTCCACCAGGACGATTTATGCCCAGAAGGCGGACGAGGCCCGGGCGACCGGCCGGGTGCTCGGTCTGCCGAGGTGGGCCGTGGAGATCATTCCGACCCTGACGCCCGGCATCGCGGTGTGGGACGTCAACGGCAATGTCCAGGTGGTCAAGCACCTGGTGACGGAGACGGAACGGCCGCTCGTCTTCACCGACCGCGCGATGACGGAGTCGTCGAGCGACCGGGCGGACGACGTGCTGCTCGCCGCGGAGCTGGAGGCGGAGGAGCGGGCGGCGGCGTTCGTGGAAGAGCGGCTGAGCGACCTGGACGGCTCGTCCGAGTCCACGGTGGCGTAGGTGGCATAGACATGGGGTCCCGATGAGACCGGACAGGGAGCGGGAGCAGGAGCGCCACGGGGGCATCCCCGACGGTGTGTTGGTGGGCGTGCTCGCCTTCCTGCTCGGCGTGACGCTGATGGTGTGGACGGCCACGGGCCTCGCGGGCTGGTTCACGCGGGGCGCCTGGCCGGAGGGCGTGCGTCTCAGCCGGACGCCGATGGCC
The DNA here is from genome assembly GCF_042869095.1 of Streptomyces sp. NPDC007264. NCBI lineage: Bacteria > Bacillati > Actinomycetota > Actinomycetes > Kitasatosporales > Streptomycetaceae > Streptomyces > Streptomyces sp. NPDC007264. The sequence goes on from NZ_JBIAFD010000028.1 coordinate 78,985, forward strand.
ATGCGCCATCTGATCGCCCAGCCGCACGACCTCGCGGGCGCCTGGCCGGACACCCCGCCCGGCCTGCTGTCCGGGTACGGGCTGTTCTGGGGGCTGTTCATAGGGCAACTGATGGTGCTGTTCGTGCTGACCGTGTTCGCCATCGGCACGGTGGCGCGCTGGAAGGCCGTGCGGGCGCGCCGGAAGGCCGCGGCCCCGGTTGCCGGTCCGCTGCCCGGCGACGGGAGCGGGCGGCCGACGGGCGGCACCGCGTCCGCGCTCCAAGGCACCCGGACACCTCACGGGACTCCGGTGCCGCACCAGGTTCCCGTGGCGCACGAGGTGCCTGTGGCACACGAGGTTCCCGTGGCGTACGAGGTGCCCGCGCCGAACCCGTCGGCCACGGCGACCGGGATGCTTCCTCCGCCCGCACCGTCACCGGCGGTCCCCACGGCCCTCGGTACGCCCGCGGCCTCGTCGGCGGCCGACCCGGCCACACCGGCCGTCGGGAGCCCGAGCCCGCCGGCGGCCGCCCGGAGCGCGTCCTCAATGGTCCTGGGCGTCCCGGGGGACCGTCGCCCCGCCGCAGCCCAGGCCGTGCGCGACGCGGAGGGTGCCGCGCTCGTCGTCACCTCGGACCCTTCCCTGTGGTCGGAGACCAAGGACGCCCGGGCCAAGCTCGGCCCGGTCCTCCTCTACGACCCCTCCCACCTGTGCGACACCCCGGCCCGGCTGCACTGGTCCCCCATCTCCGGCTGCGAGGACAAGACCATCGCCGCGGCCCGCGCGACCGCTCTGCTCGCCCCGGTCCGCCCCACGGCCCGTATCGACCAGGCGGTCGCCGACGTCGCGGAGACGCTGCTGCGCAGCTATCTGCACGCCGCCGCCATAGAGGGCCGTACCGTCAAGCACCTCCACCGCTGGGCCCAGGGCACCCAGGTCCAGGAGGCGGTACGGGCGCTGCGCACGCACCCCAAGGCGTCGTCCGGCGCGGCCGGCGAACTGGAGGCCGCTCTCACCTCGCACCCCGAACGCCGGGACATCGCGCAGGAGCTGACCGCCCGAGCGCTGTCCGCCCTCTTCACGCTCAACATCCGCGAGGCGTGCTCGCCCCACCGAAATGACAGCCTGGCCTTGGATTCCTTCGTGGACGAAGGGGGCACGCTCTATGTGGTGGGTGAATCCATCGAGGACCCCAGGCAGCATCCGGGCGCGATGCCGCTGCTGACGGCCCTCGCCTCGAGCGTGGTCGAGCGCGGCCGGCGCATGGCCGAACGGTCATCCTCCGGTCGCCTCGACCCACCATTCACCCTGGTCCTGGACGATGTGGCGGCCGTGGCCCCCCTTCCCCAGCTCCCGGAGCTCCTGTCCACCGGAGCGGACCGGGGGCTGCCGACCCTGGCACTGCTCCGCTCGCGCGAACAGGCCCGCGCCCGCTGGCCGCACCACGAGCTGCCGGCGTAGCGCCGGCTAGTGCCGCTCGATCACCAACTCCAGCTCGGACTCCGCCGAGTCGTCCGTCAACGGCACGGTGACGCCGCTGGGCACGAAGCCCACCTTGCGGTACAAGGACCGGGCCCGCGTGTTCTCCTCGTGCACAATGAGCCGTACCCGCTCGGCCCCGCACCCCCACGCCCATTCCAGGCCGGCGGCGAACAGCGCCTCGGTCAGCCCGGTTCCCCGCTGCTCGGGACGGACGAACACGCCGACGACATGCCCCTGCTTCCGCTCGACCAGGAACCCGGCCCAGTCCTTCGTCCCGGCCTCCTCGATCAGCACGGTCAGGGTGCCGGCCCAGCTGCCGTCCGGGCCCTCGGCGATGATCTGCTGGGCCGCGGCCGCCCCTTCGGCGGCGCCCTCCGCCCGCTCCTGCCAGAAGGAGTCCGGCTTGGCGACGGCTTCCTCGTACGTCTCCAGGAAGGCGAGGTGCGCGACCGGGTCCCGCAGCGCGACGAGCCGTAGCTCCTTCGCGGCAGGCCACTCGTCGGGACGTATGGACCGGATCACGTGGCTCATGCGGTCACGGTAGCGGCAGGAGACGGCAGGTGCGGCCTCATTTCTCACGCCGTACGCCCTTTGAACGCAGAAAGCCCCGCACCATGAGGTGCGGGGCTTTCCCACAATGAGTTCGGCGGTGTCCTACTCTCCCACAGGGTCCCCCCTGCAGTACCATCGGCGCTGTAAGGCTTAGCTTCCGGGTTCGGAATGTAACCGGGCGT
>NZ_JBIAFD010000029.1:0-40223 GCF_042869095.1 Streptomyces sp. NPDC007264
CCGGCAACCTCTGGATGCCACCCATCGCCCAGCTCCCCTGACCAGGCACCCCCACCCAGCGTCACCGATCAGGCCCATTCCTTCTGAATGGATACCCCCGCCCGGGACGGCGCCCTGATCGGTGGCTCACAGCCTGCGCCCGTCGATCAGGAGGCGTTGACGAGTGTCATGTAGAGCTCCCAGTTCCAGTTCGGTCCCGGGTCGGTGTGGTCGGTTCCCGGGACCTCGTAGTGCCCGATGATGTGCGCCCGGTCCTTGGGGATCGAGTACCGGGTGCAGATCGCCGCCGTGAGCCTGGCCGACTCCTGGTACAGGGCGTTCGTGAAGTACGCCGGTCTGTCCACCCAGCCTTCGTGCTCGATGCCGATGCTGCGGGTGTTGTGGTTCCAGTTCCCCGCGTGCCAGGCGATGTCGTGTTCGCGGACGCACTGCGCGATGTGTCCGTCGGCCGACCGGACCACATAGTGCGCGGACACCTTCTTCCCGGGGTTCTGGAAGACGCCCAGCGTGGTCGTGTACGTCGCCTGCGTCACATGGATGACGACCAGGTCGATCGGACACTCCGTCGGCCGGTCGGCAACCGTGTAGTTGGCCGGGTCGGCCGACAGCCAGTCGACCGAGGGCTGGTCGACGATCCGGGGCCGGGCACGGGCCGGCGCCGAGGGCAGCAGCGCGTAGGGAAGCGCGGCGAGGGCCGCTCCCTTCAGCAGTCGCCGTCTCGTCGTGGCCGGCGCGATTCGTTCCGATCCGGCGTGTTCCATGGAGCGCGTGCCCTCCCTGTCTGGGGTCCCTGCTGGTGCCGATCCCGTCCGCTGTGTGCTCAACGCCTCAGCATGGCCGCCGTTTCGCGCAGGCGGGCGTGGATTCCGCGGTGTGTCTCGCACGTGGGCAGCCATTCCTTGCGGAGTTTGGCCACACACGTGTAATTGGTGTCGCAGACGTTCGCCAGCGGGGACTCGACCGTCTGGGTGGCGAACTGGTAGGCGTCCAGCTCGCTGAACCCGTAGTCGCGCACGAGCCACTGCACGAGATCGAGCTGGGATATCCGGAACGCGTCCTCCAACGGGCGGGCGGAGCCCGTCGAGATGATGTGCGTGTCGGACTCGATACGCGGCCACGGTGTGGCGAGGCCCTTGAGCAGTTCGACGATCACCACGGTGTGCATGGCGCACTCGACGGCCACCCCGCAGGTCTCGCCCTCGCCCTGCCGGGCGTGCCCGTCGCCCAGACTGACGAGTCCGCCCTCGACGTTCACTCCGAGATAACAGGTGACGCCCGCACGCATCTCCGGGGTGTCCATGTTGCCTCCGTGCGCGTCCGGCACCAGCGCCGAGCGCACCTCCAGATGAGCTGGCGCCACGCCCACCGTGCCGTGCATCGGGTCCATGGGCAGCTCGATGCGGATGTCGCCGGCACGCGCGCTGAACTCGGCGGTGCGCCGGGCTCGGTCGAGCCGCCAGATCCACACGGTCTCCGGCAGCGGCGGTTGCAGGGTCGCCGTGGTGTGGGTGGAGGTCAGCGCGCCGAACAGCGGCACCGTCGTCGACGCCGCCCAGTCCCGGGCCGGCTCGATCGACACGAAGTGCACCGCCAGGGTGTCGCCCGGCTCGGCGCCCTTCACATGGAACGGACCCGTCTGCGGATTGAGGAAGGGAAACTCACACACCTCGGACACCAGGTCCTTCTCGGATCGCACCTGCCCGGCGAAACAGTCCTCGGTGTAAAGGTCGAGGACGGTGCCCGGTGTGATCCGGGCGACGGGTGGCGCGCCGCCGAACGTCCAGGCGTACTCGCCCGGGGCGGGCCGCACGGTCAGGATGCGGGGATCGGTCATGGTTGCACGGCTCCGTTCGGCCGAAGGTCGGATGTCGGGGGCTCGTCGAGATGGACGCGGGCGGTCTCGGCTATGCGTCCGGGGTGGCGTCGCACCAGGACGCACAGCACCGCCGCCCCGGCCGCCATCCAGACACCGACGACGGGGCCGGCGTAGGACACCGGCGCGGTCAGCTCGCTCACGAAGTCGAAGACCGGCAGGCCCGCCGCCGTCAGCAACGCCGGCACGAAGGCGACGATGCCCAGCAGCGGGAACAGCAGATGCCGCACCGGTCCGAACAACTCCCGTCTGCGGCGCAGGAAGTAGCCCGCGCAGGCGAGGTTCACCACGATGTACACGCCGATGACGACCGTCACGATGATCGTGGCCAGCAGCAAGAACGCCGTGACGGGGTCGTAGTACAGACCGAGGCCCAGCACGACCGCCACCGCCACCGCGCCCTGCACGGCGACACCGGCGGCGGGGGAGCGGTAGCGGGGGTGCACGCGCGCGAAGAGCGAGGGAAACACCCTGATCCGTGCGAGCGCGAAGGCCGTACGGGTCGAGACGTTGGCGCACGCGTTCGCGTTGGCGATCGTCGAGTTGACGACGGCCAGGAACACCAGCACCCAGAACAGCCCGAAGGACGCGCGGGCGACCCCCTCCCACGAGGACGCCCCCGAGGCGCCGAAGGCGGTGAAGCGGTCCGGTCCGATGAACACGCTCATCGCATAGGTCGTGACCACGTAGAAGAGCCCGATCGCCAGCGCCGCCCCGAGGACCGCGCGATGCATGACCCGTCGCGGATCCTTCGTCTCCTCCGCCAGCGGTGCCGCTGCCTCGAATCCCGCGAAGGCGAGCACCGTGTACACCGAACCGGCGAACACGCCGCCCATGCCCCCGTGCCCCTTCGCCGTGTGCGCGGTGCCGAACACCGACAGCGTGTTGCCACCGCCCGTCCTGACGATCAGCCAGAGGGCGAAGACCAGGAAGACCAGGATCTCGAAGACGCCGAGGACCGTGCCGAAGCGGGCCGAGGCACGCACGCCGAAGTAACCCGCCAGTGCGATCACCACCGCGCCCGCCAGCGCCCACGGCCACCACAGGTCCTCGGGGTAGGAGGACCACTCCTGGTGGAGCGTGCCGGCGGTCGTGAAGCCGAGTTGCAGGAGCAGGAGCGGCGGCACCAGTGCCTCCACGAACACATAGCCCCAGCCGACGAGAAAGCCGACCGCCGGATGCAGCCCCTGCGCCGCGTAGGTCGCCACCGATCCTGCGGCGGGCAGCTGCCGAGCCAGCTCGGCCACGCACGAAGCGGTGAACAGGCAGGCCACCAGGGCGACGAGCACGGACAGCGGCAGGCTGCCGCCCGCGAACGCCGCGCCCGCGGGAATGGAGGCGGCGACCGCTGCCGCGGGCGCCATCGCCGTGATGCTCTGGAACAGGACCTCGCGCAGGCCGATCGCCTCACGCCGCAGCCCCGGAACGTTCTCCCCCGTCATGGGAACCCCCGATCCGACTCCGCGCGGCACCTGCCCGACGGCTGCGCCTCGCGTGAATCACGGTACGGCGCTGGGCGGTTGGGCAGGAAGGGCGCGGCATCTTCGGTGGACAGCGCCGGGATTGTGGACAACGCCGCCACCCGTTCGAGGGAAGTGCCGTGAAGGAGCGTGCGGCTGCCCGGGGCCACCGGGGAAGGAAAACCCGTTACGCCCGCTCGGCGATCGCCGCGGGATCGTCGAGCACCGCGCGCACCACGGAGTGAGCGGCGCCGAGCAACGGCCCGTCGGAACCCAGCCGGGACACGGTCACGGCGCAGGGCGGACCCGCCGTCCGCCGGGCCAGCTCCCGCTCCAGCGACGGCAGGAGCCAGGGCGCCAGCGCGGCGAGCGCCCCGCCGAGCACGACCGCCTCCGGGTCCAGCAGGTTGACCGCCCCCGTGAGCGCGATACCCAGGGCGGTCCCGGCGCCGCGCAGGGCCCGGCGCACGTCCCGGTCGCCCTGCGCCGCGCGCTCGGCCAGCAGTTCGACGCGGTCCTCGCCCGGCGTCAGCCCGGCCGCGCGCAGCACCGCCTCCTCGCCCGCGTACTGCTCGAGACAGCCGCGCCCCCCGCAGACGCACTCCGGCCCTTCCGGACGCACGGGGACATGGCCCAGTTCGCCCGCGAAACCGTGCGTACCGCGCAGCAGCCGCCCGTCCACGACCACCGCGCCACCGATGCCGATCTCCGCGGAGACGTGCAGGAAGTCACGAGGAGTGGAGTCGCCCAGCCAGAGTTCCGCGAGGGAGCCGAAGTTGGCCTCGTTGTCCACGGTCAGCGGCAGTTCGCCGGGCAGCAGTGCGCCGAGGTCCACGTGGTGCCAGTCGAGGTTGGGGGCGCGGACCACGGTCCGGGCGTCACGGGCGACCAGGCCCGGCACCGCGACGGCCAGACCCGCGGGCCGCAGGCCTTCCCGTTCCGCCTCGGCGGCGACCCGTTCCACGAGTGCGGCCAGTTCGGCGAGCACGGGCCCGGGGGCGCGGCCGCGGTTCGTGCCGTGCCGGACCGCACGCGCCCGTATGCCCCCGCGCAGATCGATCGCGCACACCGCGAGGTGGTCCACGCCGATCTCCGCGCCGATCCCGGCGGGACCGCGTCCGCTGACGGCCAGGGCGGACCCCGGGCGCCCCACCCTGCCGGGCCGCTCGGGCCCGAGCTCCTCCAGCAGTCCGGAACGGATCAGTTCGTCGACCAGCGTGGAGACCGCGGCCCGGGTCAGCCCGATCCGAGAGGCGACCGCGGCACGCGACAGCGGCCCCTCGGCGCTCACGGTGTGCATGACCCGCGCCAGATTGCGCCGGCGCATGCCCTGCTGGGTGTCGGGCAGCCGGCGGCCGGGGCTGGACGGATGGGCCTCGTGCAGCGGTGTGGTCATGCCCCCCTCGGATCCCGTCGACGCCGGTCCGGCTCCCGCTCCAGCAGCGGTGCCGCGTCGGAGAGTACCCCGGCGATCCTGGCGAGCGTCGCCTCGTCCCGCTCCACGGCCTCCAGCACCGGTCCGCGGGCGGTGTCCCAGCGCCGGGCCACCGCCGCCGGGTCCTCGCCCGTCAGCAGTCCGGCGGCCTGCGCGGCGGCACCGAGCGCGACCAGTTCCTTGGCCTCCGGGACCTGAACGGGACGCCCGGAGAGCCGGCGCGCGGTCTCCTGCCACGCCCTGCCCCGGGCGCCGCCGCCGATGAGCAGCAGCGGAGCCGTGCGGTCCGCGTCGGCGTCGAGCACCAGGTCCAGGGCGCCGAGCAGCGAGTGCACCGCGCCGTCGTACGCGGCCTGCAGCAGTTGCCCGGCCGTCGTGTCGTGCCGAAGGCCGTGCAGCAGTCCGGAGGCGTGCGGGAGGTCGGGTGTGCGCTCGCCGTCGAGGTAGGGGAGCAGCGTGACCCCCGTGCCGGGCTCGACGGCCTCACGGTCCAGCCCCAGCAGGGCGGCGATCCGGTCGACGGCGAGCGTGCAGTTCAGGGTGCAGGCCAGCGGCAGCCAGTCGCCGCGCGCGTCCGCGAAGCCCGCCACGGTGCCGGTCGGATCGGCGGGGCGCCGCCGTGAGACCGCGTACACCGTGCCGGAGGTGCCCAGGCTCAGCACGGGCGTTCCGGGGCGCAGTCCGAGGCCCAGCGCGGCGGCAGCGTTGTCGCCCGTGCCGGGCGCGACCAGGGTGCCCTTGGAGAAGGGCAGGTCATGGGTGTCGCGCACGGTGCCGGCCACTTCTCCGGGGCGGACCACCCGCGGCAGCAGGGCCGGAGCCAGGCCCACGTGGGCGAGCGTCTCCTCGTCGTACGACTCCGTCGCGGACGCCCACCAGCCGGTGCCGGAGACATCGCCGCGGTCGGTGGTGCCCTGGCCGGTGAGGCGTTCGGTCAGGTAGTCGTGGGGCAGCCGCACGGCCGCGGTCGTGCGGACGGCCTCCGGCTCGTTCTCGGCCAGCCAGGCCCACTTCGTGACCGTGAAGGACGGGCCCGGAACGCTTCCGGTGCGCTGCGCCCACGCCTTGGGGCCGCCCAGTTCCTCCACCAGCCGGCGGGCCTGCGGTGCCGACCGCACGTCGTTCCACAGCAGGGCAGGGCGGACCGGCTCGCCCTGAGCGTCCAGGGTCACGAGGCCGTGCTGCTGGCCACCGATCGACACGGCGGCGGCCTCGTGGGCCGCCTCGCCGCACTGGCGCAGGGCCTCGCAGAGGGCGTCCCACCACTGGCGGGGGTCGCTCTCGCGGCCCGCGCCCGGCGAGACGGTGTGCGGCGCCTGGCCGCTCGCCACCACCCGTCCGGTCGATGCGTCGACGACCAGGGCCTTGGTGGACTGGGTGGACGAGTCCACCCCGACGACGAGCGGACCCTCGGCTGCTGACATCGGGCTCTCCCTTTCCGCGGCTCGCGGGATCTGACTGGTGCGAGCGTGCTCCGCCTCCGGCTCCGGGCGGCTCGGCGTGCATCCGTCGTCACCGTACGAGGTCGCCGTACGAGGACACCTGGTCCCTTCCCAGAGATGCCTTCGCATACTAATTTGTTAAGCGCCATGACGAAATAGTCTTCAGCGAGCAAGGAGTCGCGGCATGAGTTACGAGCCCACCCCCGAGGACAGGTTCACGTTCGGTCTGTGGACCGTCGGCTGGCAGGGAAGGGACCCGTTCGGCGACGCCACCCGGCGCGCCCTTGACCCGGTCGAGACGGTGCAGCGCCTCGCCGAGCTGGGGGCCTACGGAGTGACGTTCCACGACGACGACCTGATCCCCTTCGGGTCCTCGGACAGTGAGCGCGAGTCGCACGTCAAGCGCTTCCGGCAGGCCCTCGACGCGACCGGGATGACCGTGCCGATGGCCACCACCAACCTCTTCACCCACCCCGTCTTCAAGGACGGCGCGTTCACCGCCAATGACCGCGACGTGCGCCGCTACGCCCTGCGCAAGACCGTCCGCAACATCGACCTGGCGGTCGAACTGGGCGCGAAGACGTACGTCGCCTGGGGCGGCAGGGAAGGCGCCGAGTCCGGTGCGGCCAAGGACGTGCGTATCGCGCTCGACCGCATGAAGGAGGCGTTCGACCTCCTCGGTGAGTACGTCACCTCCCAGGGCTACGACCTCCGCTTCGCCATCGAGCCCAAGCCGAACGAGCCGCGCGGCGACATCCTGCTGCCCACCGTCGGGCACGCCCTGGCTTTCATCGAGCGTCTGGAGCGGCCGGAGCTGTACGGCGTCAACCCCGAGGTGGGCCACGAGCAGATGGCCGGCCTGAACTTCCCGCACGGCATCGCCCAGGCCCTGTGGGCGGGCAAGCTCTTCCACATCGACCTCAACGGCCAGTCCGGCATCAAGTACGACCAGGACCTGCGCTTCGGGGCGGGTGATCTGCGTGCCGCGTTCTGGTTGGTGGACCTCCTGGAGAGCGCCGGGTACAGCGGGCCGCGCCACTTCGACTTCAAGCCGCCGCGGACCGAGGACCTCGACGGCGTGTGGGCTTCGGCCGCGGGCTGCATGCGCAACTACCTCGTCCTGAAGGAGCGTTCGGCAGCCTTCCGTGCCGACCCTGAGGTGCAGGAGGCCCTGCGCGCCGCGCGTCTGGACCAACTGGCGCAGCCGACCGCCGCGGACGGACTGCAGTCCCTGCTCGCCGACCGCAGTGCCTTCGAGGAGTTCGACGTGGCGGCGGCCGCCGCACGCGGCATGGCCTTCGAGCACCTGGACCAGCTGGCCATGGACCATCTGCTGGGAGCACGCGGCTGACGGCCGCGAGGTCACGGTTCGCCGCACGGGGGGCTGCGGCCCTCCCGCGGAGGACCGCGGAACGCCCGCCGGGCTCTGTGCCACGGGGGCGGTGGTCCGCCGCCCGGCGGTGCGCCGGGGTCGGGCGGCGGACCACCGTCCGTACCGCGTCGGGCGGTCGTCCTCAGTCCGGCCGGGGTGGTGGTCTGTGGGCGGCGAGGCGTTCGCGGGCCTCCGTATAGGTGTCCGCGTCGATCTCGCCGGAGGCGAAGCGCCGGTCGAGGATCTCCTCCGGTGTCTCTCGTGGCGGACCCCAGCGATGTTCTTCCGGGGTCTCGCGCGGAGGTCCCCAACGATGCTGCTCGGAGCCGTGACCGCCGTGCTGCGCAAGGCGGATCACCGCCCACACGATGAGGCCGATCAGCAGGATCCACACCAGCGGCATGAGGGCCATCCAGGCCCAGCCACCGCCGTCCCAGTACATCACTGTCCTCACCTCCCCAGGAGGTTTCCTCCTTCACTGTCCGCGCGGGCGGTCCGAGACGCCAGGGCCCTTCGGCCCCGATGCCGAAGCGCCGGGCACCCGCCCGCGTCCGGACGCCTGCTCGCTCACGTCCTGAGGAAGGGGCCGCCGAACCCTGGTTCGATGTACTTCTATGTTGACGTTTTTCGATTCAAGCGGCAGTGTTGCATCAACAGACGTCGATACAGGTGCGTACTGGGTCTGCGTCGCCCCGTCAGCCCCTCAGCCCCACCAGTCAGGAGTGCGCCATGAGCGAGCAGCCCACCGACCTGCGCGAAACCGTCCGGCAGCGGTACGCCGCGGCGGCCGTGCAGGTGTCCGAGGGCGGCACCGCGTGTTGCGGGTCCGAGCCGGTCGAGGTCGACGAGACCTTCGGCGCCGCCTTCTACGAGGCCGACGAACGTGACGCCCTGCCCGCCGAGGCCGTCGCCGCCTCCCTGGGCTGCGGCAACCCCATCGCCGTCGCCGAACTGGGTGAGGGCGAGCGCGTCCTCGACCTCGGCTCCGGCGGCGGCATCGACGTCCTGCTCTCGGCCCGCCGCGTCGGTCCCACCGGCAGGGCCTACGGGCTGGACATGACCGACGAGATGCTCGCTCTGGCGTTGGCCAACGCCAAGAAGGCCGGTGCCACGAACGTGGAATTCCTCAAGGGCACCATCGAAGCCGTGCCGCTGCCGGCGAACACCATCGATGTGGTCATCTCGAACTGTGTGATCAATCTGTCCGTCGACAAGCCTGCCGTCTTCGCGGAGGCGTTCCGCGTGCTGAGGCCCGGCGGCCGGCTCGGTGTGTCGGACGTGGTGGCCGACGACGCCCTGACCGTGGAGGAGCGGGCCGAGCGCGGCGACCACGCGGGCTGCATCGCCGGTGCGCTGTCCTTCGCGGAGTACCGTGCGGGTCTGGAGGGGGCGGGATTCACGAACGTCGAGATCACCGCGACGCACACGGTCGCCGACGGCATGCACTCGGCGATCGTCCGCGCCACCAAGCCCCTCGACACGGCAGCGGCGCAGGGCATGACGGCGGCCGGGGCGGGGGCGGCCTAGCCAGGGGTCGTGGACGGCCTACTCCGGGACGACCTGGAGTGCGGTGTCCGGGTTGCAGTGCGGGCAGGCCGCCACGCATGCGTACAGTGCCCGACGTGCCTGCTCCTCTGTGATCGCCTTGACCCGGACCCCCTTGGCCATGTGGCAGTCGCCCCTGTGGATCCGTGCCGGCGGACTCCCGGTGCCGATGCCCCGTTCCATGAGCCACTCGGGTGTCCGGGGGTGCCGCGCGTCGCCCGTCCGCCGCTCCGTCTCCCGCCGTTCCTCGTCGGCGATCCACCGGTCGAGCTGCGTCAGGGCCGTCGTCGCCTGCTGCGCGACCACGCGGCGCGCGAAGCGCAGGAGTTCCAGACGAGATGGCGATCTTTCGTTCACGCGTTCGATTCTAGAGGGGTGGCCCGCGCACGCGACCCGTCAGGCCGGGTCCGCGTTGTTCCACGCGGGCGGCTCCGTGAAGAGCCCCCGCAGCCACTGGGCGCTCTCGGCGGCGCCTGTGTCACCTGCCGTGCCCGGGACTCCCGGGAACACCCGGCCCCAGGAGCAGGCACGGCCGAGAGCGCCGAGCCGCCACGCCAAGGTCGTGGCGCGTCGGAGTTCCGCCGCTGTCCGACCGCCTCCCGTCCAGGGTTCCAGATAGGCGTCCCGCAGTCGTGGGAGCACATCCGCCCCGTATCGGTCACGCGCCGCCCGAGCGGGAACCAGGAGGCTGCAGAACGGATGGGAGACGGCGGCGTCGCCCCAGTCGAAGAACGTGAATCGACGGCACTCCGGTTCCGGCACGAGCATCTGGGCGTCGTGCAGATCGGCATGGTCGAGGGAATCCGCGATGCCCACGCCCGCGAGCTCCGTGCACCAGGCCACGAGGCGTGGCCGGAGTGCGCGCAGCCGCTTGCGGTCCTCCGCGTGCAGTGCGCTGTTCTCCGCGACGAGCCGGTCGAAGACATCGGGAAGCGAAGCGGTGCGCGCACTGGGGACGCCCAGCCGTTCCATCGCGTGAGTGTGCGGAACGAGGGCATGCTGCATGGCCGCGTACTGACGCAGTGCCTGCTCCCAGGCGGGGAAGCCGGCGCGCCCGCGGTCGAGTACGTCGCGGAGGCGTTCGCCGCCGTCGGGCAGCAGCGACCAGCCGCGGCCGGGATCGACGGAGAGCGGCTCCAGTACGTGCTCCGGCACCCACTGGGCCAGCGCCGACCCCAGTGCCGCCTCGAAAGTGCTGCCGGGCGGGTTGGCCTTGAACCATACGGCGCCCCGCCCCGCGACGGACATGCGCACCAGAACGGACCACGGTCGCAACCGCACCGTCCGCAGCCCTGTCACACGGAGACCGAGAGCCTCGAGTTCGCCCTGCGCCCATCCGAGGGCGGCCTTCCGCCAGGCATCCCGCTCCCAGGGGGTCACCGCATGCTCGTACCGGCCCCGGTCCACGACCGTCGACGCGTCATGTCGCATCACGTCATCCCAGCACCCTCCGCGCACGCCCTCCAGCGCTTTTTCGCGGGGCCTCGACCGCAGCGGCACGGCGGCCGCGCCCCGAGCGGTTGCCACGGCGGACGCTGATCCAGGGCAAACGGTCCGTGCGGGCCGGGAGTTGGGCTGATCGCCGAGGCGTGCGAGGGGCATGCGCCGAGGCGGAAGACGGCAGCAGGATTACTCCAATCGTATTGTTCATCAGATTTTCGGTATGTCCTATACCGCCCAAATTGGGATCTTATGTACGTTCACTTGTGCATCGGCTCACAGTCGACGTGTGTGTCTCAGACAGGAGAAGTGACATGGCAACGCGTTCCATCGCCGTTACCGCCGCGGTCGCCACTGGTGCGGCCCTGGTGGCCACCGGCATCACCTACGCCTCGGCCGCCTCGGAGCCGGCCCAGGCGGCCGCGGTCAACCAGCAGGCCGCCGCTGTCCCCGCCGCGGCCCCCCAGGGCGGCGGCGGCAACAGCAAGGGCAACGAGGGCAAGGACTACGGCTACGGCCACGGCAAGCGCCGGCACCACATCGGCCTCATCCACATCAACGAGCGGACCTACGCGGCCCACGCCGGCGGCTGCATCACGGTGGTCAGCGGCCTCGGCTCGAAGAGCCTGAACGTGCGCAACGACAGCTGGAAGACCGTCGAGGTCTTCAACGGGGCCACGTGCGACAACGGCTCGCCCGTCGCCACGGTCGGCCCGTACAGCTCGAGCAACGGGCTCTACCCCCGGCGCGTGCGGGGCGGCCTCCGCGTCCGCGACGGCGTAGTGGGCAGCTTCCGCGTGGTCGGGGACTACTTCCGCTACGGCTACGACCACGGCCGCGGCGACTACGGTAAGTGATCAAGTCGACTGTTGTGACGCATGGCGAGAACCCCGGCCTGCCGGAATCGGGCCGGGGTTCCGCGGTCTGTGCCCCCGCATTCCACGGTACGTCGTCACGGTTGCCACGGCGCACGGACCCGGGTGCCGCTGTGGTGCCCGGGTGCCGTTCGGTCAACGCAGGGTGGAACGGGCGGTCTCGAAACTGCGCGCGTGGGCGGCCTCGTCCTCGGCGTTGTGCGCGAAGAGCTGGGCGGCCGCGCTGTCGCCGGCTGCCCGGGCCCGCCGGGCGAAGGCCGGGTACATGCTCCCGGACTCGTACCGTTCGCCGGTGATGGCCTTGGTGAGGTTCTCACGCGTGGTGCCGACGGTGCCGGCCAGCCGTGCCATGCCCGCGAAATGCTCGCGCAGTTCGACCTCGGCGACGCCGTTGAACAGGCGCGCCAGCGCCTGGTCCCCGTGTGCGGACGCGGCCTTGGCGAACTGGGTGTATTTGGCGGCCGCCAGCGCCTCACCGCGCATGGCGGTGTCGAGATCCGATCTGGTCCGGGGCGCGCGGACCTTGGCAGCACCGGCCTGTACGGCCTCCGTGGCGGCAGCGGGCGGTGCCGGGATGCTTCCCTTGCCCGTGCGGACCACCTCGAGAGCCTTGGTGAACGCGGCGTGGTGGGCGGCCTCGTCCCGGGCCAGTTCGTCGAAGACTTCGGCGGCGGAGGTGTCACCGTCCTGTCTGGCCTGCTTGGCGAAGGTGCGATACATCGTCTGGGACTCGTACGCCTCACCTTGGAGGGCCGCCCGGAGGTTGGCGGCATTGCTGCCGACCAGACCGCTCAGTGCGGCCTCCTCCGTGAAGTGCTCACCCAGTTCCACCTTCGCGGTCCGCTGGAACAGGCCGTCCACCGACGCCAGACCCTGTTTACGGGCCTGTTCCGCGAACAAGGAGTAGGAGGCGTACGCGTACGCCTCGCCCCGCATCGACGCGTCGAGGTCGGTGCGTGTCTGTGCGTGCAGCGCGCGGATCGCGTCGCCGGGCGCGGCTGAGGCGGTGCCTGCTGCGGATGCGCTGATCGTCAGAACGAGAGCGCCCGTCGTCAGGGCGCGTATCGGATAAGGAATCACGCGGACCTCCAGATCGGACCGTTGAAGCCTCCCAGGCATCACACCAACAAGTGAGGGGCGCGGCGAACAGGCCGTGGCATTCGGGTGAGGTGACCGAGCACCGGGACCGGCGCGACGGCCCGTGCCGCAGGCGCGTGACCTGCGGATGGCGGTCGTCCCCGTTCGCCGCACCGGAGGCCTCTCCGGCGGTCGGCGCCGGGGAGGCATCTCAGGGAAGACTGAGGGTCACGACTCAGGGTCCTGTCAGGGACGAGGACCGGAACCGCGTGCCGCCCGCACCCGTTCTCAGAGCAGAGAGCGGCAGCGGCCGCGAAGGAGGCGACACATGTCGAAGAACGCGAAGATCGCCACGGGGGGAGTGGTGGTCGGGCTCATCCTGTGGATCTGGCTGCCCTGGTGGGCCGTCCTCCTGATCGTGCTGGGAGTCCCGACCGCCGCGTACCTCACCCTGGACCCCTCCCAGCGGCGCAGGCTGCGCCGAGTGGCACGCAAGGAGCTCGGTCGCTGAGGGCTAGTGTCCCGCGGCGTTCCCCGCCAGTGCGCAGGAGTCCACCACGTCGCCGACCGCGGGCCTGCCGACGGTGCGGTCCGCGGGCGGCTGCTCACCCCGTTCCACCCATGCGGTGAGCGCACCGAAGGCCGCCCGATAGCAGGGCAGGATGGGCCGCAGCCGATCGGGGTGGCTGTCGTACAGCCCGTCTACGTGGGTGCCGCCCTCGATGGTGTAGTAGCGGTGCAGCCGCCCGCGCCCGCCCTCCTCCACCATCCGTGCGTACACATCGGAGTCCGCGGCCTTCGGCAGCAGGGCGTCCAGATCACCGTGCAGAGTGATCATCGGCCTCCCGATGCGCCCCGTGAGAGCGACCCGGGCCACCGCGCGGTGGACGGACGCGGGGCGTGTCGCGTAGTCGTAGGCCGCGTCCGAAGGGCAGGGTGCCAGGATCTGCTCCGTCGTGGAGCCGGGGGACGCGCCGGGACACGCGGCGTCGTACGTGGGATCGAACTCGGCGCGGTAGATCTTCTGCGTCACGCCCCAGTACGCCTTCTCGTGGTACGGCCACAGGAACTCCGAGCCGCGGGCGAACCCGACCGCGTACAGGTCCTCGTCCCGCGCCGACCCGAGGATCCGGCCCACGGCCGCCGGCAGCGACGTCAGGAGGCTGGGACCGTCCGCGGTCCACAGGGCGCCCTCCCAGTCCACGCCGCCGTCGTACAGTTCGGGGTGGTGCTCCAGCTGCCACCGCGTCAGGTAGCCGCCGTTCGAGATCCCCGTCATGTAGGTGCGGCGGGCGGTCCGCCCGTAGTACTCGGCCACCGCACTCCTGGCGGCGACGGTCAGTTGCGTCGTGCGCCGGTTCCACTCGGCGACGGCATCGCCGGGGCGGGCTCCGTCGCGGTAGAAGTCCGGCCCGCTGTTGCCCTTGTCGGTGGCCGCGTACGCATATCCCTGCGCGACCACCCAGTCCGAGATCGCCGTGTCGGTCGCATACTGCTTGCGGGTGCCCGGGGCGCCCGTGACGACGAGGCCGCCGTTCCAGCGGTCCGGCAGCCGGATCACGAACTGGGCGTCGTGCCGCCATCCGTGCGTGGAATTGAGGCGTGAGTCGTCCGGGAAGTACCCGTCGATCTGCAGTCCCGGCACACCGGACGGATTGCGGGTGGTCCTGGCGGTCAGGCCCGCCTGGTCCGCCATGTCCGTGTAAGGAGTCCCGGCGAGACCCGATGTCGTCAAGTCGTCCAGGCAGGCACTGGTCTGGAAGGCCGCGCCCGGCACCCGTGCCCCCTCCCGCCCCGCGCAGCGGCCGTCGTCGGTGGCTGCCGCGGGGCCGGTGAGGGCGGAACTCAGCAGAGCGGCGGTGAGCAGCGCGACGCTGCGGGACAGGCGCATGAGGTGCCTCCGGGACATGAGGGGAGCACAGGGCGGCCCCATGCTGCGATCCCGGAAGCCCGCCGACCATGGGCGTGGACCACATGAGCACGGATGACCCTATGGGGCTTCACACAGCTGCTTGTGGCCGCCCCGTGGTGCGCGGCTCCTCGTCCCGCCGTTTCAGACCGGACGCACCGCCATCCTGTCGAGCGCCTCCAGCAGCCCGGGCAGCTCCGGGCCCCGGCCCACCGGGAGAACCTCGCCGGGCTCCTCGTCGAGCAGGACGAACGCGATGTCGTCGGTCCTGGCCACCATGGACCAGCCGGGCCCGTCGGCGCGCAGCGTGCGGGCACCCCCTGGGGCGAACGAGGAGCGGACGCGGCCCAACGGCGGGGGAGCATCCACGTACGCGCGCGCCTCCGTGAGGACACGGCGGATGCCACTGCGGGCCACGCCCGCACCCTCCTCGGGCTTCGCCCCGTCCTCGGGCTTCGCGCCCTCCTCGGCGGCCCGCGCGGCGTCTGCGGGTGCGAAGTCGGAGTCGTCGATCTGCTCCCGCCACACCGCCCACTGGAGCGCGATCTCGTCCGCCCCCAGGCGCCGCTGGGCGGGACCCCAGGTGTCGGTGTCCGGCGGGGAGAGCGGCTCACGGTCGCTGAGCTCGGGTGCCGGATCGTGCGGGGCGGGTATGCCGGGAGCGGCGACGGCCACAGCCAGCGGCCAGCCCGGCAGAGCGGCGACGACCGTCCGCTCGTCGGGCGACAGCTCGTACTCCATCCCGCAGTCCCAGGACGCGATGGCGACGGCCACCAGTGACACGTCGTCGATGACCACCGTCCAGCGTGCACCGTCGCCGTCCTGACCGAGCACGAGGCCGTAGCCGTCGGCCAGTGGCGGCAGATCGAGCGCCGCGCAGGCCTCCGGGTAGTCGTCGCCCAGCACGCTGGGGAACTGCGCGGGCGTCAAGAGAACCGCCGTCAGCACATACAGCGCGTCGTCCTCGGCGGCGACGGCGTCCTCGTCCGTCCCGGCCATGCCATCCTCCCCATCGGTTCCATCCGTCGGCGCACCCTAATGCGCCCGCGAGCCCGTTGTCACGAGTGCGAATCTCACGATAGGGCCGCGGCTGCCCGGCTGAACGGGGTGAAAAGACCCAGCGGAACCGGTATCAGACGGCGGGCGGGCCGAGGAGCCCTGCGCGCGTTCCTCCATCCGGTCCTGGTCGGTCCTCGGCGTCAAGGGATGTTCCGTCCGGCCGGGGCGGGTTCACCGACCGCTCCCGGTGAGAGAGCCGAGTGTCGTCCGAAGCCACTCCAGTTCGGCCCGGCTCGTGGCGCGCGCGATCGTGAGGACGCCCCGCCGGAAGGGGTCGTCCAGCTCCTCGGCGCGCAGCGGCCGGTCGCCCTCGTAGAAGAAGCTCGCCGGTTCCTCCAGGAAGGCGAGCCGGCGTCGCAGGACGGTCGCCTGCGCCGCCGGGTCCTCCAGGTGCCGGAGGAAGGCGAGCACCGTGAACCAGCGGTTCTCGTCGGTGATGTCGCGCTGCGCCGGTGCCGCGAGCCTGCGGCGCAGCTCTCGCCTGCCCTCCTCCGTGAGTGTCAGGACGTGCCGCGGTGCCGCCACCGAGCCCGGCTGCGTGGCCCGCGCCAGCAGTCCGGCCTTCTCCAGTCGCTTGATCGCGGGGTACAGGGTGCTCTCCGCGAGGGGGCGTACGTGTCCCGTCAAGGCGGTGATGCGTTTGCGCAGCTCATAGCCGTGCAGCGGGGTGTCGTACAGGAAACCGAGAAGGGCGAGCTCCAACATGCCCGCATTCTGCCGCACTCGCGTTGTACATCGTCTCCGCTATACATCGGGTACGATGTATTCTCCTGGGCGGCCGGTGGGATCGACGACACAGGGAACGGCCGCGAAGGAGATACCGATGAGGCAGGCAGCGTTCGACGACGACGGAAGTCTGATCCGGTGGACCGAGACGGCCGGTGCGGAACCGGCACGCGTGTACGTGCACGGACTGGGCGCGGCTTCCGCGGTCTACGCCGCACACATCGCGGCACGGCCCGAACTGGCGGGCCGCCGCACCCTGTTCGTAGACCTCCCGGGACACGGGATCAGCGACCGCCCCGCACGGTTCGCCTACACCCTGGAGGACCACGCGGACGCGCTGGCCGCCGCACTGGACACGGCGGAAGCCGCCGGTGTCGAACTCGTCGCACACAGCATGGGCGGGGCGGTGGCGATCGTGCTCGCCCACCGGCGGCCCGACCTCGTGTCCCGACTGGTGCTCATCGAGGCCAACCTCGATCCGCATCCGCCGCTCGGCGCCGGCAGCAGCGGCATCGCGACGTACACGGAGGACGAGTACGTCGCCGACGGCGGTCACGCGCGCGTACTCGAGAAGATCGGTCCCACCTGGGCGGCGACCATGCGGCTGGCCGACCCGCTCGCCCTCCACCGTACGGCCGTGAACCTGGTGCGGGGTACGCGCCCCACGATGCGCCGCCTGCTCGAGTCCCTCTCGGCGGACCGCGTCTACCTGCACGGTGCGTTGAGCGGCGAACTCGAGGACAGGGAGGGCCTGGAGGCCTCCGGCGTCCGCGTGGTGACCGTGCCGGGGGCGGGACACAACATCATGTTCGACAACCCCGACGCATTGGTGGCCGAGGTGGCGGGACGCCGTTGAGGCTCAGCCCTCGCGCACGGACAGGGCGAGGAAACGGGTGTCCTCGTCGACGTACGAGGTCATGCGCCAGCCGGAACCGGCCAGCAGCGGACGGAGACGGGACTCGGCACGCAGGTCGTCCGGGGTGATCCGCCGACCTTGCCGGGCCGCGAGGGCGGCCCGGCCGATCGGGTGGAAGAGCGCGAGCAGGCCGCCGGGCCGCACCACGCGTGCCAACTCCCGCAGATTCTCCTCCGGGTGGGGCAGGTGGGAGATCAGACCCGCGCCGAACACCGCGTCGAGGGACCCCGGACGCAGGGGAAGCGCGGTCACGTCGGCCAGCAGCAGCCGCCCGTCGTGGTCCCGTCCGGCCCGCACGGCGGCCTCGAGCATCGCAGGGGTGAGGTCGGCTCCCAGGACCACTCCCGAAGGGCCAACGGCGGCACGCAGGGGTGTGAGGGCCCGCCCCGTGCCGCAGCCGGCATCGAGCACCCGATCGCCCTCGCACAGCCCCAGGGCGGCGACCGCTGCGGCGTACGCCGGGCCGTCGTCGGGGAACCGCGCGTCCCAGTCGGCCGCGCGCGCGGTGAAGAACTCCTGGACGTGCGTGTGGTCGTCGCTCATGCTCTGCATGATCCCTCACCTCCGCGGCGGACGCCGCGCGCGGCAGGTGCCGGCCCGCCTCGTCGAGTACGCCCGGCGGATGCACACCGCCCGGTTGCTCGAGTCGGTGGGACGACACCGGCCCTGTCGTCACAGTCCCGTCTGCCGTGCGACGTCAGTCGGCGACGCCCGAGTAGGCGAGGACCTTCCCCACCCGTACCCGGACGAGGAGCTCACCCGGGACGCCGTTGCGGGCGCCGAACTCCTCGGCCCGCTTCTCGCCCATGTACCGGGCGCCGAGCCGGGTCGCCCAGGACCGCACCTCGTCGAGATCCTCCGAGAGCTCGGCCCGGCCCTGCAGGACGACGAAGCCGTACGGGGGGTGATCGTCGTCCACACACAGGGCGACCCGGCCGTCCCTGGCCAGGTTCCGCCCCTTCACGCTCTCCCTGCCGGTGGTGAAGAGCACGTCGTCGCCGTCCAGCAGGAACCAGATCGGCGTCACGTGCGGGCTGCCGTCGGCACGCACCGTGGAGAGTTTCCCGGTGCGGGTGCCGTGAGCGACAAAGGCCCGCCATTCCTGGTCGGTCATCTTCTGAGCCATGTACCCATCCTGCTTGCCGGGACGGCGACTGTGGTGAAGGCTGGCTGATCGGAACCTCCGGCCAGGGGGGAGACATCACGGGGAGAACGGACCATGGCGCAGAACACGGAACTCGGCTGGCTGCTGGACGACCTGACGGAGCGTATGGGGCACATACGCCACGCGCTGGTGCTGTCCAACGACGGACTGGTGACCGGCACGAGCACCGGTCTGCGCCGCGAGGACGCCGAGCATCTCGCCGCCGTCTCGTCCGGGCTGCACAGCCTGGCCAAGGGGTCGGGCCGTCACTTCGGCGCCGGCCAGGTGCGTCAGACGATGATCGAGTTCGATGATGCGATCCTGTTCGTCACCGCGGCCGGCCCCGGCAGCTGCCTGTGCGTGCTCAGCGCCGCCGAGGCGGACATCGGTCAGATCGCGTACGAGATGACGCTGCTGGTGAACCGGGTCGGAGAGCACCTCGCCGTGGACGCGCGGCAGCGGGAGCACACGCCGAACGGGGACCTCTGACCCTTCGGGCCGGGCCGTCCCCGGAACTCCGGCCGCGAGGGCACACGCCGGCCGATCCCGGGACCGCGACATGACCTGCCGGCCCTCCATCCCCTGCGGAAACGGGGTCGGAGCGGAGTTGTCCACAGGCTCGGTCCGTGATCGGGCGATCCGGCTACGGTTTTTCCGTGACGGGTGCACACGGCGCTCGCACCGACTCCACGGGGGAGAACCGCCATGTCCGGACAGACGATGACGTCCACCACCGCTGAAGCCACCGGCACGCGCGCCGGTTCCGGTTCCGCCACACGTCGGCCGTCACTGGCGTCGAGCGGCGCCGCACGGGAACTGGACCTCGCACGGCGCGAGCTCGATCTCGCCGTCCAGCTCGGATATGTACGCACCGTGCCCGACGAAGGGGGAGGAGGCCGCCGCGTCACGCGCGCGGAGATCGAGCGGGTGCGCTCCGAGGCCGGCGGCCCCGAGGCGCTGCGCGAGCGTGTCAGGACGGTGGGCACGAGGGACGGCGCGGCCCTGATGGGCGTGACACCCGCCAGGTTCACGAGGTTCGCGCGCCTCGGGCTGCTGGTGCCGGTGAACTTCTACGTCAACCGCTACCGGGCCGCGGTCTGGCTGTACCTTGCCGAGGAGGTGCAGCAGTTCGCCGCCGGCAAGGAGAACGCCGCACTGCTCGCAGGCCGGATGCCGGGAGGGCTGCTGGACCGGCTGGACGCGGGGCTGGACCTGCGGCCCCGCAACTGGCGCGGGCGCCATCTCGGACTCCAGCTGCGCCAGGCGGACGATCCATGGGCGAAGGCCGCCGTGATGGCGTCCTTGCTCGACCCGGTGCTGGTGGCGGAGATCGTCAAGGACCCCTGCGAGCGAGCCCAGCTGAACCGTCTGCGGCCCACGCGGGCGCTGCCGGGAGCGGACTGGCCCGCCGCTTCGGTCGCCGCGCGGATCATGACGGCGGAGGACCCCGACGAGATCGGCTGGCTCCGGGCCGACTTGACGCAGGCCCTCGTCGAGGCGCGCCGGCACCGGGCCGTCGCACACCCCTCTCCGGAGCCGGCGCCCACCCCTCGTGCCCCGGCCGTGCGGCACCGACCGATCCGGCCGCGAGGCACGCTCGGGTGGCTGCGCCGCAGAAACCCGTGACCGGCGCGACCGTGACCGGCGCGACCGCGGCCGGCCCGTCCCGCACCGGAGGCACGTGCCGTCACCGGGCGAGCCGGCGGAACAGACCCTCCTGGACGACCGAGACGAGCAGGCGCCCCTCGATGTCGTAGATGCGGCCCCGGGCCAGGCCGCGTCCGCCCACCGCGATCGGTGACTCCTGGTCGTAGAGGAACCACTCGTCCGCGCGGAACGGCCGATGGAACCACATGGCATGGTCCAGGGACGCCATGTCGAAGCCACGCGGCCCCCACAGCGGTTCGACAGGGATGCGGACGGCGTCCAGAAGCGTCATGTCGCTCGCGTACGTCAGCGCGCAGGTGTGCACGAGCGGGTCGTCTCCCAGCGGACCCACGGCCCGCATCCACACCGCGCTGCGCGGCTCCGCCTCCTCGACCTCCTCGGCGCTCCAGCGCAACCGGTCCGCATAGCGAATGTCGAAGGGCTGTCGCCGGGCCATCCGCTCCAGCGTCTCCGGCAGCGCGCCGAGATGCTCGCGGACCTCCTGCGTCACCGTCGGCAGCGACTCCGGGCCGGGCACCTCGCGAGCCGGCGGCAACTGGTGCTCGAAGCTCCCCTCTTCAGGTTTGTGGAAGGAGGCGGTCAGATTGAAGATCGTGCGGCCCTGCTGCACGGCGGTGACCCGGCGAGTCGTGAAGGACCTCCCGTCACGGATCCGTTCGACCTGGTACACGATGGGCAGGCCCGGGATGCCGGGGCGCAGGAAATACGCGTGCAGGGAGTGCACAGGGCGTTCGCCGTCCGTGGTGCGGCCGGCGGCGACCAGCGCCTGGCCGGCCACCTGGCCGCCGAAGACCCGTTGCAGCGACTCCTGCGGGCTGCGGCCACGGAAGATGTTGACCTCGACCTGCTCCAGGTCGAGCAGGTCGACGAGCCTCTCGGCCGGGTTCGTCATGGGCGGGCCTCTCCTGCGTTCACAGCTGGCCGACGTCGGTGACCCGGACCACGGCCCGGCCCTCCGTGTCCGAGGCGGCGAGGTCGACCTCGCCGCTGATGCCCCAGTCGTGATCCCCGTTCGGGTCGGCGAAGGCCTGCCGGACACGCCACAGTCCGCTCTCCGGCTCCTCCTCGATCATCAACAGCTTCGGGCCGCGGGCATCGGGACCAGTGCCCAGCTCGTCGTACTCGTCCCAGTACCGGTCCATGGCGGCGCCCCATGCCTCGGCGTCCCAGCCGGATTCGGCGTCCATGTCGCCGAGTTCCTCGATCTGGTCCAGGGCGGCGAGCTCCACACGGCGGAACATGCTGTTGCGGACCAGCACGCGGAACGCCCGCGCGTTCGCGGTGACGGGCTTGACCTCATCGGCCTTCTCCTGGGCCTCCTCGGCCGTCATCTCCTCCGGATTGGCCAGTTGCTCCCATTCGTCCAGCAGGCTGGAGTCGACCTGGCGCACCATCTCGCCGAGCCAGGCGATCAGGTCCTCCAGGTCGTCCGACTTCAGGTCGTCCGGGACGGTGTGGTCGAGTGCCTTGTAGGCGCTCGCCAGGTAGCGCAGCACGATGCCCTCGGTGCGAGCGAGCTCGTAGAAGGAGACGAACTCCGTGAACGACAGAGCCCGTTCGTACATGTCGCGGATCACCGACTTCGGCGACAGCGGGTGGTCACCCACCCAGGGGTGGCTCTTGCGGTAGGTGTTGTACGCGTGGAAGAGCAGCTCCTCCAGCGGCTTGGGGTACGTCACGTCCTGCAGCCGCTCCATGCGCTCCTCGTACTCGACACCGTCCGCCTTCATCGCGGCCACGGCCTCACCGCGCGCCTTGTTCTGCTGAGCGGCCAGGATCTGCCGCGGGTCGTCCAGTGTGGACTCGATGACGGAGACCATGTCGAGGGCGTAGGAAGGGGACTCGGGGTCGAGGAGCTCGAACGCGGCCAGCGCGAAGGTGGACAGCGGCTGGTTCAGCGCGAAGTCCTGCTGGAGATCGACCGTCAGGCGCACGATGCGGCCGGTGGGGTCCGGCTCGTCGAGCTTCTCGACGATGCCGCCGTCCAGCAGCGAGCGGTAGATCGCGATGGCGCGGCGGATGTGCCGCAGCTGCTGCTTGCGCGGCTCGTGGTTGTCCTCCAGCAGACGGCGCATGGCCTCGAAGGCGTTGCCCGGCCGGGCGATCACCGACAGCAGCATCGTGTGGGTGACCCGGAAGCGGGAGGTGAGCGGCTCCGGCTCGGAGGCGATCAGCTTCTCGAAGGTGTTCTCCGTCCAGCCGACGAAACCCTCCGGCGCCTTCTTGCGCACCACCTTGCGACGCTTCTTCGGGTCGTCGCCGGCCTTGGCGAGTGCCTTCTCGTTCTCGATGACGTGCTCGGGCGCCTGGGCCACGACGAGGCCCGCCGTGTCGAACCCGGCGCGCCCGGCGCGGCCCGCGATCTGGTGGAACTCGCGGGCGCGCAGCGTGCGCACCCGGCTGCCGTCGTACTTGGTCAGCGCCGTGAACAGCACCGTGCGGATGGGGACGTTGACGCCGACACCCAGGGTGTCCGTGCCGCAGATGACCTTCAGGAGACCGGCCTGGGCCAGCTTCTCCACGAGTCGCCGGTACTTGGGCAGCATGCCGGCGTGATGGACGCCGATGCCGTGGCGCACGTAGCGGGAGAGATTGCGGCCGAACTTGGTGGTGAAGCGGAAGTTGCCGATCAGCTGCGCGATCTCGTCCTTCTCCTCGCGCGAGCACATGTTGATGCTCATGAGCGCCTGCGCCCGCTCCACGGCCTGCGCCTGGGTGAAGTGGACGATGTAGACGGGGGCCTGCCGGGACTCCAAGAGCTCGGTGAGGGTCTCGGTCAGCGGAGTGAGCCGGTACTCGTACGAGAGCGGCACCGGACGCGTCGCCGAGCGCACCACCGCCGTCGGACGGCCAGTGCGGCGGGTCAGGTCCTTCTCGAACATCGAGACGTCGCCCAGAGTCGCCGACATCAGGATGAACTGCGCCTGCGGCAGCTCCAGGATCGGGATCTGCCATGCCCAGCCGCGGTCCCCCTCGGCGTAGAAGTGGAACTCGTCCATCACCACCTGGCCGACATCGGCCTGCCTGCCGTCACGCAGCGCTATCGAGGCGAGAACCTCGGCCGTGCAGCAGATCACGGGGGCGTCGGCGTTGACGGACGCGTCGCCGGTGAGCATGCCGACGTTCTCCGTACCGAAGAGCTTGCACAGCTCGAAGAACTTCTCCGAGACGAGAGCCTTGATCGGCGCGGTGTAGAAGGTGACCTCGTCCCGGGCGAGCGCCGCGAAGTGCGCACCCGCGGCGATCATGCTCTTCCCGGACCCGGTGGGAGTCGAGACGATCACGTTCACTCCCGAGACCACCTCGATCAGCGCCTCCTCCTGGTGCGGATAGAGGGTGAGACCGCGCTCCCCGGCCCACGACTCGAAGGCTTCGTAGAGGGCGTCGGGGTCTGCGGTCGGCGGGAGCTGATCGATGAGGGTCACGCCCCCATCTTGCCTGCCCCGGCACCCGATGCGGGAATCCGATGCCGAAGGGAAGATCACGAGGGCTACGCTGTGGCGCCGACGACGCGTCAGTGCGCTCACAACGGGGCGGCGCTGCAAGAGGAATGGAGCGGGAAGCCGCATGATGGGACCAGCACACTCACTGTCGGGGGCCGCGGCCTGGCTCGGGGTGGGCGCGGCCGCCGCGGCGGCCGGGCACCCCATGCCCTGGCCGGTCCTGCTCGTCGGCGCTCTCATCTGCGCGGGTGCCGCGCTGGCCCCGGACCTGGACCACAAGGCGGCCACCATTTCGCGAGCCTTCGGCCCCTTCTCCCGCTGGCTGTGCGAGATCGTCGACAAGCTGTCCTACGCCGTCTACAAGGCGTCCCGGAAGCCCGGCGACCCACGCCGGTCCGGAGGCCACCGCACGCTGACGCACACCTGGCTGTGGGCGGTGCTGATCGGTGGAGGCACGTCCGTGGTGGCCATCGCGGGCGGCCGGTGGGCGGTGCTGGCCATCCTCTTCGTGCACATGGTGCTGGCCATCGAAGGGCTGCTGTGGCGGGCGGCGCGCGGTTCCAGCAGCGATGTGCTGGTGTGGCTGCTGGCGGCGACGAGCGCGTGGATCCTCGCGGGCATCCTCGACAAACCGGGCAACGGCTCGGACTGGCTGTTCACCGCTCCCGGCCAGGAGTACCTGTGGCTCGGCCTGCCGATCGTCCTCGGCGCCCTGGTGCACGACATCGGGGACGCGCTGACGGTCTCGGGCTGCCCGATCCTGTGGCCGATACCGGTGGGTCGCAAGCGCTGGTACCCGGTGGGGCCGCCGAAGGCGATGCGGTTCCGGGCGGGCAGCTGGGTCGAGCTGAAGGTGCTGATGCCGGTGTTCATGCTGCTCGGAGGGGTGGGCTGCGCGGCAGCGCTCAACGTGATCTGAGCCGGCGATGGGCGCCCTTCGGGGCCCACCGGCCGTGGCCGTGCACGGGAAGCGGCAGCTCTCGGACGGTGCGGGGCGGGCTGCCTCAGCCGGACAGGGTGTCCTCGTCGACGATGTGCACGGCCGCCTCCTCGGCCGAGGCCGCCGCGCCGTCGATGCCGACGTCGGTGGCGATCAGCCCGCTCTCCTCGTCCTCGTGCGCCCCCTCATCGGGGGCGACAAGACGGCCGGAGCGGGCCCCGCCCACCTCGTTGTCGAGAGGCTCACCGTCGCTGTCCGGACTGTCGCCTATGTCGTCGCCGTCCGGGACCGCGATGTCCGGGACCTCCTCGGCGAGCCGCTGGTCGAGGGTCTCGCCACGCTGCCTCTCGGCCGCGGTCACACCCACGTGTTCCACCGCCCACGGGCGCTCCGGGGGCGACCATCCGCGCTCGAGCGGGTTGCTGACTCCGTCCGTGTCCAGGGTGTCCTCGGCGTCGAGCAGCCCCGCGTCGTCCTGCACCTCGGATCCGTCGGGCTGGTAGACGTCGTCTCCCCATCCGTCGGTGCTGTCCACGGGTACCTCCAGGGATGCGACGGAACCGGATGCCGCCGTGCACGACGGCGGACGTGGGAGAACCGCTCGGCGCGACCGGGCCCCCGGACCGGATGGTTCCGGGCCTTCCCCCGCGCCGGTTCCACATCCAGCCTTCCACCCCCCTTCGTCCCCGCGCAACGGCAGCGGTGACAGGGGACGCCGGGCAGGGGCAGGAGGGCCGGAACAGGCGGCCGACCACCCGGTCCGGCACCCCTGCCCCGCGGCGCGGGGCAGGGTCAGCCGTGCCAGGACCGCCACAGCGCGGCGTATGCCCCGTCCGCGGCGACCAGCTCGTCATGGCTGCCCAGCTCGCTGATCCGCCCGCTCTCCACGACGGCGATGACATCGGCGTCATGGGCGGTGTGCAGCCGGTGGGCGATGGCCACGACCGTACGCCCGTCCAGGACGCGGGCCAGGGAACGCTCCAGGTGGCGGGCCGCGCGCGGGTCGAGGAGCGAGGTGGCCTCGTCGAGGACCAGCGTGTGCGGGTCGGCGAGCACCAGCCGGGCCAGCGCGATCTGCTGCGCCTGCGCCGGGGTGAGCGCAAGTCCGCCGGAACCCACCTCGGTGTCCAGACCGTCGTCCAGCGCCCGTGCCCAGCCGTCCGCGTCGACCGCGCTCAGCGCCGCCCACAGGTCGGCGTCGACGGCTTCCGCGGAAGTCCCCGCCCCCGCCCCCGTGCTCGCGGGGAGGCGGGGGTGGGGGTGGGGGAGGGCCAGCAGCAGGTTGTCGCGCAGGGAGCCGACGAACACATGGTGCTCCTGGTTGACCAGGGCCACGTGCGCACGCACCCGCTCGGCGGGCATCCGGGACAGCTCCGCGCCACCCAGGGTGATCCGGCCGGCCCGGGGCGCGTAGATCCCGGCGAGCAGCCGGCCCAGCGTGGACTTGCCGGCGCCGGAGGGCCCGACCAGGGCGAGCCGTGTCCCGGGGGCCACCGCGAGGGACACCTCGCGCAGCACGTCGACTCCCTCGCGGTAGCCGAAACGCACCTCGTCGGCCTCGACGTCGCGTCCCTCGGGAGCAAGCGACGTGTCGCCCGCGTCCGGCTCGACGTCGCGGACTCCGACCAGCCGGGCCAGCGACACCTGGGCGACCTGCAGCTCGTCGTACCAGCGCAGGATCAGGCCCACCGGCTCGACGAGCATCTGCGCGATGAGCGCGCCCGTCGTCAGCTGGCCGACGCCGATCCAGCCGTGCAGGGCGAACACCCCGCCGATCATCAGGACCGAGAACAGCACCGTGGTGTGCGTGACGTTGATGACCGGGAAGAGCACCGACCGCAGCCACAGCGTGTACCGCTCCCACGCGGTCCATTCCTTGATCCGCCGGTCGGACAGCCGGACACGCCGGTGTCCGAGACGGTGGGCCTCGACGGTGCGGCCCGCGTCGACGGTCTCGGCGAGGACCGCGGACACGGCCGCGTACCCCGCGGCCTCGGAGCGGTAGGCCGACGGCGCCCGCTTGAAGTACCAGCGGCAGCCGACGACGAGCAGAGGTACCGCGACGAGTACGGCCGGAGCGAGCGCGGGGGCGGTGAGGGTCAGGCCGCCCATCAGGAGCAGCGCCCACACCACACCGATGGAGAGCTGCGGCACGGCCTCGCGCATCGCGTTGGCGAGCCGGTCGATGTCGGTGGTGATCCGCGACAGCAGATCACCGGTCCCGGCCCGCTCCAGGACCCCCGGCGGAAGCCCCACCGACCGTACGAGGAAGTCCTCCCGCAGATCGGCCAGCATGCGCTCGCCCAGTACGGCACCGCGCAGCCGGACCAGCCGCACGAACACGGCCTGGACGACGAGCGCCAGCACGAACAGGGCGACGGTGGAGCCGAGACGGAGTTCCCGCGCCCCGCCGGACACGCGCTCCACCAGCCCGCCCAGCAGGTACGGTCCGGTCATCGAGGCCACGACACAGACGGCGTTCACGACGATGAGCAGGAGGAAGGCCCGGCGGTGCCGGCGGAACAGTTCGGCCACGTAGGCGCGCACGGTCGCGGGGGCGCCGACGGGCAGTGTGTCCGCCGCCGTCGGTGCCGCCGGGTCGTACGCCGGTGGCGCCACGCCGATCATGCGTTCTCCTCGATCTCTTCCCGTTCGGCCAGGCCGCCGTCGTGGCGGGCGGCCTCCTCGTCGGTCTCGCGGGTCACGACCGCGCGGTAGCGGGGCTCGCCGTGGACCAGTTCACGGTGCAGGCCGACCGCCGTCACCTCGCCCTCGTGCACCAGCGCCACCCGGTCGGCGCGCTCCAGAAGCAGCGGAGAGGAGGTGAACACGACCGTCGTGCGGCCCGCCCGCAGCCGACGGAGTCCCTCGGCGATCCGCGCCTCCGTGTGCGAGTCGACGGCGGAGGTCGGCTCGTCGAGGACCAGCACCTGCGGGTCCGCGACCAGCGACCGGGCCAGGGCGAGCCGCTGGCGCTGCCCACCGGACAGGGACCGGCCGCGCTCGGTGATCCGTGCCTCCATCGGGCCCTCGCCGGCCCCTGACGCCTGTGTGAGCGCGTCCAGGACGTCGTCGCACTGCGCGGCGGCCAGCGCCTCCTCGGCGCTGACGGCACCCGAGGCGGGCACGTCGAGGAGCTCCCTCAGCGAGCCGGACAGCAGCACCGGGTCCTTGTCCTGCACGAGGACCGCGGTACGCGCGGAGTCGAGCGGCAACTCGTCCAGCGGGACGCCGCCCAGGAGCACCGAGGCGCTCTCCTCGGCGGGATGGCCGCCCAGCCGTTCGGCGAGCACGCCGGCCGCGTCCGGGTCGCCGCAGACCACGGCGGTGAGCCGTCCGGCGGGCGCGAGCAGCCCGGTCCGCGGGTCGTACAGGTCGCCGACCGGGACGCTTGCCTCGCGCGAGCCGACGGAGTCCGTGGCGCGCTCCAGCGACAGCACCCGGGCCGCGCGCCGGGCGGACGGCCGCGAGAAGGAGTACGCCATGGCGATCTCCTGGAAGTGCTGCATCGGATAGGTGAGCAGCATGACCGCGCTGTACACCGTGACCAGCTCGCCGATCGCGATGCGGCCCTCGCGGGCCAGCTGCACCCCGCGCCAGACCACCGTGATCATCAGCAGGCCCGGCAGCAGCACCTGCACCGCCGAGATGAGCGACCACATCCGGGCGCTGCGCACGGCCGCCGTGCGCACCTCCTGCGAGGCCCTGCGGTAGCGGTCCAGGAACAGTTCCTCGCCGCCGATGCCCCGCAGCACCCTGAGCCCCGCGACGGTGTCCGAGGCCAGTTCGGTGGCCCGGCCGGCCTTCTCGCGCTGGACGTCGGCGCGCCGGGTCGCCCGGGGCAGCAGCGGCAGCACGGCGAGCGCCAGCACCGGAACGCCCACGGCCACCACGACGCCGAGCGCGGGTTGGTAGACGAGGAGCCCGGCACAGACCGCGACGACGGTGACCGCGGCCGCGGTGAAGCGGGAGACGGCCTCCACGAACCAGCCGATCTTCTCGACGTCGCCGGTGGAGACGGCGACCACCTCACCGGCCGCGACCCGCCGGGTCAGGGCTGAGCCGAGATGAGCCGTCCGGCGGACCAGGAGCTGCTGCACCCGCGCCGCCGCCGTGATCCAGTTGGTGACCGCCGTGCGGTGCAGCATGGTGTCGCCCAGCGCGATGCCGGCCCCGCACATCAGGAGGAGCCCACCCGCCTGGGCGAGCCGCGTGCCCGAGCGGTCGACGACGGCCTGGACGGCGAGGCCCACGCAGAACGGCAGCCCGCACACGGACAGGAAGTGCAGCAGCCCCCACGCGAGGGACTTGACCTGCCCGCCCAGCTGGGTCCGGCCGAGCCACCACAGGAGGCGGGGACCCGAGCGCGCGTCCGGCACACCCGGGTCGGGGTACGGAAGGTCTTGAATCTGCATGACGTCCCAGGGGCTCGTGTCAGGGGCGGACGGAGGCGCGGGGTGCGGGTGGCGGTGCGCGGGAACGCCCCGCCGCAACTCGCAACAAACCGTGAAAGGTTCGCGTCGGAGCGTGGCCGGAGGCAAACGGTTTTCCGGCCGGACGGTGAGATCCGGCCCCACGACACGTCGTCGTGCGGAACTGTGCGGGCGCCGATACAGGCCCCCTGGGAAGCCGGGGCGTCGGCGTCGGCGCCGGTCGCCGTCAGCAGTGGCGTCCGGGCTCCGGGGCGGCGGGCACGTCGCCGCCGTCGATCAAGGTGTTGAGCAGCCCGCCCAGCACCTCGCGCTGCTCATCGGTCAGGGGGGCGAGGATCTCCTCCGCGGCGGTTCTGCGCGCGCCGCGCAGCTCGCGCAGTGCCGTGCGACCGTCGTCCGTGAGCTCGATCCGGATCACCCGCCGGTTGGTGGGATCGGGCACCCGGCGCACCTTGCCGCTCCGCTCCAGGCCGTCGACCAGCGTGGTCACCGCGCGCGGCACCACTTCCAGGCGCTCCGCGAGATCCGCCATGCGGGGCGGTGAGCCGAAGTGCGCGAGGGTGCGCAGCAGCCGGGACTGGGCCGGTGTGACGCCCAGGTCGCGCCGCTCCAGATGACGCTTCTGGATGCGGTGGACCCGGCGGGTGAGCCGCAGCAACTGCTCCGCGAGCAGGCCGTCGGGATCGGGGGCGGTCATGCGGGAACCATATCAGGACCACGTTCATTGTGAGTATAGGTAACAATGAGCTAGGATCCGAATCCGTGAGTCGCCGGTCCCCGTCACCGCGGTGGTCGCCGGCGTACCGTCCGCAGCGGCGCCCGGCCCTCGGAAGCCGCTGCCCCACCCCCGTAGGAGCCCATGCATCCCGACCGATCCACCTCGTGGACCCCCTCGCCCGGCGGCTCGCCGGACCAACCGCGGCAGGTGCGCCGCATTCTGAGGCTCTTCAAGCCGTACGGCGGCCGCCTCGCGGTCGTCGGACTGCTGGTCGGTGCCTCCTCGCTGGTCTCCGTAGCCACGCCCTTCCTGCTGAAGGAGATCCTGGACGTCGCGATCCCGCAGGGCCGCACCGGTCTCCTGAGCCTGCTGGCGCTCGGCATGATCCTGAGTGCGGTGGTCACGAGCGTCTTCGGTGTACTGCAGACCCTGATCTCCACGACGGTCGGCCAGCGCGTCATGCACGACCTGCGCACCGCCGTCTACGGCCGGCTCCAGCGCATGTCGCTCGCCTTCTTCACCCGCACCCGCACGGGCGAGGTCCAGTCCCGCATCGCCAACGACATCGGAGGCATGCAGGCGACGGTCACCTCCACCGTCACCTCCCTGGTCTCCAACCTCACCAGTGTGGTCGCCACCATCGTCGCGATGGTCGCCCTCGACTGGCGGCTCACCGTCGTGTCGCTGGTCCTGCTGCCGTTGTTCGTCTGGATCAGCCGCCGCGTCGGCAGCGAGCGCAAGAAGATCGCCACCCGGCGTCAGAAGCAGATGGCCGCGATGGCCGCCACGGTCACCGAGTCCCTCTCCGTCAGCGGCATCCTTCTCGGCCGCACGATGGGCCGCGCGGACTCCCTCACGCGATCCTTCGAGAAGGAGTCCGAGAGTCTCGTCGGCCTCGAGGTGAAGTCCAACATGGCGGGCCGCTGGCGCATGGCCGTCATCACGATCGTCATGGCCGCCATGCCCGCCGTCATCTACTGGACCGCCGGCATGGCGATCCAGCTCGGTGGACCGTTCGTCTCGATCGGCACGCTCGTCGCGTTCGTCTCGCTGCAGCAGGGCCTCTTCCGGCCGACGGTCAGCCTGCTGTCCACCGGCGTGCAGATCCAGACCTCGCTCGCCCTCTTCCAGCGCATCTTCGAGTATCTCGATCTGCCCATCGACATCACCGAGCCCGACGAGCCGGTCCGGCTCGACCGGATCAAGGGCGAGGTCCGTTTCGAGGGCGTCGAGTTCCACTACGACGACAAGAGCGGTTCCATCCTCGAGGACATCCACATCACCGTCCCGCCGGGCGGCAGCCTCGCCGTGGTGGGACCGACCGGCGCCGGGAAGTCCACCCTCGGCTGTCTCGTGCCGCGGTTGTACGACGTGACCGGCGGGCGCGTCACCCTCGACGGCGTCGACGTGCGCGACCTGGACTTCGACACGCTCGCCCGCGCGGTCGGCGTCGTCTCCCAGGAGACGTATCTCTTCCATGCCTCCGTCGCCGACAACCTGCGCTTCGCCAAGCCGGACGCCACCGACGACGAGCTGTACGCGGCGGCGAAGGCGGCGCAGATCCACGACCACATCGCCTCGCTGCCGGACGGCTACGACACGGTCGTCGGCGAGCGAGGACACCGCTTCTCCGGCGGCGAGAAGCAGCGGCTCGCGATCGCCCGCACCATCCTGCGCGACCCGCCCGTCCTCATCCTCGACGAGGCGACCAGCGCACTCGACACGCGGACGGAGCGCGCGGTCCAGGAGGCCATCGACGCGCTGTCGGCCGACCGTACGACACTCACCATCGCCCACCGGCTGTCCACCGTACGGGGCGCCGACCAGATCGTCGTCCTCGACTCGGGGCGCACGGTCGAACGGGGCACGCACGAGGAACTGCTGGAGTTGGACGGGCGGTACGCGGCTCTGGTCCGCCGGGACGCCCGACTGGAGTCGACCAGATGACGATATGCCGGGTTTGCGGCTGCTGTCGGATTACCGTGCCCGCATGCAGACGAACGCACCGCCACGGAGGCGCAGGCGACTGACGCGCCGTCGTCTGGTCGCCGTCGCCGCGACCGGAACCATCGCCGTGGGCACCGCGCTGGCGGTGCCGCTGCTGGTCCTGCGCGGTGACGAGGCGCCCCGTGCCTCCCTCGTCGTCCCGGAGGGCTGGCGCGCCGGCCAGGTCTACGCGGCCGTCGACAGGGCCCTCGGGCTGCGGGCGGGTGCCACGAAGAAGTCCCTGGCCAAGGCTCACCTCAGGCTGCCGCGCGACGCGCGGGGCAATCCCGAGGGCTACCTCTTCCCTGCGACGTATCCGGTGGACGGGACCTCGACCCCCGAGTCGCTGCTGCGGTACATGGTGGACACCGCGAACAAGCGTTTCGGGATCCGTACCGTCGCCGCGGGCCCCCAGCGCCGGCCGATGAGCGTCTATCAGACCGTCACCGTGGCAAGCATCGTCCAGTCCGAGGCGGCGACCGAGGCGGACATGGGCAAGGCGGCCCGGGTGATCCTCAACCGCCTGGAGCGCGGCATGCCGCTGCAGATGGACTCCACCCTCAACTACGCGATGGACCGCTCCACCCTGACCACCACGAGGGACGACACGGAGATCGACAGCCCCTACAACTCCTACCGGCGCACGGGCCTGCCGCCGACCCCGATCGCCAATCCGGGCGAGGTCGCGATGCGTGCCGCGCTCAACCCGACACCGGGTGACTGGCTGTACTTCGTCACCGTGAAGCCGGGCGACACGCGGTTCACGGCGAGCTACGAGGAGCAGCAGCGCAACGTCGCCGAGTTCAACCGGCTGCGCGACGGCGGTTCCGCGGCCCCTTGAGCGCCGGGCGAGCGGCGTACGGACTCGCACGTCCGGCCGTCGTCCGGACTCGCACGTCCGGCCGGCCGCCGCACCGCGCGCGCCTCATGCGACGGCGGCCGGCCGCCCCGCCGGCAGCCGCCCGACGTCCCGCACGGCCGCACGGCCCGCCCGGTCGGCGCCGATCGTGCTGGCCGACGGGCCGTACCCGACCAGATGGATCCGCGGATCGGAGACCACCCGTGTCCCCTCGACCCGGATGCCGCCGCCCGGCGCACGCGACCGCAGGGGCGCGAGATGGTCGATCGCGGCCCGGAAGCCGGTCGCCCGCCGTGGCCAGGGCAGGTGATCCGAAACCGCTGCCGCGGGAACGGGGTGTGTGGCGGATCATGAGCCATCGCCGCATTTCAGAGGAACACCCGCGCTGTTCTGCCGGCGGCAGAACAGCGGCCCGACCGGACTCGACGATCACTACAGTCCAGTCGCATGACGACGATTACGACGCGCACGGTCGAGTACCCGGCCGACGGTCTGACGATGATCGGGCACCTCGCGCTCCCGGCCGGAGTCGATCGCCGGCCCGCGGTGCTGCTCGGGCCAGAGGGCATGGGGCTCAGCGACGTCGAGCGCCGCCGGGCCGATGCTCTCGCCGAGCTGGGATACGTAGCGCTGGCCTTCGACCTTCACGGCGGGCGCTATTTGGGTGACCCCGAGGAGATGCTGGCCCGTTGCATGCCGCTGCTCGCCGACCCCGACCGGATGCGGGGCATCGGCCATGCGGCGCTCGACGTGTTGCGCGCCGAGCCGCGGACCGACCCCGACCGGATCGCCGCCGTCGGCTACGGCACCGGGGGCGCCGTCGGGCTGGAACTCGGGCGCGACGGCGTCGACCTGCGCGCGATCGGGACAGTCAACGCGCTGACCACGGGCCGACCGGGCGAGGCGGCGCGCATTCGCTGCCCGGTGTGGGCCGGGGTCGGGTCGGAAGACCCGATCATGCCGCCCGCGCAACGGGGCGCGTTCACCGCCGAGATGCAGGCCGCGGGCGTCGACTGGCGCCTCGTGGTCTACGGCGGCGCCTTGCACGCCTTCCACCACCCGCCGGTCGACCACCCCGTGGTCCCCGGCGTCGGCTACCACCCACGACACGCGCAGCGAGCCTGGCACGACGTCGTCGACCTGCTCGCCGAGTGCCTGACCGTAACGGAGTGATCTGGTCGACAACCGCGATTCCGGGCCGCGGACCAGGCCCGTCGACCGCCACCGGCTCCGGTGCTCACCCTCGACGCGGTCAGCGGCTGGCGGGATCGGCCTGCCGCCCGGGCCCGTGGGGAGGTGCAGGCAGCCGAACGGGGTCAGGCGTATCGGGGGCAAGGCCGGGGTCTTCTGTTCCTGGCGATGGTGCGGGGTCGGTGATGACGGGCATGCCGAGGTCGACCGGTTGAGGGCGCCCGCCCGCGGGGGTGTTCTTGAGTCTGTCGAGCTTGGCCATCGCGGCGTCGAAGCTGACCTGGAGTCCCTCGGCCTCGCCGAGCCGGCCATCGGCGCGGGCCTCGGGGTGGCGCGGGCCGCGTCCAGCAGCGCGGCGGCTTCGCGGCGCACTCGCTCCGCGGTCTCGACGAGCACCGGCGGTGCGGCAGCCGTTCCCGCACCCGCAACGCGTCGTCGAGCGGCAGTCCGGTCACCGACACGACGCTCCGCGGCGGCAGGCCCTGCCGCACCCGCTCCTCCACGAGCGCCACGGCCGCCCGCCCCACCTCCTCGGTGAACGAACCCTCACGTCAGAGAGGGCCAGCGGTACTGCCGGGCGCCGCCCGGACCGGGGGAGTGGTCCAGCACCACGAAGTCGTGGTCCGGCACGAATCCGGTGCGCCGCAGGTGGTGGGCACTGGACAGCCCGGTCTGGCCGGCATCTATGACGACCACCTCGACCTCGGGCACTCCGATGGTGTCCACGTGTCCACCGACCGCGCCACGACCGCGGCTCTTCCCCGGCGTTCCCGGTCCGCTCGCACCGGCCGGAGGCGACGTGCCACGCCGGGAGGTCCGGACGGACCATCGGCCGGTGCGGAGACGCACGCATGGGCCAGGATGGAGGCATGCCCGATGCCTTCAGCACCCGCGTCCTCCGTGTCCCCTCCGGATCCTCGGAGGCGGTCGTCGACCTGACCCGTGACTGTGCGGCGTTCGTCCGTGAGGCGGCCGGCGGCCGTGACGGACTTCTGAACGTCTTCGTGCCGCACGCCACGGCCGGCGTGGCGATCATCGAGACGGGTTCCGGCAGCGACGACGACCTCCTCGCGACGCTCCATACGCTGCTCCCGGCGGACGACCGGTGGCAGCACCGCCACGGAAGCCCGGGCCATGGCCGCGACCACGTCCTTCCGGCCCTCGTCCCGCCGCACGCGACGCTGCCGGTCATCGGCGGCCGGCTGGAACTGGGGACGTGGCAGTCGGTGTGCCTGGTGGACACGAACCGGGACAACCCGCATCGCGAGGTGAGGCTGAGCTTCCTGGGCTGATCAGGACTTCGCCGGTCGGGGCCGAGCCGGAGGCCCTGGTGAGGTCGGTCCGGACATCGCAGGGGAACGCCGAGGCGCTGCCGGTCCGATCGGCTTCCGGCTCCACCGTCGTCTGATGACGGATCACGCGGAAAGCGTGCGGTGCGTCTACGTGGGCGTCCGGGTCGCGGCGGACGACGGGCGCGTCGGCTCGCGGCGGGTTCGGGTGACGACACGGGGACGGAGGGCGGCGGTGGAACGGCCCCTGACGGCGGAGATCCAGACCCCGGCGCCGTAGGCGAGATCGTCGAGGCGGCGGGCGACACCGTAGCGCACGGGATCGAGACCGCTGTCGGCGTGGTCGCGGTACTCCAGGGCGATGTCGCTGAGGGCGGCGACGACGGCGGCACGGCGGATTCGGCGGGAGGCCAGGCAGCCGAGGGCGGTGGCGGGCCACCAGTGCCGGGTGAGCAGGGCGCCGCCCTGGGTGAGGGCGTTGACCGCGCCGGAGGCGGTGAGACGGGCGGCCTCGCGGACGGGGTGGTCGGTGTCGTCCAACGTGCGGACCGTACGGGCCATCGCCGCGGCGCAGATCCCGGCGGCGAGCGGAAGAGACCAGCGGCGCTGCGCGGCGACCGCGAGGAGGAGTGCTGCGTTCCAGGGAACGAGCACCGCGGGGGCGACGGCGTCGGGGTGACGGACCGCCAGGGGCTGGGCGCCGGTGC
Source organism: Streptomyces sp. NPDC007264 (assembly GCF_042869095.1). Lineage (NCBI taxonomy): Bacteria > Bacillati > Actinomycetota > Actinomycetes > Kitasatosporales > Streptomycetaceae > Streptomyces > Streptomyces sp. NPDC007264. The sequence continues at coordinate 35,508 of NZ_JBIAFD010000029.1, forward strand.
CGTAGTCGATCTTGCGGCGGAACCAGTCGGTGAGCCGGACACGGTGTTCGTGGGCGGCCCGGACGGCCGGCTCGTAGCGGATGCGGTTGCCGTCGGCGCGAAGACGCCAGCACAGGTCGACGTCCTCGCCGACCCGCATGGTCTCGTCGAAACCACCGGCGGCCCTCAGCGTCTCGGTGCGGGCGACGGCACAGGCGCTGGGGACCCAGGACACGGGAGTGCCCGGGCGGACGGAGGCGGGGCGCGAGCCGAGGTCGAGGGAGGAACGGGTGTGCTCGTAGCGACTGATCCAGCCGTGGGAGGGGCCGGTGCTGAGCGCGGTGATGCGGGGCACGGCCATGACGACGGCGGGGTCGGCGAAGTGGCGCAGCAGCGTGGACACCGTGTCGGGCGGCAGCACGACGTCCGAGTCGACGAAGACGACATGGCGGGTGGCGACCTCCCGCAGTCCGGCGTTGCGGGCCGCGGCGGGGCCGACGTTGACAGGGAGCGCGAGCAGTCGGGCGCCGTGCGCGGCGACCAGGCCGACGATCGGTCCGGGATCGCGCGAGGCGTCGTCCACCACGAGGACGGGACTGTCCGGCGGCAGGCAGGCCAGCAGCCGGGCGAGCTGCCGGGGCCGGTCGCGCACCGGGACGACATAGGTGCAGTCGAAGGCGGTCCGCCCCTCCGGGGCGGGGAGCCGGTGCACGACGGGGTGGGCCATGCCGTTGTCGAGCAGCCGGTCGGCGAGCACCGCGCCCGCGGCGTCCTGGACACGCAGCGTTCGGCCGGACAGCAGGCCTCGGGCCCGGGGGGCCAGGCGCAGCAGCCGCGTCGGGTGTCCCCCGAGGAGGGCGCGGCCACCGTCCAGCACGCGGGTGTCGTGGGCGAGGGCGATGGTGAAACCGTGGGGAAGCTTCATGCTCGGGCGGTTCCGTTCCTGGACGGGGCCCCGGTCCCGGGGGCGGGTGGGGCGAGGCGGGCCCTGCGGTCGGGGCGCCAGGCGCGGACGTGGTCGACGGCCGAGGCGACCACGGCCTCGAACAGCGCGGCACCCTCCGCCGCGCTCGCTCCCGTGGGGTCACCCAGTACGCCGTTGGGGGAGACGGCGCGGACGCCGCCCGCGATGAGCTCGCCCATGAGCGAGCCGACGGGCCGGGTGTCCCCGGGGGCGGCGGCGTCCAGGCGGACCGTGTGCGGGGCGAGGTGCAGCATGAGAGAGGTCTCGGTGCGTCCGGCGTGGGCGTCCCCGCCGGGAGTGCCGCAGCCGAGCCAGGCGACATCGTGCTGTTCGGTGCGCATCTGGGCGAGGGCGCCGTCGAGGGTGGGGGCGTTGCCGCCGTGGCCGTTGACGAACACGCACCGGCCGGCCCACAGCGCCAGCGACCGGACGGTCTCGACCAGGACGGCGCGCAGGGCCTCGCGGCCGATGGACACGGTGCCGGGGAAATGGGCGTGCTCGCCGCTGGCCCCGAACGCCAGCGCCGGAGCGACCAGGACGCGGTGCTCCGACGCCGGACCGCCGTCGCCGCCGGGGCACGAGCCTGCGAGGAGTGCCGCGCTCGCGTGCGCGACGGCGGTGGCGACGGTGGTGTCGGTGTCCAACGGGAGGTGCGGTCCGTGCTGCTCGGTGGAGCCGACCGGAACGAGAACCAGCGGGCGGTCCGTGATCTGTGGCCAGACCGCTCCCCCGAGCAGCAGTGCCGAAGGCCGCCCGGCGACGGTGCCTCCGGGCGGGGGCGCGGGTGACGGGATGTGCTGATGTCCCATGGGGGCGGGTCAGCCCTTGGCGCCGAGGGTTCGGGTGAAGCCGTCGGGGATGACCAGGTCCTCCGGGCCGAGCTCGTGGACGGAGGAGTGGCCGAGGCCGAGGACCGCGGAGTCGAGCCCGCTGCGCAGCAGGTCGAGGACGTTCTCTACACCGGCCTGCCCGTTGGCACCGAGGCCCCAGAGGTAGGCACGGCCGATCAGCACGGCGCGCGCGCCCAGGGCCAGGGCCTTGGCGACGTCACCGCCGCGCCGGATGCCGCCGTCGAGAAGAACCTCGATCTGGTCGCCGACGGCCTCGGCGACGGAGGGCAGCAGGCGGATGGTGGCAGGCGTCGTGTCGAGGTTGTTGCCGCCGTGGTTGGACACGGAGACGGCGGTGACGCCCGCCTCCACCGCGCGCCTCGCGTCATCGACCCTGGTGACGCCCTTGAGCAGGAAGGGGCCGCCCCACTCCTCCCGCATCCACTTGACGTCCTCCCAGCTGGGCGGCGGAGTCTGCATCCACTCGCCGTAGGCGCCGAAGAAGGTGGGCGCGGAGCCTCCGGGCGGGGCCAGGTTGGGGACGGTCAGATCGGGGATACGACGCGACTTGGCGAAGGTCCACAGCCATCGAGGGCGGGTGATGACATTCGGCGCGAACCTGACCGCGGTCCTCAGATCGATCCTGTCGGGGATCTCGGGGCTGCCCCAGTCCCGGCCCATCGAGAAGGACCAGTCGAGGGTGGCGATCAGGGCCTTGGCGCCTGCCTGCCGCGCCCGCTCCATGCGCTGGGTCATGTCGTCACGCGTGCCGGTCCAGTACATCTGGTAGAAGACGTTCGGGTGGGCGGCGCAGACCTCCTCCACGGGCTTCGAGGCGAACGAGCTGAGCCCCATGATCACGCCGCGATCGGCGGCCGCGCGGGCCACGGCGACCTCGCCGTCGGGATGGACCGCCTGGACCCCGGTGGGGGAGATGACCACCGGCATGGAGGTCTTCACGCCCAGCACGGTGGTGGTGAGATCCCGGTTCGCATGGTGGCCCGCGACGTGCGGGGCGAAGCCCAGCTCGGCGAAGGCGCTCAGATTGTCCTCGATGGTGCGCCCCCGTTCCGATCCGGCGACGAGGGCGTCGTAGACGGTGCTGGGGAGGTACTTCTTCGCTCGGCGCTGGGCCTCCGCGACGGTTTCGAACCACGGGTTCCTGCCCATGTGGCGGCTCTTCTCTGTGAGGTGACTCGAAGGGGGGTGGGGGCACCGGGGCTCAGCTCAGGCGCAGGCCGGCCAGCGGGTTCTCCTCGCAGGCACTGACCGGCGGCCGCTCCAGGTCCTCGCGGCGCACCGTCAGCGCCACGTCGACGGGGCCGCTGCCGCGCCCGGGGCCGCTGCCGCGCCCGGGGCCGCTGCCGCGCCCGGGGGCGCGCTCGGTGCGGTGGGAGTGGTCGGCGGAGGGGCGCGGCACCGAGCTTCGGTCTGCGGGGCGCTGCGCGAGGAGTTGCTCGCCGTGGCCCCGGACGCACTCGGGGTCCGGGCCGTCCAGCGGCAGGCCGGTGAAGAACTTCGCGGCCATGCAGCCGCCCTTGCAGGTGGCGTAGAAGGAGCAGGACGCGCACGCGCCGCCGGTCTGCGGCTCACGCAGCCCCAGGAACAGCTCCGAGGTCCGCCACACGCCGGCGAAACCGCCCTCGTCGCGCACACTCCCCGCAAGGAAGTCGGCGTGGATCGCGAAGGGGCAGGCGTAGACGTCTCCCACGGGGTCGATCAGGCAGACCACCCGGCCCGCCCCGCACAGGTTGAGTCCCGGCAGGGCCTTGCCGTAGGCGGACAGGTGGAAGAAGGAGTCGCCGGTCAGCACCTGGTCGTCGTGGGCCAGCAGCCAGTCGTAGAGCTGCCGCTGCTGGTCGGCGGTGGGGTGCAGTTCGTCCCACACGTCCGCGCCGCGGCCGGAGGGCCGCAGCCGGGTGAGCCGCAGCTGCGCGCCGTAGGTGTCCGCGATCTTCTTGAAGGCGTCCATCTGCGGGATGTTGTGGCGGGTGCAGACGACGGAGAGCTTGAAGTTCTTCATACCGGCCTCGGCGAGGTTGCGCATGGCGCGCAGCGCGGTGTCGTACGACCCGGGGCCGCGCACCGCGTCGTTGACGTCGGGGGTGGCGCCGTCGAGGGAGATCTGCACGTCCACGTAGTCGTTGGCGGCCAGCCTGCGCGCCACGTCGGGGGTGATCCGGACTCCGTTGGTGGAGAACTTGACCCCCACGCGGTGCGCGGTGGCGTAGTCGAGGAGTTCGAAGAAGTCCGGGCGGACGGTGGGTTCGCCGCCGCCGATGTTGACGTAGAAGACCTGCATGGCCTCCAGCTCGTCGATGACGGCCTTGGCCTCGGCCGTGGACAGCTCGCGCGGGTCGCGGCGGCCGGAGCTGGACAGGCAGTGCGCGCAGGACAGGTTGCAGGCGTAGGTGAGCTCCCACGTCAGGCAGACGGGGGCGTCCAAGCCGTGCTCGAACAGGTCGACCAGACGGGTTCCGACGGAGGGCCGGGCGGTCTGCGGGGCGGTGGTCACGAGGTGTGGCTCCTCTCGTCCGGCTTTCTCTCGACGACCATCGCGGAACGGGCCAGGCGGGCCAGAGCCGCCCGGAAGTACGGCAGTTCGGTGTCGCCGACGCCGGCCGCCGAGCAGGCGGCGCGGGCGCAGGAGGCGGCGGTGAGGCCTTGGACGGCGCTGAGCAGGCGGAGGTCCTTGAGGAACGTGAGCTTGCGGGTGCCGAAGTGGTAGAGCAGCGCGCCGAAGGGCTCGGGCCGCACCGAGACCTGCGGGTGCAGGTCCCAGGCGCGGTCCAGGTCGAACGAGGCGCCGGCGGGGGCGTCGGCGGAGGTCATCCAGCGGTTCCGGGTGCCTAGGTCCTGTCTGGAGTTCGGATCAAGAGTGTGGTGCGATGCTTCGGAGCCAGAGCATCGCACCACACAGGTGCAGTCCGGCCTCGTAGCTCT
>NZ_JBIAFD010000030.1:0-35106 GCF_042869095.1 Streptomyces sp. NPDC007264
GGCAACCTCTGGATGCCACCCATCGCCCAGCTCCCCTGACCAGGCACCCCCACCCAGCGTCACCGATCAGGCCCATTCCTTCTGAATGGATACGCTTGAGGTCGCCAGGTGAAGGGCGAGCACGGCCTTGACCAGGTCGGTAATGCGGGTGGTGCTGCAGCGGAGCTTGCGCAGCAGCCGCCAGGATTTCAGGGTGGCCATCGCCTGCTCGCCGACGGCGCGGATCCTGGCATGGGAGACGTTGACGGCCTTCTGGCCTGCGGAGAGCTTCTCCCAGCGGCCGCGGTAGGGCACCCGAACGGTGCCCCCGGCCCCCTGGTACCCCTTATCGGCCCAGCAGCGCACCCCGGCCTCCGCCAGCGCCTCGATGACGCCGTGGGTGCGGGCGGCTCTGATGTCGTGGACCGCGCCGGGCAGGGCGGGCGAGGCCCACAGTAGACGCCCGAACGGGTCGGCGATGACCTGCACGTTCATGCCGTGCTTCTTATGCTTCCCCGAGTGGTAGGGGCGGTCGGCGGCGATCCGGTCGATGGGCAGCAGGGTGCCGTCCAGGATCACGAACGCCTTGCGCGCGGCGGTGCGGACGGCCGTGGCGAGGTCCGGGGCGACGGCGGCCAGGACCTCCACCGCCTCGGCGACGTAGCGGTGGACGGTGGCGATCCCGACCCCGAACCCGGCCGCGAGCTGGGCATAGGTGTGGCCGCACCGCAGGTGGGCCAGGACCAGCAGGGCCTGCCGGTCCGCGCTCAGCCGGCGCCACCGCGTGCCCCGCTCCAGGCGGCGGGCGGACAGCCGGCGGGAGAGGTACCGCAGGGTCGAGCTGGACAGATCGATCCCCGATGGGTAGACAAGCACGTGAAGCTCCGGGCGGACAGGTTGATCTTGGTCGACAACCCATCTACCAGGAGCTTCACCTCTTCCCGAACACCACCCCCACAGCAACTGGCAGCCGCTCAGCCAAGTTGGAAACGGCTCAGTGTCGTCCTACGGCGTGCTGCGGGCTTCGTACCGCCGAGCGGCGTGTTCTAGGAACTTCAGGCATGCCTTGGCCAGAGTTTCAAGCTGTGCGTCGTCGACCACGAAGCCGATCAGGTAGCCGTCGGCTGTGCGGGTGGCGCTGCGGGGTTCGGAAGCGCGAAGGCTGGGCCAGATGCGGCCGTGGGCGAAGCCGGAGGCTACCCGCCACGATGCCCGGGTTCGCTCAGGATTGAGCCCGGCAGTCGAGGCCGCAGCGAAGATGATGTCTCCAGCGCTCGGCCTGGGCAGCTTGGGGAGACCCAGGCTGTCAGCGAGCTGCTTGATCTCCTCGTGGCGCTGCCAGCCGGTTTTCTCCTTGGGGCCCGTGACGACGTGCTTCACGTCAGCCTCATGCTGGGCGCGGTTCCGAAAGTCTTCGGCCCACAAGGTGAGCGCGCGGTGTTGGCGCTCGGCTCGGTCCTTACCGTCCAGCAGCCACACAGCCGTGGCGAAGTTCTCCTGGGCACCACGCAGCAGGGTCCACGGGCTGTACGGATCGATCTGCTTCGCGACGACCACCAGCTTGGTCATGGCCTCGACATGCATCAGACCGGCCGCGAAGGAGGAACGGACGAACTTGGCGGCGCCCCACGGCCTCAACGGTCGGTCGTCCGCTGCCAGGCTGCTGCGAGCCGCGGGCTCGGGCAACAGCACGGAATGGTCCTCGGCCCGATACGCTGCCGCCGCATTGAAGAGCGGGGCCAGGTAGGAGATATCCTCTGCCCCCTTCTCAGACCTCGTCATAGTCCGAGAGGCTACGACGCGCCTGAGGTGCTGTGCCTGTCATTATCAGCTGGGGAGGCATCCCGTCGGCTCAAGGCCGTCGTCAGGGAGCTGTCGGCTCGGGCATCGTTCGGGGCCGCATCCATGTCGTCGACGCGGGAGTTGGCGAACATGGAGCCGTCACCTAATTTGTCATGTACCGCCTCTTGGGAGCGGGCGTGACCCTGCGCTGGTCAAACATCAACCACGACTACCAAGCGAGGCGGCCTCCGGTCAGATACCCGCTGACCGGAGGCCCGTAAAGAGGTTGCAGGCTAGGCCGTACGCTCGTCGGAGGTGCCCTTGCCACGTCGGCGTCGTGCGCGGGGGACCAACTTGACGACCGCTTCTGCAGCGGCGCGTGCGAGGTCGTCGAGGACGGCCTGGTAGATGTCCCGCGTTATCCGTGTATCGCTGTGACCGAGCGTGTCGGATACGACCTTGATGTCGATCCCGGCCGCTAGCATGAGCGTTGCTGCGCCGTGACGGAGATCGTGCAGTCGGACGGGTGGCAGGCCGGCGGCCGTGACCAGCCGCTCGAAGAGATCGCTCACCTTGCCGGGGTGGAGCCAGGAACCGTCTTCTTGAGTGAAGATCCGCCCGGTCAGTTTCCAGGCGGATCCCCACTCACGCCGCTCCTTGTCCTGCTGACGTTTGTGGTCGCGCAGATACTCGACAGACTCGCCGTCCAGCGCGATGAGCCGGATGCCGCTGTCCGTCTTCGGAGCACCCTCGATGATCTCCCAGCCGTCCTGGACGAGCTGGGTGGCGACGGCGAGTGATTCGCCTGCGAGGTCGAGGTCCATCCATCGCAGGCCGCAGGCTTCACCGCGCCGCAGTCCCCGGAACGCGATCAGATGCCACAGGCCGTATAGCCGGTCCTCGGCGATGAAGTCCAGGAAGCGCCCGGTCTGCTCCGGCGTCCAGACCATCACCGGAGACGGCTTCTCGCCGGTGGCTTCCCAGTGGGCCACCCGCTCGTCGGTCCACACGAGTGCCTTGGGTTTCGCCCCGGGCTCCAACTCGACATGCTCCGCCGGGTTGAAGTTGGACATGATCTGCTGAGCGATCGCGACGTTCAGCGCCGCGCGCAAGGTGGCCTTGATGTGCTGCTGAGTGCTGGCGCCAGTAACGCGCCGGAACGGCGGCATGGCGTCGATCGACTCCTGCACCGCCTTACGGCGGGCTCGGTTCTCCGCGCCCTTCCACGGGATCGTCTTGAGCAGATCGAGCGCGGCTCGCCGCTGGGCATTCTGCTCAACGATCTCTATGTTGGCCTCGTTGATCGCGTCAAACATCCTGTCCAGATGATGAACGCGCAGCTTGTCGAGACGGACGTCGCCCAGGTGTGGCTTGAGATGAACGCGGATGTCGCACTCGTAGCGCTTGAGGCCGGTGACGCGCAGCCGCTTGCGTCCGGCGAGCCAGAGGTCGAGCCATTCACCGACGGTCATCTTGGAGTTGAGGCTCTGGCCGGTCGCGAATCGGCGGCGAGTCTCGTCGTAGTCGGGAAGTGGCTCCTTGTTCTTCGCGCAGGCTTCCAGGAGGTCACTGATGGCCATCTGGCCGATCGGATCATCCTCATCGGGCAGCGCCAGCAGCGCGCGGGCTTTGTTCAGCTCCTCCGTGGCCTTGGTGGCGCTCTCCAGCCCGTACCGACGGAACCGGCGGCGGGTGCCGTCCTGCCGGGGGAGCAGCTCCTGCACAACGACCCACGTACCGTGGCGTTTGTTGGAGAATTTCGGGCATGACTTCCCGTAGTTCTTGCCCGTCTGCGGGTCGCGGCACGAGCAGCGCCGGGTGATTGTTCCGTTCACTCAGTGTCCTTGGAACTGGCTTTGGACTGGTCCACGAAGGCGAGATCGGCGGGCAGCTCGGGGGGAACGAGCCCGCGCTCGCGCATCGAGTCGCGGAACGCTCCGAGTGCTCTGCAGTCGTCGAAGGCGAACTGCTCGTAACCGGTGGCGGCGTCCAGCAGCTCGGTCCGGCGAGCAGGGTCGAGTGTGGTGTTGGCCATCCGGCGTCGTTCTTTGGCCAGGGACGTTGAGGCCCGAGCGGCGGCCACAGCGTCGCCGTGAGCGCGGAAGAGGTCCAGCAGCTCGCGCGGACTGCCTTTGGGAGCGGCCTCTGTGGAGGCAGTCTCGCCGGTGAACCAGGCGAGGCCGTTCCAGGTCGAGACCGGCTGACCCGGGAGCACATCCACCGTGGGCGCGGTATCGAGGGGAAAGAGCAAGGTGATCGGCGGCACTCCAAGGACGTCGGCCAAGACGAGGAACTCGGCGAGGTCGACAGAGCTGCGGCGTCCGGTCTCCAGGTTGGTGATCGTCGTCTTTGGTACGGGGAGGCCGCGGGCCGTGCAGGCGTCTGCCGTTTCCGCCACGGTGAGGCCGGCAGCCTTGCGATGGCGGCGGATCTGCTCCGCCACGCGGGTGGTGAGCTGGGAACCCCAGCCGTCTGTTGTCATAGTTGCAACTTACGGCATAGAAAAATGCTGCTGCAACATCCGTGGTACACATTCCGCTGTCGGAGGACCCCTGCAGGATCGGAGTGCGTCGTGGCGACATCTGAGAGCGCCCGTGGAGTGCAGGGCTTGACGCGAGCAGAGCTGCTGGCGCTGCCCGTAGCGGTCGACCTCGACACTGCCAACCGGGCCCTGTCCATAGGGCGCAGTACCGGATATGCCCTGGCCAAACGTGGTCAGTACCCGTGCCGAGTCCTCCGTCTGGGCAACGCCTACCGTGTGGTCACCGCGGAACTGCATCAGCTTCTCGGCGTAGACCCGGCTGAGGTGACCGAACGCAGTGACCTCTACGCATAGTCGCCGGGCCGTGAGGGCGGTCGAGGCCATGATCAGTCGGCCCTGCTGACCTAGACGCCGGCGCCCTGGTTGAGTGGGCAGGCCCAGTGATCAGTAGCGTGGCGGGGTCTCTGAGGGGACCGCCAGGTCGATGTGGATCTTCTTGAGTGTGCCGCTCAGGGTTCGACGCGATACCACGCGGGATCTCTGCCGAGGGTCCTCGGCAGAGATCCCGACGGGGCACGAACACCAGCCCGCACCGCTGATAACCTCACCTTTGTTGACGTGGGTACTTCGCGTCCCGTGCGTCTCGTCTCAGCACGCTCGGACGCGGAACGGGGGCGAGGGTGTTCGAGCCGCTGAAGGACAGTGACCCCCATGAGATCGCTGGCTTCCGCTTGGCGGGGCGGCTCGGTCAGGGGGCCATGGGCGTCGTCTACCTCGGCTACCGCAGCCCCCGGCCGGTGGCAATCAAGGTCGTGAAGCCGGCGTTGGCCGACGATCCATACTTTCGCCAACGCTTCGCTCAGGAGCTGGAAGCGATCCAGCGTGTAGGGGGATTTCACACCGCCGCGCTTGTGGCTGCTGATCCGGGTGCCGAGCGGCCGTGGATCGCGACCGAGTACATCCATGCGCCGTCACTCGATGCGCTGCTGAATCAGCACGGGCCGGTGAGTGAGCTCGGCGCATGGTGGCTGGCCGCGAGCCTGTCCGAGGCCCTCATCCACATTCACTCTGTCCGGCTGCTGCACCGTGATCTCAAACCGAGCAATGTGCTGGTCACCACGCAGGGCACGCGTGTGATCGATTTCGGGGTCAGCCATGTCGGCGGCGCGACTGGCCTCACTTCCGGCGACTCGCCACTCGGCACGCTTGCGTACATGGCTCCGGAGCAGGCCATGGACTCGCGGAAGGCGAGCGAGGCTGCGGACGTGTTCAGCCTGGCCGCGACTCTGGTGCATGCGGCGACGGGGCACCCTCCCTTTTATGCTCACCTGCCGGCTCAGCGGACACTGCAGAATGTCCAACCAGACCTTTCGGGCTTACCCGCGAGTCTGCGGGATCTGGTTGTCAGTGGCCTGGCCTACTCTCCTGAAGACCGGCCCACGGCCCACACCGTGCTCGAGGCGGCTATGGACCGGCTCCTGGAGCAGGCTGTACCGGTGAATGGGGGCATGTATCCGCCGCTGCCCGACGCGTTCCTCACGGATGTGTTGCAGGTGGTTAACGGGGCACCACCCGCGCCGCCGCCAGTGGTGGAGCAGGTTCCCGAGGCGGTTGTGGAGGAGCCGGAAGCTCCGGTGCTGCCCCCAGAGCCGGCTGTTGCAGGGGCGTCCAGCGGTGGGGGCGAGCCGTGGGCTGACCGCTGGCGCGGGAAGATCCGCGACCGCCGGTCCGACTTCGGTGGGTGACGCCGTCGACCCGTACGTGAGCACGATGAGGCAGTTCAGTAGTGAGTGAAGGAGAGAGCCTGGTGACCGGTGACGCAGGCACCGCCAAGTTCGCCGCAGGCATGCAGGTCCGCGCGCGGGACGAGGACTGGCTGGTCGTCGAGGCGTCCGAGACGAAGCAGGACGGTACGCGACTGGATGTCCGCGGGATCTCTCCGCTCGTGCGCGACCAGCGGGCTGTCTTCTTCGCTCACCCGTCGCTGGACAAGGTCACGCCCCTGCGCCCCGAGGATACCGACCTCGTTGTCGACACCTCTCCGGAGTGCCGGCGCTCTCGTCTGTTCATCGATGCCCTGATCCGCAAGACCCCTCTGCCGCTGTCGGAACAGAGGCTCGCTACCGTCGGTACTCATCTCGTCGATGACCTCGCCTATCAGCGGGAGCCGGCCCGGGCGGCACTACGCGGCCTGCAGCCGAGGCTGCTCATCGCCGACGCGGTCGGCCTGGGCAAGACGCTGGAAGTCGGTCTGTTGCTCTCGGAACTCATCCGGCGCGGCCGGGGCGAGCGCATCCTCGTGGTGACGCCCAAGGCCATCCTGGAGCAGTTCCAGCACGAGCTGTGGACACGGTTCGCCATCCCTCTCGTACGTCTCGACTCAAGCGGCATCGAACGCATCCGACGGAACATCCCGGCCGGCCGGAACCCCTTCTCGTACTACAAGCGCGCGATCATCTCCATCGACACCCTGCGCTCCGACCGCTGGCGCAGCCACCTCATGCAGGTCAACTGGGATGCCGTCGTCATCGACGAGTCCCACAAGCTGATCAACAAGGGCACGAAGAACAACCGGCTCGCAGGACTGCTCGCCCCCCGGACCGACGCTCTGATCCTGGCCAGCGCCACACCGCACAACGGTGAACGGGAGTCGTTCGGCGAGCTGCTGAGCCTGCTGGACCCAACCGCCATCCCCGACACCAGCGACTACGACGAGACCCAGCTCGACCACCTGTACGTCCGTAGGCACAAGATGTCCCCGGACGTGTCCGCGGAGATCGGCCACAAGTGGGCCACCCGCAAGAAGCCCGTGGCCTTCGACTGCCCCGCGAGCGCTGCCGAGCAGAGGATCTTCGAGGAGCTGTACGACGTCTGGATCAGCCCTGGGGAGGGACGGTCGGCTCCGGTGAGCGGCAAGGGCGCCCGTCTGTTCCCGTACACGCTTCTGAAGGCGTTCTTGTCCTCGCACGAGGCGTTGGCCGAGACAGTGGCCAACCGGATCAAGGCCATCGACAAGGACGCCGAGGAACACCCGGAGAACAAGGAACGACGTGCCCCTGAGCGGGCGGCACTCGTACGGCTTGGCGAACTGGCTGCCGAGGCCACCGTCCAGGAGGCTGCCAAGTTCCGCCGCCTGGTCGACGAGCTGAAGGCCATCGGGGTCGGCCCGGGGGCCGACAAACGCGTCGTCATCTTCTCCGAGCGCCGGAAAACCTTGAAGATGCTCCACGAGGCCTTGCCCGGTGCGCTCGGCTTTGAGGTAAGCAGGGACAACCGGTACGGCGCGATCCGGCAGCTTCACGGCGGTCTGCCTGATGACGAACAGCAGCGCATCGTCAAGGAGTTCAGCCTGGCCGACAGCGAGCTGCGGGTCCTGCTCACGGGTGACATCGCCTCCGAGGGTGTCAACCTGCACCGCCAGTGCCACCAGATGATCCACTACGACCTGCCCTGGTCGCTGATCACGATCGAGCAGCGCAACGGCCGTATCGACCGCTACGGCCAGCAGACGCCCCCGGAGATCCGTGCCCTGCTGCTGGTCCGCCAGGACGAAGACCCGGATGTCCCTTCTGCTGACCGGCTGGTTTCCCGCCGTCTGCTGGAGCGCGAGGACGAGGTCCACCGCACTCTGGGCGAGGCCGCCTCCATCCTCGGCCTGCGTGATGAAGACGCGGAGGAGACCGCGATCAAGACCGGGCTCGCGGACGGGAAGGCGTTCGACGCGATCGTCCCAGCGCAGCCCGTCGACCCCTTCAACCTCTTCATGGCCCACCACACGGTCGACGGATCGGGAGAGCACTACCGCGTCCCCCAATTGTTCGCCTCGACGCGTGCCTTCGTGGAGGAGGCACTGGACGAGGTATACGACAACAATCCCCAGGCGAAGATCGGCAAGCAGTGGGGCGAGGACCATCCCGAGATGCTCTCGTTCGCCCCCGATCGTGAGTTGCAGCGGAGGCTCCTCGTCCTCCCACAGACCTACCTGGACGAACGCGGGGTGCTCGATGAGTTGCGGGTCACGTTCGACCCGGCGTTCGCCCAGCAGCGTCTGGACCGTGCCCGGGAACGGAGTGGTGAACGCCCCAAGGGCGCCATCAACAAGCAGACGCGGCGCGAGACATCTGGGTGGCCTGATGTCAGCTACGTGACCGACCAGCATCCGCTGGTGGAGTGGCTCACGGACAAGGTCCTGGTCCGGCTCACCCGGAACACCGCACCGGTCATCACCGCCGATGTCGACGGGCCCAAGTTCCTGATGCAGGGCATGTACTCCAATGCCAAGGGCCACCCGACGGTCCTTGCCTGGTCGTGCGTGAGCGGGCTTGAGCACGGAGCCCCCATATTCGATGACGACCTGGTCAAGGTGCTGAACCGTGCCGGAGTGGAGCCGGGCATGCTCAACCGCCCTTTCACCGGGGACCTCGATGCTCTGCGTGCTTTGGTGCCGGACGCGGTCGAGGCCACCCGACGGCACCTGGACGAGCTGCGCGCCATCCAGGAAGAACCCCTCATCGAGAGGCTGGTGGAGTACGAAAAGCGCCTGCAGGCCTGGCGCAAGGCGAGCGAAACGGCCTTCGAACAGCTCACCCTGGGCGTCCGGCGCGAGGACGCAGAACAGCGTGTGGAGAACACCGCCATAGAGGTGGAGCAACTGCTCATGGACCTGGCCACGCAGGGCGAGGCCATGGTCCGGGTGATCGGGATCCTCGTCCCGTCCACCGGCATCGGCGAGAAGAAGGGCGCGTGACTGTCGTGGCATTCGAAGCGATCGTCAACCGCAATGAGTACATCTCCGCCCACTACCTTGCCGAGGTCTTCTCCAAGGACCTCGTCGACCTGCGCAAGCGCTGGACGGCGGCTGACCGGGCAGGACAGCCCACCTCACGCGCGGGCATGAGGAATCTGGGCCGCGACTACTTCAAGGCCAAGGTCCGCATCACCGAGAAGGGCGACTTCGACGGTTCCGACCTGCGCAGGCTCAACGACGCCCTGCTCGCCGCCCTCGCTTACACCCGTCCCGACGGCGAGCAGTCACAGCGCGACGACGACACCCATACCAGGATCCAGCGCGGCGTCTTCGAGGTCATGCACGCCGACAAGGTCCGCGAAGTGCCGGTCGCCCTCGCCGTGAAAGGGCCCAGTGGCGTTGAACTCGTTGCCCTGGACGTCACGTGGAACACCAATGCCGACCTTGTCGTCTCCGATGTAGAGGACGACGGATCCGAACTCCTCACCCCTATCGCGCTGGACGGCAAACACCGGATCACCAGCGCGGCAGACGCCGTCACCTTCCTCTTCGGCTGTGACGACGCCTACACGCCGCGGTTCGTACTGCTCCTCGCCGGCGGTGCCGTGCTGCTCGCCGATCGCACCGCATGGCACGAGGGCCGGTTCCTCGGCGTCAGCGTCGACGCTGCCCTCGACCGAAACCTGGCTGGCGACGGTGGCGAACTCGAAGCCGTGTCCGCCCTGTTCGGCGCCGAGTCCCTACTGACACAGGGCGGCGCGGCCGGGTACCTCGACGACCTGGTCGACAAGGGCCGCAAGCACGCGGTCGGCGTGTCCAAGGAACTGCGCGAGGGCTTGCGTGAGTCCGTGGAACTGATCGCCAAGGAAATCCTGAGCCGGATCCACGCCCACCCCGCCGATCCAGCCGAACTCGGCGACAGCACCGAACTGGCCACCCGTCTCACTCGCGAATCGCTGCGCTACCTATACCGGATCCTGTTCCTCCTCTACGCCGAAGCCCGTCCGGAACTGGGCATCCTGCCCACCAAGGACGAGGCCTATCAGGACGGCTACGGCCTCGCCCGGCTCGGTGAGCTGGTCTCCTACGACCTCCCCGAGGAATCCCATGAAGGGTTTCACTTCTACGAGTCACTGGATCTGCTCTTCCGCCTCGTCGACCAAGGTCACCGCACTCTGGAGGACCGTGAGAAGGGCGACCGCGAAAAGCTCGATGCGGACGGCATCCGCTTCGAGTCGCTGCGCAGCGACCTGTTCAAGGCTGACGCCACCCCGCTGATCGGCACGGTGCGCATCGACGGGGAAAAGGTCGACACCCGGCTGCGAAACAAGGTGCTCTGGCAGGTGCTGAACCTGCTCATGTTGAGCCGCGGTAAGACCGGCAAGGGTTTCATCTCCTACGCTCAGCTCGGCATCAACCAGCTCGGCGCGGTGTATGAGGGACTCATGTCGTACACGGGCTTCTTCGCGGCCGAGGACCTGTACGAGGTCGCCAAGCCCGACGCGGAGGCACTGGCCGGCACCTGGGTCGTCCCCCAGAGCGAAGCCGACAACTATGACGACGAGGTCTTCGTCAAACGCCGCGACCCCATCACGGGCGCGTGGAGGCGTGTCGAGCACAAGAAGGGCTCGTTCGTCTACCGCCTCTCGGGCCGCGAGCGCCAGCGCTCCGCCTCGTACTACACCCCCGAGGTGCTCACCCGCAGCACGGTCAAGCACGCCTTGGCCGAACTCCTCGACCAGGACGGTGAGACCACCGCAGCCAGGGACATCCTCGACCTGACCGTGTGCGAGCCGGCCCTCGGCTCGGGGGCCTTCCTCAACGAGGCTATCAACCAGCTCGCGGCCGAGTACCTCAAGCGCCGCATGGCCGAGCTGTCAGCCGAACGTGACCAGGACGTGCAGTTGCCGCCGGACGAGTACGAGGCAGAGCTGCAGAGGGTCAAGGCGTACCTGGCTCTCCACAACGCCTATGGCGTGGACCTCAACCAGACCGCCGTCGAGCTGGCCGAGGTGTCGCTCTGGCTCAACGCGATGCACGAGGGGCTGAAGGCTCCCTGGTTCGGTCTGCACCTGAGGCGAGGGAACTCGCTCATTGGCGCCCGCCGTACGGTGTACGACAAGGCCACGCTGAAGCGGAGGGCGTGGCTCACCACAGTGCCGACCGACCGCCCCCTGCGGGAAGACGCGGAAGACGGAGACTTCCGCGCTGGCGAGGAGATCCACCACTTCCTACTGCCTGCGAAAGGCTGGGGAGCGGTAGTGAATGCAAAGCAGGCCAGGGAACTTGTGCCGGAGGAGCGGGACCGACTTGCGGAGTGGCGCAAGAAGGTGATGGGAACTAGCCCCTCTGCGCCGCATACCAGGAGATTGCTGGCGCTTGCGACGCGTGTCGAGAGACTTTGGGAACTGGCCAAGCGTCGACTTGTGGTGTCCGAGGCGGAGGTCCGCCGTGACATCGACGTCTGGGAGGTGGACGAGAAGCACCCCCTGCTGCGGTCCTCGGGTGCGGTCTCACGCGAACAGGTCGAACAGGCACTCCAGCAGCCAGGTGCCCCGCGTGGACGCCTGAAGCTGGTGATGGACGCCTGGTGCGCCTTTTGGTTCTGGCCTGTGGGGCAGCCGAACACCCCGGAGCCGCCCACTTTCGAGGAGTGGCTGGAGTTCTGTGAGGCCGTTCTAGGGGTGCCGCCGGCGAAGGCGAAAGCGAAAGCAGTGTCAAAGAGCGCCGCACGTAAGCGTGGGGTCGCTGCCGGTCTGGAGGACAAGCTCGGCCTGTTCGCCGACGTCGGAGACTTCGACCAGCTTGCGCTGGATGACGACTTCGACCGGGTCATGAGCCAGTGTGCGGACATGCTTACGGTGACGCTTCGCTTCCCTTGGCTCAGCGAGGTCGACGCGATCGCTCGGCGGGAAGGCTTCTTCCACTGGGAGCTTGAATTTGCTCATATCTTCACGCGCGGTGGATTCGATCTGCAGGTGGGAAATCCGCCATGGGTCAAGTTCGAGTGGGACGATGAACTTGCTGTCGCTGAACATGACGCTTGGTTCGGGCTGGCAGAGAATGCGCCCATTCGAACCAAAGTTGAGCGCAAGGAAATGGCCCTGAGTACGCCGTCGGCGATGGAGGCCTACCTCCAAGACCTCACATCCTGGGCGGGAATTAGTGAACACCTCGGTTCGCCAGTAGACCATGTAGTACTGTCCGGGATGAAGGTCAATCTCTACATGAGCTTCATGGAACGCGCGTGGCGGAATCTGAATGGCCGGGGATCCGTCGCACTGATTCACGAGGAGAATCACTTCACCGTGCCGAGCGGAGGGATGTTCCGCGAAGCTACATATGCCAGACTTCGGCGCCACTTTCAGTTTGGTAACAACATCCTCCTGTTTGAAGATGTGGATAACAATAAGAACTTTGGTGTCAGCGTCTATGGTGCCCAAAGAGACATCAGGTTTGTGCAGATCGCACGAGCGATTCACCCTTCGATGGTTGACCAGTCGTTCGATCATAACGGCCATGGTGAGCTGCCGGGAATTCAGTTCCCTGAAGGCGGATGGGACGTGAGGCCGCATAGCGGGCGTCTCGTTCTAGTGACGCGGGAGACTCTTGCTGACTGGGCGGCACTCGTGGATCCTCCAGGAACGCCGGCAGGGCAGGCGCGGACACTTCGGCCAGTGACGGTTGCCGAGAATCAAGTTCTTCGCATCCTCTCGCGTTTCCCGGAGCGGCTCGAAGGGACTAAGTTCTGGTGGTCCCTGGAACTAGATGAAGGGAAGGCAAAGAAGGAACGATTGATCGAGTGGAGGACTCACAGGCCGACCTCATGGACTGAAGTGGTCTTGCAGGGCCCTCACTTCTCGGTGGCTACCCCGTTTGCCAGGCAGCCCAATCGGGAGTGTAAGTCCAATAAGGACTACTCGGCTTGGGATCTGCAATCTCTCCCGGAGATCGCTCTTCCGCGTGTGAACTATGCGAGGTCGTGCACGCCTGAGGAATTTCTTGCAGCGCAACGTTCATGGGAGGGAACTCCTTCACGAGATTACTTCCGGCTAGCGTGGCGGCGTATGATCACTTCGAATACTGAGAGATCATTGAACGCCGCAATCATGCCACCCGGGCCAACGCATGTTCATGCAGTTCACACCATGGCGTTGGAAAATAATCGAGGCACGGCTGCGATCGCTGGACTCTGGGCCTCAGTGGTTCTCGACTACCTGGTTAAAGTCTCTGGTGCCACTGCGGTCAACTTTGAATTTGCGCGAAGGTTTCCTGCGCCCTTGGAACATCCTCTTATCACCCCTCTACTCCTTCGCGCCCTCCGCCTCAATTGCCTGACCAGAGACTACGTGCCACTTTGGGAGGAACTCTTTGAGCCTGCCTGGGTGGCCGATCGCTGGACGGACCCTGAGGCGTCTCGTCTGAATATCCAGGACGTTGAGTCGACGTGGTCCATGGCGACGCCGCTGCGTACGGAGTATGACCGGCGGATGGCGCTCGTTGAGATTGACGCGCTCGTCGCGGTAATGCTCGGACTGACCGCCGAGCAGCTCTGTGCTATGTACCGGTCGCAGTTCGCGGTGCTGCGAAAGTACGAGTGGGAGATGTTCTTTGCTGCCGACGGACACAAGATCGGTGCAGCGACCTACAACGTCGGGATCCGGCAGACCCCTGAGGAGACCGCGTTTGTCAAGGCATGGGTGAAAGCCGCCCGCGCCGGAGACCCGAGACCCGAGATGCCCGAGGGATGGGTAAAGCCCAACCGTGAGGCTGAGATGACCCGGGCCCACGCGGACTTCACGGCCCGGCTGCTGGCAGGTGAATACGGCGACTACGCCGCGTACGCCGCCGAGTACGGGGATCACGGAAACCTCCTCGGCAGGGCCGAAGCCGAACAGGCTGCGTCCGATGTCCTGGTAGAAAGCAGGTAAGTCGTCGTCATGCTGCCCTCTCTGGTTGCCGAGGACCTGCGTCGAGCCCTGGCCACCTACCTGACGACGAGCTTCGCGCTTGCCGACGATGACGTGCGCGAGGAACTTGACGCATTCCTGGAGCGCCCGGAGAGCCGACTGTTCCGTGGGCCGTATCTCCGTGTCCGGACTCCCTTCCGCGAAGCCAAGAAGGGATGGGAGGCGGCACTCGACTGGCACCCGGACGAGCTCACGCCGTACACCCACCAGGCCGTAGCCTGGCAACGGCTGTCGTCGAAGGGAGGGCGGCAGCCGGAGCCCACCATCGTCACGACGGGTACCGGGTCGGGTAAGACGGAGTCGTTCCTGGTGCCGATCCTGGATCACTGCGCGCGGGCTCGGGCCGCAGGACAGCGGGGTGTGAAGGCCCTGTTGCTGTACCCCATGAACGCCCTGGCCGACGACCAGGCGCGTCGTATCGATGACTTCCTCGCCACCGAGGAAGCGCTCAAGGACGTCACGGCCGGCATCTACATCGGCGGTGCCTCCGGGCCCCGATCAGCCTCGGACGAGGACGAGAACGAGCCCGGCTCGTACGGTCGTGACACCGGATCGACGTCCCTCGCCGGCGACCCGACGGTCAAGAAGCTGATCACTGACCGGGAGGCGATCCGGGCCGACCCACCGGACATCCTGCTCACGAACTACAAGATGCTCGATCTGCTGCTGCAGCGGATTCCGGATGTTCCGCTGTGGCAGTCCGATTCCTTGGCGTACGTCGTCCTCGATGAGTTCCACACCTATGACGGCGCCCAGGGCACCGACGTGGCCATGCTGCTGCGCCGCCTCGGGGCGGCGACCGGGGCGGCACGTGAAGGGCGTCCGCTCGGTGACATCACGCCGGTGGCGACGTCGGCGACGCTGGGCGGGAGCGTGCCCGACGGGCCGGTCGCGGAGGGGCCCGAGCGGTCGGACCGTGAACTGCTGCTGGAGTTCGCGGAGAAGGTCTTCGGCACACCGTTCCCGGATGCCGCGCTCGTCGGTGAGGATCGGCTGCTGCCCAAGGAAGTGGTGGATGAACCGGACTTCCTGCTTCCCAGCCCGGCTCCCGCTGCCTTGGCCGCGTTGCCTGATCCGCTGGACGACGAGTCAGCCCTTGTGGAGCTGGCGCGGCTCATGCTCGGCCAGCCGATCACCGATCCGCTGCAGGTCGGGGCCAAGCTGAAGCAGCACATCCTGGTCAAGGCGATCCTTGACGTCGCTGGCAGTACACCGGTGACCGTCCCGGAGATCGCTAGGGAGTTCGCGCAGCGCGGTGGCGGTCCGGCGTGGGACGAAGCGGCCCGAAGCGACCCGGGTGTGCTGGAACTCGCCTTTGCGCGGATCCTTGCGCTGATCTCGCACGCTCGCAGTCCGCATCCCGTCACGGGAAAGCCCGTTCCGTTCCTGCGTGTTGAGGCGCAGCTGTGGGTGCGCGAGGTGCGGCGCGTCATTCGGGCGGCGACCGCCGAGCCGCACTTCCGCTGGTACGACGACGACGGCCCGACGGGTGACTCACGCCCGAACCCGGCCAACCTTGCCATCTACCAGCCGACGGAGATCGACAGCGCTGGCGAGATCGGCGATCGGGAGGACGCGTCGCGTCGCCCCGTGGGGCCGCCGTACCGGCGTCACCTTCCGGCGGTCTACTGCCGTCACTGCGGGCGGTCGGGCTGGGCCGCGCTGTCCACCGAACTGGAGTGGCAGCAGCTGAAGACGAACACGCTGGAGATTTACAAGGCTGCCGCGCAGAAGAGGCGGCCCGTGCGCTGGATGCTGCGAGCCCGGCCAGACGAGTACCCGGTGCTGCACCTGCACGCGGAGAACGAATGGTTGTCGACCAACCCGGCGCAGGACACCGTCGCGGTCGTCACCCCGCAAGGGCCGCTGCCCGCCGACAACGATGATGAGTGCCCCTCATGCGGGTTGGACGATGGCATGCGCTTCCTTGGCGCTGGCACGGCCACCCTCGCGTCGGTGGCCACCACGCAGATGTTCTCGGAGCGGGGACTCGCGAAAAACGAGCGGAAGCTGTTGGTGTTCACCGACGCGGTGCAGGACGCGACCCACCGGGCTGCGTTCATCGCCAACCGCAGCTTCGGCTTCACCCTTCGAGGTCTCCTCGCCAAGCACCTCACTCCTGGACAGCCGATCGCGGTGCACCATCTCGCGGCCGATGCCGCCGAGGCCGTTGTCATGGCCGCCGGTGGCGGAAAGCGCGAGGAACTCGCCTCGATCGTTCCCCCAGACCTGCGAGAGAACCCCGACATTCAGACCTTGCTGGATGAGTCGAACGGCTTCAGCGACGCAGGCGCGGAGATGCTCCACAGCCGCCTGGTGTTCCAGACTTTGCTGGAGTTCGGCCTGCGCTCGCGCCTGGGTCGCACGTTGGAGCTGACCCGTACGGCGGCTGTCGAGGTCGAACTCAAGGAACTGCCGCAGCTGTGTGCGGAGCTGAGAGATCGGCATCAGCGTCTCCCTGGGCAGATTTCCTTGCCGACCGATGACACGGCGTACGAAGTCTTCCTACGGGGCCTGGCCGAACGGCTGCGGTTGCGCGGAGCGTTGTTCCACCCGTGGCTGCTGGAGTACATCCGCCAGGCCGGCGCGCGGCGCTGGCCGATCTGGGGTGGCCGTCCCACCGGCATGCCAGCCTTCCCGCGCGGCCTCGCCGCGCCCGCGTTCCCGGTGTCCGGTGGCATCCGTACAACCGGCTTCGACTCTCTTACTCGGGACAACACCTGGTTCGCGGACTGGGGCCACCGCACACTGGGCTGCGATCGGCGCGAGGCGCGCGCGGTGACTGAGCTGGCCATGAAGCTGCTTGCCCAGCACGATCTACTGGCCACCTACCACGCCGAGGGCGGTGCGCTTGTTTACGGCCTCAAGCCTCGCAACGTCCTCGTCTACCGCATCGACGACGCCGCCTCACCTGACGAGAACGGTGTCAATGGGTGTGGCGTGCGCTGCAACACATGCACCTGGCGGCAGACCGTGCCGCCGGGACGGCGTGAGCAGTGGCTGGGCACCGCGTGCCTGCGGTTCCGCTGCTCGGGTAACTTCGTCGAGGACGACCGCGACTACACGGCCGACTACTACCGGCGCCTGTACACCGTCGACCGGCCGGGCGATGTGCTGACCGCCGAACATACGGGTGCGCTGAGCCGGGAGCGGCGTGAGCAGGTCGAGGCCGCGTTCAAGAACTGGGCCTCGGCGTTCGACCCGAACGTACTCACCTGCACACCCACTCTCGAACTCGGCATCGACATCGGTGACTTGTCGGCCGTGTTGCTGGCCTCCATGCCGCCTGGACCTGCCAACTACGCCCAGCGGATCGGCCGAGCGGGACGCAGCACCGGCAACTCCCTGGCAGTGACCTTCGTCCCGCGAGGCAACCGCAACCACTACTACCTGCACACCCCCGAGCACATGCTGGCCGGCCGGATCATCCCGCCGGACTGCTACCTGGAGGCCTCCGAGATCCTGCGCCGCCAGTACCTGGCCTTCCTCTTCGACCGCGCCGCCGACCGAACCCTGTGGGAAGGAACGGCGATCCCCGAACGCCCCATGCCACCGCGTATCGGGGAGCTCTTCGGGCCGGGGCTGGCCGAAGACGGGTGGTTCCGCCGTTTCCTCGACGTCGCGACCGCCCGCCATGCCCAGCTGTGCGCCGCGTTCATCAAACTCTTCCCAGCGATGAGCGAGGAGGCCCGCCAGGGCGTGCAGGCTTTCGCGGAGCAGGAGCTGGAGGAGACCGTCGGGGCCGCCGCGAGCGCATGGAACAAGCGAGTGGCGGCGCTACGCGCGAGGATGCGGCAGATCGGCCGAGCCTTCGACGCCCTGGCGTCCGTCTCCGGAGACCCAGAACGTGACAAGGAGCGGCGTCAGCTCTTCGCCGAACAACGCACCGTACGCAAACGCCGGGACGACCTCGTCTCGGAGAACTCGATCAACGCCCTGGTGCGGTTGGGCCTTCTGCCCAACTACACCCTCCACGATGACGCGACCGTGCTGGATGCCACCTTGTGGTGGCGGAACAGCGACGGCGAGTTCGACGAGAGCGCTACCGACTACGGGCGTGGCTCACGCCTCGCGCTG
Source organism: Streptomyces sp. NPDC007264 (assembly GCF_042869095.1). Taxonomy (NCBI): domain Bacteria; kingdom Bacillati; phylum Actinomycetota; class Actinomycetes; order Kitasatosporales; family Streptomycetaceae; genus Streptomyces; species Streptomyces sp. NPDC007264. Next base: position 18,038 of record NZ_JBIAFD010000030.1, read on the forward strand.
ACCGAACTGGCGCCCGGCAACATCTTCCACACCGACGGCTATAAGTTCATCGTCAACGGCGTGGACCTTGGCACCGGCGTCGGCGGCGGCGAGGACCCGTACGCCCTGTGGAGGTTCTGCCCCGAGTGCGGATTCGTAGCCACGGAGGAGACCGGCCTCGACATCACTGCCTGCCCACGCTGCAAAGCCCCGCAGATCGCCGACCCGGGAGCCGTCCACAAGGTGCTGGTGCCCGAGCGGGTGGTGGCACGTGAGCGGCGCGAGGACGCACGCCTTACCGACGAGAGGGATGAGCGGGAGCGCAGGCAGTTCGATGCGATTGCTCTGGTCGACATCGACAAGGACCAGCCCCAGGGGCTGAGGGCCTGGCGCCGCATCAGCAAGAAGAAGGAGGAGAAGGTTCCGCCTTTCGGGGTCGAGTTTGCCCGAGTGGCCACCATCCGCACCATCAACCTGGGACCATCGGCCGCCCCGGGCTCGACTCATGTGATCCGCGGCGACGAGATACAGGTTCCTGGCTTCGAGACCTGCCTGGAGTGCGGCGCGGTCCGTGGTGTACACCCACAGGCATGGGACCCCTCGGCTCAGCGTGTCGGCACCCGCCATGCGTACTGGTGCACGCACCGCGACGACGGCGTGAACCACGAGCCGACGGAGAAGCTGCTCCTGGCTCATGAGCTGACCACGCAGGCCCTGCGCATCCTGCTGCCCGTATCCACGATGGACCTCGCCGAGCGCCTCGTCTCCTTCAAGGCGGCCCTGCTCCTGGGCATCACCAAACACTTCGGCGGAGCCCCCGACCACATCCGCGTGGTCACCGACAGCATGCCCGGCGACAGCCCGGAGCTACGTAGGCGCTTCCTCGTCCTGCATGACTCCATGCCCGGCGGCACCGGCTACCTGGAACACCTCGCGGACGCCCAGGTGCTGCACCGCGTCCTGAGTCTCGCTCAGACGGCGCTTCGGGAGTGTCCCTGCCAGAAGGAGGACCAGCGCACCCCCTGCCACCGCTGTCTGTTGCCTCACGTCACCAGCAGCGAGCTTCCGCACGTCTCGCTGCGCATCGCCAAGGAGCTCCTGGACGAGATCCTCAAGGACTGGGACGTCGAGAAGGTCGACACGCTCTCCGGGGTCCGCATTGACCAACTCGTCGAGAGCGAGCTGGAGGACCGGTTCGTCCGCACGCTGGTCACCTGGGGTCGCCGCGAGGAGGAGGACGGATCGGTCACCGCCAAGGCCGGCCAGCGCGGCATCGAGCATGAACTGCGCTTCACCTGCGGTGACACCACCACACGCTGGCGCATGCAGGACCACGTGCGGGTGAACACCGCCGTGCCCTCTGAGCCCGACTTCCTCCTGGAACGCACCGACGGCCCTACCGAGCGCGTCGCCGTCTTCCTCGACGGTTTCGCCTTCCATGCCAGCGAACGTGTCAATCGCATCGCCGACGACGCGGCCAAGCGGGCGGCCCTGAGAGCCGAAGGCATCCTGGTCTGGCAGCTGACCTGGGACGACGTCACGAGATGGGCGGCGGCCGTCAGCGGCGCGGTTCAGGGGCAGAAGGTTCGCACGTCCGTGCCACCCCTGCACACCGAGGGGGCACTAGGGCTCGCCCGGCAGATACACCAGAGCCTGGTCGGCGAGGCCCGGCCCGATGACACCCTCGACCCGGCCCTGCGTAATCCGGTGGAGGCCCTGCTGGAGTTCCTCGCCGACCCTGACCGGGCCAAATGGGCGCGGCGGGCAGCTGGCCTGCTGGGCGGCTTCGGAGCGGTGGCACGCCCGCAGCCGGTGGATCGTGAGGAGATCGGACGAGCCCTCCCTGACATTCTGCGCGGCGCAGCCCTGCCCACCGCGCCCCAGGCCACCGAGGCGGTCGCCTTCGACGCCCGAACCCCCGGGCAGACGCGGATCACCGGCCTTCTGGACCGCCGACCCGAACCGCGAATCGGACAGCCGGGCATGCGGGCCTGGTCAGCTCTGGCCGTACTCGACGACCGGCCGGACGCCGTCGCAGACGAGGACCACAGGAACCGCTGGGCGGACTGGCTGCGCTGGTCCAACCTCCTGCAGTTCCTCCAGTCCACCGCCAGCGACGAACTGCCCTGCTCCTTCCACCAGGTCGCAGTCTCCACCAGCGATCAGGTGGACCCGCACACTGTGGCCCTGCTGACCAGCGCGCTACCCACGGAGGGAGGAGCCCCGCCGCCGCTACCGCCCAGATGGGCCGAGGCTCTCGAATGGGCTTCGAGCAAGGTCGAGGACGTCCTGCTCGCGCTCGTCGAGGAAGCCCGCGGGGGCCGCATCGACGTGCCCGAGGTCGGCTTCGAGTACGGAGACCAGGCGCTGCTGGCCGAACTGGCCTGGGAAGACGAGAAGGTCGCGATCTTCATCGACGCGGACGAGGAACGAGACACCGCATTCGAGCGTGAGGGCTGGTACGTGGCACAGGCCGATGCCGTGAACGTGCCCGAACTCATCAAGAAGTTGGAGGGGAACTGATGTCCGGCGCCAAGGTGATCATGGCGGACGTCTTCGGGAAGTCCTATGACGCGCTGGACGGCTCCGTCCAACCGCTGGTGCTGCAGTTCATCATGAAGATGCAGCGCGACCCGGACTCCAACGGCCTCAATCTCAAGCCCCCGAAGGGCGCCAAGGACAAGAGAGTCCGCACCGCTCGCGTCACCGACAACTACCGCGCCGTGCTCATGCACTACGCCGACCGCATCTACTACCTGGTCGCCGTACTGCCGCACGACGACGCGTACGACTTCGCCGCGAACATCCTCTTCGACATCAACAAGGTCACCGGCGGCATCGAGCTGATCAATCTGGGCAGTCTGTACGGCACCCTGAGCGGGCAGTCGAAGAGCGCGGACGGCACGGCGGACGCGAAGGCGCCGTCGCTCTTTGCCGGCGTCTCGGACGCCGACTTCGAACGCCTCGGCGTCCACTACTCCATCGTCCCGGCGCTCCGCGAGATCCACAGTGAGGACGCCGTCCTGGGGATCGTCGAGACACTTCCGAAACTGGCCCGCGACGTCATCCTGTGCCTCGCTGACGGTATGTCCGTCGAGCAGGTCTGGGAGCAGGTCAGCTCCGTCGCGGCCACCGAAGACGAGATCGACACCGAGGACTACGAGGCTGCCATCGAGCGCCCAGCCACCAAGGAAGCCTTCGTGGTCACCGGCGACATCGCCGAGTTCGGACGCATCCTGACCGAACCGCTCTCCGCCTGGCGGATCTTCCTCCACCCCGCTCAGCGGGCTCTGGCCGAACGGAAGATCCCGTACAGAGGCCCCGCACGCGTCACCGGAGGCCCTGGCACCGGCAAGACCGTGGTGGCACTCCACCGCGTCAAGGCCCTCGCCGATCGCCTGCCGCCTGGCCAGGCCATATTGCTGACCACCTTCACCACCAACCTCGCCAACCTGCTCAAGTCCCACCTCAAGGACCTCGGCGGGGCTCAGCTACTGGCCAAGGTCGACGTCCGCAACATCGACAAGGTCGCATATGGCACGGTGAAGGAGAGCTTCGGGCCCGAGGCACCGAGCAGGCTCAAGGACAGCGAAATCCTCAACCGCTGGATCGAACTCGCTCAGGAACAGCCCGGACACCACGTCGACGGCCGGTTCCTCGACACCGAGTGGAAGCAGGTCGTTCTCGCCCAGGACATCCGCAGCCGCGACGCGTACTTCGTAGCCAAGCGCGCAGGTCGTGGCCGACGACTCAACCGCCCTGAGCGCGCCCAAGTCTGGTCCCTCATCGAGGAGTTTGAGCGCCGTCTCGACCGCGAGAAGGCCGCGGGCGTCATCCAGCTCGCCGCCCAGGCCGCCCGGATCGCCTCCGGCTGGTCCGACGAGGAGCGGCCATACCGGCACATCGTCGTGGACGAGGCACAAGATCTGCATGCCGCTCACTGGAAGCTGCTGCGCGCCCTCGTCCCCGAAGGAGACGACGACCTCTTCATCGTCGGCGACGCCCACCAGAGGATCTACGACAACCGGACATCCCTCAGCGCCCACGGCATCAACATCCGCGGTCGTTCCAAGCGACTGACCCTCAACTACCGGACCACCCGGCAAATCCTCGTGGCCTCCCTGAACCTGCTTGGGAAGGTCGAGTTCGACGACCTCGACGGGAACCCGGAGCGACTGCGCGGATACGGATACCGCTCCGTCCTCTCCGGAGCCAGCCCCGAGACGCAGGGTTACCGCACGGCCGCTGAAGAGATGACTGCGCTGGCGCAGCGCGTCGAAGGGTGGCAGCAGGAAGGCGTCAAGCCACACGAGATTGCAGTGGTGGCCCGGACCCACGCGCTGGCCAATGCGGCTGTCGAGGCCTTGCGTGACGCCAAACTCGACGCCGTGAAGGTCGAGGACTCCCGTGTCCCTGATCCCGACGAAGGCGCGCAGGTCATGACCATGCACCGCATCAAGGGACTCGAATACCGCGCCGTTGCCATCGTTGGAGCCGGCGCCCAGCACATGCCGTTGCCCACCGCCCTCACACCGGAGGCCGAAGACCGACTTCAGTACGCCGCCGACCTGCGCCGCGAGCAGTCACTGCTCTTCGTCTCCGCAACGCGCGCCCGTGAGCAGCTGTCGATCACTTGGTCGGGGCGGCCCAGCCAGTTCCTGGAGTCTCCCAAGGCCGAATAGAGGACACGCTTGGCCTGGGCGAGGGAGATCCGCGGTTGAGTGGACCGCAGTTCGACGGAGATGGCGTCCAGGCCGCGGTCGTCCTGCTGGTCGAAGACGGCCTGGGCGGCAAGCGCGTCGCTGCACGGTTGCGCTGCGGGGCTATGTGGATTCCGTTCATCAGCTCTTGTTGAGTGACCGCGTGACGCCGGCGACGACCGCACTGGTCAGGATCCAGCCCGCCGCAGTGAGGGCGTAGGCGAGCCACTTCAATGAGCCCGTGAAGTACCAGACGCCGCGCTGGCCGAGATCCCCAATGGGGATGAGAAGGTCGAGCGTGTAGATCAGTGCTTGGAACGGGGGGCCTTCGCCGGGCTTGTTGCGTATGGGGTGGCCGGCGTTGAAGAGGATCGAGCTTATGGCGGTGAGCGCGATGAGCCAGAGGCCGGCAATCCAGGGTCGGTAGCCGTAACCCACGGTTCCGTCGAGGAGGTAGCCCCAGAGCTTGCCGAGCAGGCGTTGGCTCCGTCGTCGTCGGCGCTGCTTCTTGAGCAGGACGCGGCGTGCATCATCGTCGTGCCCCACCCTGCGGTACCAGGCGGCTAGTTGTTCGTACGGCTGGGGCGAATATGCAGGCATACGGTCGAGCCACAGCAGCCGGTCGGCCGAGGTCTCGCCAGGAGTTGTCTGAATCGAGCCGTAGGTGAAGCCGTCCAGATGTACGACCTGGGGCCAGCTGTCGTCGTTGTCGCGCAAGACGTCGACTGTGGCGCTGCTCAGATCCACCGAGGCCGTCGGTCTCCCCGCCGGGGTAAATCTCAACTCGCCCGCCTGCATACGGGACCCGTCGAGAGCCGTTGAATCACAGTCGAGACGGGCGAGGTCGAAGGAGAGCAGGTTGACGATGTGCGCCCCGTTCAGCCGTACGGTCCCGTCGGTGGTGAAGCCGTCAGAGAGGATGATCGAGGAGGCATTGAGTCCGTCGCCGCTGATCGTGTCTGCACCGGGATTGCTCAGCTGGGCCCCTTCCATGAACAGGCCACCGGCTAACTGAGCGCCGACGAGGCGGATACCACCGCTTGCGGTGAAGCCCCGGCGGCAGAAGACACCGCCTTCCATGGTGAGGCCGCCTGCCCAGATGGCCCAGCTTCCTGACGGGGCAGAGATCGTGGTACCGCTCATGCGGAGCTCGCCAGTTATGTGTGCGCGGGTCAGCACCATGGGGCCGTCAACGGTTGTTCGGTCCACGAGGAGATGGCCCTCGACCCTCAACAACTCCGCGCTGATGCCCGGTAGCCGACACCCCGTGAAGTGCAGTGATCGTGTGGATGCGCTCCGCAGATTCGGTGCCTCCTCGATCCAACAACCTTCGAGGCGCAGCGGATATTGAACCAGCCCCTCTGCCAGGTCGAGCGTTCCCGTGATGCGGGCGCCGACAAGATGAAGCGCCGGCACCACGCCATCCTGCGTGACCTGGCCATCGAGAAGCAGCGCGGCAAGGATCTCGGCACGAACAGTGCGCTCCGCGGGCCATTGTGCTCCGCTGGAGGGATCGTCTTCCTCTGGCTGGCCTGTGCGCAGATCGACCGACTGCCCGGTGGGAAAGGCGTCCCGAACCGCGCGTTCGACCGGGCTGAGGTCAGCGTCGGACAGGACCAAGATCCGGCTCCTTTCCCTGCAGTTCCGTTGAAGCTGGGGCCGCGTGTGACCGGGCACCGGTGGATGACCGGTTCAGTGTTGCTGGGCGATGTCGTCGGCCCATTGGACTTCCGGGATGGCGCGCAGCCTCTCGGCACTCAGCGGCTCGGGTGCGTGAGCGCAGTGTCCGAGCCGAGGCAGCCAGGAGCGGGCGGGAAGGCGCAGGCGCCGATCGTGAGCGCCGTTGACGGCCCAGAGCTGTCCTTCCTCCTCTACTACTGTGCCGCCGCGCTCGGCGTGGTAGTGCCACCACAAGGACCAGTCGACATCCGTCTCGATGACCGCGTTGCCGCCGTGGCGCCGTAGGTAGTAGTCGAGGTTCCGTTGATTCTCGATCATGGCCTTGGGCGGCTTGGCGTGCCACACATGGAGTGCCCAGAGTTCGGGGCGGAACAGGCAGGAGGCGCCAGCGGCGACTGCGCGTGCTCCGAATTCCATGTCCTGGTAGCCGTAGCCGGTCATTGCCTCCTCGAAGCCGCCCACGTGCCAGTACAGGTCGAGAGGCCAGCCGGAGTTCAGAGGAAGAGCCCACTCGGGACGGAGCGGGACCGACTCGTCGGGAGTGCAGGTCCGTAGCTGCTCGCGTAGCTCGGGACCGGTGAATGTGCCCTCAACGCGGGCTGGTGCACCGGCGGGGACCAGGGCACGGAGGAGGTCGACTTCGTGACCAGTGACGTGTTTCAGGACGGAGTCCCGCTCCAGAGGCGGCAGCCACTCGACCGCGCCGAGGATGACCTTGTCTGGGTGCTCGGCATGGACGGCCGCGAAGCCTGCCATGGCTGTGGGCTGTAGGACCAGGTCGCTGTCGAGCATGACGAGCAGCTCCGCGGATGCCGGCAAGTTCGCGGCGCCGATGTTGCGAGCCCGGCCAGTTCGTACGCCACGGTCGGGGCCGCAGCCGACCCAGCGCAGCCGCCCCCGCCACGCATCGGTGGCTGCGCGGTCCTCGACCATTTTCCGAGTGCCATCGGTGGAGCCGTCGTCCGCGACGACGAGTACGAAGTCCTGGCAGGTCTGCTCTTCGAGGGAGGCGAGGAGCAGCTCCAGATTCTGCTTCCGGTTGCAGACCGGTACCACCGCGCCGATCACGGCTGACTCCGTACGGTGTTGTGGAACTTCCGCCACTCCACGCGGGGGGCCAGCACGCTCGGGTCGACCCGCTCGACGTGGTGTCTGGCGAGTTCCAGCAGGCCCGCGATCGTCTCACTAGTCAGCGCATGAGGCTCGAGCCCGAGCTCCGGCAGCCCGGTGTGCACGGTGCGGTAGTAGTGTTCCTCAGCTTCCACGCGGGGATTCGGCAGGCTCTCGATCTTCGTCGCCAGGCCAGCCGCGGTGGCCGCCTCAGCCACCCTGGCCGCGATGTTCTGGAGGGAGAACTCCTCGGTGAGCTGGTTGAACACGCGGTATTCGCCGCGCGGCGGAGGGTTGAGCATGGCCAGCTCGATACACCGCATGGTGTCGCGGATGTCGATGTAGCCGCGGGTCTGGCCACCCCGCCCGTAGACGGTGATCGGCTCCCCGAGGGCGGCTTGGACGCAGAAGCGGTTCAGCGCGGTGCCGTACACATGGTCGTAGTCGAGCCGGGTGGCGAGCTCGGGATGCAGCCGGCTCTGCTCGGTTGCGGCCCCGTAGACGATGCCCTGATGCAAGTCGGTCGCCCGGATGCCCCAGATGCGGCAGCAGAACATGATGTTGTGAGAGTCGTGGACCTTGCTGAGGTGGTAGAAGGACCCCGGCTGCTTGGGGAACGGCAGCACATCGCTGCGGCCCTTGTGCGTGATCTCAAGGAACCCCTCCTCGATGTCGATGTTCGGGGTGCCGTACTCGCCCAAGGTCCCCAGCTTCACCAAGTGACACTCGGGAGCGAACTCCGCGATGGCGTAGAGCAGGTTGAGGGTTCCTACGACGTTGTTCACTTGGGTCCGCACCGCGTGCTCACGATCGAGCATGGAGTAGGGGGCGGAGCGTTGCTCGCCGAAGTGCACGATCGCTTCGGGACGGATCTCACGGACCACCGGGCTGAGGGCTGCATGATCGGTCAGGTCCAGGACGTGGCACCCGATGTCGAGCCCGGTTTCCTTGCGCCACCGGGCTATTCGGGTCTGCAGCGGAGCGATGGGCACCAGGGTGTCGAGCCCGTGGTCCATGTCGAAATGGCGCCGCATGAAGTTGTCGACGACGTGCACTTCGTGGCCCTGGGCCGAGAGGTACATCGCCTGTGGCCATCCGAGATAGCCGTCCCCACCGAGCACGAGAACCCGCATATACCTACCCTCCGTGATCAATGAATGCGAATCCGTAGCCTAGGCTGGATCGTTGGCGAGTGGTGGCGATTTGATCAAGTCGCCCGCTCGACCTGGACCAGCCCCTTCGCTGGCTGCTGCCGTCACGGTCAGCCTTCCGCCATCGCCGCCATCCGATGCCGTACGGAGCGGAGGCGGTCCTGCACCGCGTTCTTGGTTCGAAGGCTCTTGAAGACGTTGCAGGCGCACCCCGGACATTCGAGGCGCAGCATCGATGTGGCGCGGTCGCGGTACTCCTGGGAGTCGAGGATGGCCTCGATGTCCTGTTCCAGGATGTTGCCGATCGGGGGCAGCACGTAGCAGCCCGAGCGGACCGTTCCGTCCGAGGAGATGTACACCGTCGTGTAGCCCAGGACACACGGTGGGTTGGCGGATCGCGTGGTGGGGTCGCCCTGACGGAGGTAACCGCGGATGTAGTCCAGCTCGTATGGCGTGAATTGATCCCCGAGGCGCGAGGCCAGGGTGCTGATGAGGTGCTCGCTTGCCTGCTCGTCGGGCCAGAGTCCGGATAGGTCGGCGTCCTGCAGGAAGTACAGCCGGTTGTCCGGCAGGTTGCAGGCGAGGTAGCCGCCGAGCTTGTCGACGTGGTCGAGCAGTGAGCTGAGGTCACCTGCGCCCAGTTGGTTGAGCGTCATCGCGACGATCCGTGTCTTGCCTTCGACTTTCTCCAGTCCTTCGAGGGCTCGGTCGAAGTAGCCCTTGATGCCCCGGATCTGGTCGTTTCGCTCACCAACCGCGTCCAGCGAGACGACGACGTGGGTGAAAGGCGAGTCGTTGACCTGCGGTGCGAACCGGCGCAGCAGCAGCCCGTTCGTCTGCAGGGCGACCGTGGTGAACCCGGAGGTGTTCGCGCGCTCCAGGACCTGGAACAGGTCTCGCCGGAGCAGTGGCTCCCCGCCGGTGAACCGGATGGTGGTCACGCCGATGTCGGACAGGCGGCTGAGGAGATCGACTGCCTGGTCAGTGCCGATGTGGTCGGTCCAGCGATGCTTCCAGTAGTCGCACGTGACGCAGCGCGCCTGACAGTTCTCCGTGAGTTTGATGCTGACGTCCGAAGGGCGGATACGACGCGGCGCCATCCGGGTGGAGAGGTTCGACGCGGCCCATAGCCTGGCCTGGTAGTGCCGCTCACCCATCAGGAACCTCCATGAGTACGAGTCGCGCTGCGCACCATGCGCGAGAAGTGATCCTGCCCGGCTACGACGATCAGCGATAGAGCGCCTGTCGGCCCCGAGGTTCAGCGACGCGCCCGCTCCAACTCGGCGGCCAACGACTCGTTTTGCTTCCAGGCGTCGAGGGTTGCCGCCAGTCCTTCTTCCAGAGTGGTGGCCGGCCACCACTGCAGGAAAGACTTCAATCGGTCCGGAGCCGCGACCAGACGAGGCCGGTCGGATGGGCGCATGCGGCCCGGGTCTCGGGCCACGTCGAGGTGGCGTCCGAGCAGCTGCCCGATGAGGGCGACGAGGTCATGTCCGGCGGTGGCGATGCCGGTGCCGACATTGACCACCCCTGTGGCCGCGCTGGTCAGCAGTTCAGCCAGTGCTGCGGCGGCATCCTCGATGAAGACATAGTCGCGGGCGGAGTCGAGATTGCCCAACTCCAGCCGGTCACCGGCCAGGGCCTGTCGTACGACTGCCGGGATGAGGTGCTCCACGGTCGGGTGCGGACCGTAGAGGTTGAACAGTCGCGCTGTGAGGTATCCCGTCTCGACCTGGCACGCGGCGGCTTGCTCGACCATCGCCTCGGCGAGCTGCTTCGTACGGCCGTAGACCGATTCGGGAGCTGTCTCGTCCTCCTCGCGATGAGGCCCGTCCCCGACGGCATAGACGTCGGCGGTTGAGGCCAGCAGAAAACGAGCGGGAGGTCGTTGGGCTGCCATAGCGAGTACGTTCGCGGTGCCGTCGACGTTGGTCTGCCACGTCGCCTCAGGATGGGCCTGGCAGTCGGGTATGAAGTGGCGCGCGGCCAAGTGGACTGCTCCCCATGTGCCGTTGCGTGGCCAGGCATCTGCGAGGGCTTGTGCGTCCTGGATGTCGACCCGTCGGCACAGAACGCCAGGGTCGTTGGCGAAGACGTCGAGTCTTGGCCAGGTGCCGGCGCTTCCGTCGTCCAGAGCTACGACGCCAAGACCGCGACGCCGGAGTTCGGTGATCAGGTTGACGCCCAGGAATCCCGCTGCTCCGGTGACCAGTACCTGCCGCATTCACGCCCCCTGCGTCTCTCGATGATCTCTGCGGCGAGGTTATCCACCGCAAGGCGCCACCGCCCCGTGATCGAACAGATACGGTACGTCTCCGTCAGGTGATCGACTCGGGCCGGGGTGGGACGTGGAGCAGATCGGATCGGAAATCGAGGTCGTCCGTAAGGACTTCCGGGTGGTCCTCGGAGGCCAACCTGCCCGCTTGGTCGTGCAGTCGGCTTCGCTGCGGCAGGAGCTCATACCCGAGATCAGTATCGACACCGCCGCCGGTTTCGACCGTACGGTCAGTGCGACCACGGCCGTACGGGAAGAGCACCGCGGATTCGACCGGATCACATGGACTGCCCGGTCAACCGGGTGGACCAAGCGGTACCGCGTCGACGTCCACGAGCGGCACGTCACCTTTGCCGTGGAAGCCGAGGGCAGCGGACGGGTGGACACGGTGCGGTACTTCGACGCCATCGCGGACAACGGTTTCCGCGAACACTTCGCACTGACCAAGCACTTCAACGACCGGGGACGCACCGGCCCACGCGCATACTCCACCGGCTCACCGATCTCCTTCTCGCAAGTGCTTTGCCCCGAGCCCAACTCCCATGCCCAGCAGCTCATCCGCCCGCACGAATACGCGCAGGTCAGCGTGAACGCGGACCTGGACTACAACGGCGGCAACTTCGTGGCCGACCCCGGCCTGCTGGCCTTCGCGGTGACCACGGATCCCGAGAACGAGTGGTGGGCCCTCGGCCTCGCCACCACCCCCGGCAACCACGCCTTCTCGGAATTCGAGTACCTCGGCGGCGAAGACTTCGCCCTCAGCCTGAACTGCTGGGGCGCACTGGAGGCGGGGGGAACCTTCGCTCCGCCCGCCATCGTCCTCACCCCGGCGCCCACCGCAGCCCAGGCGCTCACCGGCTATGTGGACGTACTCCGCGACGATGGCCTCGTTCCGCGCGTACGTCGCGATGAGGCGCCCTGGTGGCACCGTCCGATCGTGTGCGGCTGGGGCCATCAGTGCTACCAGGCCGACCTCTTCCGCATCCGCAGTAGCCCGGAGCGGCCCCGCGACAACGCCGCTTACACGCTGTGCACCCAGGTGAACTACCAGGACATCGTGGCACGCCTGGACGACGCGAAGCTGCAGTACGGGACGCTGGTGATCGACGCCCGCTGGTTCCTGGCCGGGGGCCTGAAGAACATCGACACCGGCCGCTGGCCGGACATGGCCGGCTTCGTCGACCGCCTGCACCGCCAGGGCCGCAGAGTGCTTCTGTGGTGGGGGCCATGGGACGCCGAAGGCCTCCCGGCGGGCGAGTGCGTCCGATGGTCCCCCGACGAGGCACTGCACCCGAACCGGGCTGGCAGGCAGGCGAAGTTCGGCACGCCGACTCCCGGTGCCAAGCTCGGTATCGACATCACGCTTCCCCAGGTGCGTGCCCGTATCCGAGAGCAGATCCAGTACCTCCTCGGCAGCGGTCCGGGTTGCGTGAACGCCGACGGGCTGAAAATCGACCATCAGTCCGCGTCCCCGGGCCTGTACGGAATGGTCTTCGGTACGGCTTCGGGGAAGTTGTTCGGCATCGAGGCGGCTCACGAGATCCAGCGGTTCATCTACATGGCGGCCAAGGAGACCAAGCCTGACGCGCTCATCATCGGGCAGTCACCGAACCCGTACTTCGCCGATGCGCAGGACATGGTGCGGCTTGGCGACATCTACGCCCACCGCCAGGACAGTGTGTTGGCGGAGATGACGTTCCGAGCCGACATGGCCCGCATCGCCGACCCGACCGTACTGATCGATACCGACGGGTGGCCGCTTCCGTCGCTGGCCGCATGGCGCGAGTACACGGCCGCGCAGCCGGCACTTGGAGTGCCGAGCCTGTACTACGTCAGTCACCTCGACACCACGGGAGAGTCCCTGACCGAGCGGGATTTCGCCATCGCACGGAAGGCGTGGCGCAGCGCGTGAGCGGTGCCGCACCACTGCTGGATCGACTCTAACCTCCGGCCACTGCACGTCAGTTGGTCAGCGCATGCTGCCAGGAATCGACGAGAAGCCGCCCGGAACGCTCCCAGGCGGGTGGGGCGAAGCTGTCGGCCCGGTTGGACAGGCTGCCGGTCAGCGCCGCCTCTGCCGCCTGGACGAGCGCCGCCCCGTTGGTGGGCGGGTAGAAGTGGGCGGAGCTGCCGAGCGTCTCGCGCAAGGGCGGGATGTCGGTGGCGATCACTTCGGTTCCACAGGCCATGGCCTCCATCGGGGGGAGGTTGTTGCCCTCGTTGATCGAGGCGGTCACCCAGGCCGACGCTCCGGTGTAAAGGGCGGCCAGTTCGTCATCGGTGACCCGGCCCGTGAACTTCACGAAGTCCGTGGCGCCTCGCTCCCGCAAGAGCTCGCGTACGACGGGGACTTGGTCGGCGTGCCCCCCGACCGCGACCAGCCGGGTGCCGGTCGGAAGTGCGGCGCGGGCCGAAGTGAGCTGGTCGGCCAGCCACTCGAACCTCTTGTTGGGGTGGGCCAGGCCGACAAAGACCAGGTACGACGTGCTGCCTAGTCGGTACTTCGCGCGGACTGTCCGCACTTCGTTCTCCGGACGCGGATGGAAGAGTGCGGTGTCCACCGCACAGGGGACCACGTCGATACCGGAGGCGGGGATGGCCAGCAGGGATGTGATGTCGTCGGCCGTGCTCCCGGAAACGGTGACGATTCGGCGTGTGCGGGCGGCCAAATCACGGTTGAGGGCGGTGAAGTACCGGGTGAACACCGCCGCGTCGGACCCGGCGACGTCGAAGTCGGCCAGGCCGGCAAGCTCCTTCTCTACGCGCTCCAACTCCGCGCCCCCGAACCGTTCGGCGAAGGTGGCGTCGGTGTAGCTCAGCTCGGGGAACCGCCACCGAGTCAGGTCGTGGATGGTGAATGCGAAAGGTACGGGGCAGTGGCGGTCCACCGTGTAGTGGGAGGTGTAGTAGAGATCTACGCTGCGTGCCGCCAGCAGGTCTCGAAGCCGAGGGTTGTCGCGGACAAAGCCCTCATCGCCTGGGACTGCGATCACCTCGTGCCCGGCAGCGGCGGCGCCCTCAGCGCTCGCCTCCTGACCGGGGCGGACGATGGCCAGTAGGCGTATCCCCTTCTCGGCGGCCACTGGTGCGGCGGCGGCGAGCACGGAGCGGCCGTAGCGAGCGACACCTGTGTCGTGGTTGGCGCGGATGTCTACGGCGACGGTGGTCACGCTGGTTCCCCCTGGGAGGTTTCAGTGATGTTTTCGGCGTGCGGTATTCAGCTGGCCAGGCTGTGCAGGTAGGCGGCGGTGGCCTCTGGGTCTCGGTGGTGGTGGGCTGTCAGGCCGTGGCGACGAGCGGCCGCAATGTGTTCGGCACGGTCGTCGATGAACACGGCTCCGGCCCCGACCCTGGCATCGGTATCGGCGAGTGCGCGGAAGAAGGCGTCGTCCGGCTTACGGTGGCCGATCTCGTAGGAGAGGCATGCCGGCGCGTCGATACCTGCGGCAACCAGCAGGCGTTGGATACGGGCGAAGTGCGGTGGGCTGGTGTTGCTGGCCAGCAGCAGTCGCCCCTGTCTGGTGAGCGGGGCCGCCGCACTGGCCACCCTGTCGTCCAGGCCGTCCACGACTCTGTTCCAGGCTTCCTCGACGTCGGCGAGCGGAAGAGGGTCGGCGGCCCCCGCCCGCGAGAGAAGGTCTGCGGCGAAGGCGGGAAAGCCGATCCGCCCCTCCTCGAGGGCCGCGACCAGGCCGGTGCCGTCTGCGGCTGCGGCCCAGCGAAGGGCGGGGACGCCCGTCAGCTCGGCCAGGGCCGCGTACTGGGCATCGGCAACGGTACGGACCAGGACGTCACCGAGATCGATGACGACCAAGGGGCGGATCATGCCAGTGCCTTCCGGTAGCAGTCGACGACCTGACGTGCGCACGTGTCCCAGCGGAAACGCGAGGCCCACATGGCCCGCCCGCGACGTATGGCGAGGCTGTCATCGCTGTCCAGCAGGTGATCAAGAGCAGCGGCAGCGGCAACCGGATCGCCGGGGTCGGTGAAGTGGGCATGGGAGCCGAGAGTCTCGCGGAGCACCGGGATGTCGGCGGCCAGGACCCGGGCGCCGAAGCTCAGCGCTTCCAGGGGCGGGAATCCGAATCCCTCATGCTCGGCCAGGTGGGCCACCGCGGCGGCCCCGGCGTACAGCCGGGCGAGAGAGAGGTCATCGACCTCGCCGACGGGCAAGACATGTTCTTCCAGCCCGTCGATGGCCGAGCTGCCTGGGGCGAAGTCCCGACCGGCCAGTACGAGCCTTAGCCCCTGACGCCGGGCAGCCGATCGCTGGAATGCCTCCATGAGGGCCGGCAAGCCCTTGTGGGAACGCGCCTGGCCGACGTACAGGACGTACCCACCGACCCGCAGTCCGTCGACGCGCGGCGAGGTTTCGCGGCCAACGCCGGGGAGGTGGTCCGTGCCCCAGGGGACGGCGGTCGTCGGCACGCTGTGGCCGACTGCCTCGCGCAGGTGCGCCGCGACCGTACGGGTCGGGGTGACGACGGCGGTGGCCGTCGCGGCGGCGTGTGCGGTCATCCGGCCGTAGAACTCCTCATGCCAGGAGACGGGGCGCCGGATCGCGCCGGGCGGCCAGGACGTTCGCCTGCGCAGGGCCGACGTCGCCTCCCGCAGGCGGCTCATGCCGCCGGAGCCGAAGCGGGCGACGAAGGCGTCGTCGCTGTAGCAGTGCTCCGGGTGCCGCAGCCGGAGCAGGTCGTGGACGGTGACCACGAGCGGCAGCGGAGCTGTGGAGATGGGGACGCGATAGTCCAGCAAGTGGAGCAGATCCGCCCGGTGCCGTCGTGCCACCTCCACCAGGTGAGTGCCCTCGGCCAGGCTGTAGCGGGGAACTCCGCTGGGCTGTTCGACGTGCAGCCGTAAGCCTTGCTCGGCGCCGAGCCTCCGCAGGGCTGCGGCCAGGTGGCGGGTGCAGCGGCTGATGCCGTCCGCTCCCGTCACCTGCCCGTCCAGCACCACTCTCACTGCTGTTCGTCGCCCTCAGCGGCCGACGCGTCCTCACTTGGAACAGCGGTCGGCGCCGAGGCGACGCGTCGGTAGGCGTGCACAACCACGTCGACCTCGGTGTCCAGTTCGTCCATCGCCGCGAGCTTGGCCCGCGTCTCATCGCCGACCGACCAGTAGAACGGGGTCATCAGTAGCAGATTGGCGACCTGCCCCGGCCCGCGTAGCCGCAGTGGGTAGCGAATGCGGTGGACGGTGATCGGTTCGAAGCCGTCCTCGCCGGCCAGGGTGTCGGCGGGCTCGTGCTGGGCCGGCGTGTCGTAGAGCAGTTCCTTGAACGAGAACAGGTGGTCCTCGCCGGGGCCACCGACCAGCACGACGCCGCCGGGCTTGACCACTCGCCGGAAGTCGGTCGCGGAGACCGGGGAGAAGTGTGTGAGCAGGACATCCGCCCGATTCGTGATCACCGGCATGCGGTAGGTGCCCGCGACCGCGTACAGGCCCTGCGGGTCACGCTTGGCCGCGACCCGTACGCCGTGCTTGGAGATGTCCATTCCGCACAGCACCGTGTCGTCGTCCTGACCTCGCTCGGCGAGGAGGTGCCGCAGCCGCCGGAGGTAGTAGCCCTCTCCACAACCGGCGTCGACCACCACGGTCTCGTGACCCTCGGGGAGATAGGAGGCGATAACGTCAGCGACACCGTCGGCGAGCTGCTCGTAGTGGCCCGCGTCGAAGAAGTCCCGCCGCCCGGCGATCATCTCCTTGTTGTAGCCCGGGTCCTTCGAATGCCGGTGCTGGGCCAGCAGCAGATTGACGTAGCCCTCTTTGGCGACGTCAAATCCGTGGCCGTTGGCGCACTGGAAACTGCGCCCGTCGCGGGGCAGGGGCTCCTCGCACACCGGGCAGCGGAAAACCGGCGGCCTGGCGGGGGCGATCGAGGTCATGACGTCCTTACTTCCTGCTCCCACACGCGTCCGGCAGGATGCGGCGGGCCCGGCGGCCCGGCGCCGCCTGTGCCCTTCTACGGTAACCACCGCCGTCCCGGCGGCGACACCAAGGCTGCACTCGTGAAGACAGGCGCGTCGCGCGGGCCGATCCCGCAGCCCGGATTCTGCCCGGCTTGTCATCGGGCCTGCTCAGAGGGCGGTATGAGACCTGATGCCCGATTCTTCGTTTCGTGCGGGACGAGTGGGCAGGTCGTGGCGACGTCGGTCGACTACGGCCGAGGCT
>NZ_JBIAFD010000031.1:0-33803 GCF_042869095.1 Streptomyces sp. NPDC007264
CCCAGCCTCGGCCGTAGTCGACCGACGTCGCCACGACCTGCCCACTCGTCCCGCACGAAACGAAGAATCGGGCATCAGGTCTCATACCGCCCTCTCATGTGCTACCGCCGACTGACCAGGGGCGGCATTGCTCAGTAGCATCGCCCTTCATGATCGCACTGGTCGCCACCATCGGACTTGCGTTCGTGGGCTATGTCGCTACCTATCTCAACGGCCTTCGACTGTCACAGCGCCAAGAACGTCTGGCACGCCTGAACCGCCAGCTCAGCGACTTCTACGGACCCCTGTTCGCCCTCACAGAGGCCAACACCCGCAGCTTCCAGGCGTTCAAGGAACGCAACGCCCGCCCTGACGGCAGATCACCATTCGTTCACGAGACACCACCCACCGAGGAAGAACTCGCCGAGTGGAGGCTCTGGGTCACGACCGTGTTCCTCCCGAACATCCAGGCCATGCGCGATCTCGTCATCAGGCATGCAGACCTCTTGAAGGAGCCTGAGAAGCCGTATCTCAACCGATCATGGAACGCGCGGGTCGAACAGGTTTCCCGCCGGGGTGATCTTCCCGTTGCGCGCGCATGAAGACAGGGCCTCTCGGTAGCTCGGGGATGCGAATCTGACCGAGCAGCGCCGGGAGGCCCTGGTGTCGTTGTTGTACGCGTCCGAACCCGTTCAGTTCAACTCGGCCGCTCCATCGTGTGATTGCCTCGCGCATGTGTACGGCAACGCGGCCGACCATCCGGACCGGGAACGCCGGTATCCCTCCGACATGACGGACGCGGAATGGGCGGCCGTGCGGCCGTTGCTGCCGGTGCCGGCCTGGCTGAAGGGCCGGGGCGGGCAGCCCGAGGGCTACTGCCACCGCCAGTTGCTGGACGCGATCCGCTACCTGGTCGCGGGCGGTATCTCCTGGCGGGCGATGCCCGCGGACTTCCCCGGCTGGGGCCGGGTCTACGCCTTCTTCCGCCGCTGGCGCGAGCACGGGCTGATCACCGAGTTCCACGACCGGCTGCGCGGACGGGTGCGTGAGCGGGAGGGCCGTGAGGCGGAGCCGACGGCCGGGATCATCGATGCGCAGTCGGTGAAGGCCGCGGCCTCGGTGCCGTCCGTCTCACGCGGCTACGACGGCGGGAAGAAAGTGGGCGGCCGCAAGCGGCACATCGTGACCGACTGCCTCGGCCTGCTCCTGGTCGTCGCGGTGACTGCCGCGAACATCGGTGACCGGAATGCTGCGACGAGCCTGCTGACCCGGCTGCGCGGCCTGCACCGTGACATCTGCCTGGTCTGGGCCGACGGCGGCTACACCGGCGGCCTCGTCGACTGGTGCCGGGACAAACTCGCCCTGACCTTGGAGATCGTCAAGCGCACCGACGACATGACGGGATTCGTGGTGCTGCCCAGGCGCTGGGTGGCAGAGCGCACGTTCGCGTGGCTGATGCATTCGCGCCGACTGGCCCGGGACTACGAGACGTTGCCGGCCAGCAGCGAGGCGATGATCCGGTGGTCGATGGTCACGCGGATGAGCCGTCGCCTGGCACGGCCACGGGCCGCCGACCGGCAGTGAAGGCCCCCGACGCCTCCTGCACGAGCCACCCGCGCTCCGCCAGGCGCCTGGCCTTCGAGCGCACCCCCTCGACCTTCGCCGACGTCGTCTGAAGGCCCAGCCCCACCGCGATCTCCCTGGCCTTGAGCGGTCCCTGGCCCGCCGGCTGCCGCTCATCGAGCACGCCCAGGATCCGCTGGTAGTCCGACGCCAGCACCGTCACCGGCAAGCCTTCGCGCCAAGGCGGCACGATCGAGCCCGGCACCGGCGCGGGCGAGGGCACGTTTTCCTGCTCTGCCTCGGTGACGGCAGTCGTCTCGGCGGCGGACACGGCCAGGGCCTCGACCAGCTCCTCCCGCGCGATCACCCGCCGGTCCAGCTCGATCTCGGCGGCCTCCAACACCGCCACCAACCGGGCGACTTCCTCCCGAAGCCCTTCCACCCGCACACGGGCCGCTGTCTCCCGCTCCTCCAGAATTCCCAGAACCGACGCCATCGCGCACCCCTTGCTCATGGAGCGGAAACAAGACGCCGGATCCCTCCCTCATCCGGAGCTGCACCATGCCTGACCAGCAGAAATCAAGCGATCACGTTCGGTTGAGATACGGCTTCTGAGATGCCGCCGATCTTGCTTCAACTGTGTGCCCATGTCTCGGGCTACGAGATCACAGCGGCCAGATGGACACAGGGCACCTACGACCAACACCTCTCATTGGTGCCGTTCCCCAGCGAGGAACTCGCCAGATATGCACGGCAAGGGTTCGCCACTCTGAAGAGGGAACAAGCTCACCTGTTGGGACAACGGGGCGGCCACTGACCAAATGCATCAACGCCTTAGGAGATCGACGAATCCACTACGGGCACCGAGTACTGCGGCTGCCTACGGCCGCTGCAGACTCTGGCCGCGACTGCGCCCTGTGACAAGTGAGGGACGTCAAGCCCGGTGTCGTCGAACTGCGGCTCGTCGGCTTCGGCGTCTTACGGAAGGTGCGGATGCCCCGCCGGGCCGTGGGCGGACCGCTTCAGGTGCCGGTGGCGCTGCGGGAGGACGCGACCGCGTTCCTGCGCGACTACAGGGCCGTTCCGCATGAACTCGTCCTCGGCGCCACGCTGTCCGGCAAGTCCATGTACCTGCGGAACCTGCTCACGAAGCTGGCCGCCCAGCCGGTGGCCCTGGTGGGAATCGACTGCAAGCGCGGCGTGGAGCTGGCGCCCTTCGCCCCGCGGCTGTCCGCGCTGGCGACCGACCCGGGTGAGGCTGCCGAGCTTCTCCCGGTGCTGGTGAAGGAAATGGAGGACCGATACGACCTGATCAAGGCCCGCCAGGGCATCGCGCCCGGCACCCCGGAAGCGCGCCCCGGCTCGGCGCCGGTGCTGTGCCGTCGGTGAGTGCTGCGAGGCATACCCGTCCCGCCGGGTGATCCAGGCGGCGCGGGACGCCCTCCGGGCCGCGCTGACCCACGCCGTCGCGGCAGAAGAGATCAGCAGGAACGTGGCCTCCTTGGTCAAGGTCCCGAAGCCTCGTCGTCGCCGGATCAAGCCGTGGTCCGTGGTCGAGGCAGGGCGCTTCCTCGCCGATTCCCTGGTCCGGAAAGATCCGCTCTTCGCGGCCTGGGTCCTCGTCCTCTGCCTGGGGCTGCGCCGCGGTGAGGTCCTGGGCCTGACCTGGAAGTCGATCGACTTCGAGACGGGTGAGCTGTACGTGGATCACCAGATCCAGCAGGCGGGCCGACAGATCCTCCACCGGGAGACCAAGACGGAAGAGTCCGACGACTTCCTGCCACTGCCCGAGTTCTGCCTCAGGGCTCTCCGGATGCGCCGCGCTCAGCAGATCGGAGATCTCAAGGCTGCCGATGATCTCTGGCAGGACACCCGCGGCCTGGTCTTCACCACGAAGTACGGGACGCCGATCGAGCCGGGGAACCTGACCCGCATGTTCGCCTTACGGGCTCGCCGGGCCGGGCTCCGGGTGATCCCGCTTCGGAACACCCGGCACACGTGCAGTTCGCTCCTGGTGGCGCTGAAGGTGCACCCGAAGGTGGCACAGCGGATCCTCCGGCACTCGCAGATCGCCATGACGATGGAGGTCTACGCGGAGGCGAGCGAGGAGGAGGTGCGCGCCGCCCTCGGCAAGCTGTCCGCGGCGATGGGCGGCGCCGACTCCGGCTGACACGACCCCCGTTGCTGTGCTTCGCTGCTGTACGACCCCGAAACGCCAGGGGCCCCGGATCTCTCCGGGGCCCCTGGCCTGTGCGCACTCGGCAGGATTCGAACCTGCAACCTTCTGATCCGTAGTGCAATGAAGGGCTTCCTGGCCCTCCATGTGGTCCATGCGGAGGCCGTCGGAGCCCTACACGTCGCCGTCCGGTCGCCCTCTCTCCGCCCGTCCGTGAGACCTGTGTGAGACGGGCGGAGACGGCCAGAGGCCCCCGATCGCCGTAAAGGGTGAGGCGATCGGGGGCCAAGCTCGCCCACACAACCGGACCACGTCGTTGCATGGCCCCTGCCCGAAAGGTCACGAATCGCTCTCTGACTGCCCAGGTACGCTGATCTGTGCGGCCTTGAACTCTTCGGGCCCCTCCAATCTCAGTCCGCAGAGCATGCACTGGAAAATGTCGGTGGCCACGCCCTCCTGGTCGTCCATGGACTCAAGGATCACCAGCGCGTTGTTCGCACAGGCAGGGCAGGCAAGCCATCCCATGAGCGGGCCAGGCTCGCCCGTCTCCTTGTGTATTCCGGCGGGAAACCAGCCTCGACGGCGCGTCTTCAGGGGGGCCTGCGCTTGTTCCAGTACGTCCTGAGGCAGTCCCGCGAAGCGGTCCTCGAAGCGATGCCGCGCCTGACCGATGCGGACCTGTACCTCGCGCTCTGTGCGGTCGCGCTGGTGGTCGACAGCGATCCGAGCCGTGTTGCTCCATCGACCCCAGAACGACTTGAGAGATCCGCCTAGATCCTCCTGGAGTGCTTCGATTGTCTTAGCCAGGGTGGCAAGCAGAGACCTTGCCTCGTCACCGCCCGTCGAATGGGCGACTCCGTTCCGGAGGTCGATTAGAAGGTCCAACTGGCGGTCGACCGGCAGAATGCCTAGCGTCCGGACCCGACTGATCGCCTCGGCAGCGCCGATCGTTCGGACCTTACTCGCCATGCGGTGACCTCCGAGGTGGAAGAGCATCTCAGCACTGCCCCGCATCTCGACGATGTAGATCGGGTTCTTCGAGACCAGGACCGCCTTAGCCAGCCGCTCGATCGCAACGCCAGCGTGGAGAGCGAACTCGTCGTACTCACCGCGCCCGTGATCGTCCATGGCCTTGTAGGCGGCCTTCTTGGCGCCCTCCAAGAAGCTCTCGAATGTGAGCGAAGCGTCCATGACAGGACGTTAGCTACCCGCGCACTGCCAACGCGAATCGATTCTGATCTAGACGGGGGTGATGGTCACGTCCAACATCTCTGGATGTGCCAAGGCCTTCATAAACTCCTGCGGGATCGCGAGTGGGAGGGGCCACTCGATGAGGTCGTCCGGAGGCCACATCTGGCGCAGTGAGGGCAAGGCCTCGTAGGGAGCGAGTTTGTAGCCGTCGGCTACATCAGGCGCCCGGATGATCTGCACCACCATGCATCCGATCTTGAGGGTGCCGATCCAAGCAACACCGCCCGACTCGACAGTCCCGTAGCCCTGGCACAAGGTGTCCACAAGAGGGACTGAGTCGTCTGGTGGATAGTTCATGAAGCCGAGGCGCCCGAGCATCGACTGAGTGGGCTCGCAGACTTCATAGAACCTCGTGAAGTCGCCCGCCGGAATCACTCCTCGCACCTCGGGAGGATGCGTGTGCTGAAACATGAGCACGGTCTTCAGCGACCACGACGCTAGCGCCCGCTGCGCCTCTGCGTCGATGACGCATGGGGTCCCCCGAATCAGGTCAGGCAGGAAACTCCTAACATTCTCCTCCAACTGGTTCATCCAGCCGCTATTGCAGTTGGAACAGACCACCTTGACCTGGTCGTTCAGCGGGGGAGCGTCATGGCGTCGGACCGTATCCACACTGAGCCGGATGTACCGGTGACGCTGAACCGTCGGGTCAAGCGCGACTTTGAGCCAGCGCGGGAGAACGTGCTCCTTCGTAAGGGGCGTACCTCCGCAGAAGACGCAGACTTTGGCCATGTGATGACCATAGAGGCCCCGGTTCAGTGACCAGTGGGAATTTTGACCGGCCGTGGGCGAATCACCGCCGCGAAGGGGAGTCACGCCGCGACAGCACGGACGAGGAGCGTCCCGATGTGCCCAGGGTGAGGCGCATCAAGGACCTCCGCGTCGGCCGTGGCGAATCCGGCCCGGGTGAGCAGACGCTCCCACACCGCCGGACGGTAGCTGTAGCGGTAGGTGAACATCGCCTTGCCGGCGAAGTCGCCCTTGTACATGCCCTGCGGCCCGTACGCGCCGGGGATGGCTGGGGGCTGAGAGAAGACGAAGACGCCACCGAGCTTCAGGCGCTGGCGGACAAGAGGGAAGAGGCGGCTCGGGTCGGTGAACCAGGCGGCTCCGAAGATCGAGTAGACGGCGTCGTACGCGTCCTCGTGCTCGCTCAGGTACCCCAGGACCTCGGAGCACACGAACTCCGCGCCGGTGCTGGCCCACTTCGTGGTGATCTTCTTGACCATGACGGGAGACAGGTCCACGCCCCGAGCCGTGATGCCGTGCTGAGCGAGGTAGGCGAGGGCACGGCCGGTGCCGCAGCCGATCTCCAGGACGGAGCGCGGGTTGCCGAGTAGTTCCGGGCCGGGCCCGTGACCGGCGTACTGGGTCCAGCAGAAGCTCGGCTCCGCGTCGTCCTTGAAGGCGGAAGCGGCGAAGGTGTCCCACAGCTCCGTCTCGGCGGCGATGTCGTGTTGTGCGGGCAAGGCGATTCCTCTTCGCAAGGGCTGGCCCCTGTCCTCCGCGGGTCCGAGGACAGGGGGCCAGCGTAGGACCGTTCAGTGGCTGTCGGGGACCTTGTTGTCGCACGGCGAGCAGTCCGTGCCGTCGATCGCCCACAGCTCCTCGTCGACGTCGAAGCCGATGGACTTCAGGAAGTCCGCCGTGCGCAGGCACAGACCGTCGCGGCGGCGCTCGATGAACGGGGCGTGGTGCTTATAGCGGCCCTCGTTGTACACGTCGCAGAGTGCCCACCACACCGGCGTGTCGAGGATGAGCTGGTGAACGCCGATGTCAACGAGCTTGCCGACGCCCAGGTGGACCTCGGGGTGCTCCATGCAGCCGATGGCGTACATGACGGCGTTGCCGAGGATCCGCTCGGCCATGTCGCGGACCATCGCGTGGTCGCGGAGCAGGAGAGCGACCTCGCGGTCCCACAGACTCATCCCGGAGTCGAAGACGTTGACGGTCAGCTCCGTGATGTGGGGGCTGACGGCGTTCAGGAGATCCTTCGGATCCCGTGTCCGGGTGCTCGTGGGCCGGTCGAGAGTAACGGTCATGAACCTTCCCTATCGTGGACGACGACGAGCTGTTTGTACGCGGGGCCCTCGCCCCGGTCCTGAAACTGCCACTCGGTCCGGGACGCCATGTCAGCGGCTGCCCAGATTCTCGTAGTGGTCACACAGGGCGTTGACGGAGCGGGCGAGACGCTGGGCGTGGGCGATGCCGGCGGGCAGGGTACGGCCGGGTTCGAGGTTGAGGCGCATACGAGCCTCGCCGACGCATGCGAATGCGCAGGCGCGCGGGATGTCGTCCTTGGGAAGCCTTCCGGCTGCAGCCTCGACTTCGGGGATAGCCAGCATGATGTGCCCGCGCAGCTGAAGGGTGAGCGTCTCCAGTTCCTCGACGGAGGGCAGTTCGGCGTCTTCCGCGAGGAGCCGCCGCACGCTGGCGCGCATCACGTAGATGTCGAGGGGGTGTTGGCCCCATTCTTCGCTGGCTGGCGGATGGGCTGTAGCTTGCCTCATGTTGGCGCTCCTCAGCAGCGTCGGCCACGCCCCGGGAGGCTCCGCCGCCTCGCCGGGGTTTCTCGTACCCGCCGACCGTAGGAACCCCCCACCAGCCTGGCTACGAAGTTACATAGAATTACACGCCAGTTGGATATCCCCGGCCATGGCCGACATGCGCTCTTGACCATGTGCTTCATGGGCGCGACGGTGGTGTAAATCGCTGCAACCGACTAGCGCGGGAGGCCAGCCAGCATGAACATTCACTTCGTCGGAATCGACCCCGAGACGGACGAGGACGGATGTCCCACAGTCTGGGTAGACGCGGACACAGAAGACCTGCTGATCCAGAGCTACCAGGCCGACGAGGAGACGACGACCACATGTGACGCGCTGTCTCCCGCCCGGGCGCCGATCCCGCCCGGCGAGACCGTCGTCAGGATCCCGAAGCGAATGATCCCCATCATCAGGAAGGCGTGCGATGAGCTCGATCCCGGAGTTCTCTGAACTCCTCGCCGATGCCAGCGAGTCGGCTGTCCACCTGGAGATGCGGGACGCCTACTACAGCAACCCCCGCTTCGAGACGTGGCAGCTCGGCCAGCGCGTCGACTGGGACGACCGCGCCTCCTGGTGGCGCCCCTTTCACCAGGACATCGCGGACGCCATCGCCCGCGGCGTCCAGGTGCGGCGGGCCCGGATCGTGTCCGAGCCGGTGACCGACTACATCCGCTGGGAGCACTACCAGACCCGCGCCAACGTGGAGGCCGGGGAGCAGGTCCGCTGGCTGCCCCGACACCGGGCCTGGGACCTGCTGCTGCCGGGCAGCGACTTGTGGATCTTCGACGGGCGGCTCATGCGCGTCCACCACTTCTCGGGAGACGGCGGCTGGATTAGCAAGGAACTGTGCGATGACCCCGCCGTGGTGGAGCAGCACGCGGCAGCGTTCGAGAAGATCTGGGATCGGGCCACCCCGCACGACCAGTACGAGGTCAAGTAGCCAGCCATGCCCACGTTCCCCACGTCCAGCGTGCAGGAAGCGCGCGCAGCTCTCGCATCACGTCTGCGGGAGCTGCGCCTGGACGCGGGCATCACCGGCAAGCAAATCGCGCTGCTGTGCAACTGGTCCGTCGCCAAGTCCTCGCGGATCGAGAACGCCGTCACTGCCCCGTCCGACGCGGACATCCGCGCCTGGTGCACGGCCTGCGGTGCCGACGGCCAGGCGGACGACCTCATCGCGGCGAACCGGCAGGCCGACTCTATGTACCTGCAGTGGAAGCGGCTGCAGCGCACCGGCATGAAGCAGCTGGCGGAGACGTCAGCCAAGCTGTACGAGCGTACGCGCCTGTTCCGCGTGTATGCCTCCCATGTGATCCCCGGCTACCTGCAGACGCCCAGCTACGCGACGGCTCTCATGCGCACGATCGCCGGCTTCCGTGGCACGCCCGACGATGTAAGCGAGGCTGTCGAGGTACGCATGCGCCGTGCCCGGGTCATCTACGAAGGCGACCACCGCTTCGCGACGCTGATCGAGGAGAACGTCCTCAACCACCGGGTCGGCGACCAAGAGGTGATGGCCGGTCAGCTCGGCAACCTGCTCGCCGCGATGGCCCTGCCGTCCGTGTCGCTCGGCATCATCCCGGCCGTAGCCGCGCGGGAGGGCAGCATGTGGCCTCTGGAGCAGTTCACGGTGTTCGACGACTCCCGCATCCATGTGGAATTGCTCGCCGCGAAGGTGACTGTCACGGCCCCCGGCGAACTCGACATCTACCTGCGCGCGTTCGCCCGGCTCACGGAGCTGGCCGTGT
This sequence comes from Streptomyces sp. NPDC007264, assembly GCF_042869095.1. Lineage (NCBI taxonomy): Bacteria > Bacillati > Actinomycetota > Actinomycetes > Kitasatosporales > Streptomycetaceae > Streptomyces > Streptomyces sp. NPDC007264. The sequence goes on from NZ_JBIAFD010000031.1 coordinate 9,264, forward strand.
ACGGCGCCAACGCGCGTGCCCTGATCGTGAAGGCCGTCGACGCACTGCGCTGACCCGGACGCAGCAAGCCCCCAGACGGGCGCATCACAGCCATGCTGGGGGCTTTCCACAACACGCGCGTCACCAGAGGCTGGCTATTCGCCGTCTGAGCGACGTGAACGGCTGTGGCCGACCCGGACTGGACGGCCCCCTCCGCGGAGCCGCAACGCACCGGTCTACTTCACGTTGCCCGCGAAGATCGCCGTCTCCGCTTCCATCGACGGCGCCAACTCGATCTGCAAGTACTCCTCGCTCTTCGGCATCTCACACGCCACCCGCGTCGTCGCCGTCCGCCCCGGCCGCAACTGCATCGACGGCAACCCGTCCAACCCCTCGTCGAAGATCTGCTCGGCCTCACGGCTCTCGTCGCCGTAGTAGCACATGACGTATCCGGTGCCGATGTCCACGACGGACTCCGACCCGTTGACAATCTTCACCTTGAAGGAGATGTACGGCGTGCTCTCCGGTGCCGCATACGCTGACGAGACGCCCCGCTTGTAGCCCGACAGGTCCACCTCCACGCCGTCTTCGTAGGTGACCCCGTCCGTCAGCCCCATGACCTCCGGCTCGGTGTCCTCCGGTGTCGGCTCCGGCTCGGCAGCTGCGGTGATCGTGTCGTCGGACGGGGTGCTCGTCTCGGCGGCGGTCGTGGTGTCCGAGCTGTTGTCGTCGCGGGAGTTCGCGACCACTACACCCGTCGCGATGATCGTTGCGATCACCGCGGCCGCCGACCCGATGATGATCACGTTCGTGCGGTTGCGCTTCGTGGCTGGCGGTGGGGGCGGCGGGAAGTCGGGCATCGGCGGCGGCGTGCTTTTGGACATGAGTCCCCCAGGGCGTGCGTGCTGGAGAGGGCATCATGCGCTGCGTGGAGGCAGCGTGTAGGTAGTGTGTCCAGGTTGTGACCATCGGAGCCGTTGTATCCCGGCGTCACGGTCCAGCACTTTCAGCCCGCGCTCCGTACACAGTTGCCACGTGGCAACTGCCGCACTGCCAAGGGGGGACCATGAGCAATCCGTACGTCAACGCACCTATCCGCGCCCGCATGTACGCCTCGACCCAGCACGAGTTGAACTGGGTCGTCGTGGTGGTGCTGGCCGCTGGCCTGCTCGCGCCACCGCTGTTCTTCATCGCGGCCAAGAAGCGCGTCGTCAGCATGCTGGTACCCGCTGTGTATGCGGCCATCATCTACGGCGGCGCCATCCTCGGGTCGCTGCTCGGCAACCCAAAGAACTGGATGGGCGGCGTCCTCGCCATCACGATGATCGTGGCGGCCGTACACGCCGCCATCCTGGATACCGACTGGAAGCCCGGCCGGTAGATCGCACACACAAATGCCCCTGCCCCCGCGCTCGTCGGAGAGGCGGGGCACAGTCGCAGCAGCGCCCTTCGCCAGAGTGCTTCAATAGCCGGGCCGGGCTGGGGAGGGCCGGGCAGAAGGGGTGGGGTACCTGATGCGAAGAGTGGGACTATTGGTGGCGGTCGCCGTGCTGGCTGGCGTGGTCACCGCGTGCGGCAGCGATTCGGACGACGGCAGCAAAGACTCCTCCGTGCCGTACGGGGCACAGACATGCTCGGACTGGGCCGGGCACATGGACGACAGCGAGCACTGGGATGCGGCCAAAGAGTTGCTGACCAACGCCAAGGGCAGCGACGGCACCGAGGGTGACAAGGCCCCCTCGACGAGCATCATCAAGCAGTTCGAGGCCGACCTGGGCACCGCGTGTGACAAGGGCTCCAGCGACGACCTGCTGGCCACTGTCGCCGACGACCTATACGCCTCGAACGCCGCGTACTACAGCCTCTGACGCGACCAGAGCCCAGACGGGCCGTCACTCCCGTCTGTGCCTGCTGGCTCCCAGCCTGTCGTGTCGGTTGCTGTCGCCACGTCGCCATCTCGCGCACGCCACGTCTCGGGGCAGGTGGAGGCGCGCCCCGCAGCGGCCCTTGAGCACCCCCGTGATGGGGGTACCGTAATGCCTTCACAATTCCGCATACCCTCACATATTGGTAAGGGTAGTTGATTTCACCTGCCCCTCACCTGTCCCGCCTTCTGCCCCTTTACTCCACCAGTAGGGCTGAGTGACATTTTCTCAATCGGCACCTCGCAAAACGAGAAAATGTCACCGAGAGGGACGATTGGACATTTACGGCACCTTGCTCATAGTGTCCCGGCATGCTCAAAGAGTCCGACTGCCCTGGGCAATGCGCTTCCCTCAAGACCGCATGGGATCGGGATCACCCTCATCTCCCCACCGAATTCAAGGATGGTGGCTACGCCCACGCCGAGCTGCGAGATGGAGCTTCGTCCTACTGCGCCAACTACCCAGGATACGTCTGCATAACGTGCGGTAAGGAGCCTTCCGGTGAATTCATGGGAACCTGCCGCTCGTGCGCCCTGCGGGCGGAGTGGGACCGCTGGGGGTACCCCCATCATCCCCGCTGGCTTGGCAAGACTTCCCCTGAAGACCTGGTGGAGTACAAAATCATCGCAACCTGGCCCCATCCCCACGAACGGCTGACCCGAATCGTGGGAGAAATTGCGAGTACCACAGGACAGCACAGCAAAATCATCGAAAAAATCATCAACGAGGAACTCGGCGTTGGAAACGTTCGAAAGGAACACCAAAGACTGATCCGAAAAGCAGTGGTCTTGGCCCTGTCCTGGTATTACGTGCTACTCCAGACAGATAGTGAGCTGCCCTCGTAACGTCGTCCTGACAGATCGGGCAAGGCGACGTTCGTAGAACCGCGCCCGGCTACACCAGCAATGAGCGCGCCGAGCCTACTGAGCCGGCAAACCGTCTCAGGGTCGTAGAGGTTGCCCAGGCGCAGCAGCTCGCCCACGGTTCCAGTGCGAGCCGAACGACATGGGTCGCCCCTCTTCATGGCGGTCTCCAGGAGGGCGGCCTGCGCCCATTCTCGCGGACGTGGCCGCCGCGTTGGGTGGATCAGTCCAGGTACGACGAGCCGGGGCGGGCGTCACGAGCGGCCTGGTCCATCCACTCGCCTTGCTGAGCGGACGGTGGTGCGGCGGCGCCCAGTGTCATGGGAGCAGCCGCCGGGTCGAGATGGGGTCAGTAGGTCCAGCGCCAGCGGCTGCCGCTGAGGCCGCAGGTGATGGGCGTGCCGGACGCGTCGGTCGTGGAGGCGCCGTGGTCGCTATTGCGGCAGAACTGACCGGCGCTGTAGCAGTTGCCGGCGTTGGAGCGTATGGAGCAGGTCCCCGAAGCGCTGCTGCCACCGCCGCTGGAGCTGCTGGACGAGCCGGATCCGGTGTTGCTGCTCGTGGCGCGGGCGGTCTTGGTGACGGTGACGGTCGGCGCGGGCTTCGGCTTGGCGGTCTTGGTGACCGTGGCCTTCGGTTCCGGCGTGGCCGTGACGGTCTGGGTCACGTGGACGGTCGGGGCGGGCTTCGCGGCGGCGGCCTTAACGGCGTCGTCATGGGCGCCGCTGCTGCCGATCCCCGAGCCGATCACGAGGAGGAGGAAGCCTCCGGCCCACACCCGCTTGCGCTTGTACAGAGGACGGGTGTCGGCAGGTCTCGGCGCGGCCGGGGCGGTGTTGTACGGGTTGGACATGATCCCCCCTGGGATACAGGTGTTTATGGTGGGTGGAGTGCAGGCGCCTACGACGCCACGCCTGCGCTACGGAGTTCGCCCCAGGTGCACAGGTGGTCGCCTGCCACGAGGTGACCGAGGTGGTGCGGAGCCGGGTCCCCTGCGTCCCAGCAATACCAGTACGCCTGAGTGTCGGAGTCCCGGTGCTCCGTGTCGCGCAGTGCGAACTTGGCGCCCGCAACGAGGTCGTCATCGAAGCACGAGGAGTGCTTTGTGATCGTGGTGTAGTACGTGCGGTAGGCCTCATCCTGATGGTCGAAGCGCGCCTGCAAATTGGCGAGGGCGTCCTGGAACTGCTCTGTGGTGCTCCCGAACGGGAGGTCGGTGGGCGGTGCGGCCAGCAGCTTGTTGAGAGCAGCCTTCTGCTGACGGGCGTCGGCTCGTGCCGGAGCGCAGGCCTTCTCGTGACGCTGGTACTGGACGACGCCGACCGCGATGCCGCCTCCGGTGGCCGCCAAGATCACACCAGTCAGTGCTATCCGGCCCCAAGTCTTCATGTGCCCCCCTTATGGGACGTAGTGGCGAGTCGTACGGCCGCCGGGGATGACAGGGCCCGGCGGCCGTACGCTGATCAGCAGGACTCGTACTTCTTGACCGCGTACATGGTCACGGTGATCTCCAGGCCGTGACTGCCGGGGGCAGGCTCCTGGGAGCAGACCTTCCAGTCGTGGTCGAGGATCTGGAAGCGGCCCTGGCCGGAGGCGTCCTTGTCGCGCAGGTTGTAGAACCCGGCAGCCTGCGCGGCGTTCTGGGCGTCCTGCAGGTCCATGCCGACGAAGTTGGGCAGGGTGCCGGTCGGGACGGCGGCAGCCGCCGACTTCGAAGCCTCGTCGATCTGCTTCTGCAGGTCGTCCTGGCCCTTCTTGTTGTCCTTCTGCAGCTGCTTGAAGGCGTCATCGGCCGAGGTGGGTGACGGGGTGGCGGTGACCGTCTGCGTCGGCTGCGCGGCCGGGCTGGACCCGCTGCTGGCGGTGCCCGGTTCGCATGCGGTGAGCAGCACCGTGGAGGCGAGCACGGCGGCCGGGAACAGGTACCGGTTCAGCTTGGTGACCTTCATGGGATGAATCCCCCCTTGGGATACAAATGTTGCTGCTGCGCACCGTAGCGGCGGTGCGCATGGTGTCCGCCCCGGATCGTGAATCCCGAGGCCCCGTGGTGCAGGCGGGAGCGAACCGAGGGCTTCAGCTCAGCCGATCGAGCGAGGAGGACGACTCACCGCTCCTCGCGCCGACAGGACCCACGCGACGGACTAGGCGAGGGCAAGCTGGGACGGCAGGGCTGTCTCAGCCTGCAGCGAGCAGCTCGGGGAGCATCCTGGGGTCGTAGAGGTTGCCGCCGTTGGCATCCTTGCCGACGGACGCGATGCGCCCTCGGTCCTTCCAAGTGTTCACCGTCGAGGAACTGATTCCGAAGCGCCGAGCAACCTCGCGGGTCGTGAGGAAGCGCGTCTGCTCACGGTTACTCAAGTCCTGGTCGGCCTGCTCGCCGAGCTGCTCAAGGGGCTGCTCAGCAGCGGGAAGCACGAGCGGGAGCAGGCAGGCACCCGCGGGCGCCGAGCCAGGCCATGCCGGTGCCGCCGGTGCGACGAACAGGGCAACTCTCTCGTGATGCTCGACGGCTTGGGCGACCGGCGTGGCCGCGAGGTGCAGCAGGTGCCCGAAGACGAGGGGCGGGACAGCCGACACGGCGAGCACGAGCCACAGCGGGACGAGGGGCCGGGTAGGCAGATGGCCGGTGACGATGGCGTGGGACAAGCCTTGGGCGGTCATGGCGGCGACCAGGGCGAGCCAGGCTCCGATGACGGCGGACTTCTTCCCGGGTGCTCGCTTCGGTCGCTTACTCGCGACGGCCGCGGCGATGCCCGCGTAGGCGGCGAGGACGCTCGGCATGCCCCAGGCGAGGGTCTCGTTCCATCCGGCGAGGCGAGCCAGGTGGTGCTCACCTGGAGCGCACATGATCAGGACGATTACGGCGACCATGGGGCGCCCGGCGTCGGTCAGCACGGTGACCCACCACGGGGTGCGTTGAGCAACGTGAAGCGGGACAGACAAGCGGTACGAGCCACGCTGCCTGTGGATCAGGCTCTGAGGCTCGACGGCCGCCGTGACATGGGCAGCCGTGTAGCGCTTGTTGAGGGGCTCCCTGTGATTTGAAGCCATGTCGTGCTCCCGTCGGGTGAGGTGCATAGGTCAGGTGTGGGGGACAGTGGCCACGGTCAGAAGCCTGTCTTCAGGCAGCCATCGCCGCCCTGAGCTGCGCGCTCCGTGCTTCGCTGCGGGCCCGGGGCAGGGGGACGACGGTGGCGGGCTCCTGCCCCTCCTGGGTGGCCACCTGAGCCTCGGGGGCAGCCGTGTAGATCTCGCCCGTAGCGATGTCAACAAGCTCGGCGTGCGCCGGCTCCGGCTTCCTGGCACCTCGCTCGATGGCGTTGCGGACGGCCGTAGTGCGGTCGAAGCGCTTCTCGTCGGCCTTGAACTGGACCCGCTCAACGATGGACAGCCAGTGGGCCTTCTCCAGCTCGTGCCGGAACCGGCGCTGCTCCTTCATGCCGACAGCCCCGGCCTCCTTGGCCGCGTCACCCAGACGCTTGTCCGTACGGGTCCACAGGCCATCAGCCTCGGCGGCCAAGCCCAGGCCCCGAAGATTCTTCAAGTGCCTCCACGCGGTGGTGCGGTGGACGCCTGTTGACTCGGCGAGTTGGCGGACCGTCATGCGTTGGTCCTTCAGCGAGGCGTACAGGAGCGCACAGTGCTTGCCCAGGAGCAGGAAGATGTCCTCGCCGCTGGTGTGCATCGCTTGGTGCAGGGGCCTGTTGCGGGAGGAGACACAGTCCTCACGCCCGGTAGAGGGGCTACGCCCCTGTGTCTCACTGTGCAACACGGCCTGGGCAGCAGGGGGTACGGTCAGCCGGTACTCGTTGGCGTGGGAGACCAGCTCTCTGCGCTGGGTCTCGACCAGCCATCCGGCCTCGGCCAGCCGCTTGACCGCACGTGCGGCGGTGGCCCTGGAGACACCAACCTTCTCAGCGATGGTGCGAACCGGCAGGTACACCCGCACACGTCGCCTCCGGGTGGCCTCTTGGTGGTAGAACTCCAAGACCAGAGAGTCGACGACGGCCGTACGCCCTTGCAGCGGCCGGGCCCTGAAGGTCGCTCGGATCTCGCCAACCTCCTGTAGAGCAGCCTGCGGGTCGGAGATGGCCGGGTTAACGCGGACGCGTGCCACGGCCTTGGCCCAGGTCTTGTCCAGGCGGGAGAGAGTGTCGGAGTGGGAGCGCCGACGGTGGGCCTGGTCGCCGGATCGGTAGTAGAACCAGTGGGCGAGACGATTCCGCTCGGGATCGGACATCTCGTAACGGAAGTCGGCCTCGTCCCAACCCGCGTTGACCATCGCCATGGTCACCGCCATGACGGCCTCGTTGCGGGAAGCGTAGCCGTGCTCGCCGGTGACCAGCGCGTCCTGGTACTCAGCCTTCAGCGGTCGCTTGGGACGCACAGGCCGCTCCGGTATCGTGGACAGCGTCATTGTGGTTTCGATCTCCCTTGGAGACTCGGACCTTCGAGCGGCCGCCCGGGGCGAACGGGCGGCTTCTCGCGTTTCAGGGGCGTGATGGTCGCCCTCGTTCTCCCCGTCGTCGGCCGAGCCGGAGGGTCGTGCCTGGCCTGCCGACGGCGGTCTCGTAGTCGGCCAGTGCCAGGAACAGCGGCAGTGGCTTCTCGTGGCGTCGGGGAACGCGTTAGGCGCTGAGCAGCTCGCTCGCAGCCGTCGTAGCCACGTCGCCTCCGAGGACCTGCACAAGCGACGCCGTGATGACGACCACCCGCTTGTCGAAGGACAGCGTTCGCACGGGCGCCTCCCCCCGGGCGATGAGGTCGTAGAGCTTGCTCTTGCCGCAGCCGAGCGCCTGGGCAGCCCGCTGCACCGAGACGGTCGCGGGCCAGGAGCGGACCTCGGCAAGCGTCGGCTGGGCGGTCACTCGCCTGCCTCCAGCAGCAACGCTCCGACAGCTACGTTGAGGCCGTTGGCAATCCGTTGGAGGGTCGCGGGACGGGGCTGGCGCTTGCCGCGCTCGATGAGGCTCAGGGCGTCGATCCCCATGCCCACCTTGGCGGACAGGTCCCGGAGAGTCATGCCGTCCTCGATCCGCTTGCGGCGGATCGCAAGTCCGTTCGTCTTCACATCATCAACGTAATCACCAACTGAGCGCCAACGCAAAGAAATCAAGAGACGGATTTTGCCGTCAAGTTAGTGCTACATTAGCGCTCAGCTGGTGGCCGCCACGGAGCGCACGGCGAGATTTGATAAGGAGGTGCCAACACCACCGCCAACGCCACCGACAAAGGGAGACCACCGCATGCCCTGGACCAAGGACCCTGAAGCCTGGGCGCGCCTCGGAGCAGCGATCCGTGCGGAACGCGAGCGGCAAGGGCTGCTGCAGGAGGAACTCGCGGACAGGGCTGGGGTCTCCGTCGGTACCGTGCGCAACGCCGAGTCGGGCCGCGTACCCAAGGGCCTGCGCTGGCCGCAGAGCCTGACACAGATTGAAAAAGCTCTGGGGTGGAGCGTGGGCAGCATGGAGGCTGTCCTCGCGGACAAGGAGCCGAGCCGGCTCGACCTCGGTGTCCAAGAGCCCGAACCAGCAACCGCGACGACTCCAATCCCCACTGGGCAGGTCAAGCTCCGCACCATCGGCTGGCTCCGCGAGCACGGACGCGAGGTGTTGGAGGAAGCCCTGCCCCCGGTGAACCAGTTCGGCCACCTGTGCGCCCTCCTGGACGCGCCACAGCACGCCGTGGATGCCTACGAACGGGCGGTCGGCGAGCTGGTTGGCGCCGTCCGCGAGGCCCAAGGGTGGCAAGGCTGGGCGCCGTTCGGAGAACAACAGGAAGAAGGCTGATGGCAGACCCCATCAAGAAGATCACGCTCGGCGACGGAACGGTCCGCTACCGCTTCGTCATCGACGTCGGCAAGGACCCGCAGACGGGCAAGCGCAAGCAGCTCACCGTCACCAAGGACACCAAGAAGGAGGCGGAGGCCGAGTACGCCCGGATCAAGCACCAGCGATCCCAGGGCACGTATGTCGCCCCCTCGAAGATGACCGTCGAGGAGCTCGTCGACGCCTGGCTGGTGGAGGCGACCAAGGACGTCGAAGCCGCCACCAAGCGCTCCTACGAAGACGCCATGCGCTACGTGCGCACCCGCCTGGGCAAGAAGCCCGTGCAGGAGCTGACCGAGGACGACGTCGACGCCCTGATCACCTGGATGCTCACCGAGGCCCGGCGCATCGGAGGCAAGCCCGGCACCGGCCTGAGCGTCCGGACCGCAGACCTGACTCTGGGGCGCCTGCGCGCCGTGCTCGAACTCGGCATCCGCCGCCAGATCCTCACCAGGGACGTCGCCCAGTACGTGAAGGTCCCTCGCGCCGCCCGCAAGGAGGCCCTCAGGAAGAAGAAGGAGAGGAAGCCCTGGAATGAGGATGAGGTCAAGACCTTCCTCATGCACTGCGCCAACACCCGGCTGTACGCAGTGATGCTCCTGTCCCTGATCGGCTTGCGCCCCGCCGAGGTCGTCGGCCTGCGCTGGATGGACGTCGACCTGGAGCAGGGCACCATCCGTGTCGAGATCACCCGCACCCTGGTTGCCGGCAAGGTCGTAGAGAAGGACACCAAGTCGGTCGCGGGCGACCGCTGGCTTCCGCTGCCCCTGGTCGTCCTGCAGGCGCTGAAGGCCTTCCACACTCGGCAGCTTCGCGAGCGTCTCAAGGCGGGCGAGGCGTACGAGGCGTCCGGCCGCGTCGTGGTCGACGATCTCGGCAAGGACTGGAAGACGGACAAGCTGCGGCGCGAGGCGTACAAGCTCATGGCCTCCGCTGGGGTTCGCAAGACCCGGCTGTACGACGCTCGCCACGCCTGCCTGTCGTGGATGGCGAACAACGGCGTGCCGGACACGGTCGTCTCGGCGTGGGCCGGGCACAGCGACCTGTCCTTCACGAAGCGCAACTACGTCCACCCCGACCCGCAGTCGCTCATGGCGGGCTCCGAGAAGCTGATGGAACTGCTCGGCTGAGCTGTAACTGATCAATTACGGACGGTGACACGTGAGATTCCGTGAGACGCCAACGCAAAAGCCCTGACCTCCACTTGGGAGAATCAGGGCTTTGACCTGGTGTTTCTTTGTGCACTCGGCAGGATTCGAACCTGCAACCTTCTGATCCGTAGTCAGATGCTCTATCCGTTAAGCTACGAGTGCTTGTCTTGTTTTTCTCCCCGCTCCCGGCCCTTCCGGCCCGCTCGCGGCGACAGGAAGAACATTACATGACAGCCGCCGCCATGTGAAATCCGTTTGCCCCGCCCCTTGTGACCTGCGAAAACGTCGTACGGAGGGTGAGGCCGCCGGGACGTGGCGGGCGTGAACGCCGAAGCCCCGGCCGTACGGACCGGGGCTTCGATGATCATGCGCGGAGGCGGAGGGATTTGAACCCTCGATGGGCTTTAAGACCCAAACCGCATTAGCAGTGTGCTGGGGTTCGTCCGAGCATGATCCGCTTCACCCGACGACGACCCGTCTGCGCAGGTCAGGGCGGATGCTCGTCCGGTCTGGCCGGTCGGCGTCCGATGGCGTATCGCGCTCTTGGTGCCATCCGTGTGCCAACACCGTGCCACCAACTCACGTGCACGCAGAGGCCGGTGACCTAGGGGTTCTTCCGCGGCCGGCCACCCCTGCGGGCACGACGTTGGGCGAGCTCGCGCTCAGCCTCCAACAGGTCCGCCTGGTCCTCCTCGGTGCCGTGCTCGCGCACCTGCGCGCGCATGTGGTCCAGGAGGTCATTCGTCCGGTCGGTGCCGAGCTGCTCGCACACGCGCCCGTATGCGCGCCAGAGCGGGTCAGGCACCCGGATCGGGTGCGGGGTGGTGTGCCGCTTCGGTGCGGTGCCCTGCTGCTCGGCCATCTGTCGCCCTCTCCCTCGCCCGTGTAGCGACACGGATTCTGCCACTTCCGCCGTCGCTTGTGTATCTACACGGTTTTCGCGGTACTGTGTAGATACACAGTTTGTGGCTCCGGAAACGGAGCGGCCCCGACCTGGAGCTCTCACCTTCCGGTCGGGGCCTGACGGAACACCTGACACGACAGGAGAACCGCTGTGCTGAACCTTCTCACGGCCCCTCGCGCCGCTCGTACCGTGCGCAGCCTGCTCGGCACCTTCGCCGACGCGGTCCGCTCGGTCGTCGCCCCGGCCGCGCTGGTCCAGGCGCAGGAGCCGACCGCCGCGCCGGACCCGGCCGACGTCTACGCCCCGGAGGAGATGCCGGAGACCGGCGTCATCGAGGCCGCCGCCGCGGAGTACGACCGTGCCGCCGAGCAGGCCCGCCGCGCCGACCGGGGCAAGCGCGCGGCCCGCAAGGTCCTGGACCGGCTCCCCGCCGGCCTCTACGGCGCGTGGATCGTCGAGCGCGTCACCTCTTCCCGGCAGACCGCCGACCTCGACGCCATCCGGGAGATCTTCAAGGCGAACGGCCTCGGGCCCGTGCCCATGAAGCCCTGCGCCCCCTCGCTCAAGGTCCGCCGCGCCGAGACCGTCCCGGCCGGCGACACCACCGCGACCCTGGCGGTGGCGGCATGACGTCGACCGCCCCGGCCGTCGACCGCCAGGCCGAGGACGCTCCGCGCCGCCTGATCGCGGCGGGCATCATCGCCCGCCGCCCTCAGGGCCGCACGCTGCGCCTCGCCGTCACGGCGGCCGGGGTCACCGGCAGCCTCCGCCGGGCGAGTGCCCGGTGAGCGCCGTCGACGAGCCGCTGTACGGCGCAGCCGCCCGCACCGTCCGTGACCAGCTCCGGGCCGCGCGCGTGGCCCGGCTGCACCGGCTGTGCGGCGAGGACTACGCCAACGGCGCGGCCAACCGTCGCGACGGCCAGGACGACGCCGAGCTGCGCGCCCGCGCGGCCGAGGCCGCCGCCAGCCGCTGACTGCCCGCCCAGGTCCCGGGGCCGGCGGATGCCGCCCGCCCTGGGGCCCATGGCCGATCCCTCACACTTCTCCGGCCTCTCTCCGAACCAAGGAGTAGCACCACCATGCACGACCCGATTCCCGAGCCCGCGCCGCGCTGTCCGGCCGCTCACCCCGACGACCCCATGCCCTGTAGCGGTCCGGCCGTCGTGACCATCCTCGACGCTACCAACGCGGGCGCAGAGGGCTGCGAGGCCCACGGCGTCCGACTCCTCGCCTCCCTGCACGGAGGCCGCGTCTACGCCCTTCCCGACGCCCCGGACGGCGCCGCTATCCGCGTCTTCCAGGCCGCCGACACCACCCGCCCGTTCGCCTGGTGCGAGGACGCTCCGCGTACCCGCCCGGACCAGCTCAGCCACGCCGAGAACCGCGCGAAGGGGGACCCCCGATGAAGACCCGTACCGTCCGCCGCACTCGACAGGTGCCCGTCACCCTCGGCGGCCGTACCCGCATGGGCACGCAGACCTACGAGGAAGCCGTGCCCGTCGCGCCCCGGGACTGGGACTACGTCATCCTCACGGGCGCAACCGTCGCCGCTGCGGTGCTCCTGGCCATCTGCGTCGTGTGGACCACCGCGTCCGTGGGCGGGCTGCTCGCCCACGCGGTCCCCGCGTGGGTCGCCTACCTCGTGTCCGGCGGATTCGACCTGGTATGGATCATCTGCCTCGGCCTCGAATGGGTCGCCCGCTACGACGACGACCGCGCCGCGTCCGTGAAGAAGGCCGGCCGGATGTTCCTCGCCATCGCCATGGCAGCCGTCGGTGTGCACGGATGGATGGCCGGGAACCCGGCCGTCGGCATCGTCGGCGCCCTCGTCGCACTGCTCGCCAAGGGCGCCTGGACCCAGGTGATGAACCACCACAAGGTGCCGCTGTCCGAACCGGTCCGTGACGTCCTGGCGCAGGAGCGCGCGGAGCTCGGCTTGGAACTGGTCCTCGCCGCGCACCAGCGGCAGGTGCTCCGCACGCGCGGCCAGCTCGCCGCCTACCGCGCCGCCCTCGCCGTCCAGGAAGAGCCGACCGTGGAGGTGTCCCAGGTGCCCCGCCCGGGTCCGGGCGAGCGCGCGGAGGGCACCATCCGGGCCGCCGTGCTCGCCGCTCAGGCCGCGCTGCCCGACGCTGATGCGGCGGCGATCGCCGCCCAGCTCGCACACGCCGGAATCACCGTGGACGAGGACACCGTCCGGGCCCTGATCGGGGAGCCCGCGACCGGAGAGGCGGACGATGCGCATCATGATGCGCCGCAGGTCAGCGGGGTACCGGTCCCGTCAAAAGCGGCGGCGATCGTCGAGGCCGCATCACGGCTCGGACGTGATGCGGCGGCGGCCGACGTGGCAGCCCTCGTGCGGCGGAGGCACGGCCTGAACGTGCCGGAGAACTACGTACGCACCGTGCTGTCCCGCGAGGCGAAGAAGGCCCCACCTGTCACGGGCCGGGACCAGGGGAACGGAGGCTACGCGTGATGCGCTGGCTCATCCTCGGCGCCCTACTGGGCGTGCTGATCGCGTTCCCGCCGCTGCTCGCCGCCGTCGTGGGCCTCGGGACAGCGGCCCTCTCACAGCCGGTCGTCGTCGCATTCGGCCTCGGCCTCACCGCCCCCCGGTGGATGCCCAAGCTCACCCGAGGGTGGACGTCGTGAAGGAGACGTTCGAGGACCGCATGTTCATGGGCGGCGAGGCCGTCTACGCCCGCATCGAGGCCGGCGAGGACTTCGACGTCACCGCGGCCCTGGAGGACGCCCGGCTTCAGGCGTCCGCGCCCGACGAGCCTCACCAGTAACCACGCCCCGGGGACGGCCTCCAGCCGCCAAGCACGGGCCGTCCCCGGGCTCCCGACTCCAGCAAGAGACAGGAAGCCCCCAGCATGACCGACATCGCTCACCGCCCCCTAATCGACGCTGGGGAGATCCCGGTGCCGCTCGTCAAGGACGGCGCTGAGGTCCCGGCCGTCGAGGATGCACAGGAGCCGCCGCGCCCTGTGGACAACCCCGACCTGCCCGCGCCGGGCGTCGTCGACTACCGGCGGCGGCCGATCATCGCGCCGTGGCTGACCAACCGCCGTGACCTCCTGGCCACCGTCGAGCGGGCCTCCGGGCGGGTGCTCTACGCGTCGCTCTACCACGGGCTCCGGGCGCCCTGGTACGGGATCCAGCTCACCGCCATGGCGCCACGCGGAGCCTGCCGGTTCGTCACCACCACGAACCGGTGGATGTGGGACCGCGAGGCCGCCCCGCTGCGGGACTGGGCCGTACGGCACGAGGACGTCGAGGAGTACATGCGCCTGGCCCGGCTGCGCGCTGGCCGCGTCCGGCTCCGCGGCCTGGTCGTCCTCGTCGCCGCGGTGTTCGGCGTCGGCTTCGCGCTGTGGCTGTACGTCATGGCGCCCGCGTTCCTGTACGCGTTCGCGTGCGGCGGCGTGCTCACCCTCGGCTGGCTCGGCCAGCAGCAGGATGCCCCGGTCATCGGCCCGGCCGTGCTGAAGACCGAGGTACAGAAGCTCACCAGCACGATCGTCCTGCGCGGCCTGGACTCCATCGGCAACGCGAAGATCTCCGCCGCCATCAAGAAGGGCGGCGACATGGACGGCCTGCGCTTCACCGCCGAGATCGCCCGCTCCGGGCCTGGCTATGAGGCGTACCTGGACCTGCCGTACGGCGTCGTCCCGGAGGACGTCATGGAGCGGCGCGAGGCCCTCGCCTCCGGCCTGCGCCGCAAGCTGGGCTGCGTGTGGCCGTCCGGCGACCCCAACGAGCACCAGGGCCGCCTGATCCTCTACGTCGGCGACCGGCCGATGAACGAGACGAAGAAACCGGCGTGGCCGCTGCTGCACGACGGGACGGTGGACCTGTTCAAGCCGGTCGTGTTCGGCAACGACGAGCGGATGCGGAACATCACCGTGACCTTGATGTTCGCCTCCGTGGTCATCGGCTCCATCCCCCGGATGGGCAAGACGTTCTTGCTCCGGTTGCTGCTGCTCATCGCTGCCCTGGACCCGCGCACCGCGCTGTACGCGTTCGACCTGAAGGGCACCGGCGACCTCGGCGCCCTGGAGCCCGTGTGCCACCGGTACCGGGCCGGGGAGGAGGACGAGGACGTCGAGTACATCCTTCACGCCCTGCGGGAGCTGAAGGAGGAGCTGCGCCGCCGGGCGAAAGTGATCAAGTCCCTGCCACGGTCCATCTGCCCCGAGTCGAAGGTCACGCCCGCGCTGGCCAGTGACAGGCGGTACGGGCTGCACCCCATCGTGGTCGGCGCCGACGAGTGCCAGGTGTTGTTCGAGCACGAGACGTACGGGGCCGAGATCGAAGCCATCTGCACGGACATCACCAAGCGCGGCCCGGCCCTGGGCATCATCGGCATGTTCGCCACCCAGCGGCCCGACGCGAAGTCCCTGCCCCCGGGCATCAGCGCGAACGCGGTGCTCCGGTTCTGCCTGAAGGTGATGAACCACCAGGCGAACGACATGGTGTTGGGCACCGGCGCGTACAAGGCCGGCATCCGCGCCACCATGTTCAGCCGCTCCGACCTCGGTATCTGCTGGATGAGCGGCGAGGGCGACGACCCGCGCATCGTCGCCTCCGCGTTCGTCGACGCTCCCCGGGCCGAGCTGGTCGTCGCACGCGCCCGCCAGCTGCGCGAGGAGTACGGCAACATCACCGGCCACGCCATCGGCGAGGGCCCCGAGGCGCGCACCGGCATGGACGTCCTCGGCGATGTCCTCGCAGTCATCCCGGCCGCCGAGGAGCGGGTGTGGTGCGAGCGGATCGCGGCCCGCCTCGGCGAGCGCTGGCCCGACGTCTACGGCGAATGGGGCGGCGCCCAGGTCACCAGCGCACTCAAGCCGTGGGGCGTCGAGACGGGACAGGTGTGGGGCACGGACGACGACGGCGAGGGCCGCAACCGGCGCGGCATCACGCGCGCCGATGTGGTCGCCGCCATCACCCGCCGGGACACCGACAGGGCCGCCGCCCGCCCCTAGAACGGCCGCTAGACCTAGCGCCCGCCCCTGCTAGGTCTAGCACCCCCGCTAGCAGCAAAACCGGCCCCTGACCAGGCATCTAGCGTCTAGCAGGGCCCGGCCCCGGGGGCGGGAAACCGCCCGGAAACGAGGAGATGAGATCCCGTGCTGACCGCTATGGCCGCCGTCCTCGTCGGCCTGCTCGGCTACGTCGTGATGTGCGCGGCCCGGCCGTTCGCCCGGTGCCGGAAGTGCGCCGGCACCGGCGAGACCGAGCGCTTCGGCAAGGCCCGGACGTGCCCGCGCTGCCGCGGGAAGAAGTACCGGCTGCGGGTCGGCCGGCGCCTCCACAACGCATGGCGGCGGACCTACGACGACGGCACCCGCTGAGCCCGCACGACAACGGCCCCCGAGAAGGCGTGTGCTCGCCGCTCGGGGGCCGTCTGCTGTCCGCCCCACCCCTGGGGGCTTAACCGCGCTGGCGACTGCTCAGGAGTCGTTGAGGGGGCGCACCATCGTGGCGTAGATCGGAGCGTCCGGGAACGGCTGCTGGTCGCCGACGTTGCTGTATCCCCAGCTCTCGTACAGAGCCTTGACCTTGGGGTGGGTCGGCTCCACCAGGAGCGTGACGCGCTCCTCCGGGCGGCTGGCCAACAGCTCCTCATGGATGCGGTGGGCCAGGCCGGTGCCGCGCCAGGGCTGGCGCACCATCAGCTCGAACAGAGCCAGTGTGCGCTTGCCGTCCTCGTCCGCGTACCCCTCCGGCAGCGGCTCCAGCATCCCGGCCCACCAGGCGGATCCTGCGGGGAGCGTGGAGGCGAATGCGTATCCGGCGGCCTCGCCTCCGTCGTACGCCACGACGGCTTCCCACCCGGGCCGGGAGGCGTAGCCCTCCAAGCGCTGTTCGAACCGCTCGACGGAGAAGAACGGGTCTGAGAGTTGGTCGGCGTAGACCTCGGCGTAGAGGGCCACCAGGGTCGGCCGGATCTCGGCGAATCGGTCCAGGCCGTAGCGGATGAGCTTGATCGTGTCGGCGGGCGCGGTCACTGGGCGGCTCCTTGGGATGGTCGGGTCAGGTCCCGGGCGCGTTCGTTCCATTCCTGGGTGATCGCGGCGCCGGGCGCCTTCATGTTCAGGGCGGAGGTGAAGGTGCCGAGGAGGCGGGGGACGCGGCCGGTGGGCACGGTGCCGGGCGGCGGCATCACGGTGGAGGCGGTGACGGTCGCCTGTTCCAAGTCGCCCTGGCTGAGCTGCGCCAGGGCGGCCTGTGCGGTGTAGTACGCCCGGTTGCGGTGTTGGTCGGGGTTGAGCGCGGCCAGGCACTGGTGGGCGTGGAACTCGGCCTCGTCGGCGCGGCCCAGCCGGTAGTGGGTAATGCCCGTCAGGCCGTGTAACTCGCCGAGCGTGTAGAAGCCCATGGAGGCCGGGCGGAGTTGGGCGAGGTCGGCGCGGCCGTATGCGGATGCGGCTCTCTCCAGGGCGCGCAGGGACCTGTTGTGGTCGCCCGCGCTCGCAGTGGCCAGGGCCAGGCGGGCGTGACTGAGGGAGGCGTACAGAGGATCCCGACGGTGGACTGCGGTCATCATGGCGGCCTCGGCGGCGGCGATGGCGTCGGCGTGACGGCCGCGCTGGTCGGCGAGCATCGCGGCGTACCGCCATGTCTGGTGCTGCACCTGGCCGTCGCCGGAAAGGCCGGCGAGGGTGACGGCCTGTTCCATGTAGCGCTGCGCGTCGTTGAGGCGGCCGGAGTCGACGGCGGCCCACATGGCGGTGGCGGTGAAGGCGGCGCCGAGGGCGTACAGGCGGCTGCGGACACGGCCGGTGGCGCTGCCGTTCTGCTGGAGGCCCAGGGTGCGCCGCACCTCCAGGTTCGCCTTTTCCTCCAGGTCCTGGCCGCCGCCGTTCTTGTCGTCCTCCTCGTACAGCTCGGCGAGCCGGTCGCGGAGGCGCTGCACGTCGGCCAGGCCCACGGTGGGGCGTGCGGCCGTTCTGGGAGGAGTGGCAGCAGCGTTGGGCGCGGTAACCGCCAGGGCGGTGCCGGTGGTGGCCGTTATGAAGGCGCGGCGGCGCACGGGGTCCTCCTGTGGTGCTGTGCCGGGCGCCGGCCTGCGCCCTCGGGGGACGAAGCCGAGGCGGGTGGCTGTCCGCCCGGTGACGTTCTCCAGGGCCAGGCGCTGACGGTCCTGGGGCCAACGGTTCTCCCCCGATAACCAGCGGAACACGGTGCGTTCGGAGACGTTCCCGCGTCGCCCCGTGAGCTGTTCCATGGCGTCGTTGACCAGCTCCGCCAGTTCGGCGACCTTGACCTCATGATGGTCCATCCAGTCCGCGAGGGCCTGGTTCGTGCTCCGCGCCATGGGATCACGGTAGGGGTTGGGCGCACACCGTCGTGAGTAAAGGGCTGGTCAATTCGTCAGGGTCGGCGCGAGCACGGCGGCGAGCTTCGTCATGCACACGGACCCCTCGGGGCCGGTTAGTTGGTGGCTACGGCACGCGAGCACCCCCGAGGGACGCGACGATGACGATGACCGCTGCACCAGTAGGACCACAGCGCTATCAAGAGCGCTATCCGGCGAAGCTAGAAGCCGCCCCGCAGGCTCGACGGGACATAGCACTGGCCCTGGAGACTTGGGGGCTCCCCCAGCTGGTGGACGTCGCCAAGCAGGTCGTCACAGAGCTGGTGGCGAACGCGGTTGAGCACACGGACGCGCACACGGTGAGCGCGTCGATCACCCGCACCGGCGAGGAGTCCGCGCGGATCGTCGTGACGGACACCTCCCGTGTCAGACCCACCTTGGGCACGCCGTCCCCGGAAGCCGAGCACGGCCGCGGCCTCCTCCTCGTCGACGCCCTCGCCCACGACTGGGGCAGTGAGCTGGTGCACGGCGGGAAACGCTTGTGGGCCGAGCTGCGCGCGGACGGCGAACAGTGAGCGTGCCCGCCGTGGCCGAGCTGCCGCGCGTCGACCAGCTCAGCCCGCGCCAACAGATGGCCATCGACTGCGCGCGCTGCGCCCGCCGGTTGGGGTTGGCCGGCCGTGTGTGGGGCGATGCGCGCCACCGCGGCCGATTGTTCCGGCTGTGGATCTGCCCGCCCTGCGCCGAACGCACGCCACTGGCGGCGCCCGTTGAGCCGCCGCCTGGTGCCGGAGACCGAGCGCCCAGCACCGGGCGGTGAACAACCCCGCTCCGCTCCCACACAGCAGGCTCCCCAACCGGGGCGGAGCGGGTCCGCAAGAACCTCGCCGACGCCCTCGGGCGTGGGCGGGGAGGAGTTCAGTCCGAGCAACAGCAACGACAGGAGGCATGTATGCCCACGGCAGCACTCGTCCCGTTCGGTGCCCGCGCCGAGCGCACCCCGTACACCGTGACCCTGGATGCAGGCTCGTTCACCTACGACCCGGCCCGACAGGTCAACGTCATGACCGACGGCACCGGCGCCCTGTGGAGCCGGTCCACGTCGCTCGCCGGGAGCTGCACGAACACGAACTGGGACAGCAAGAACGACGACACGGCCGACCCGTACCTGATGCGGTGACACAGCACCTGTCCGGCGGCCCGGTGCTGGTCGTCACCAAGGAGCTGGACCCCGCGGCGGACCTGGTGGTCGACGAGCTGACGACCCGGCACGTGCCGGTGATGCGGTTCGACATGGGGGAATTCCCCCGGACCATCTCCCTGTCCGTCGAGCACGCTGCAGCACCCTGGGCGGGGGTCCTGGCTGACGAGTACCGCTCCGTGCGGCTGGAGGAGGTGAGGGCCGTCTACTACAGGCGGCCCCGCCTTCCCGCCGTCTCCGAGCAGATGGAGGAGCCTCACCGCACGTGGGCGAACGAACAGGCCCTCGCTGGCCTGCTCGGCACGCTGTACGCGCTGCCGGTGACCTGGGTCAATCGGCCCGAGGTGGACGGCATGGCCTCCCACAAGCCGGGACAGCTCCCGGTGGCGGCGGCCCACGGGCTCCGTACGCCCCGCTCGCTGATCACCACGGACCCGGAGGCGGCCCGAAAGTTCTGCCACCAGGTGGGCGGCCGGGTGATCTGCAAGCCGCTCATGGGCGGCCCGCTGGAGTACCCGGACGGCCGCCGCACCGGGGTCCCGACTCACCTGGTGGACGCCGACGCCATCGACGACTCTGTGTCCCTGACGGCGCACCTGTTCCAGGAGTGGATCACCAAGAGCCACGAGGTGCGGCTGACCGTCGTGGGGACGGAGATGTTGGCCGCTGAGATCCACGCGGGCAGCGACGCGGCCCGGGTGGACTGGCGCAGCGACTACGACGCACTCAGCTACGACGTGGGCAAAGTGCCGGACGACGTACGGGCGGGCGTGCTGGGCTGGCTGGAGCACTTCCGGCTCAACTTCGGCGCGTTCGACTTCGCCGTCACCCCGGCCGGCGACTGGGTGATGTTCGAGTGCAACCCGTCCGGAGAGTGGTCCTGGATCCAGAACCGCACGGGCCTGCCCATCGCCGCGCACATCGCCGACCTACTCGCCAAGGGACGACCATGACCATGCACACCGAGGAGCGCGCCGAGCAGCTGCGCGCGGGGCTCGCTGACGGCCTGGAGGCCAGCGGCCAACTCACCGATCCGACATGGCGGAAGGTGTTCGAGACCGTTCCGCGCCACCCCTTCGTGCCGGAGTTCTGGACCCTGGCGGGCGAGGGGCCGCGACGGGTGACGTCCGCTGATCCGGACTGGCTTGACCTGGTGTACACGGATGACGCGCTGGCGACGCAGCTCACCGACGGCGTGGCCACCTCGTCGTCAACGGCCCCGGGCCTGATGCTCGCCATGCTCCAGGCGCTCGACGTCGCCGACGGTCACCGGGTGCTGGAGATCGCGACCGGCACCGGCTACAACGCGGCGCTGCTGTCGGAGCGGCTGGGCAGTCACCAGGTCGTGACCGTCGAGGTTGACCCGGTGCTGGCGCGGCTGGCTGATTCACGGCTGCGGCGCAGCGGCTACACCCCGCTCGTCCATGCCGGGGACGGCCGCGAGGGATACCCGGGCCGGGCCCCGTACGACCGGCTCATTGCCACCTGCGGTTTCAGCACGATCCCGGCGGCGTGGCTGGAGCAGGTACGGCCCGCTGGCCTGATCGTGTGCCCGCTCGGCTGGGGCACGGTGCGCCTGGTCGTGGCCGACGACGGCCGCGCCGAGGGCCGGTTCCTTCCCGCCCCCTCCTACTTCATGACCGTGCGCGACGCTGGCACCACCGGCACCCCGGCCCATCCCGGCAGGCCGGAGGCGACGAGCGGCCGACTCACCGGCCTGGACCTGGCCGCCGTCGCCGAGGACGAGGCGTTCCGCTTCGTGCTGTCCCTCGTCGCCCCCGACACCGCGTTCGCTTTCGAGCGCGCCGAGAACGGCAGCGTGACGGCCGTGGAGCTGTGGGGCGCTGACGGTGCCTGGGCACGCGCGGAGGACGGCAAGGCACGGCAGGCCGGGCCGCGGCTGCTGTGGGATTCGGTGGAGGCCGCGCACGAACTCTATGTCGAGCACGACCGCCCCGGCCGCGAACGCTTCGGCGTGACCGTGACCGCCGAGGGACAGCGCATCTGGCTGGACACGCCGGGTCGCCCGGTGCCTGTCGCCGCCGCAACGGCCTGAGCCCGTACCTCCCCATGCGAGGCTCCGTGTGACCTACCGGGCGTTGCGCGGAGCCTCGTCCCTTCTGGATTCGATAGTGAGGACTCCGTGACCTACGCAACCCGTCTGGATGTCGCTGACGCGTCCCTGGCCGTCACCTCCTACAACGCGGACGTCACCGACTGGTCGCGCCGCTACTTCGGGCCGTGGTGGAACGCTGCGGAGGCGTCGCCGGAGAGCGTCTGCGCGTCCCCGGTGGTCGCCGCCAACGTTGACTTTCATCAGTACGAGCGCCTGCACCTGGGGGTGATCGGTTCCCCTCACGCGAGCACCACGTACGCCAGGACCCAACTGCTTGTGGCCCGTGACGAGACAGAGGGCGTCATCACGGCCGTCTCCAAGTGGCCGATGCTCGCCTACCAGTCCGAGCCCGCCACCGGCCGCCTGACGCTCTACGGGTGGGACACCGAACCTGTCGCGACCGCTGCCGCTCGCCTGGCGCGGGAGATGATGCGCGGGCTGCTGCTGCGTTCCGGCTGGTCGGTGCTCCACGCCTCCGCCGTCTCGCTCGGCGGCCGGGTGATCCTCACGTTCGGGTCCAAGGGCGCGGGCAAGTCCACCACTGCCCTGGCCCTGGCCGCCCGTCACGGCTGGGAACTGCTGGCGAACGACCGCGTGTTCGTCCGCGTCAACGCGGGCGGGGGCGTAAATGTACTGCCGTGCCCCGCAGCCGCCGCCGTCGGCCTCGGGCTCCTGGACGCCCTCGGCTGGTACGACCTGGCACGCGAGCGCCTGGAGGCCGGTGAGTCCCTGCACCCCACTCAGGACCAGCGCGTGACGGACGCGCTCATGGACGGTCGGCGCGAACCGCTGTGGAACGGCGAGCGGGAGCTGAAAGCGCAGATCTGGCCCGACCAGTTCCCGGCCTGGTTCAACGTGGGCCTGTCCACCGGCGGGCAGGCGGCCGTGCTGCTGTTCCCTCGCATCGAGGCCGGCGCCACCCCGGCCGAGGAGGAGGACGGCCGCACGCTGGGGGAAGGCGACTTCATGAGCGGGCAGACCGAGGACCGTTACCCCGACGTGTTCGGCCTGCTCGGTGTCGACGGCGGCGGCACCGCCGACGCCCGCGCGGCGGTCGCCGAGCACCTGGCCAAGTTGCCCCGTCACTCCGTCGTCCTCGGGCACGACGTGAATGCGAACGCGGACTTCCTGCTGAAGCTCGCCGCCGTGTAAGGCCCCCGCGCATGGCGCTGCGCCGGGCCCCCGCATGTGCCAGCACGGTGCCAACGGCCAGGAAAACAGCAGGTCAAGGGCTGCAAATCGCAGCCCTTATGCGGTTGGACCCTTGGCCTGCGTCGTCATCACGGCGTTGACGCGACGCCCGATCGGGCCCCTTGCGCCCGGTAGGGTACGGCCGCCCGGCCCTCCGTCTGGCACGCCTCGTCATCGGTGGCCTGCTCCGCAGTGACGGAGGGCCGCGGCGCCGCCGCGCGCCCTCTGTGCTCCGCCGAGACGGAGCGTTCTCCAGGTCGCGAAGCTCACCGCGTGAGCTTGCGCCGGTACGCCCCGGCCGCTCCTGCCCGGGGAACGGTCCGCATCGGAGCACGCACGCGCATCGGCCGGTGGTTGCGGGCGGCGTACACGGCAAGGGCGCAGGCAATCACGCAGTCGTCGTGGTCCGACTGCCGCTCTGCCTCCAGCCGCTCGGGGCCGGCCTCCACGCTGGACGCCTTGACCCGGTACGCCAGCAGCTCCCGGCGGACCACGGCAGCGTCGCGGAACGGGCCGAACGTCACCTCCCCCTGCTCCAGCGCGGCCACCATCGGGTCGATAAGCGCGGTCTTGGCCACGGTCCACCGGCCCATGCGGTGCTTGGCCTCGCGGCCCCCGGTGATGACGACGGAGACCAGCTGCACGCGCGGGTCCTGCGGGAGAGCCGCGGCGACCATCTCGACAACGGCGTCCCCGATGCCGGTGGCGTCGACGAGGACCAGGACGTTCCCCACCTTCTCCAGCACCTTGCCCACGGCGGCCGACAGGCGCCGGGCCTGCGTCATGTAGTGCCCGCCGGCCTCCGCCCCGGTGGCCAGCGGCAGCCGCGTGACGGAGTGGAAGAACAGGCCGGACGCCCCCGGCAGCAGGAGCGCGACGGCGGAGTGGTCGGTGCGCTTGCCGAGGTCGACCCCGAGGACGGCCAGGCCCGGGCCCGCGTCGAGGGGCGGTTCCTCGGCGGCCAGGACGGCGGCGACGTCCTCGGGCACCGGCTGGTCGTTGGCCTCGCACCACTCCGCGAACGCGGTCGGGTAGTACGTGCGGGCGTACCGCTCGCAGGTGGGGCAGGTGCAGCGCCCGGCGAGGAAGTCGCGGCCCATCCGCCGGGCCTCCCGCTCGTTGACGATGACGCTCATTGGTCGGTCTCCTCCTGGCCCAGCAGCACGGCCGTCAGGTCGAGGTCGAGGTGATGCGCGCGGGGAGAGGCGGCGAACGCCCCGGCGACCGCGACCGGGTCAAAGACGCCGTCCTCGGCGCCGGTGAACTTGCACTCGTATTCGCGCTCGAAGACAGCCCGGGGCAACCGGCGCTGCTCGCCCCGCAGGAACTCCCGGTCGATGCGCGGGACGTCCCACGCGGTGATCAGGTGCCGCTCCCACTCCGGGTAGGTGTCCTCGTCGCTGACGATCTCGTACAGCCACCCGGCCGGGGACCCGGCGGAAGTCAGGCAGACGATCGCCCCGCCGGTCGCGGCCGTCGTCGGCACCACGGCCTCCCACGAGGACCGGGGCACGTAGGCACCCTCGTCGACGAGGAGGAGGTGTGCCGTCCAGCCGCGCAGCGACGTCGAGGACGCGGGCAGGACGATGATCCGGGACCCGTTGCGGAACCGGACCTCGGTCTGCGTGTCCTCCGCCCCGGCCGCCGCCGCACCGACGTACGGGAGCATTCCGCGGATGCGCTGCAGAACGATGCGGGCCTGGCGCTCCGTGGCGCTCACGATGAGCACCAGGGCCTCCGGGGTGAAAGCGGCCAGGTGCAGCGCCCGGGCCGCCGCAACGCTGCCCTTGCCCACCTGACGCGCGGCCACGATGACCACCCGCCGGGACGTCGAGGCGAGCGCCTTTTGCTGCCACGGGTCCGGACAGCAGCCGACCGCCCCGAGCGCCACCGACAGCAGGCCGGCGGGCGAGGACTGGACGGCCAGGGCCGCCAGACTCTCGCGGTCCGCAACGGGGCTAGGTCCTGTCTGGAGTTCGGATCAAGAGTGTGGTGCGATGCTTCGGAGCCAGAGCATCGCACCACACAGGTGCAGTCCGGCCTCGTAGCTCTC
>NZ_JBIAFD010000032.1:0-33584 GCF_042869095.1 Streptomyces sp. NPDC007264
AAGGCGGACGGCACGATCACGGATCCTGCCGCACCCGCCCACCACCTGTCACATCGTCAGACAGTCGATTCGGTCACGACCTTCTGAATGCTTACGGGCGGGGTGAGTCAGTCGGAGCGAGCGGCGCTTCCACAGGTCAACACAACAGGTCGGCCGCATCCCCGAATTGCATGAATGCACGAGGCGTCCGATCATGTAATGGAATATCTGTCAGCGGTTTTACGGGAGAGGCTATGACCGAGCTGAAAGCATCCGGAAAGGCGCTTCCCCGATTTGAGGAAACCGAGGGACTGGGGCCACAGGACGCGGAGTTCGTGGGAGATCTGGTGGCGGTTCTGGAGAAGCATGGGAATCTGGACCGCTTCGGCCTGTGCCTCCTGCACGATCACTTCCCGCTCGGCGAGGACGAGGTCCTTGTGGAGACGAACGACCCGCGAAGCCGCACTCTTCAGGTCCATGTGGAGAAGGCGGGCGAGACGAAGCACGTCAAGCCCTCGCAATGGAGGTTCCTGCGCCACGAGCCCGACTCGCCCGACACGGCGTCCCGGCACGGCCACTACCAGGTGATCCAGCTGTGCAGCCCCCTCGACCTGTGTCCTGGTCGCGAGCGCTGAGCCCGTAGCGAGAGTCACGACAGACGACAGGTGCGGCGGCCGCCACCGTCAGGTGCGGCCACCGCGCTCGCGCCGTAGACGGCGGCTCAGGGCCCACAGATCCAGCCCCGCCGCCAGGGCGAGGACCCCGCACACGACGGCGACGACGACCAGTACGCCACGGCTGGGCGACTGGCCGGCCGGCGAGTTGGCCGCCCACAGTCCGATCAGAACGGCTCCCGCGGCGAAGAGCGGCAGGGCGACGCCGCTGAGGACGACCCGGAGCCCCAGCGCACTCTGGGCGGTGGTCGGTTCCGTGCCGCTTCTCGCCCAGCGGCGGCCGATGACTCCCGAGCGCGAACGTGGCACCGGTCCGGGTCCGGCGTCGGCCCGGGACGTCGAGGTGGGGCGGGTCGGGTCCGGGACGCGCCCGGAACGGCCGGCAGGTTCCTCGCTCACGGCGTATCTCCTTTCAGCTCAGCGCGCGTCTTCAGCACACAGCTGCGCGCGAGTCCGACCCCCTGCGATCTTCGCCTCACCTCAGCCGCCGGACTTGCCGCTGATCGCGTCCTTCACCCGGTCGATCATGGAGGCGACGGGTCCTGCCATCCACTGGGCCGCGGGCGATCCCGCCGCAGTCGGGTGCGGATGGGTCGGCGCCATCTTCTCGGCCATCTCCAGCCGGGTGCCCATCCCCTTGAGCTGGTCCTCCTCGCAGCCCCGACGCACCGCGGGGAACTCCTCCTGTTCCTCGTGCTCGGCGTGGTCGATCACGGACTTCTCGAAGGCGGCGAATTCGATGTCGAACTCCGCGCTCTCGACGTCCAGCTTCTCGAGGTGCGCGAGGACCTTGGTGGCTTCCTCCTCCTCGTGGTTGCGGGCCTCGGCCTCGGCCTCCCCGGCCGTCTTCTTCGCCGTCGGCCGCAAGATCATCTCTTCTGCCGTCTCGTGGACCGCCAGCAGAGCCCTCAGTTCGTCGAAGGTCTGCTTCCTCTGCTCGCCGTGCGAGGTCCTGACGCCCGCGAACAGGTCACGGATCCGCGCATGCTGCTCCAGCAGGATGCGCACCACGTCGCCTTCCGGCAGCCTCGCCGCTTCCTCGCGTTCCTTGGTCGCGCTGCTCATGGCACAGTCCCGCTTCCCTCGTCGGCTTTCCCTGTCCCCCCGCGGGTAACCCCGACAAATCGCAGCAAACAGAACATATGGGTGCCGCAGGTGCGGGGCCGCGGCGGTGCGCCGGCTGCCGGGGCGCGTCACCGAGGAGCCGGAGACGGACGCTCCCTGCCGTCGCGGATGCCCCACCCGCACCGGGGTACCCGGCCGGAACACCGATGATCACAAGGACTGGCCCGACCGGCATGGCCGAGAGGAGCGGGCGAGGGTATGAGTGCCACGGACGAGCTTCCCGTCCTGCGGTCCCTCGGCGAACTGGGGCCCTGGTGGAACACCACTGCGACCTCTACGTCCGCTGGTCGCACGGCCCGTCCACCGATCTGACGGCCACCGGCAGCCGGGACGATCTCACCGGCATCCGCATGCCGGGCCTGTCGGCCAATCCCCTCCGTGTCGAGCCCTGGTGGGAGGACCGGCCCGTCGAACTGTGGGTGGCCCGGCGGCTCCACGACTACTCGCACCTGCCCCACGAGAAGGGCGAGGGCGTCCGCCCGTGGATTCTTCGCGGCCGCGTCGAGGGGCGCGGCCCCGACAACGAGCCGCTGGTGCAGGACGTGCAGCCCGTCGGCTGGGTCGACGAGAGCGTCACCGAAGAGGCGGAGCGGGCGGTCGGACGTCAGACCGGGTCCTGGGGCCCTCTGCGCCGCAGCGACGAACGCTGAACCGGGGTCAGCCGGCCCACCGACAGAGGTGACCGGACCGCGGTCCGGTCCGGCCCGGCCCGGTCCGGTCCGACAGGTCACGAATGCCGTGGCGGATGTCGCGTCGGCTGCACCGGGGGTTGCTGCGAAGGCTGGATCCACCCCAGGGAGCGGTCCACGGCTCGCTTCCAGCACGCGTATTCCCACTCCCGCCGCCCCGGGTCCATGTCCGGCAGCCACTGCGCGGCACGGTGCCAGTTGCGGCGCAGGACCTCGAGGTCGGGCCAGTAGCCGGCCGCGAGGCCGGCGGCGTAGGCCGCGCCCAGGGAAACCGTCTCGGCGACCATGGGCCGCACCACGGAGACGTCCAGCACGTCCGCCAGGAACTGCATGAGCAGGTTGTCGGACGTCATCCCCCCGTCCACCTTGAGCTGTTTGAGGGCGAGCGCGGAGTCGGCGTTCATGGCGTCGACGACCTCCCGCGTCTGCCAGCCCGTGGCCTCCAGGACGGCACGGGCCAGATGGCCCTTGGTGATGTACGAGGTGAGGCCGACGATGACGCCCCGGGCGTCGCTGCGCCAGTGGGGGGCGAACAGACCGGAGAAGGCGGGCACGATGTAGCAGCCGCCGTTGTCCTCGACGGTGCGGGCCAGGGTCTCGATCTCGGGCGCGCTGTTGATCAGGCCGAGGCGGTCCCGGAACCACTGCACGAGCGAGCCCGTGACGGCGATCGGGCCCTCCAGGGCGTAGGCCGTGGGCTGGTCAGCGATCTTGTACGCGACGGTGGTGAGGAGTCCATGGCGGGACCGCACGAGGTCGGGGCCGGTGTTCATCAGCAGGAAGCTGCCCGTCCCGTAGGTGCACTTCGCCTCACCCGGTGAGAAGCACGTCTGCCCGAACAGCGCCGCCTGCTGGTCGCCGAGGGCGGCTGTGATGGGGACGCCCGGGAGGATCGCGCGGGCCTGGCCGTAGGACTCGGCCGAGGGCCGGATCTCCGGGAGCATCGGGCGCGGCACACCGAAGAACTCCATCAGCTGCTCGTCCCAGGTCAGCGTCCGGATGTTGATGAGCATGGTGCGGCTGGCGTTGGTGGCGTCGGTGATGTGCAGGCCGCCGTCCGGACCCCCGGTGAGGTTCCAGATCAGCCAGCTCTCCATCGTGCCGAACAGCACATCGCCGTCCTGGGCGCGCCGCTCCAGCCCCGGAACGTTGTCGAACAGCCAGCGGATCCGGGGCGCGGAGAAGTAGGTCGAGGGAGGCAGGCAACAGCGTTCGAGGAAGAACTCGTCCCCCGGCCGGTCCCTGAGGTCGTCGACCAGCGGCGCGGTGCGGGTGTCCTGCCACACGATCGCCCTGCCCAGCGGGGCACCGGTCCGCCGGTCCCAGAGCACCGTCGTCTCCCGCTGGTTGGCGATCCCGATGGCGGAGATCTGTTCGGCCTCGACGCCGGCGTGGGACAGGGCGTCGGGAACGATGCGCTGCAGATTGCGCCAGATCTCGACGGCGTCGTGCTCGACCCAGCCGGGCCGGGGAAAGTGCTGCTGGTGCTCCCGCTGGGCCACCGATGCCAGGCGCCCGCGGTGGTCGAACAGGATGCATCGCGTGGACGTGGTGCCCTGATCGATGGACATCACATACCGTTCAACCATGATCGAGCCTGCCTTCCGATGCGTCGCGGAGGTGCGTGACCTACCAGCGGGCCGCGCCCAGGTCTCTTGAGATCGCCCGTGCGGCCTCCCGGAGCAACGTGAGCAGGGACGGTTGCGGGCGGCCCCTGGTGTCACAGATCCGCTCGACCGGCCCGGACACGCCGATGGCGCCCACCACGAGGCCGCCGTGCCCCCGGATCGGCGCGGCGACCCCGGCGTCGCCCATGGCCATCTCCTGCACCTCGGCGCCCCAGCCGAGCTCCCGTATCTCGCCGAGTGCCCGTTTGAGCTCCTCCGGGCGTACCAGCGTGTGCCGGGTGTAGGCCTCGAGTCCCGCCGCAGGCAACGGGTCCACGGCAGCGGCCCCATAGGCCAGCAGGACCTTGCCGAGCGAGGAGGCGTGCAGCGGCAGCAGCGCGCCCACGTCCAGGGTCTGGAGGGTGTCGTCGGGGCGGAAGACGTGGTGCACGATCAGCACCTTGCCCTCAAGGGGCGTCCCCAGGCGGACGGCCTCGCCGCTGCGGGCGGCCAGGGCGTCGGCCCAGTTGATGGAGCGCGACCGCAGCTCGTTGACGTCGAGGTAGCTGGTGCCCAGGTGGAGCAGTGCCGCCCCGAGCTGGTACTTCCCGGTGGTCGCGTCCTGCTCCACGAAGTCGACGTGTTGCAGGGTGCGCAGAATGCCGTGGGCGGTGCCTTTCGCCAGCCCGAGCGACGACGCCACCTCACCCAGTCCCAGTCGGCGGGGACCGCCCGCGAGAAGCCGCAGGATCGCCGCTGCCCGTTCGATGGACTGCACCGGGCCGACCATGCGGTCATATTAGTCCGATTCGACCTGATAAGGGATCGTTGTTCGGTAATGCCGACCGCTGTTCATTGACCGGCCCCGATCGCCCTCCTAGCGTTCGATATCGCCCGGCATCCGGCCGGCAGCGCCTCACCCCCGGAGGAGGACGGCACATGACGGTAACGCAGCTCGACGCCGCGCCTCGCGCCGCGGGCGTGGAACACGTCTTCACCGTGCCCTGTGCCCCCGAGGCCGTCTCGGTCGTGCGCCGAGGCGTACGAGCGGCCCTCGTGGCCTGGAACCTGCCCACGGGCGTGGCCGATGACGTGCTGCTGGTGGTTTCGGAGCTGGTCACCAACGCCCTCGTCCACGCCGCACCCCCCGCGACACTGCGATTGTCGCGCGTCCGGGCGGCCGCGTGCGGAGCCGTACGCGTCGAGGTGGCCGACACCGGCCCCACCCTCCCCGGGCGGAGGGCGGCCCCGCCACCGGACCCGGACGAGCACGGCCGGGGTCTGGACATCGTCGCCACGCTCTCCGCCCGGCACGGAACCCGTGTGCACTGCGGCGGGGTGAGCCGGTGGGCGGATGTACCCGAAGAGTGAGACAGCTCGCCACGACACCTGTTGTTCACCCGAGCGACACCCTGAAGAGGCTCATGCGTCGCCCGTCGCGGGTGAAAGGGATGCATCTTCGGATATCGGACATCGCATCCATGGAGAGAGAGTCATCCGACATGAGCCAGATACTTGTAGCCGTGGCCACGAAGGTCGGCCTCGCGCTCGCCGAGGCGGTCGTCCTGCGCCTGGCGTGGCAGCTGTGGGCCGCGTACTCACGCCACCTGCGCACCGCCGCCGCACCCGCCACCGCCTGACACACGGGGCCCGCCGACGCCGCGGCGGCCTCCCCGCACGGCGGACACCGCCGGGCGCCCCGGCCGCCGCACGGCGGACACCGCCGGGCCCCGGTCGCCGCCCGACGCACGGACGCACGGCAGCGCCGTCGCTGCCGCGCGTCGTGCCATGGTTCGCCGCGACGTCAGGGGCTCTTCCTGCCCGCCCCCCGGGCCGACCCGTCGTGCTCGGCCGGCACGTCGACGGCCCCGTCGCGCCTTCTGCCGCGCACCAGCCAGGCGGCCCCGCCGACGGCCAGGGCGACGGGCCAGTCCAGTGCTCCCGCCACGGCCATCGCTCCGAGACCCCCGTAGAACACGAGGCCCCTGGCCGACGGCCTGCCGGGCAGCCGTGACGTCGCCGTCCTGGCGGTGATCGTCACGTCCTCCCTGGTGAGGTACGGAATCGGCACCGGCGGATGGAGCGTCCGCGTGTGCAGGTGGAGGCCCGCGCCTTCGTGTGCATGCGTCTGCGCGGGCTCTTTCTGCGGTGCTTCTCGCTGTCGCGTGGTCGCCGCTGTCCTGGGCATCCCCTGCCCTCCTTTCCTGAAGTCCGTACGGTCTGCCTCTTCAATTCTCGCGCGCTTCGTGCGACATGCGCTTTTACTGCTGATTTCTAGCTGTCTGTACGGCTTTGTGTGAAACGCGGAGTTCGCGGCTACTCGCGCAAGGGAGTCACGAGTCGGGCGGCGGGGAGACGGATGAGGCAGGTGATGCGCTGTGGCAGTGCCGGGAGGCGGGCTGCTGCGGGCCGCGGTGTCGTCCGCCGCCACCGCGCTGCGCGGTCGCGACACCACACGGCGTATCCGGCACTTCGAGGGGCGCGCCCATGTCGCGGTACGGGGTCTGCGCGAGGGTGACCTGCCCCATCCGTCGGCAGCCGGGCTCGTCGAGGACGTGGAGCGGCGGCTCGCGGCGGTGCCCGGCGTCGTCTGGGCCGTGGCGAACACCGTGCTCGGGCATGTCGTCGTCGCCACCGAGGGCCCCTCGGACGCCGAGGAGACCGTGGCGGCCCTGGTCGAGGCGGTCGAGGCGGTCGAGGAGGCCCACGCGGTCGAGCACCCGCTGCCCGACCATCCGCTCTCCGGTGGGGCGTCCCGGCGGGCGGCGTGGGCGGTGGCCGTGCAGATCGCGGCCGCGCCGCTGGCCGCCGCGGCGGGCCTGACCCACCGCGCCCCCATCCCCTCCCAGGCCGCGGCGCTCATTCCGCTCGTCGACGTCCATCCGCGGCTGCGGGGGCTGGTCGAGCGGGCGGTCGGCGCCGACAACGCCGGACTGCTCATGGCCGGACTCACGGCGATCGGCCATGCCGGCTCCGGCGGTGTGCTCGGGGTCGGCGTGGACACCGTCCGGCACGCCCTGCGGGTGGTGGAGGCCAACGCGGAGCACGCGTCCTGGGCCGCGGCCGAACCGCGTCTGACGGGCACCGCCGCCGCCGGGTCCCACGGGGCGGCACCGCCGGCACCGCCCCGTGAGACGCCGCTGCGGCCCGGACCGGTCGAACGCTACGCGGACCGGGTGCCCCTGCTGGCGGCCGCGGCCTTCGCCGGATCGCTGCTGGTCAGCCGGCGCCCCGGCAGGGCCCTCGGCGGCGCCCTGGCGGCGATCCCCAAGGCGCCCCTGCTGGCCCGTGAGGGTTTCGCCTGCGTCTTCGCCAGGGGCCTGACGCGCCGGGGGGTCCTCGTGGCCGAGCCCGATGCCCTGCGCAGGCTGGACCGCGTGGGCACGCTGCTCCTCGACACGGAGGTCCTGGCCACCGGCTCGCACCTTCTGGCCGATCTGATCGCCCTCGACGAGGGCGTGCCCGCGGGAGAACTCGCCGCGCGGGCCCATCGGCTCTTCGACGGCGCCGCGCCCGAGCGGCTGTCGCGGCAGGGCGAGTGGGCGCTCGGGCCGGTGGAGCGTCTGCCGCTGCAGGGACGTACGGGGACGCGGGAGCGTGAACGGCTGAGCCAGGAGGGCGCGCGGCTCGTGCTGGGGCTGGCGCACGGACGCCGCCTGCTCGCCGTGATCAGCGTGGTGCCGCGGATGCACGAGGCCGCCGACGCACTGGTCCCCGCCGCCCACGACGCCGGGCTGACCGTCGTGACCGCGGGCCCCCACACCGCCGACCCCGCCGTCCGGGAGGCCGACGCGGTGCGCGGCGACACCGGCGAGGGGCTGCTCGCCTCCGTACGGGCGCTCCAGCGGGACGGGGACGGTGTGCTGCTGATCTCCCGGGACCGGTCCGCCCTGCGGGCGGCCGACGTCGGGGTGGGGATCTCCGGCCCGGGCGGGACTCCGCCCTGGGGCGCGGATCTGTACCTGGACGCCGATCCGACGGTGGCGACCGTCGTCGTACGGGCCTGCCGCGGCGCGCGGGACAGTGCGCAGCGCGGGGTGCGGCTCGCCGAGGCGTCCGCCGCGATCGGCGCGACGGCGGCGCTGACCGGACGGCGCCGGCGGTCCGCGGCCCGCGGTGTGACGGCGTTCAACGCGGCGGCCGCCCTCGGCATCGCCGCCGGAGTCTGGTCGGCGGCACGGCTGCTGCGGCGCCCCCCGCCCCTGCCCGCCGCGTCCCGTCATCCCTGGCATGCGATGGACCCGGCCACCCTGCTCTCCCGGACCGGGAGCACGGCGGGCGGGCTGTCGAGCGAGGAGGCGCAGAAGCGCGGTGGCGTCCCCGCCGAGCGCGCGCCCGCGTCGTCGCTGGTGCGGGCCTGTCTCGCCGAGATGGCCAACCCGCTCACGCCCGTCCTGGGCGCGGGGGCGGCCATGTCCGCGTCGGTGGGCGCCGTCCTCGACGCCGTCGTCATCATGGCCGTCACCGCGGTGTCGGGGCTCTTCGGCGGCTTCCAGCGGCACAGGACCGCTCGTGCGGAGGCCCGGCTGCGGCGCGAGTCGGCCGTCGTGGCGAGGGTGCTGCGGGACGGGACGGAGACCGCCGTCCCCGCCCAGCACCTGGTGGTCGGCGACGTGGTGGACCTCGGCGCCGGTGATGTCGTCCCGGCCGACGGGCGCCTGCTGGAGGCGCACCATCTGGAGGCCGACGAGTCCGCGCTCACCGGCGAGTCGCTCCCGGTGGCCAAGGACGTCGCGCCGGTGCTGGCGTCGGAGCTCGCCGACCGTGCGTCCATGGTCTACGAGGGCACCACCGTCGCGGCCGGGCGTGGCCGCGCGCTGGTGGTCGCGACCGGCGCCGGGACCGAGGCGAGCCGGGCCGCCGCGGTGGGCCGCGGCGCCGCGCCCGCCGTCGGTGTGGAGCGCCGGCTCGCCCGGATCACCCGCAGTGCCCTGCCCGTGGCCCTCGGCTCGGCCATGGCGCTCATGGTGGCCGGCACCCTGCGCGGGCGCCGTGCCCGGGACACGGTGGGCGCGGGTGTGGGCCTGGCCGTGGCCAGCGTTCCGGAGGGTCTGCCGTTCCTGGTCTCGGCGGCCCAGCTCGCCTCCGCCAGAAGGCTGTCCGCCCGGGGGGCCCTGGTCAGGGACCCCCGCACCATCGAGGCCGCCGGCCGCACCGATGTGCTGTGCTTCGACAAGACCGGAACCCTCACCCACGGGCACATCTTCCTCGTCGCCGTGGCGGCCGACGGCGACAGCCGGCCCCTGGAGTCGCTCGGCGACGAGCAGCGCGCCGTCCTGGCCGCCGCGCTGCGGGCGACGCCGCGGCCCCACGGGGGCAACGGGCTCGAGCACGCGACCGACGGCGCCGTCACCGACGGCGCCCAGGAGGCGGGCGTGCGCCGCACGACCGGCGCGCCGGACTGGCGGCGGCTGTCCGGCCTGCCGTTCGAGCCGAGCCGTGGTTTCCACGCCACCCTGGGCCGCGCGGGGCAGCACCGCGTCCTGTCCGTGAAGGGAGCGCCGGAGGAGGTCGTCGGGCGCTGCGCCACGCGCGGTGGGCGACGGCTGACCGCGGAGGACCGCGCCGACATCCTCACCGCCGGCGAGAAGCTGGCGGCCGAGGGCCATCGGGTCCTGGCCGTCGCCGAACTCCGCGACGCCGCCGACGGGAAGCTCACCGACGAGGCGGTGCGGGACCTCGGGTTCGTCGGCTTCCTCGCGTTCGCCGACCGTGTGCGCGGCACCGCCGCCGACGCCGTGCGCCGTCTCGCGGACGCTGGGGTGCACATCGTGATGATCACCGGGGACCACCCGAGCACCGCCGGCAAGGCCGCCGCCGACCTCGGTGTCCTGGACGGCAGGCGGGTGGTGACGGGTGCCGAACTCGACGCCCTGGACGATCGCTCGCTCGACGCCCTTCTGCCGGAGGTCGGGGTGGTCGCCCGCGGCACCCCGGTCCACAAGGTCCGCGTGGTGCAGGCGTTCCAGCGCCTGGGCCGCACAGTCGCGATGACGGGCGACGGCGCCAACGACGCGCCTGCCATCCGGCTCGCCGACATAGGGATCGCGTTCGGTGTGCGGGCCACTCCGGCCGCGCGCGCGGCGGCCGACCTGGTCGTCACGGACAACCGGCTGGAGACGGTCCTCGCCGCGCTCGTGGAGGGCCGCGCCATGTGGGCCTCCGTGCGCCAGGCCCTGGCGATCCTGGTCGGCGGCAACCTGGGAGAGATCGCCTTCACCCTCCTCGGTGCGGCCGCCACCGGGACGTCCCCCCTGACAGCCCGTCAACTGCTGCTGGTCAACCTGTTCACGGACCTCGTCCCGGCCATGGCCGTGGCCCTGCGTCCGCCGCAGCCGGAGGCGGCCGAGCGGATGCTCCACGAGGGGCCCGAGGTCTCGCTCGGCACGGCCCTGACCGAGGAGACGCTGTGCCGCGCCGTGGCCACCACGCTGGGCGCCGCCTCGGGCTGGCTGGCCGCCCGGTCGACCGGCCGCGCCCGCCGCGCCCGCACCGTCGCCCTGGTCGCGCTCGTGGGCACACAGCTCGGCCAGACCCTGCTGGCCGGGGGCCGGAGCAGGGCGATCGTCCTGTCCTCCCTCGGCTCCCTGGCCGCCCTGGCCGCGGTCGTGCAGACGCCGGTCATCAGCCAGTTCTTCGGCTGCACCCCCCTCGGCCCGCTGGCCTGGGGCATCGCCCTGTCCGCCGCGGCGACGGCGACGGTGGGCTCGCTGTTCCTGCCGGCGCCCATCGCCCGCAGCCGCGAGGTGCTCTCCCGACGGCGGCCGGCCGTCTCCGCGGCATAGCCGCCCGCCGGAGGCCGACGCACGACCTGCGCACGGCCGACGCACGACCTGCGCACGGCCTGCGCACGGCCGGCCTCCGGCGGACGCACGGCGGCGGGGTTCTTGATGCGCGCCCGAGGTGATCGAGGACGGCTCCCGCGACTCGCCTCCCCGTGCGGCCCGGCGCCGCCTGGCGGAACTGCCGCGCCGACCGCGTGTCAGGGCCGTTGTCAGTGGCCCGGTCTACGGTGAAGCCGACACGGATCGTCACGAGACACCGGAGCACCCATGACGACACTGCCCGACCGGCCGAACACCGCATTGCTCGTCATCGACGTCCAGAACGGTGTGGTGGCGGGCTCCCCCCGCCGCGACGACGTGATCGCGAACATCAACACCCTGATCGACAAGGCGCGCGCGGAGGACGTGCCCGTGGTCTGGGTGCAGCACTCCAGCGACGAGCTCGAACCGGACAGTGAGAGCTGGCAGTACGTGCCGGAGCTGGTGCGCCGCGATGCGGAACCACTCGTCCACAAGACCTACTTCGACTCGTTCGAGGCCACCGAGTTGGAGGCGGTGCTCGCCGAGCGAGGAGTGGGCCGGCTCGTCGTCACCGGTGCCCAGACCGACGCCTGCATCCGCTCGACCCTGCACGGCGCGCTCGTCCGCGGGTACGACGTGACACTGGTCGGCGACGCGCACACGACGGAGGACCTCACCGCGTACGGCGCGCCGGCCCCGGAGCAGGTGATAGCGCACACCAACCTCTACTGGAACTGGCAGAGCGCACCCGGGCGCCGAGGAGGGACCGTCGGCACGGCGGAGGTGACCTTCACCGCGGCCGACGCGGGGTGAGCGGGCCACCGCGTCGAGCCGACGGTCCGACGGCGGGTCACAGGCCGCTGTCGGTGGCCTCCGGGTGCGGCGGAGCGCCGTCGTCGCCGGTCCACTCCAGCAGCCAGGCGGCGAGGATCGTCGCGCTCGCGGCCAGGATGGCCTCGCCCTTCTCCCGTGTGGCGAGCCGAGCGTCCCCGGCCACTCCCGTCGCGGTGACGTCCTTGAAGGAGCGCGGCAGGTGGACGATGTGGTCCGGAGCCGACTGCAGGGCGATGTCCGGCCCGGTCGCCTCCCCCAGCCGGTCGAGGTCGACCAGGTCGGGGGCCAGGGCCATCATCATGGACGTCTCGCCCTCGCAGGCGTGCATCAGCGTCTCCTGCTTCTCCAGGACTTCCGCGGTGCGCGCCCGGCCCGCCGTGAAATAGCTCGTCACGGCGATGGAAGCGGACAGGTCCCGGGAGAGTTCGCTGCTGAGCGCGTTGAGGGCGGTGACGTTGCCGCCGTGGCCGTTCACGATGAGGATCTTCGTGAATCCCGCGGTGAGAACGGAACGGCACAGGTCGCGCAGCACCATGTGGTACGTCGGCAGGGTCAGTGTGAAGGTGCCGCCGAACTCCATGTGGTGGTCGGCCAGTCCGCACCACAAGGAGGGCGCGACCACCGCGGGGCGTCCCCGAGCCGCCATGAGGACGGCGGTGCGACGGCAGACCTCGGCGCTGAGGAAATCGTCGACACCGGTGGGCAGATGCGGCCCGTGCTGTTCGGTGGAGCCGACCGGCAGCAGCACCGGTGCTCCCTGGGCCGCCAGCCGGCGCAGCGCGGGCGCGGTCAGCCGGTTCCACAGGACGTCGGACATGGTGACGCCTCCTTCCGTCTCGAGCACTTCAGGGGGTTTCCGGAGCGGCGAGCTGCGCCGGGCGAGCGGGACCTGCGGCGGCGGGTGTCGCACCGTCCGAGGGGGTGGCGCCCGCGATCGCCTCGACCGACAGACCGGTGGTGCGGACCCCGAAGGCGAGGACTCCGGCAGCGACCAGCATCGCGGCGGCCACCAGGGCGAAGACCGCCACGGCTCCGTAGGAGTCGAGGAGCGGGATCAGATAGAACGGCGC
This sequence comes from Streptomyces sp. NPDC007264, assembly GCF_042869095.1. Taxonomy (NCBI): domain Bacteria; kingdom Bacillati; phylum Actinomycetota; class Actinomycetes; order Kitasatosporales; family Streptomycetaceae; genus Streptomyces; species Streptomyces sp. NPDC007264. The sequence continues at coordinate 12,785 of NZ_JBIAFD010000032.1, forward strand.
ACTCGCGGTGGACAGGCGGCTGAGTGAGTACAGCCAGCCCGTCGCGGTGGTGCGCACACCGGTGGGGAACTGCTCCAACTGGTAGATGTGACCGGCGTTCGACATCACGTTGGCCACCACCGTGAAGCAGAAGCCCGAGGCGATGATCGCCGCCGTCGTGGTCGCATTGCCGTAGGCGAGTCCGGCCAGGGCCATGCCGACCAGGGAGGCGCAGAGGATCCACTTCCGCTCGGCCTTCTCCATGACGAACATCGAGAGGTACGAGCCGAGCGGGTACCCGATGAACGAGAGGGTCAGATAGGTCAGTGAACTGCTGACGGTGAGCCCCTTCGCGGCGAGCACCAGCGTGGCCAGGCTGCTGAACCCGTAGTAGCCGATGGGCGCGAGGATCCACAGCACCGCCATCACCGCCGTGCGCCGGGCCAGGGGCGCCCGGAAGAGGCTTCTGACCGGATGGCCGGGGTCCGGCGTCCGTCTCCCGTGCGCGGTGGCCGGGCGCGTGCCGGCCACGGCCGCCGCGGCGGGTGCGGGGTCCGCGGGGGCGGGAGGGATCCAGCCCTCCGCCTCGGCCGCCCGCTCGAAGCGCCTCGCGATCACGTCGGCCTCCGCGCCGCGCCCGACGGTCTCCAGCCATCGCGGTGACTCCGGCAGGTTCCGCCGGATGAGGAAGGTGAGCAGTGCTCCGAGGGATCCGACGGCGAACATCCACCGCCAGCCGGCGACACCGAGCGGTGCCGCGCCGACCGTCACCATGCCGAGGAATCCGACCACGGGCACGGCGAGATACGCGGTGGTGAAGGCCCAGGCGGCGTAGCGGCCGCGCCGCCCCGGCGGCAGGATGTCGCCCAGGAAGGAGTCGGTCACGGGCAGTTCGCCGCCCAGTCCGATGCCCGCGACGAAACGGAAGGCCACCAGGGTCCACAGGTTCGGGGCGAAGGCGCAGGCGAGCGTGCCCGCCGAGTACAGGCTCAGCGTGAGCATGTAGGCCCCGCGCCGTCCGACACGGTCGGCGAGCCGCCCTATCGCCACGGCTCCGACGAAGGCGCCGACGAAGGCGGACGCGAGGACCAGTGACAGGTCGGGGCCGCTGAGCTCGAAGGTGGTCCTCAGCGTGGTCGCCAGGACTCCGGACAGGAAGAGCTCGTAGATCTCGAAGAAGTTGCCCAGCGCCATGACACCGACGAAGCGCTTGTGCAGCGAGGTCATCGGAAGGCGGTCGAGCCGGGCGGCCACGGAGAGGCCGTCGGCCTCGTACAGAGGGTGCATCTGTTCCCCTCGGGGACGAACGGGTATGACTTCCGGCCGGAATTGGATTGGACAGTACAGTCCAAATATCGACCCGGCAAGAGGTCGGAGGCATAGAATGGACTGGTCAGTCCAGTCCACATGGAGGTACTCGTCCGTGACCCCCACACCAGCGAGCCGGCCGGCCTCCGGCAACAGCGCCGTACGGGCGCGCAGCCGCGCAAAGATCCTCTCGGCGGCGAAGCGCCTGTTCCTGGAGGACGGCTATGACGGGGTGAACCTCGACCGCATCGCCGCCGAGGCCGGAGTGGCGCGACAGACGGTCTACAACCGGTTCGGCAGCAAGGACGCCGTCTTCCGCGCCGTCATGGAGGACCACTGGGGCAGCCTCGACCTCGAGACGCTGCCGTCACGCCTCACGGCGGGACTGGAGGGGACCGGAGATCCGGCCGCCTTCCTGCGCCGGCTGTCCACGGCCCTGATCGACTTCATCGACGAGACGGGCCAGATCGCCTTCACCCGACTGGTGATCGCCGAGTCCCGCCGCGCTCCGTGGATCGCCGACGAGTTCTACCGACTCGGGAAGGAGCCCCTGATCCGGGCGTTCGAGGCATGCCTGCGCGACCTCGACGCGGCGGGCGCGATCGACTGCGCCTCGCCCGAGGTGGCGGCCCACCAGTTCCTCGGGCTCATCCAGGAGTTCGTCCTCTGGCCGAGGGTCATGGCGGTGCCCGCCGACCGGATGGACATTCCGTCGACCGACACCGTGATCGAGGAGGCCATCACCACATTCCTCAGCCGCTACGGAACCACGGACCCGGACGGGGGGAGCCCCGCACGACCGTCGGCCTGACGGTCGGACAGCCTCGAGGGCCACGCGGCCGGGCGCCGCCGGAAGCGGACTCCGACGCCTTCGGCTCCGCCTTGGGCCTCCCTCTGCGGTTCCCGCGGCCCAGAGGTCCGGACAGAGGGGCGGGGCGGCTGGGTCCTTCGCCCACCGCCCCCCGTCCGCTCCGGCCACGGAGCACCTGGAGGCGTGTCCCGGCATGTGAGACGGCCAGGGGCGGTGATGCGCGCATGTGGTTGTCTGTCCCCATGACCGTGCTTGTGACCCGCCGCCACGTTGACTACGTGCGTGTCACCACCACGTGTTGTTGCGCCGTGAGCTGACGCCGCGCTCCGGCATCTGATCCACCCCTTCCCCACCGCGCCTCGCCGAGCACTGCCCTCCTTCGGGCACCTGTCTCGGCCGTGCGGTCGCTTCGCCTGATCTCTTTCCAGGCCCATATCCCTTTTTTCACCCCTTTCCATGTCCTCGGGCATCTGCGATGCCCCCGCACCAGGGAGAATCATGAGCAAGACGATCGGACCGGACGCATCGGCGTGGTCCTTCGAGACCAAGCAGATCCACGCCGGCGCCGCGCCGGATCCGACGACCGGGGCCCGGGCGACGCCGATCTACCAGACGTCGTCGTTCGTGTTCCGGGACACGCAGCACGCAGCCGATCTGTTCGCGCTGGCCGAGCCCGGCAACATCTACACCCGCATCCACAACCCCACCCAGGACGTGTTCGAGCAGCGCATCGCCGCCCTGGAGGGCGGGGTCGCCGCCGTGGCCCTGTCCTCCGGGCAGGCGGCGGAGACCCTGGCGATCCTCACGCTGGCGAGCGCCGGGGACCACATCGTCTCGAGTGCGTCGCTGTACGGGGGCACCTACAACCTGTTCCGGCACACCCTGCCGAAGCTGGGCATCCAGGTCTCCTTCGTCGACGACCCGGACGACCTCGACGCCTGGCGAGCGGCGATCCGGCCGGGCACCAAGGCGTTGTTCGCGGAGACGCTGGGCAACCCGCGCGGAAACGTGCTCGACGTGCGGGGGGTCGCGGACGTGGCGCACGAGGCCGGGCTGCCGCTCATCGTGGACAACACCGTGCCGACTCCCTATCTGCTGCGGCCCATCGAGCACGGCGCGGACATCGTGGTGCACTCCGCCACCAAGTTCCTCGGCGGGCACGGCACGACCGTCGCGGGTGTCGTCGTCGACGGCGGCACCTTCGACTTCGGGGCGCACGCCGAGCGGTTCCCCGACTTCACCGAGCCCGACCCGAGCTACCACGGCCTGCGGTACTGGCCCGCCCTCGGCCCCGGTGCCTTCGCCGTCAAGCTCCGGGTCCAGTTGCTCCGCGACCTCGGGCCGGCCATAGCACCGCACTCCGCCTTCCTGCTCCTCCAGGGCGTCGAAACGCTCAGCCTGCGCATGGTCCGGCACTCCGAGAACGCCCAGGCCCTGGCCGAGTGGCTGGAACAGCGCGACGAGGTCGCAGCCGTCCACTACCCGGGCCTGCCGTCCAACCACTGGTACGGCGCGGCGCAGCGCTACCTGCCGCGCGGCGCGGGCGCGGTGCTGTCCTTCGAGCTGCGGGACGGCATCGAGGCCGGCAAGCGGTTCGTGGACGCCGTGGAGCTGTTCAGCCATCTCGCCAACATCGGCGACGTTCGCAGCCTCATCATCCACCCGGCGTCCACCACGCACAGCCAGCTCGACGAGGAGCAGCTCGCGGCCACCGGCGCCTCCCCCGGGCTGGTGCGCCTTTCGGTGGGCATCGAGAACCTCGCCGATCTCAAGGCGGACCTGGAGGCCGGGTTCCGCGCGGCGAAGGGCGCGTCCTGAACACCGTACTGACGCCTTCGGAGATCCCCCTCCCGCCGGCCTCCGGGGGCTGGCGGGAGGGGGACCCGCCCGGGCGTCGCCGGTGGTACGTGCGCGAGACGCCGCTCGTCCTGGAGGCGGGTGGTGAACTGCCGGGCGCACGCCTCGCGTTCGAGACCTGGGGACGGCTCGCCCCGGACGCCTCCAACGCGGTGCTCGTGCTGCACGCCCTCACCGGCGACAGCCACGTCGCCGGCCCCGCCGGGCCCGGGCACCCCACCCGCGGCTGGTGGGACGGGCTCGTCGGCCCCGGTCGCGCGCTGGACACCGACCGCTGGTTCGTGGTCGCTCCGAACGTGCTCGGCGGCTGCCAGGGCAGCACCGGACCCTCCTCGCTGCGCCCCGGCGGACGACGACGCTGGGGCGGGGACTTCCCGTTCCTGACACAGCGCGACCAGGTCGCCGCCGAAGCCGGCCTGGCCGACGTGCTGGGCATCGACCGCTGGGCCCTGGTGGTCGGCGGCTCGATGGGCGGGATGCGGGCGCTGGAGTGGGCCGTGTCGCGTCCGGAGCGGACGGCGGCGCTGCTGCTGCTCGCCACCACGGCCGCGGCGAGCGCCGAGCAGATCGCCTGGGCCGGCCTCCAGTTGCGCGCCATCCGCTCCGACCCGCACTGGTGCGACGGCCACTACCACGACACCGGTCGGGCGCCGCACGCCGGACTCGGCCTGGCCCGTCGGCTCGCCCATGTCACCTACCGCAGCGAGCCGGAGCTGCAGGCCCGCTTCGGCCGCTCGCCGCAAGGCGAGGAGGACCCGTGGCACGGCGGCCGTTACCAGGTGGAGTCCTACCTCGGCCATCATGCGACCAAGCTGGTGCGCCGCTTCGACGCCGGGAGCTACGTCGTGCTGTCCGAGGCCATGAACAGCCATGACATCGGCCGTGGCCGCGGCGGCGTGCGCGCCGCCCTGAGCCGGGTGACCGCGCGAACGCTCGTGGCGGGGATCGACTCCGACCGCCTCTACCTGCCGTCCCAGCAGGCAGAGTTGGCGGCGGGCATCCCTTCGGCGGATCACCTCAGGGTGATCGAGTCCCCCTACGGTCACGACGGCTTCCTCCTCGAACCGGAGCAGGTCGCCGCGCTCGTGGGGGAACTCCTCGCACCGGCGACGCCACCGGCCGCCTGACCCGACCCGGCCCCAACGCCCCGGCGGGAGGTACGAGTAACACCTGACGGAACCTCAACAAGCTTGTTCTGCAAGGGAAATGACCGGCATCAACTCCTGCCTCTCCGGGCATCATCTGGCGGTGGACACGCACACACCGCCTGGGCTGCCGATCGGCCCTCACGGATGCGAACCGTCCATGCACACCACGGAGTTGAGTCCGGTCCCCGCATTCGCCCGAGGGTTGATCTCCATGCTGCCTGGATGTCACCACCTTGACTTATCATCTGCGCAGAATGGCGCACACAGTTGCGAGAGGCCGTGCGAATGAACGACAGCCACGACCGTTCCGACAGTGCGGACGAGTCACAGGGCAGACGGGGGGCGGGGGCCCCGCCGAGACACAGCAACGCTCTCCCCACCCCCCACGTGGCACGCACCATCCTCGTCGCCGCGCTGCTGGGCTACGCGCTCTTCACCCTCACCACCGTCCTGAGCGCCGGCGTGTCCGCGACGGCCAAGGCCACCGGCGTGCTCATCCTGCCGGTGGTCCTCGTCCTGCAACTCGTCCACTCGGCACCGGGCAGCAGCCGGACGCCCCTGCACCGCAAGTGCCTGACCCTGGGCATCCAGGCACTGCTGACCTATCTGCCGCTCCTGATGCTCCACTCCTCCTGGGCGACGGTGTCCGGCTACCTCGCCGGTTCGATACTGCTCCTGCTGCCGCCGCCGGTGGCCTGGCCGCTCTACGGGGTCGTGGGGCTCAGCATGCTGGCCCCCTCCGTCCTCGACGGCCGACCGCTCGTCGACGGCATCCGCCTCGCGCAGACCGCACTCCTCACCGGCCTCGTCGTCTACGGGCTCACCCGGCTGACGGAACTGATCACACACCTGCACGCCGCCCGCGGCGAACTCGCCCGCCAGGCGGTCGCCAGGGAACGGCTGCGCTTCGCCCGTGACCTCCACGACCTGCTCGGCTTCAGCCTCTCCGCGATCACTCTGAAGAGCGAGTTGATCCACCGGCTCATTCCGGCCCACCCCGCCCGCGCGATGAAGGAGGTCAACGAGGTCCTGGGCATCGCCGGGCAGTCCCTCGCCGATGTCCGCAAAGTCGCCAGCGGGTTCCGCGACATGTCACTGCAGCAGGAGATCAAGACGGCGCGGTCGATGCTCGACGCCGCCGGCATAGACGTACGGGCAGAGGTCCGCCTGGGGGTGATCTCCCCCCACGTGGACACCGCGCTCGCCACCACGCTGCGGGAGGCCGTCACCAATCTGCTGCGGCACAGCAACGCCTCACGCTGCGGGATCCGGGCCGTCCAGCAGGACGGCCTGGTCCGGCTGGTGGTCGAGAACGACGGCTTCGACCCCGCCTACCGCGACCCCTCACCGCACGGCGGCAGCGGGCTCGGCAATCTGCACGCCCGGATGACCGCCGTGGGCGGACGGCTGGAGTCCGGGCAGGGGCAGGACGGCACCTTCCGGCTGCTGGCCGAAGTGCCGGTGAAGAAGCCGCCGGAGACGACCGCGGAGGTACGGCAGATCATCTTCCCGCCCAATGGATCGGCCGCCTGATCGCGCCCCGGCCGCGGGCGTGCGACGGACCGCGCCGACGGGCCCCGGCGTCAGGCTTCCCCGTGCAGGGACGAGGTGGTGCTCGCCGTGCGTTCCGAGGGAAACCGGTGGGCGGACGGCGGCCGGTGGTGAACGGCCGTCAGGTCGTCCTCGGTGATACCGAGTGAGGCCAGCGTCTGCCACGGCCGCACCGTGCCGAAGGCGGTGCCGGAGGCTGGGTCGTGGTCGTTCCCGCGCCCGTTCATGACGGTCTCTCGCTCACCAGGGAGCGGGACGCCGGCCGGGCGCCGCGGCGCGAGAAGCGCAGCCACAGCAGCTGGGAGATGAGCCAGCGCCGCATCGCACCGAGGTGGGCGGGCGAACCGTGCACGTCGTCGAAGGTCTTGAACCGGACGTCGTCGAGCGTGCGGCGCAGCAGCGTCTGCTCACTGCCCGGGATGATCTCGTCCCGGCTGCTGGCGACGTACCGGACGGGAATCCGCACCTGCCGAAGCTGCTCCGGCGTGAACGCGAACCCCGGCAGGCGGTGACGGAGCTCGGCGAGGTCCTCGCTGCCGGTGAGGCGGCGCAGCGTGTCGGCCGTGATGCCGGGCACCCGGGGCCACCACGCCTCGTCGGCGAAGAAGTCGGCTACCGGGGCGCCCACGGTGAGGACGCGGCGGATGCGGGGGTCCTCGGCTGCGGCGCGCATCGCGAGATGGCCGCTGAAGCTGAGGGCGAGCATCGAGGTGTCGGAGACCCGGGCGCGGTCGGCGAGCCGGTCGAGCAGAAAGCTGAGGGTGCGCCAGGAGTCGGGCCCGTAGGTGACGGTGTTCTCGCCGACGCCCGGCATTTCGGTGACGACGGCGGCGAAGCCGAGTTTGCGGAGCAGGGGCAGCAGCGGCGCCCACTGCTCCTTGACGCTGACGATGCCGCCCATGACGACCAGCAGCGGGCGGGGCCTGTCCAGCCCGGCGGCCCAGCAGGCGACGGTGCCGTCGGAGTGATCGAACTCCAGGCGCTCGATACCGTCCTGGTCGCGGCGCCACTGGTCGAAGGTGTCGACGCACAGCCGCTGGGCGAGGACGCGATCGGGGTCGCCGTGGTACGGGAAACGGGCCAGGGCGTAGTGCCGGCACGCGTCGAGGAGGTCGCCACGGGCGGCGGCGGCCCGGCCCTCGGCCGTCCACACCGCGGCCCAGGAGCCGGGGTCGCCGGGGGTGTCATTGGTGATACGGGTGAGGACCTGTGTGGCGTGCCCGGCCGTCATGCCCTGGCCTCGGGCGTGCAGACGGGCGAATTCCTTGAGTTCTTCCAGATGGTCCATGGTTGTCGGATCACCGTCCCCGGTCAGTGGAGGGCGCCGTCGGGACGGCGCGGACCGAAGCCGAAAGCCCGGTCGACTGCGATGTGTGCGGTCCGGCCGCGCCCGGCGGACGGCCGCCGCCGGGCGGCCGTCGGTACCCCGGCGGCCGGCGAGCCGGCCGCCGGGCGCGGTTCGTGCAGCCCGTTGCGGTGCGGGCGAAGGTGGGCACGTCCCTCAGTGTTCCGCCGCCTGCTTGCGCCCCGCTTGTACGGTCAGCGCAGGCCGGCCAGATACCCCTCGACGGCGTCGGCGCCGACGACCGGACCGTTGACGGAACGCATGCGCTCCCGCGTGGCCCGTACCCGGTCGGTCACGGACGCGTCGCCCGTCACCTGGGCCACGACGTCGCGCAGGCTTCGCACCGTGACGTCCTTCTTGGCGAGAAGGCGGCCGAGGCCCAGCTCTTCCACGCGCATCCCGTTGGCCAGCTGCTCGTTCGTCTGCGGCACGACCACCATGGGCACGCCGTTGTGCAGCGACTCCATGGTGCTGTTCATCCCGCCGTGGGTGATGAACAGGCGGGCGTGGCGCAGCACGTCGAGCTGCGGCGCGTAGCGCCGTACGTCGACGTTCGCGGGCAGCGGTCCGAGGCCGGCGGGATCCGTGTGGTCACCGACGGTGATGAGGACGTCCCATTCGGAGTCGCCGAAGGCTTCGACGGCCATCGTGAAGAACTCCGGCCAGCCCCGGGCGGAGGTGCCGAGCGAGATCAGCAGAACGGGCCGGTCCGCCGAGGCGGGCCGCCAGGTGCCCTGGTAGGGACGCTCGACGATGCAGGGCCCGGTGAACACGAACCGCTCGTCGAACGTCTCGCCGGCGTACTGGAACTCGCGCGGAAGGAAGATGATGCCGAGCTTCTCGACGTTCGAGAGGAACCCCATCGGGTCCGCCGGCAGTCCGAACCGGGGCAGCACACCCGCGAGCTTCGTCGCCGCCTCGATCATGCGCGGATCGTTCAGTTCCGCCACGGGGAACTTCTCCCGGATCGAGAAGTGTTCGTTCGCCCCGAACACCGGATACGTCCGGATGAGCGGAATGTCGTTCTCGGCGGCGAAGAAACGCGCACCCCAGGCCATGAAGTCATGGACGATCACGTCCGGCCTGTTGTCCTTGTAGAACGGTGCGACCTGTTCCACGAGAGTCATGCCTTCGTTCAGGCACCGTAATCCCTCGCCCGCGGTCTCGTCGGCGGTCAGGGGGACGCGGTAGAAGTCGCCGAAGACCGAGTCGTACCGGACCGGCTCGGCCCCGGCGGCCTTCACGATGGGGGCGAAGTGCTCCGTCACGGTGCAGGTGACGCGGTGGCCCCTTCTCACCAGTTCCTCGACCACGCCGATCGTGGGATTGACATGGCCTACCGCCGGAAAGTTGAAGAAAGCGATGTGGCGTTGCACGAGTGTCTCCTTCCGTCATGCCCCGCCGGTGTCCTTCGCCGGTCGTCGGCCGAGGGCCCGCGGGGCGGCCGCTCATCCAGTTCCGATGGGTTTTCCGTACGAGGCGGACCGGCGTATCGCGTCGAGCAGTTCTGCCTGCCGCAGGGTGTCGCCGGTGTCCGGGAGGGTTCCGGTGCGCACCGCGGCGGCGAAGGCCGCGACGGTGGCCGCCACCTGGTCGTGCGGTTCGAGCCGTATCTCCTCGGTCGTCCCGCCTCGGTGAAGGTTGATCACGGGGACATGGTCGGCGGGCGGGGTGAAGGCCCGGTCGACGGTGATGCCGCCCTCGTCGCCCCACAGTTCGTACGACGAGCGGTAGGCGTGCTCCATGCCGAAGGTGATCTGAGCCGTGACGGTGCCGGGAGTGCTCAGCAGCGCGGCACCGGAGGTCTCCACCTGCCGTCCCGCGCCCTGCACGAGACGGGCGCCGATGACGTCGAGTTCGGGGCCCAGGAAGTGCAGTGCGGCACGCAGCGGATAGATCCCGACGTCCGCCAGGGCCCCGCCGCCGAGGTCCGGGTCGTATCTGATGTCACCGTCCGGGAACGGGGGGACGGTGAACGCCGCGTGGAACGTACGGGGTTCACCGATCGCGCCGTCGGCGACCAGGCGCTGGACGGCGCCGTGCCGGTGGTGATGGACGAACATGACGTTCTCCATGAGCACCAGCCGGCGGCTGACGGCGAGTTCGAGCAGTTCTCCGGTGCTGTGGCGGTCGGTGGACAGGGGTTTCTCGGCGAGGACGTGCCGGCCCGTGTTCAGCGCCGCCTCGGTCCACCGGGCGTGCAGGACCGCGGGCAGCGGCACGTAGACGGCCTGGATGTCGTCCTGTTCGAGGAGTTCGCCGTACCCATGGACGGGACGGCAGCCGAAGCGCTCCGCGACCTGCCGCGCCTTGGCCGGGTCGCGGCTGGCCACTGCCGCGATCTCGATGTCGGGACTGGCGGCGAAGGCGGGAAGCATCCGGCGCACCGCGATGCCCGCGCATCCGATCACGCCCACGCGCACAGGACCGCTCATCGGGTCCTCACCGCCGTCGCGTTGAGGCAGGCGAGCATCGTGCGTGCCTGCACGTTCAGGTAGTGGCCGTGCCTGCCCAGGGACGTGAGCTGCGCGGGGGTGACCCAGGCGTAGCCGGGCGGCGGGTTCAGCGGAGCGTCGGCCTCGTCCGCCTCGACGACGAGGTAGCGGCTCTCGGCGTTGAGGAAGCGGCCGCCCTCCTCGGAATGCACGGCCTCGTAGCGGATGCGGTCCGGGCGGGCGCGCAACACCGTGTCCAGGAACGGGGGACGCTCCTTCTCGGGCAGGTGGGCGTAGTTGTCCGGTGTGTACTGCACGGTCGGTCCCAGCTCGACGGTGTCGAGGAAGCCGGCCTCGACGCGGGCGTGCACCAGCACATGCGGGACGCCGCCGAACTCACGGAGGAGAAGGGCGGTGACACCCAGGCCGACCGGCTCGAACAGGGGCTGGGTCCAGCCCGTCACCTCGCGGTTTCCCGCCCGTACGGACACGGCCACGACGTTGAAGTAACGGCCCGCCTCGTGCTCGATGGCGCTCTCGCCGCGCTTCCAGCCGGGAATGGACTCCAGCGGTACGCGTTCGGCCCGTACGCAGTGCCGTGTGCGCTCGCCGGTGATCCAGGAGAGCAGATGGATGTCGGGCAGCAGCGCGCCGTCCGAGGAGTCCCCGAAGGGCAGGCAGGACAGCACGGTGCGGGAGTCCATGTTGACCACGTTGTCCCGGTGCAGCAGCTCGCCGATCTGGCCGAGGGTGAGCCAGCAGAAGTCGTCCAGCAGCGGTACGTCGCCGACCGCCTCCACGATCATGTTGCGGTTGGACTTGTGGTAGAACCACGAGCCGTGCTCGGACTGGAGCACATCCGCGACGACGCGGCCGCGGTTCGGGCCGACGAAGTACTCGATGTACTTGACGTCCGCGCCCTTGTGGGCCTTGGTGTAGTTGCTGCGGGTCGCCTGGACCGTGGGCGACAGCTGGAGCAGGTTGGGGTTGCCCGGCTCCATCTTCGCCTGCATCAGGAAGTGCAGCACCCCGTCGAACTCCTTGACGAGGATGCCGAGGACACCCACCTCGGGCTGTCTGATGATGGGCTGGTACCAGTCGGCGTGGGGGCCGTCGCCGTACGGTTCGCCCTCCTCCGTGACGTGCAGGCCCTCCACGGTGAAGAACCGGCCGCTACGGTGCACCAGGTTGCCGGTGGACTCCTGGAACGACCAGCCGTCCAGCTCAGCGAACGGTATCCGGTCCACCTGAAAGGTGTGGGCCCTGCCCCGTTCGGCCAGCCAGCGGTCGAAGTGCTCGGTGGGCAGGTGCGCGCCCCGGGCGGTGGCGGCCGACAGTGCGATGCGGGCGGGCAGGCTCTTGCTCTCACGCGTCTTGAGGGTGTGGGTCGGCATCGGAGGAACTCCCCGCCTTTCTGGGTGTGCGTACGCGGCCACAGGGTCAGGCATGTTCGGCCGCGATGAGGTCGTTCAGGACCCGGCGGTAGTAGTCGGGACCGAAGCCCATGTCCGCCACTTCGGGGACCAGGGCACGTAACTTCTCTGTGGAGATGGCGTAGCGGACACCCGTGTCCACGTACTCCTTGCGTGGCGCGAGCCGTAACAGGCGGGCGAGGTGGTCGACGATGTCTTCCACCGGGACGGCGAACCCGGAGGCCACGTTGACGGTGTCGCCCCGCAGACCCGCGGCGAGCAGCCGGTCGATGATCGTGATCGCGTCGCCGACACGGAGGAGGTCGCGGGTCGCGCCCCGGTGCATGGACACCACCCCTTCGCGTACCTGCCGTAACAGCGTGGGTAAGAGCTGGTGGTACCGCCCGTGCGGACCCACCAGGTGCCCCAGCCGGAGGATGAGGTGGTCGACCCCGGAGGCGCGCAGTTGCTCCTCCAACGCCAGTTTGTGCGCCCCGTAGGGGGTGTAGGGGGTCACCGTGGTGTCCTCCCTGCCCGGCCCCTCGGCGAACCCGTACATGCCGGTCGCGGCCGTCGAGAAGAACAACAGCCGCTGCCCGGTGGCCGCGCACTGCTTCGCGACGTCGCGCAGCAGCGCGGCCTCCCGCGCGTAGTCCGCCTCGGTGGCGCCGCTGGTCCTGGACTCCCCCGCCGCCAGGGCCACGGTGTCCGGATGCCGGCCGGCCAGCGGGCGCAGAGTGCGCGCCAGGAATCCGGTTCCCACAATGTCCATCGTCGTCGTCCCTGGTCTCTGGGTGGGAGGCGGCCCGTCGGGCTCAGCCGTGCTGGGCCACGAACTCCTTGATCGTGGCGGTCATGTAGTCGAGCATCTCGTCCGTGAGCCCCGGGTAGACACCGATCCAGAAGGTGTGCTCGGTGATGATGTCGCTGTTGGTGAGGTCGCCGACGACACGGTGGGGTTGACCGATGTAGGCCGGCTGCCGGGTGAGGTTGCCCGCGAACAGCCGCCGGGTGCCGATCTTCCGTTCCTCCAGGTGGTCGACCAGTTCGGCGCGGGTGAAGCCGGCCTCGGGGTCGACGGTGATGACGAAACCGAACCAGCTCGGATCGGCCCGGGGGGTCGGTTCGGGGAGCAGGAGGCCCGGCACGCCGTCCAGTCCCTCGCGCAGCCGGCGCCAGTTGCGTCGCCTCGCCTCGATGAAGCCGTCCAGCTTGGCGAGCTGCGCCAGGCCCAGCGCCGCCTGGATGTCGGTTCCCTTCAGGTTGTACCCCACGTGGGAGAAGATGTACTTGTGGTCGTACCCGGCCGGCAGGTTGCCCATCTGGTACTCGAACCGCTTGAAGCAGGTGTTGTTCTTGCCCGGTTCGCACCAGCAGTCCCGCCCCCAGTCGCGCAGCGACTCCACGATGCGGGCCAGGCCGAGGTTGGAGGTGAGGACGCAGCCGCCCTCGCCCATGGTGAGGTGGTGGGCCGGGTAGAAGCTGACCGTGGTCAGGTCGCCGAAGGTCCCGGTGATCCGGCCGTCGTAGGTGGAGCCGACCGCGTCGCAGTTGTCCTCGATGAGATAGAGGTCGTGGTCCTTGGCGAGCTGGGCCACCTCGGCGACCTCGAAGGGGTTGCCGAGCGCGTGCGCGATGATGATCGCCCTGGTCTTGGGGCCGATCGCGCGCGCCACCCGGTCGGCCGTGGTGTTGTACGTGGCCAGGTCCACGTCGACGAAGACCGGTATGAGCCCGTTCTGCAGGATCGGGTTGACGGTGGTGGGGAATCCCGCCGCCACGGTGATCACCTCGTCGCCCGGCTTCAGCCTCCGGTCACCGAGCTGGTGCGAGGTGAGGGCCGAGACGGCGAGCAGGTTCGCCGACGAACCGGAGTTGGTCAGATGGGCCTTTCGCCGCTTCAGGCGCTTGGCGAAGGCCGACTCGAACTTCCTGGAGCTGGGCCCCGCGGCGATGCGCATGGTCAGGGCGGCCTCGACGATGGCGACCCGGTCCTCTTCGTCCAGGACCGCGCCGGACGGCCAGATCTCGGTCACACCGGGCACGAACTCCCGGTCGGGCTCGGTCTCCCGGTGGTATCTGCGGACCGTGTCCAGCACCAGTTCCTTGTTGTCGCTCATCGTCATGTCCTTCCGTTGGCTGGCGCCGGCACCGCGTCCGCGAGCAGGTCGAGCAGCGAGTCGTCGAGAGTGCGCCGCGGCCGCCATCCCAGAAGCCGCTGCGCCCGTGAGACGTCGAGTTGCTGCCACTCCACGTCCGTGCGTGCCGAGGGGCCGGGTACCGTCTCGACGACCGGGAGGTCCACGCCGCTGAGTTCGACCATGCGGTCGATCAGCGTGTGCATCGCGACCGCCTCGCCGCGGCCGACGTTGACCACGCGACCGCCGATGTCCGCGCTCGGCGCGGTGGCGGCGGCCCGTACGGCGTCGACGGCGTCGCGCAGGTCCACGATGTCGCGGTGGGCGCGCAGCGGCGGGAGCCTGAGCTCGTCCGGCTTCTCGCCGCGGGACCGGGCGCGGGCCGCCTCGCCGAGGTGGGCGGCGACCCTGCCGAAGAGGCTGCCGGCGGGCGCCCCGGCGCCGATCACGTTGGCGAGGCGGAGCACCACACCGTCCAGGCCCTGTTCCGCCGCGGCCCGGAGGACGGTCCGCGTGCCGAGGAGTTTGGTGCGCCCGTACGGTGTGACGGGAGCGGGCTCATGGTCCTCGGAGGTGCCGGTGCCCGGGGTGCCGGCGCCGTACTCGTGGATGCTGCCGAGTTGGATCAGCCGCGGCGGGCGGGGCAGTTCGGCCAGTGACTCGGTGACGCGGACGACCAGTTCCGCGTTGCCCGCGGTCATCTCGGCCTCGTCGGCCTGCCAGGCCCGGCCGGCGGAGTTGACCACCACGTCGGGCCGCACCGAGCCGAAGAATCCGGTGAGTTCCCGTGGGCCGGCCGTCAGCAGGTCCATGAGGACGAAGCCCGCGTCCGCCGGACCGTCCCCGGCCGGGCCGCGCGAGACGAGGTGCACCAGGGCGCCGTCGGCGCGGAACGCCTCACCGATCCGGCGGCCCAGGTAGCCGGCGCCGCCGAGCACCACGACTCGGAGCCCGGCCGCTCCGCCGCCGTCAGCCGTCCGCACGGCCGCCCCCGTACTTGACGGTCTTCCACCAGCCGGGGTGGTCGCGGTACCAGGCCACCGTGGCGGCCAGGCCCTCCTCGAACCCGGTCAGCGGGACGTAGCCCAACTCCTCGCGGATCTTGGACTCGTCGATGGAGTACCGCAGGTCGTGCGCCTTGCGGTCGGGGACGTGGCGGATCATCTCCGGTCCCGAGCCGGTCAGTTCGAGCAGGTGCTCGGTGATGGCGCGGTTGGTCCGCTCGTTGCCGCCGCCGATGTTGTAGATCTCGCCGGCCCGGCCGCCGTTGAGCACGAGATGGATGCCGCGGCAGTGGTCGTCCACGTGCAGCCATTCGCGGATGTTGCGTCCGTCGCCGTACAACGGCACCTGCTGTCCTTCCAGCAGGTTGGTGACGAACAGCGGGATGAGCTTCTCGGGGTGCTGGTAGGGCCCGTAGTTGTTGGAGCAGCGTGTGATGGAGAGGTTCACTCCGTGCGTGCGCCAGTAGGTGCGGGCGACCAGGTCGGAGCATGCCTTGGAGGCGGCGTAGGGGGTGTTGGGCAGCAGCGGCCAGTCCTCGGTCCAGGAGCCCTCCGCGATCGAGCCGTACACCTCGTCGGTGGAGACGTGCACGACCCGCTCGACACCGCTGTCCAGTACGGCGTCGAGCAGCGTCTGGGTGCCCAGGACGTTGGTGCGGAAGAACTCTCCGGCGCCCTCCAGCGAGCGGTCCACGTGGGACTCCGCGGCGAAGTGCACCACGGCGTCGTGTCCGGGCAGCAGTTCGCGCAGCAGGCCCGCGTCGCAGATGTCGCCGCGGACGAACTCCAGACGCGGGTGCGAGGCGGGCAGGTTGTCGCGGTTGCCTGCGTAGGTCAGCTTGTCCAGGGCGGTGACCCGGGCGTCCTCCCACTCCGCGTAGGCGTTCGCGAGCAGGTTGCGGACGAAGTTGGAGCCGATGAAGCCGGCGGCGCCGGTGACGAGGATCCTCATGCCGCGACTTCCACTCGTGTGTGGTCTCCGACGACCAGGCGGTAACGGTCCGTGCTCTGCCTGCTGGTGCCGACGGAGGCGGAGCGACCGATGAGGGAACTGCTCAGGCCCTGGACGCCGGTGACCGACGCCCCGTCCAGGGCGATGGAGTACTCCAGCCGGCTTCCGGTGACCACGCAGTCGCGTCCGATGGACGTGTGCGGGCCGATGTGGCTGTCCTCGACGACCGTGCCGGCACCGATGATCACCGGCCCCTCGATGTGGGAGCGCACGATGCGCGCTCCCTCCTCCACGACGACCGGCCCCGCCAGCACGCTGGCCTCGTCGACCGCACCGTCCACGGAGTGCCGCAGGCCCTCCAGGATGTGCTGGTTGCACTCCAGGACGTCCTCGACGTTGCCGGTGTCCTTCCAGTAGCCCTCGTACTGGGCCGCCCGGACATCGGCTCCCGCCGACACCAGCCACTGGATCGCGTCGGTGATCTCCAACTCGCCGCGGGCGCTGGGCTCGATGGCCTCGACCGCCTCGTGGATGGTGGCGGTGAAGAAGTACACGCCGATCAGCGCCAGGTCGCTGCGCGGCTGCTCGGGCTTCTCCACCAGGCGCAGCACCTCGCCGCCGGGGCCCAGTTCGGCCACGCCGAAGGCGCGCGGGTCGGGGACCTTGTACACGACGACATGGGCGGCCGGGCGGTGCGCGGCGAAGTCCTCGGCGATGCCGGCGATCCCGTCGGGCAGCATGTTGTCGCCGAGGTACATCACGAAGTCGTCGTCGCCGAGGAAGTCCCGGGCGATGGCGACGGTGTGGGCGAGTCCGAGCGGAGCTTCCTGCCGGATGTAGGTCAGTCGTGCCCCGAACCGCGATCCGTCCCCGAGCGCCTGGCGGATCTCCTCGGCGCGGTCCCCGACGATGACGCCGATCTCGGTCACGCCCAGTTCCAGGACGTTCCTCAGGACGTACTCCAGGACCGGCACGTTCGCTATGGGGATGAGCTGTTTGGGCATCGAGTAGCTGAAAGGCCGTAGGCGGGTGCCCGATCCGCCGGCCAACACCAGAGCCTTCATGGGAGGTCCTCTCGATTCATGTGGTGAAGCCGCTTCGATCCGGCGCGGTGGTGACGCCGCGTCAGGCGGCGTCGAAGTCGGACAGCATGCCTGCTGCCAGGGCTTCGGCCAGCGTGGGTGCCTTCGCGTCCTTGTCCGAGATCAGCGGTGTCCCGGGGCACTCCCAGGGCAGGTCCAGGTCGGGGTCGAGCGGGTTGATGTCGATCTGCGTCCCGGGGACGTACGTGGTGGAGACGACGTAGCAGATGCAGGCGTCGTCGGTGAGCGCCAGGAATCCGTGGCCCACGCCCTCGGGCACGTACACGGACCGGCCCGAGGCGGCGTCCAGTTCGTTCACCTGGTGCCTGCCGAAGGTGGGTGACCCGATCCGCAGGTCTACGACGATGTCGCGCAGCACGCCCCGCACGCAGGTGACGAACTTGGCCTGCCCCGGGGGGACGCTCACACTGTGGATGCCGCGCAGGGTGTGGCGCCTGGACACCGAGTAGTTGATCTGCCGGGGCTGGAAGAGGATCCCCGCGGACCGCTCCAGTTCGTCGGACCGCATCGACTCGTAGAAGACACCCCGGTCGTCGGATATGTGGTCCGGCTCGATCAGAAACGTGCCGGGGATGCTGGTTTCCTCGATGCGCACGGCGCGCTCGCCCTTTCTACCTGAACTCGACTCGTGCTGGACGGGTGGAAGCCCGGTGGGTGCGGGCATCCCGCGCCGCAGGGCCGGGGGCGCGCGGTGCGGCACGGGAGCCGTGCGGCGGCGGACGGCGGCCGCTCAGCCGCGGTGCTCGGCGGTCAGTCTCTCCAGGACCGGGACCACGTCCTTCGGCGCCGGGGCGGCCAGCATGTCCTCGTACAGGCCGCGGGCCCCGAGTTGGAAGGACGGCTCCTCGATCAGCCGCACGAGGTCCTTCTGCATGACGTCCACGTCGATCGCCGCCGCGTCGATGACCAGGCCAGCGCCCCGGCGGGCGACGTAGCGGGCCGTGACCATCTCGTCCCACATCGGGAGCGGCACGACGAACTGCGGCACCTTGAACGCCACGGCGGCGGCGAACGTCCCGCCGCCGCCGTGGTGGATGATGGCCGAGCTGTTGGGCAGCACCTGGTTGAGCGGTACGTACTCGAGGGCACGGACGTTGTCCGGGAGCGTGCCCACGGCGGACAGCTGCTCGCCGTTCAGCGTCGCGACCAGTTCCAGGTCGAGACCGGACACGGAGTCGAAGAACTCACGCATCGGGAAGCCGCTGTGCCGGCCGGCGAGCAGTCGACGGCTCACCCCCAGCGTGAGCACCGCGCGGGGCCGCTCCGGCCGGGAGTGCAGCCACTCGGGAAGCATGGCGGCCCCGTTGTACGGGACCCGGCGGACCGGGACGTACGCCAGGTCCAGCGGGTTGCGCATCCGGGACTGGGTGAGGTCCAGGGTCCACTGTCCGACCCATGTCTCCTCGGTGAAGTCCAGGCCGTACCGGGCCAGCACCGGGGCCAGCCACGCCATCCACGGGTCCTCGGCAGGGGCCGAGGCCGGATCGGCCGACTGCTGCCGCGTCTTGGAGCGGATCGTCCCGATGTTGTCCATGCCGAACAGCAGACGCGCGTGGGCGGCGCCGCAGGCGCGCGCCGCCACCGCTCCCGTCGGCGCCAGCGGGTCCCACAGCACCAGGTCGGGGCGCCAGTTGCGGGCGAACTCCACCAGCGTGTCCAGGATCGGCCGGCGTCCGCCCGCCACCTGCTCCGGCGGGTAGTAGGCGTTGAACATGCCCCCGAGCACGGCCCTGGCGGTCAGCCAGGCGTTGTCGTCGTCGGGATCGAGCGCCAGGGTGGGCCGGTTGGGGCCCGCGCCGGCGATCAGGGGTGCCAGCGATGCGGTGAGTTCCTCCTTGCCGCCCAAGGACACCGCGGTGAGGCCGGCCGCGGTGATGTTCGAGATCACCTTCGGATCGACGACGCCCTCGGGGCTCGCCACCACGACCTCGTGGCCGGCACTCTGCAGCGCCCATGCCAGCGGTACGACCGGATAGAGGTGTGCCGTTGCCGGAAAGATGGTGAATAGAACGCGCATCGCTGCCCTCTCCCGAGACTGCCGGCCCGACGCCGACGCGTGCTGTTCGCTCGAATGCTGCGGACAGGCTCTAAAGAGCCGCTTGTGCAGTGCGGAACGCGTGGTCTTGGAGAGAAGTGGCGATCTCACGGTGTTACTCGCGGTACGGGAAAGATTGATCAAGTTTCAACTTTTCGCCCCGCGCCCGGTCGTCACGTAAATTTGCGCCCGTGAGTGCTTGATTCCTGCACAGTCTTCACGGCATTGACTTATCATCTGCCCAGGATGGCGCACATGGTTGCGAGAGGCCGTGCAGATGATGGACCGTCACGACCGTTCCGACAGTGCGGACGAGTCAAGGGGCAGCCGTGAGGCCATGACCCCGGCCGGACACGGCAGCGGTCTCCCCGCATCCTGGCCGGCACACACCATCCTGATCTGCGCACTGCCGGGTCTCACGCTCCTCACCACCATCGAGAACGACGGTGCCGACACCGTCCGCACCCGCTCACCGCACGTCGTCGGCGGACTTCGCGATCCGCGCGCCGATGATCGCGGCGAGCGGTCGGCCGGAGTCGGGCCACGCGATGAACGGCATATTCCGGTTGCCGACCGAAGTGTCCGTGAACGAACCGCAGGAGACGGCCGTGGAGGTACCAGGGGGGCATGTTCCCGCTCAAGGAATCAGCCGCATGATCGCGCGCGGCCGCTTCAGGAACGGTCCGGATCACGTGACCTGGCGATCCGGGCCTCCAGGTACCGCAGACGGGAGCTCAGTGATACGGATACTGATCGCCGAGGACATGAACATGATCCGCGGCGCCCTGGTCGCTCTGCTGAATCTCCAGGACGATTTCACCGTGGTCTGTGAGGTCGAACGCGGGGACGAGATCGTCGACATGTCTCTCAAACACCGGCCCGACGTCGCCATCATCGACATCGATCTGCCCGGTGTCGACGGCCTGTCGGCCGCCACCCAGCTGCGCAAGCAGCTCCCTCAGTGCCGCGTCCTCATCCTCACCAGCCTCGGCCGCCCCGGCACCCTGCGCCGGGCCCTCGAGGCCCGGGTCTCCGGCTATCTCCTGAAGGACGCCCCACCCGGGGAACTCGCCTCCGCCGTACGGCGCGTGGCCGCCGGGCACCGGGCTGTGGACCCCGAACTGGCGCTGGCCGCCTGGGGAGAGTTCGAGAGCCCCCTCACCGACCGGGAGACGCAGGTACTGCGGCTCGCGGCGGAGGGCGCGGAGGCACGGGAGATCGCCTCCATGCTGCGGCTGTCGGCGGGCACGGTGCGCAACTACCTGACCACCATCGTCACCAAGCTCAACGCGCGCAACCGCGTCGACGCGATCCGCATCGCCAGGGACGCGGACTGGCTGCTGTGACACAGGCCGCTGTCGCCGTCGGGCGCACGTCCGCCCGACGGGCCGGCGCGGCCGCCTCGTTCCCGCGAGGTACCGCGGTCTGACAGACCGGCTTTGGCCGGTCACAAGGGGCGCTCAATACCGTGCGGCGGCAGGCAGCCAGCTGCGTCGACGGGAAGGAGCGGCCGGTGGCCGTTGACACCACGCACACGAGTGACACGAGCGCCCCCGCGGAGACGGAACGAACGACTCGTGGGACTCACGAGGTCCGTTCCATGAGCCGGGTGGTCATCCGGTTCGCGGGTGATTCCGGTGACGGTATGCAGCTCACCGGTGACCGTTTCACCTCGGAGACGGCGTCGTTCGGCAACGACCTGTCGACGCTGCCGAACTTCCC
>NZ_JBIAFD010000033.1:0-26146 GCF_042869095.1 Streptomyces sp. NPDC007264
GGCACGCTGTTGAGTTCTCAAGGAACGGACGCTTCCTTCGTACTCACCACAAGAACACTCTCGCGGCTTTCCTCCGGGCGCTTCCCTTCGGTGTTCCAAACTCTACCAGTGTTTTTCCATATCTCTGACCACCGGCCTGCGGACATGCAGACAGGGACCCCGAGACAGGATCCGACAAGTTTGGTGCTGCCAGGCAACGACGCTCGATCGCATCGCTCGGCCTCAGGCAGGAGTACGACTGTACACGTGGCCACGGAGCAGTGCAAATCAGCTGTGTCGCATCGCCAGCGCGCCAACCCACATGACTCATACGGAACCGTCACTTCATATGACATACCCTGCTGCCCAGTGCGCCGTCCGGGACAGGCAGTGGCGGCCCATCCGGACTCCACCCCTGGGAGGTTGCCCATGACCACCGTGACGTCCCCCCTCGCAGGACGCCTGATCGGACTGTCCACAGTGCCCGACCCCGTCTTCTCCGGCGCGATGGTCGGCCCTGGGGTGGCGGTCGACCCCGTGCGTGAACCCTGCGAGGCCGTCTCCCCCGTGGACGGGGTCATCGTCTCGCTGCATCCGCATGCGTTCGTCGTGGTGGACGCAGGCGGTCATGGCGTGCTGACCCACCTCGGCATCGACACCGTGCAGCTCAACGGTGAGGGGTTCGAGTTGCTCGTCGCCAAGGGGGACACCGTCACCCGTGGTCAGGCCGTCGTGCGCTGGAACCCTGCCGCGGTCGAGGCAGCCGGCAAGTCTCCGGTCTGCCCGATCGTGGCCCTCGAAGCCACGGCCGGCTCCCTGTCCGGTCTCCACGAGGACGGCGATGTGAAGGCGGGCGACCAGCTCTTCGCCTGGAGCTGACGTCATCGCCGCACCGGGCGGTGATCGGACGACCATCACTGCGGCGGCTGGCGCCGCACGAATCGGAGACGGGTGAGATGGAGACAAGGCTGCTAGGCGTCGGTGTGAGTCACGGTGTGGCGATCGGGGAGGTCCGGCACATGGGCACCGCGGTGCTGGAGCCGCCGGCCAGGCGGATCCCGGCGCAGGAGGCGGAGCGGGAGCTGGGGCGTGCGCGTAAGGCGGTGGATGCCGTGGCGGCGGATCTGGTGGCGCGGGGCAGTCTGGCGGGGGGTGAGGCGCAGGCGGTTTTGGAGGCGCAGGCGTTGATGGCGCAGGATCCTGAGCTGTTGGCGGATGTGGAGCGGCGGGTCGCGGTGGGCAGTTCGGCTGAGCGGGCGGTGTTCGACGCGTTTGCTGCGTATCGGGAGTTGTTGGCGGGGGCGGGTGAGTATCTGGCGGGTCGGGTGGCGGATCTTGATGATGTGCGCAATCGGATCGTGGCCCGGTTGCTGGGGGTGGCGATGCCGGGGGTGCCGGACAGTGAGGTGCCGTTTGTGCTGGTGGCGCGTGATCTGGCGCCTGCGGACACGGCGTTGCTGGATCCGTCGTTGGTGTTGGGGTTGGTGACGGAGGAGGGTGGGCCGACCAGTCACAGTGCGATTCTGGCGCGGGCTTTGGGTGTTCCGGCTGTGGTGGCGCTGGCGGGTGCGGGTGAGCTGGTCGAGGGCGTGGTGATCGCTGTGGACGGCAGCAGTGGTGAGGTCTTCGTCGATCCGGGTGAGGAGAGGAAGGCTGCCATGCAGGCTGCTGCGGCGGAGCGAAGGGCTGTGCTTGCCGCGTCGAGCGGGCCGGGGGTGACCGCGGACGGTCATGGGGTGCCGTTGCTGGCGAATGTGGGCGGTCCGGGTGATGTGGTGGCTGCTGTGGAGGCGGGGGCCGAGGGGGTGGGGCTGTTTCGTACCGAGTTCCTGTTCCTGGACGACGGTGGGCGGGCGCCGTCGGTGCAGGAGCAGGCTGCGGTCTACCGGGAGGTGCTGGAGGCCTTCCCGGGGGGTCGGGTGGTGGTGCGGGTGCTGGATGCGGGGGCGGACAAGCCGCTGGAGTTCCTCACGCCCGGTGAAGAGCCCAATCCGGCGTTGGGGGTGCGGGGTCTGCGGGCGTTGCTGGAGCACCCGGAGGTGCTGCGTGTCCAGCTGGAGGCGTTGGCGCGGGCGGCGGAGGGGCTGCCGGTCCATCTGGAGGTGATGGCGCCGATGGTGGCCGACCGGGCCGATGCGAAGGCGTTCGCGGACGCCTGCCGTGCGGCGGGGCTGCGGGCCAGGGTGGGGGCGATGGTGGAGATTCCCTCGGCCGCGCTGCGGGCGCGTTCGATCCTGCGGGAGGTGGAGTTCGTGTCGCTGGGCACCAACGATCTGGCGCAGTACACCTTCGCCGCGGACCGTCAGGTCGGCGCCCTCTCCCGTCTTCAGGACCCCTGGCAGCCCGCGCTGCTGGACCTGGTCGCGATGTCCGCCCAGGCGGCCCGGGCCGAGGGCAAGAGCTGCGGCGTCTGCGGCGAGGCGGCCTCCGACCCCCTGCTGGCATGCGTACTGACCGGTCTGGGTGTCACCTCCCTGTCCATGACAGCCGCAGCGATCCCCTACGTCCGGGCCGCACTGGCGAAACACACGCTGGCACAGTGCGAACGCGCCGCCACCGCCGCACGCGCCACCGACACCGCCCACGACGCCCGCACCGCAGCACAGACGGTGCTGTCCGGGGAGTAGCCGCAGGCGTCGGTCTGTCGACGGCCGTGCGGGGAGGGGCGCTCCGCCCGTGGGTGGGGCGCCCCTCGGCCGCTCGAATGCGGTCCGGTGCGAAAGGGGGCTCAATGGGTGTGGTCGGTCGGGTGGGGGCCGTCCCCGAGATCGGGTGGTGCGCAGTAGTCGACACCGGATTCCGGGGCCACGAGGTCGCCGGACTCGATGTCGGTGCAGTAGGCGTCGAAGACCTCGGCCGCGGTGAGCGGTTCCAGGCGTTCTCGCCGCAGGCGCCAGCCGTGGACGCGGTCGGTCGCGTCCGGTGCCGTGGTGCGCATGACGAGCCCGCCGGCGCAGTGGGTGGCGATGCCCAGGGCGAGGACGGTGGTGAATTCGAGGGCTTCGGTCTCGTCGAGACGGGTCGTGCCGTCGGGGTCCCGGTCGGCGCTGAGCACCGCGACGAGTGTCTGCGGTGCCGCCGAGACGCTGCACACGAGGTGGAGGTGGCCGGGGCTCGCCGTGTCGAGAACGCGCGCGAGCAGGCGGGAGGCGCGCGAGAAGGCGGCGTGTCCGATGTCCTCGCCGCAGGAGGCGCAGTCTCCGAGGTGGGCGAGCACTGCCGTCGCGTACCGCCAGGTGGACTGACGGACGGCTTCCTCGAGCAGGTCCGGGACGAGTTCGGCCAGGGGTTGTCCCTCGTACGGGACGGTCGGTCCCGTGGCGGCCAGCTCCGCGGTGAAGCGGGTACGGCTGGCCGGGGCGTCGGGTTCCAGGCCGTTGTCGGCGCAGAACTGCGCGTACTCCTGCGGGTCGAAGAGGGCGACCGTGGTGTGGCCGCCCCGGGCGGCGAGGGACCTGAGCAGGTCCTCCACCTGTCGGAGGTAGGTGGTGTGGTCGTCGAAGGTGAAGGTGCGGTAGCGCCGCATCGCGGTGAAGTCGTGCTCGTCGGTCAGCAGCCCGATGGTTCCCGCGATCTCGCGGCGCAGGACGCGTCGCATGGTCTGGTGCTCGGTGTGCGGCATGATTCCCCCTGCGTACAGTCGATCGATGCTCACTCACCGTAATCGCCGGTACTGACAAAGCCCGCAGGCGTCAGCCCCGCTTGCGGGCCAGGTCCTCGTAGAAGTGGAGCAGGTCGAGGTTGTCGATGGAGCCGGGGTTGACGGCCTTCTCCAGGGGGGTGCCCTGCAGGAGGCGCTTGACGGGGACCTCGATGCGCTTGCCGGTGAGGGTGTGCGGGACGCCCGGGACCTCGATGATCTCGTCGGGGACGTGGCGCGGTGAGAGCTGCTCCCGGATGGTCCGCTTGATGCGGGTCAGGAGGGCGTCGTCCAGGACGGCTCCTGGTACGAGATGGACGAAGAGCGGCATCCAGTAGCCGCCGTCGGGCTGCTCGATGCCGATGACCAGGGACTCCTTGATCTCGGGCAGGCGCTCGACGGCCTCGTAGATGTCGGCCGAGCCCATGCGGACGCCCTGCCGGTTGAGCGTGGAGTCGGACCGGCCGTGGATGATCACGGAGCCGCGGGAGGTGAGGGTGATCCAGTCGCCGTGGCGCCAGACGCCCGGATACGTGTCGAAGTAGCTGTCGTGGTAGCGGCTGCCGTCGGGGTCGTTCCAGAAGCGGATCGGCATGGAGGGCATCGGGTTGGTGACGACCAGTTCGCCGACCTCGTCGACGAGGGGCTTGCCCGCCGGGTCCCAGGACTGCAGGTCGGTGCCGAGGCCGGGCGCCTGGAGCTCGCCGATGTACACCGGGAGGCTGGGTACGGCTCCCGCGAAGCAGGAGCACACGTCCGTGCCGCCGCTGACGGAGGCGATCCACAGGTCGTCGCGGACCTCGTCGTGCAGCCAGCGGAAGCCGTCGGGCGGCAGCGGCGAGCCGGTCGTCGCCACGCACTGGACGCGTCCGAGGTCGTAGTCCCGTGCCGGGTGCACGCCTGCCTTGCGGCAGGCCATGACGTAGGCGGCGGAGGTGCCGAACAGGGTGGCCCCCGTGCGCTCGGCGACGCGCCACTGGGCGCCGGTGTCGGGGTGGCCGGGGCTGCCGTCGTACAGGACGATCGTGGTGCCCGTGAGGAGGCCGGAGACGAGGAAGTTCCACATCATCCAGCCGGTGGACGTGTACCAGAAGAGGCGGTCCTCGGGGCCGAGGTCGCAGTGCAGACCGAGCTGTTTGAGGTGCTCGATCAGGATGCCGCCCTGGGAGTGGACGATGGCCTTGGGCAGACCGGTCGTGCCCGAGGAGTACAGCACCCACAGCGGATGGTCGAACGGAACCTGTTCGAAGACGGGCTCTACGTCCGCGGAGGTGAGGGCCGACCATTCCAGAGCGCCCTCGGGGGCGTCGGTGCCGAGGAGCGGGATGTGGACGACGGCGCGCAGGGTGGGCAGCTCGCGGCGCAGTTCGGCGACGGTCTCGCGGCGGTCGTGCTCCTTGCCTCCGTAGCGGTAGCCGTCCACCGTGAACAGGACGACGGGCTCGACCTGCTGGAAGCGGTCCAGAACGCTGCGGGCGCCGAAGTCGGGTGCGCAGGAGGTCCACACGGCGCCGACGGCCGCCGTGGCGAGCAGGGCGACGACGGCCTGCGGGATGTTCGGGAGGTAGCCGCTGACGCGGTCGCCGGGGAGCACGCCGAGGGCGCGCAGCTCGGCGGCCAGGGAGCCGACCTGGCGGCGCAGCTCGGACCAGGTGACCGGGCGGGGCTCGTGGGTCTCGTCGACGGCCAGCAGGGCCGGTTCGTCGGCGCGGGTGGCCACCGCGCGCAGGGCGTGCTCGGCGTAGTTCACGGTCGCACCGGGGAACCATTCGGCGCCCGGCATGGCGCGGCTGCCGAGCACCCGGGTGCACGGCGTGGAGAACCGTACGTCGAACCACTCGGTGACGGCTTTCCAGAAGGTGTCCAGCTCGTCCACCGACCAGCGGTGCAACGCCGCGTAGCCGCCCTCGGCGGGAGCTCCGTGGTGTTCGGCCGCCCAGGACTGGAACCTGGTGATCCGGGCCCGGGCGATGCGGTCGGTGTCGGGCTGCCAGAGCGGAGTGGCGTTCGCTGAGGTCATGGGTCGGCTCCCGGGCTGTACGCGTCGTGTGCGTGGCTCGCGCACGAGCGGGGTGTGCGCGTCACGCGGCTGACAGGGACGATGCCATGTGATCGACTTCTGCACCAGGGCGTGCCCCACATAGTCGCCATCGTGAAGATGTGCTCGCGCCATGGGTGAACGGCAGTTGAACGACGCCCTTGTACGGGGGCGTCAATGGCAGGGTGAGCAGCATGGACGGTCGTGACCTGGTGCGTTCGGTGAAGGCGGTCGGTTCGGCGGGGGCGGCGCAGGGCGTGCGCATGGTGCGCGCCGCGTGGCGCAGGAGGCGCACCGACGCGACCGGGTTGCCGCGGCGGGGCGTCGAGCGGGCGCGGGTCCCCGGCCTCGTGCAGGGCGTGGAGCCCGGGCCGGGCGGTGGCGTGGTGCGGTTCGCCCGGTCGGAACTGCGGATCATGGTCGCCGTGAACGGGGGCGTGTTCTGGGGCTGGGACGGGGCCGGACCCGAACCGTCGTACGCGCTCGTGGGCCCCGGTCCCGAGCCGGATCCCCGGGCCGTGCTGGAGCCGGACAAGGACGGCGGCTGGCGGGTCGTGGCGGAACGCGTCACCGTCGTGGTGTCGCGGCACGGCGCGATCGAGGTGCAGACGCCCGGCGGGGTGACCCTGCGCCGTGATCTGCCGCCCCGCTGGTGGGAGCCGGTGGAAGGAGGCGGTGCGCGCTGGATGCAGCGGTCCGAGGTGGCACCGGACGCCCGGTTCTTCGGGCTCGGGGGGCGGGCCTCGGGTCCCCGGTTGCGGGACGGGACGTACCGGCTGTGGAACACCGACCCGGGACACCCCTTCGGGCCCGGCGACGATCCGCTGTACATCACCATGCCGGTGCATCTGGTGGTCGCGGACGCGGCCACCCACCTGGTGTTCCACGACACCTCCTGGGACGGCACGGTCACGCTGCACGAGGGTGAGGAGGGCGCGGGCTCCGGACACGACCGGGCGGGCACGTGCGAGACCCGGATGGACGGCGGGCCGCTGCGCTGCTGGGTGGTGGTCGGCACCCCCGCGCGCGTGCTGCTGGTCTGGGCGTCGCTGACCGGGGCGGCCGCGCTGCCGCCGGCGTGGGCGCTGGGGTACCAGCATGCGCGGTGGGGTTTCGGCAGCGAGCAGGAGGTGCGGCGGATCGTCGCGGGCTACCAGGAGCGCGGCCTTCCGCTGGACGCCGTCCACCTGGACATCGACCACTACGACGGCCACCGGGTGTTCACGGTCGACCAGGAGAGCTTCCCCAAGCTGCCGCTGCTCGCCGAGGAGCTGCGCCGGGACGGGATCCGGCTGGTGTCGATCGTCGACCCGGCGGTCAAGGCCGAGCCGGGCGACGCCGTGTACGACGGCGGGCGTGCCGTGGACGCGTTCGTGCGGGACGCGTCCGGGCGGGTCGTCGAGGGGGTGGTGTGGCCGGGTGAGGCGGTCTATCCGGACTTCACCGACGGGCGGGTGCGGCGGTGGTGGGGCGGGCTCTACGAGGAGCGCCTCGGACAGGGCTTCGCGGGTTTCTGGCACGACATGAACGAGCCGGTGTCGTTCACCGCGTTCGGGGAGAACACCCTGCCGCGCTCGTCCCGGCACGCGTTGGAGGGGCGTGGCGGCGACCACAGGGAGGCCCACAACGTGTACGGGCTGTGCATGGCGCGGGCGGCGTACGAGGGGCTGCGGGAACTCGTCCCCGACGAGAGGCCGTTCCTCTTCTCCCGCTCCGGGTGGGCGGGCATGCAGCGGTACGGAGGGACGTGGTCCGGTGACGTGGCCACGGGCTGGCCCGGTCTGCGCGCCTCGCTGTCGCTGGTGATGGGGCTCGGGCTGTGCGGCGTGCCGTATTCGGGGCCGGATGTGGGCGGGTTCGACGGGAGTCCGTCGCCGGAACTGTATCTGCGCTGGTTGCAGCTCGCCTCGTACCTGCCGCTGTTCCGTACGCACGCGAGTCTGCGGGCCGGGCGCCGGGAGCCCTGGGAGTTCGGCGGCGACGTCCTGGAGCACGCGCGCGTGGTGCTCGCCGAGCGGCGGCGTCTGCTGCCGTACTTCGTGACGCTGGCGCATCTGGCGCGCCGCACCGGTGCGCCCTATGTGCGGCCCCTGTGGTGGGGAGAGCCCGATGACCGGGTGCTGAGGGACTGCGAGGACGCCTTCCTGCTCGGCGACGGTCTTCTGGTGGCGCCGGTCCTGGATCCCGGAACGGAGCGGCGGTCCGTCCCGCTGCCGAGGGGGCGCTGGTACGACACGGCGACCGAGAAGGCGTACGAAGGGCCCGGCCAGGTGGTGGTGGACGCGCCCCTGGCGCGGATCCCGGTGCTCGCACGGGCGGGTGCCGTCCTGCCGGTACGCGGCCGGGACGGCGGTGTCGAGCTGGAGGCGTGGGCGCCCGCCCGGGGGCGGTCGGGAGAGGGGCTGGTCGTGCCGGCCGTGGACGACGGGTGGGACGAACCGGAGATCGAGCGGTATGTGACGCGGTGGAAGGGACGGCGCGTGGTGGTCCGGCGGGAGGGCGACAAAGGCCGGAGCGAGCCCGCGTGTCCGGTTCGCATACGGGGTCTGGGCCAGGGATGACACCGTCGGCGCCGGTACGGCCCGCCGGTGGGCCGTGCGGGTGGCCGCGCCGGGCCCGGCCCGGGGGTGGGACGGCACGGGCGCGCCGTCCCACCCCGGTTCACACGTAGCGTCCGTCGAACCACCCCTGCACGGCCAGCGTGTGCAGGGGGAAGGCGAGTTCGGCCGGCCGGCGCAGCAGGTGCCAGCCCTCGGTCTCGTCCGTGTCTGCGGGCGGCGGGAGGTCGGCGGCCGGGCGCTCGGGGAGGAGCCCGAACAGCAGCAGGTGGCCGTCGGGCGAGCTCATCGCGTCGACGAGCCGCACATCGCGGGCGGCCGCGTCGATGCCGGTCTCCTCCTTGAGCTCGCGGACGACGGCCTGCCGCCAGTCCTCGCGCTGTTCGATGAACCCTCCGGGAAGGGCGACGCCCCCGCGCGCGGGAGCGATGGTGCGGGTGATGACGACCAGGGCGGTGCCCTTGGTGTCGTACACCGGCTGGACGGCCACCGCTACGGGCAGCGGGTTCCGGTAGGCCACGGTGCCGCAGGCGGTGCAGGTGCGGGGCCAGCCGGAGACGCCCTCACCGTAGGGTGCTCCGCAGCTCGAACAGTGGGAGTCCGGCACGGATTCGGCGGATGGGAACGGGGATTCGGACACGTGGCGGACTGTATCCGATCACTTGGTCGACGTCTTCCCGGGGCGGCTCAAGGGGAGGGTTCGGCGGCCGGCGGCTCCGGCCCCTCTTTCGGGGGCGGTCCGTGATCACCTGCACGATGTGTACGAACAGGGCAGCGACGCCGTCAAGGCCGGCACCCCACCCCAGAAATCGAACAAGAAGGGACATAGCGCGTATATTCGGACGCATGGATGAGGTGCCCAGACGCATCGACCCCACCACGGACCGAGTATCCGCCGCTCTCCTGCTGGGCTGCTCTCCAGAGCAGGTGGGTCCGTGCGCCCGCTGCCAGGGGCTGACATGCCGGTACGGGCGCGGCGCTCAGCTCGTATGCCCCCGCTGCCGGGCGATCGAGCGGAACACCGAGAGCGCCCCCGGATAGCGAGGCCGCCCGTCCGTACCGGTCTCCATTGCCAGAGCCGTTGCCGTCGACAGTCGATGAAGGGTAGCGTCCGGCCCTTCCACAACCGGCCTGTTATGACCTGAGGAGGTCTGTCATGGCTGACGAGACTGTCGAGTGCGTGTACGCGCCTGAGCCCATCGAACTCCCCGACGGCCGCACGGTCCGCATCCGCGCCTACTCCGACGGCAGCGTCCGCTTCCGTCTGGACGGCACGCCGTACGTGATCACAGAGGCGTACCTCAGCGGGAGGCCTGAAGACCATGCGATCGTCAAGCTGTCCCCGGGCAAGCAGGGCAGCGCAGCGGCCTACAACTGGATGGAAGAGAAACTGAAGGCCAAGGCGGCCAGGTAGCCAGACCACGAAAGAGCCCCCACTCCCCTACGGCAGCGAGGGCTCAGCGCTGGCGCCGCCCTGCCGGCGGACGCGGAAGCGCACATGCCGAGCCCCCGCCGTCCGGCAGACGGCGGGGCCAGTGAACTCTCCAGCGAGCACGATGCTGACGCCCCTCGACCGCCGTGACCTGACCGTCCTGCACCGCGGTCGGCGAGGTCCCACAGCGCGAGGGCTTGACCGCGGGCGGGGTCGGGCCGGGAACCGGAGATCTGCCGTCACGACCGAGGCTCTGCTCACACCTCAAGCCTTACTGATCTGTGGCGGCTTTGTACGCGGCCTGTTCCGGGAGAAGAGACGAATTCCCGCGACCGGAGCCGGCTCGACCTGCGGGTGGTGTGCGAGGTGCCCGGGCAGCCTGGTCGAGGCATCGAACTCGGTCGCAAGGAGTTGTTCCACCGACATCTGCGCGGCGAGTCCGTCGCCCACGAGGTCGGCGCCCCTCAGATCTGCGTTCGTCAGGTCGGCATCGGTGAAGTCAACGGCAGCCAGTCGCGCGAAGGCGAGCACCGCGCCCGCGAGGTCGGCGCGGTCCAGTGCGGCGCCGGTCAGGTTGGCATTTCGCAGGTACCCCTGGGACAAATCAGCCCCTCTGAGATCTGTGGACGACAGGTCCAGCGGTTGTTCCTCACGAGTAGGACGGCGCACCAGCACCGAGAGGGCGGCTTGCACGTCATCCTTTGGCCCAGGCATCGGGACCTCGGATTCATCAAGGCGCGGGAGGTCCGGGTCGGGGGCCGGCGCATGCATGCGGATGAAGGCCGCAAGCACCTTGACCACGGTGTCATGGTCCTTTTCCGAGTCCCGCATGATGCGTTCGAGCGAGTAGATGGCTGCCAGTCTGTTCATCAGGCCTTCGTCACCTGGCGTCGACAGAAGCTTGATCGCCTCGGCGTAGCGTTCAATGACGTGACCTTCGCGCGTCAGATCGGCTTGCTCCCGGTCCTTCTCCCTTGCGTACTCGAACTGTTCCTGACTGTGTTCGTACAGCTGCTCTGCATGTCGATGGCTGCGGTGCGTGTAGTACAAGCCCACAGCCGCGACAACTCCGGCCCCGAGGGCAACGAGAGCGGTACGAACGCCCGTGACGACCACACCGTCGGCGGGCTGGAGATTCCTGGTGCGGAGATGGGCACCGTCGATCCACCAAGGACCTCGCCACAAGAGCAGTGCGTACCCGGCGATCATCAGGGCGATGGTGACGCCGACCACGATCCGCTTTGCATTATGAACAACGGCCAGGATCACCAATGCGGTGAATCGCTCGATCTTCCGCTTCATGCCGAGCAGCCTGGCCTCTGCGGCCTGGCACCGACCGTCGAACGGCGGAACTCAGAGCAGAAGTTGAGATTCAGCGGCGACGGTGGGCTCCGGGGCGGTGGTGACAAGGGGCCGACCGACGCGTCCGGTGCGGGCGGTGATCACGTATCCGGTGTGCCCGCCGTTCACGCGGGTGCAGTGGCGCGTTCCTTGTAGTTCTCATCACCGACCGAAACGGCGTGCCGCTGTCGAGGATCACCCGGTGCAGCCGGGCCCACACCCGCTCCCGGCTCCACCGGCCGAAGCTCCGGTAGACCGTGGGCCAGGCCGGCCCGAACACCGGCACGTGTGGCGCACAGCCCAGCGGGTGACGGCGTCGCGGACGAAGCGTTCGGTGTTGGCGCAGACGGGCCGCCAGAGGGTGACGACGCACTGGAACTGGCCGCTGCCGCGCGGTCATTCGACAGCGCGTTCCGCAGCTCGTCGATCTTTGTGCAGCACGCCCTCGTGCTCGATGTCCGGGCGGCGGGGGAAGCGGATCCGGGTGAACGTCTGCCGGTTCGCGGCGACCCGTGGCAGACTTCTGACGACTCGTCAGGTGATGTTCCATCAGGTCGATCAAGACCCGTCAGATCTCGGCGTCCGGAGGGACCATGTCGCGTGTCCGCATCCCCGTGGTGGCCGGGTGGTTCGCCGGCGAAGGGGACGAATTCCATCTCGTCGGCACACGGTGTCCGGCGTGCGGGGCGGTGTTCTTCCCGCGCGAGGACCTCTCGTGCCGCAATCCCGCGTGCGGGCACGGCGCGCTCACGGAATTCCCCCTGTCCAGGCGGGGACGAGTCTGGTCGTACACCGACACGCGCTACCAGCCGCCGTCACCCTATGTGACGAACCCGGAACTTCCGTGGCAGCCGTACGCGTTGATCGCGGTGGAGCTGGAGGCGGAACGGATCGTGGTGCTCGGGCAGGCCGCCCCGGGAGTGACCGTCGCCGACCTTGCCGTGGGCATGGAGGTGGAGGTCGTTCCGGGGGTGCTGCACGAGGACGCGGAGACGGCCTGGACGACATGGAACTGGCGGCCGACGGGGGTGGCGGGATGACGGACGACGTGGCGGTGCTCGGCGCGGGCATGCACCCGTGGGGCAAGTGGGGACGCAGCTTCGTGGAGTACGGGACGGTGGCGGCACGGGCGGCGCTCGCCGACGCGGGGGTCGACTGGCGCGACGTCGACTCGATCGTGGGCGCGGACACGGTGCGGGGCGGCTATCCCGGATATGTGGCGGGTTCGACGTTCGCCAAGGCGCTCGGCTGGCAGGGGGCGAAGGTCGCCAGCGTGTACGCGGCGTGTGCGTCCGGGGCCCAGGCCGTCGGCGCGGCGCGCGCGCAGATCCTGGCGGGGCTCGCGGACGTCGTGCTCGTGGTCGGCGCGGACTCGGCGCCCAAGGGTTTCTTCCGCCCGGCGGGCGGTGACCGGCCCGACGATCCGGACTGGCTGCGGTTCCGGGTCCTCGGGGCCACCAATCCGGCGTACTTCGGGCTGTACGCGCGGCGGCGGATGGCCGTCCACGGGGACACGGTCGACGACTTCGCACAGGTCAAGGTGAAGAACGCGGCGCTGGGAGCGCTGAACCCCAACGCCCGATACCGGGCACGGGTCACCGCCGAGGACGTCGCCGCCTCCGCGGTCGTCGCCGATCCCCTGCGGCTGCTCGACATCTGTGCGACATCGGACGGCGGCGCGGCGCTCGTCCTGTCGAGCATGGAGTTCGCGCGGCGGCACGGGGCCGCCGAGCCCGTGCGGATCCGGGCGGTGTCCACGGTGACGCCGCGCTATCCCAGCACCGTGCTCGACCTGCCCGACATCGCGACGGACTCGGCGGTCGCGGTGGAGCCGGCGGGGGTGCCGTTCCGCGCCTCCATCGCCCGGACCGCGTACGAGGAGGCGGGGATCGGGCCCGACGACCTCTCCCTCGCCGAGGTGTACGACCTGTCCACCGCCCTGGAACTGCAGTGGTACGAGGACCTGGGGCTGTGCGGCGAAGGCGAGGCGACGAAGCTGCTGCGGGACGGTGCCACGACGCTCGGCGGACGCATACCCGTCAATGTCAGCGGTGGGCTCGCCTCGTTCGGGGAGGCCGTTCCCGCTCAGGCGATCGCCCAGGTGTGCGAGCTGATTTGGCAGTTGCGGGGAGACGCGGGCGACCGGCAGGTGGCCGGTGCGCGGGCCGGGATCACCGCGAACCAAGGGCTGTTCGGACACGGATCAGCGGTCATCGCGGTGCGCTGACACGGAGGGAGAGTCCGCCGCGGCACGTCCACGGAGGCTCGAGCACGGCGGCTCGGGCGTCGGCGACCGCAACCGTTGCCGTCACCGGCCTTGACGCTCCGTGGGTGCCGGGGAAAACTTCCGGATGTCAGTCGGCATCGCCGCATTCGGGCGTATTCAGACGGTGCGCCTCCGAGGCCCACGCCAGTACGACGGGCCGTCCCCCACGGGCGATTCCACTGCGGGCACGCTCGTCGCGGACGCCGAGCGGGGCGCGGGACTCTCCCTGCCTTCGGCTGGAGCCGCCAAGGGAAACGCACCCTGCACGGAGGACGGACACGGGGCGAAGCCGCCCCGGGCGAGGGCCTAGGAGCCGCCATGACGCATGGAAACATCTTCGTCGGCGAGTTGATCGGAACGGCCGTACTGATCCTGTTCGGCGCCGGTGTGTGCGCCGCCGTCACCCTCAACCACTCGAAGGCGAAGGGAGCGGGCTGGGTCGTCATCGCCTTCGGCTGGGGCTTCGGCGTCCTGGCGGGGGCGTACACGGCCGCTCCCAAGTCCGGTGGACACCTCAATCCGGCGGTGACCCTCGGCCTCGCCCTCGCCGGCATCACCCGCTGGGGGGACGTACCGTACTACCTGCTGGGTCAGATGGCGGGCGCGGTCCTCGGTGCCGTCCTGACCTGGCTGCTGTACTTCGCGCAGTTCCAGGCCAATGCCGAGGAGGAGGCGGCGCAGCCCACGCTCGGAATCTTCTCCACGGCCCCGGAGATCCGCAATCCGGTCGCCAACCTCATCACCGAGACCATCGCGACGGTGGCTCTGGTACTGCCCATCCTGTTCTTCGGCAAGAACCTCGGCACCGGCATCGGTCCGATCCCCGGCACGACGGCGTACGGCTCGGGCATCGGCATCCTGCTCGTCTCCCTGCTCGTCGTCGGCATCGGCCTCTCCCTCGGCGGCCCCACCGGCTACGCGATCAACCCCGCCCGCGACCTCGGCCCCCGTATCACCCACGCACTGCTGCCGATCCCCAACAAGGGGGGCTCGGACTGGGGTTACGCATGGATACCGGTGGCGGGACCGCTGATCGGCGGGGCGTTGTCGGCCCTTGTGTACAAAGCAGCCTTCTGACCCTTTGACGAAGGGGACGTCATGACGGACAACGACCGGAAGTACGTCGCCGCGATCGACCAGGGCACCACGTCCAGCCGCTGCATCATTTTCGACCGGGGCGGCGCGATCGTAGCCGTCGACCAGCGCGAACACCGCCAGATCTTCCCCAAGCCGGGCTGGGTGGAGCACGACGCCACGGAGATCTGGTCCAAGGTGCAGGCGGTGGTCGCGGGTGCGATCGCCAAGGCCGGACTGCGCGCCGACCAGCTCAGCGCGCTCGGCATCACCAACCAGCGTGAGACGACGGTCATGTGGGACCGCGCCACGGGCAAACCCGTGCACAACGCGATCGTGTGGCAGGACACGCGGACCGCGGCGCTGTGCGACCAACTGGGGGGCGCCGACGGGCAGGACCGTTTCCGCGAGCAGACCGGGCTGCCCCTCGCGAGCTACTTCTCCGGTCCCAAGGCGGCCTGGCTCCTCGACAACGTCCCCGGCCTCAGAGCGCGCGCCGAGCGCGGGGAGATCGCGTTCGGCACCATCGACTCCTGGCTGATCTGGAACCTGACCGGGGGCACGGACGGCGGGCGGCACGTCACCGATGTCACCAACGCCGGCCGCACCATGCTGATGAACCTCCACACGCTCCAGTGGGACCCGTCGATCCTGTCCGCGATGAACGTCCCGGAGGCCGTGCTGCCGGAGATCAGGTCCTCCGCCGAGGTGTACGGGACCGCCGTCGGCCGGCTCGCGGGCGTCCCCGTCGCCTCGGCGCTGGGCGACCAGCAGGCGGCCGTCTTCGGGCAGGCGTGCTACGACGTGGGCACGGCGAAGAACACCTACGGCACCGGCAGCTTCCTGCTGCTCAACACCGGGAACCGGCCGGTGCCGTCCAAGAGCGGCCTGTTGACGACCATGGGCTACAAGATCGGCGGCGAGGCGCCCGTCTACTGCCTGGAGGGGTCGATCGCGATCACCGGTGCGCTGGTGCAGTGGTTCCGCGACCAGCTCGGCATCATCCGCAGCGCGGACGAGATCGAGACGCTGGCGGCGAGCGTCGAGGACAACGGCGGCGCGTACATCGTGCCCGCGTTCTCGGGCCTCTTCGCACCCTACTGGCGCTCCGACGCACGCGGCGTGATCACCGGGCTCACCCGGTACGTCACGAAGGCACACCTCGCGCGGGCGGTACTGGAGGCGACGAGCTGGCAGACGCGTGAGGTCGTGGACGCCATGCACCAGGACTCCGGGGTGCGGATCACCACCCTGAAGGTCGACGGCGGCATGACGAAGAACAACCTGCTGATGCAGCACCAGGCGGATGTGCTCGGGGTGCCCGTGATCCGTCCGAAGGTCTCCGAGACGACCTGCCTGGGCGCCGCGTACGCGGCCGGCCTGGCGACGGGGGTGTGGAACGGCCTCGACGAGCTGACGTCGCACTGGCAGAAGGACGTCGAGTGGACCCCCGACATGGAGGCGCCGGTGCGCGACCGTGAGTACCACAACTGGCGCAAGGCCGTGGAGAAGAGCCTCGGCTGGCACGAGACCGGTGAGGCGTGAACACCACGTCCCGGGCGTGCGTGCGTCTCGCGTGAGCCACGCGGGCGTGCACGACGGCGGCCCGCTCCCCGGTCGGCGGGGTGCGGGCCGTATGTGACGCGCTGCCGCCGGATCACCTGATGACGCGCTCCCGGCGGTCGGTCGCGTGCACCCCGGCGTGCCGGACGACCTCGATCAGCATCTCCTTGACCGACTCGCGATCGCGGGCGTCGCCCAGCACGACCGGCACCTCGCCGTCGAGGTCGAGGGCCTGGCGTACGTCCTCGACGGGGTGGGAGACGGCGCCCTCGAAGCAGTTGACCGCGACGACGAAGGGAATGGAGCGCCGCTCGAAGTAGTCGACGGCGGCGAAGCAGTCCTTCAGGCGGCGGGTGTCGGCCAGGACGACGGCACCCAGGGCGCCGGTGGCCAGTTCGTCCCACAGGAACCAGAAGCGGTCCTGACCGGGTGTCCCGAAGAGGTACAGCACCAGGTCCTCGCGGAGGGTGATGCGGCCGAAGTCCATGGCGACAGTGGTGGTGTGCTTGTCTTCCACCCCACGGATGTCGTCGACCGGACGGCCCGCCTCGCTGAGCACTTCCTCGGTGCGCAGCGGCCGGATCTCGCTCACCGCGCCGACGAGGGTCGTCTTGCCCACGCCGAAACCGCCGGCCACGAGGATCTTGAGCGTGACGGGCTCGACCGGAGGCTTGCCGCGCTCACTGCGCCCGAAGATCATCGTTCTCTTCTCCTGCTCGATGGGGTTCGGGCGGCGGTCCGTAGCCTCCGCCGCCGGGTGTCTCGACGACGAGTACGTCGCCGGCGCCGACGTCCGCGGAATCGCTGCCCCGGAGCTGCCGCACGGTCCCGTCGGCGCGCTCGACGCGGTTGGAGCCGAGCGCTCCGGGGCCGCCGCCGGCCATGCCGTACGGCGGGACCCTGCGGTGCTGCGAGAGCGTGGAGACGGTCATGGGCTCCTGGAAGCGGATGCGGCGCACCGCACCGTTCCCGCCGCGCCAGCGGCCGGCTCCGCCACTGCCCTCCCGTACCGCGAACGCGTCGAGGAGGACCGGCAGTCGTGATTCCAGGACCTCGGGGTCGGTCAGCCGCGAGTTGGTCATGTGGGTCTGGACGACGGATGCGCCCGGGAAGCCGTCCCCGGCGCCCGAGCCGGAGGCGACGGTCTCGTAGTACTGGTGACGGTCGTTGCCGAACGTCACGTTGTTCATGGTGCCGGAGCCCTCCGCCTGCACGCCGAGGGCCGCGTACAGGGCGCCGGTGATGGCCTGGGACGTCTCGACGTTCCCGGCGACGACGGCGGCGGGCGACTCGGGCGCGAGCATCGAGCCAGGGGGCACGATGATGTCGAGGGGACGCAGACAGCCGTCGTTGAGGGGGATGTCGGCGGCGACGAGGGTGCGGAACACGTACAGCACGGCGGCGTTGACGACCGAGAAGGGCGCGTTGAAGTTGGTCGCCAGCTGCGGGGACGTACCGGTGAAGTCGATGGTCGCGCACCGGCTGCCGCGATCCACCCGCACACGGACGCGGATGACGGCGCCGGAGTCGGTCTCATAGGCGTACTCGCCGTCGTCCAGGGCGCCGATCACGCGGCGGACCGCTTCCTCGGCGTTGTCCTGGACGTGCTTCATGTACGCCTGCACGACATCGAGCCCGAAGGCCTCGATCATGCGGCCGACCTCGTCGACGCCCTTCTGGTTGGCGGCGATCTGGGCACGCAGGTCGGCCAGGTTCGTCCCGGGGTTGCGCGACGGCCAGGGCGCCTCCGTCAGCAGGCGGAAGGTGTCCTCCTCGAGGAAGCGGCCGTTCTCGGCGAGCAGCCAGTTGTCGAAGAGGACGCCCTCCTCCTCGATGGTGCGGCTGTGCGCGGGCATGGAGCCGGGGGCGATGCCGCCGATCTCCGCGTGGTGGCCGCGGGAGGCGACGTGGAAGAGGATCCGCTCGCCCTCCCCGTCGAAGACGGGGGTGACGACCGTGACGTCGGGCAGATGGGTGCCGCCGTGGTACGGGTCGTTCACGGCGTACGTGTCACCGGGGCGCATGCTGCCCGCGCGCCGCCGGATGACCTCCTTGACGCTGGTTCCCATCGAGCCCAGGTGGACGGGGATGTGGGGGGCGTTGGCGACCAGGTTGCCCTCGGGGTCGAAGAGGGCGCAGGAGAAGTCCAGCCGTTCCTTGATGTTGACCGACTGGGCGGTGGACTCCAGGCGCGCGCCCATCTGCTCGGCGATGGACATGAACAGGTTGTTGAAGACCTCGAGCAGCACCGGGTCGGCTTCCGTGCCGAGATCGGAACTCTCCGTGACCGTCACCCGTTCCATGACCAGATGCCCGTCGTCGGTCGCGGCTGCCCGCCAGCCGTCGTCGACGACGGTGGTCGCGCCGGCCTCGGTGATGATCGCGGGGCCCACGACGGCATCGCCGGGCGGCAGGTGCTCCCGGTGGTGGAGGAGGACGTCGCGCCAGGCGCCGCCCGTGTGCAGGCGGACGGTCCCGGGGCCGGCGGCACGGCCCTCGTACGGGGCGAGGGCGGAGAGGTCGGGGGGGTCGGTGACGCCGGTGGCCTCCACGGAGAGGGCTTCGACGACGACCGGGCGGTCGAGCGTGAAGGAGTAGGTGGCGCGATGACGTTCCTCGAAGGCGCGCCGCATCGCGCCGGGCTCGGTCAGCGCGACGGTGAGGGTGGTGTCCGTGCCGTCGTAGCGCAGCTGGGCCCGGCGGGTGACCCGGATGCGGTCCTCGGGCACGTCCTCGGCGAGGAGTTCGGCGCGGGCGATGCCCTCCAGGTCGTCGGCGGTCTTGTGGATGCCGGGCATCGAGGCGGCCTCCAGCGGCGCCTCGACGGACTGCTCGCGCATGGCGGTGGTGTCGGCGAGTCCCATGCCCAGTGCCGAGAGCACCCCGGCCATGGGCGGCACGAGGACGGTGCGGATGCCCAGCGAGTCCGCGACCATGCACGCGTGCTGGCCGCCGGCTCCGCCGAAGGTGGTGAGCGCGTACCGGGTGACGTCGTGCCCCTTCTGGACCGAGATCCGCTTGACGGCATTGGCGATGTTGGCGACGGCGATCTGCAGGTAGCCCTCGGCGACCTGCTCGGGCGTGCGGTCGTCGCCGGTCTGCTCGCGGATGTCGTCCGCGAGCGCGGCGAAGCGCTCGCGGACGAGCGCGTCGTCGAGGGGCAGGTCCCCGTCGGGGCCGAACACCTCGGGGAAGTGGGCGGGTTGGACGCGGCCGAGCATGACGTTGGCATCGGTGACGGTCAGCGGGCCGCCGGCCCGGTAGGAGGCGGGACCCGGGTCCGCGCCCGCCGAGTCCGGGCCCACGCGGTAGCGGGAGCCGTCGAAGTGGAGCACCGAGCCGCCGCCCGCCGCGACGGTGTGGATGTCGAGCATCGGCGCCCGCAGCCGGACGCCGGCGATCTGGGTGGTGAAGACCCGTTCGTACGCGCCGGCGAAGTGCGAGACATCGGTGGAGGTGCCGCCCATGTCGAAGCCGATCACCCGGTCGAAGCCGGCGAGCTGCGACATCCTGGCCATGCCGACGATGCCGCCTGCGGGCCCGGACAGGACGGCGTCCTTGCCACGGAACTGCCCGGCCTCCGCCAGCCCGCCGTTGGACTGCATGAACATCAGCCGGACGCCCTCGAGTTCGTGGGCGACGTGCTGGACGTAGCGGCGCAGGACGGGCGAGAGGTAGGCGTCGACGACCGCGGTGTCGCCGCGCGGGACCAGCTTCATCAGGGGGCTGACCTCACTGGAGAGCGAGATCTGCGGGAAGCCGGTGCGGGCCGCAAGTTCACCGATGGCCCGCTCGTGCGCGGGATGCAGATGGCTGTGCATGCAGACGACGGCGAGCGCCCGGATGCCGTCGTCGTACGCCTCCTGCAGCGGGCCGGCGAGGGCATCGAGGTCGGGGGCGCGCAGGACGGTGCCGTCGGCGGTGACGCGTTCGTCGACCTCGACGACGCGCTCGTACAGCAGCTCGGGAAGCTCGATCGCCCGGGCGAAGATGCTCGGGCGGTTCTGGTAGGCGATGCGCAGGGCGTCGCGGAAGCCGCGGGTGACGACGAGCAGGGTGCGTTCGCCCTTGCGTTCCAGCAGGGCGTTGGTGGCGACGGTGGTACCCATGCGGACGGCGTCGATCGGCCCGTCGTCGTCGAGGAGTGCGCGTACGCCTGCGACGGCCGCGTCGGCGTACCGGCGGGGATTGTCCGAGAGCAGCTTGTGGGTGAGCAGGCGGCCGTCCGGGCGGCGGGCGACGACATCGGTGAAGGTACCGCCGCGGTCGACCCAGAACTGCCAGCCGGTGCTCACGTCTGTCTCCCCGATCGCGCTGCTCGGATCCGGATGCGCAGGGGGAGGGGTGCGGCCCGCTGCGCTTGGTAGTCGACGATCGGTCAGATCATAACGGGCGGACCGTGCCTGAGCGGGTGCGCCCGCCCGGGGCCGGTCGCGCCCGCCCGCGCGCCGGGCGGCTCCGGCGCAGCGCGCGGGCCCCGCTTCACAGGGCCCGCAGACCGTTGATCACATCGCGCAGGATGCTCTCGTCCACCAGCTCGGCGGGCGGCACGGGCCGCGACACATGGACCAGTTCCCCGTCCACGAGGTCGCCTATGAGAACGCGCACCACGCCGATGGGCAGATCGAGTTCGGAGGCGAGTTCGGCCACCGACTGGGGTGTGTCACGGCACAGTTCGACGATGTCCATGTGTTCCGGGGACAGCGCCGGGTCCGTTTCGGGATCGTCGGCCCGGGACTGCGCGACGACCACGGCGATCAGGTCGAGACGGTGCTGGGCCGCATGGCTGGTGCGGCCGCGCGTCATGGCGTACGGACGGACCACCGGTCCGGCGTCGTCGTCGAACCAGTGGCTGTTTCCCTGACCCTCTCCGCTCATGCCATCCCACTACCCACCCGCAGGAAGATCGGTGCGCGGAGCGGACTCCAGATGTACGCCGACCCGCTTCACCAGGAGCGTCATCTCGTACGCCACCTGTCCGACGTCGGAGTCGGCGTCCGCCAGGACGGCGAGGCAACTGCCGTCCCCGGCGGCCGTGACGAACAGGAACGCCTCGTCGAGTTCGACGACGGTCTGGCGGACGCCACCGGCGTCGAAATGCCGGCCGACGCCCTTGGCGAGGCTGTGGAATCCGGAGGCGACCGCGGCGAGGTGCTCGCTGTCCTCCCGGCTCAGCTCCTTGGAGACCCCTGTGGGCAGGCCGTCGCCGGAGAGCACGAGCGCCTTGCGGATGCTGGCGACGCGCTCCACCAGATCGTCCAGGAGCCAGTTCAGCTCTCGCGACTCCTTGCCGGTCGCGGCGGGTCCTGCGGCCTTCGGTGCGGTCATCGACCGTCCCCCTCTGTCGTTCCTCGTGCTGAGCCGTCCCGGGCCTGATCACCCGCGGCGTTCTCCTCGCGGCCGCGCTCCCACCCCCGCTGGAGCGAGGCGAAACGGCTGCGGACCTCGTCGGCGTCGCGCTCGGCGGGATCCGCACCGTCCGCGGTGCGGGACCGCTCGCGGTCGGCTCGCCGGTCGGGGCCCTCCTTCAACTGCGAGACCAGGCTCGCCTGCCGTACCCGACGGGGCAGCGTGCCCGGGTCCGCCGGTCCGGCCTCCGGGTCCCGCCGTGCCGTCCCGTCCGGCCCGCCGCCCGATGGCCGAGGGCGGCGCCGCTCGGGCAGAGCCGGCGGCTCGGCCCGGTCACCGTTCGAACGTACGGGCCCTCGCCCGGGTTCCCCGGTGCGGCCGGAGGGGCGTCCGGCCTTCTGCAGCCCCGTCGTGGTCCCGTCCGGCGGATCCGCCTTCTCGCCGGCTGCGGAACGGCGCGGCCCGGTCACCGGGACCGGACGTCCGTGGGAACTGACGAGCTTGGGGGTGCGGCGCCGCGGCAGCGGGACCGCAGCGCCCGGATAGTCGCCGTCGCTGGGGTGGGCCGGTTCACGGCGGCGGTCGCGCGCCTGCTCAGGGAGGTCGCCGGGCACTTCGGCGAGGGAGCGGCGGGGGCGGAACAGACCGCCGCGCTCGCTGTCCTCGTCGCCGAGGGCGCCGGGGAAGTCGTCGAGCGCGTCCAGGCCGACCGGTGCCTCCAGTTCCACCGGCCCGTCCAGGATCGACGCCGGAATGCCGGGGAGCTTCACGGGCGCGTGGGACAGCGCGGAGGTGCGGTCCTCCGCGCCGCCCTTCTCCTTCCCGGGCAGCGCGCGGTCCAGGCGGAAACCGATCCCGTTGGTGTCGGGCACGTCGTCGGTCAGCAGCGCGTCGGGAATGAAGACCACGGCCGTGGTGCCGCCGTACGGGGAGGGCTGCAGGGAGACGCGGACGTTCTGCCGCTGGGCGAGCCGGCTGACCACGAACAGGCCGAGCCGGTCGGTGTCGGAGAGTTCGAACTCCGGCGTCTCGGCGAGCCGCAGGTTGGCGTCCAGAAGCGCCTCGGCCGCCATGCCGAGGCCCCGGTCGTGGATCTCCAGGGTGAAGCCGTTGGCGACGCGTTCGCCGAGGACCTGGACGGCGGTGTGCGGCGGCGAGAACACCGTTGCGTTCTCCAGGAGTTCCGCCACCAGGTGGGTGAGGTCGGCGACCGCCGGCCCGGTGACGGCGACACGGGGCAGCCTGCGCACCTCGATGCGCTCGTAGTCCTCGACCTCGGCCACGGCGGCGCGCACCACGTCCATGAGCTGGACGGGCTTGCGCCACTGCCGGGAGGGCGCGGCGCCGGAGAGGATGACCAGGCCCTCGGCGTGGCGGCGCATGCGGGTGGTGAGGTGGTCCAGGCGGAAGAGATCGGCGAGTTCCTCGGTGTCCTCGGTCCTTCGCTCCATGGTGTCGAGCAGGGTGAGCTGCTTGTGCAGCAGCACCTGGCTGCGGCGGGCGAGGTTGACGAAGACCTCGGAGACGCCGGCGCGCAGTTCGGACTGTTTGACGGCGGCCTCGACGGCGGCCCGCTGGAGGGTGTTGAGGGCCCGCCCGACCTCTCCGATCTCGTTCTTGTCGTACTCCAGTCGCGGCACCTCCGTCTCGACGTCGACCTGTTCGCCCGCCGAGAGACGGCGCATCACGCTGGGCAGCCGCACTCCTGATGCCTCGTGGGCCTCCAGGCGCAGCCGGCGCAGATCGCGGATGAGGCTGCGGCCGATGCGTACGGACATGATCACCGAGATCAGCAGGGCGGCGAGGCCCAGGACGCCGGCGACGGCCGCCTTGACGATGACGTCGACGGCGAGGGGGTGGACGCGGT
The DNA here is from genome assembly GCF_042869095.1 of Streptomyces sp. NPDC007264. Taxonomy (NCBI): domain Bacteria; kingdom Bacillati; phylum Actinomycetota; class Actinomycetes; order Kitasatosporales; family Streptomycetaceae; genus Streptomyces; species Streptomyces sp. NPDC007264. The sequence continues at coordinate 23,108 of NZ_JBIAFD010000033.1, forward strand.
CCTGGTAGCGGTCGCCCGCCTCGGTGCTCATCCGGTCGAGCCGGTCGAGGACGTGGCCGGCAGCCTCGTCCCATGTCCTGGCGGTCACGCCGTGCGGGGTGCCGGAGGTCTGGTGGATGACGGTCTGTTCGGCCACGCGCAGGGGTGCGGTGTCGGCGTTCGTCCAGTAGTGCCGGAAGCGTTCGCTCTCCGAGTCCGGCAGCAGCGCCAGGCTGCTGTCGTACAGCACGGCGCGCTGGGCGACGAGGTCGGAGACGTCCCGGATGTCGTCGCGGCCGATGCGGCCCGCGACGAGCGCGGAGCCGAGGAGGGCGTCCTCACGGGAGAGCAGTTCGCGTGCGCGGGAGACACCGACGAGCGCGCGGCCCTGCTTGTCCATCTCCACGTCGTCCAGGACCTGGAGGTTGGCCAGGAGCGTGAAGCAGGGGTCGATCATGCGGTTGTAGAGGTCGAGGGCCTGCGAGCGGTTGACGGTGCCGTCCTCGACGCTGCCACGCAGCGAGCGGATGCTGTCGAGGGCGTCCAGGATCGCGGTGAGGCGCTCGGCGGTGCCCTCCCCCATGTCCTCGTGCAGGTCCTCGCCCTTGCTGTTGCGGCGGAGCCCGGCGACGACCTTGTCGGTGGCGGTGCGGCTGCGCCGGAGCGCGGCGAGCGAGTCGGCGGCGCGCGGGTCGGCGAGATAGACGAGGGTCTGGCGGCGCTCCTGCTGAAGGACGCGGACGGTGTCCTCGGTGGGGTAGCCGACCCTTTCGACGACGTACGAGACGTCGAACAGCCCTTGCGCCGCACGGCCGGTGAGCACCGTGGCGAAGGTCCAGATGGCGGTCAGGGACAGCAGCGGCACGAGAAGCAGCGCCACGATCTTCCGGCGGATCGACTTCCCGCGAAAGCGCATGGCCTCCCCCAGCTCGCCCCCTCTGGCCCAGGGGGTACACATGTGCGTCAACAAACGGCGTGAGCCTACTACCGACGCACAGGTATCTCGAAGGCCCGACGGGGCGCACCGTCTCATGGGCAGCGAACAGGACATGGGCAGTTGTCCCGCCATTGCGGGAGATTGCCTCCCGGACGGGCGTTCTGGGCAGGAGGCCGCCCGTCCGCGAACATGAGCCGGTTGGCCGGAAGTTTTCGGCCGCTGGGAATCTTCACGGAACGCCGATCGTCTTCCTCTACGGGTATTGAGGCGGAATCGGTCCCATGCGTCGCAAGCGGCACCGGGGTGGCGTGAATCAGCGCAAGCCGGGCAGCCAATGGGGAGCCGGGGTCGGGCGGCACCGGGACGAGCGGTCGCGAGCGGTGGGGAGTGACGGGTTGATGGACACGGCGGAGCGGCGCGGGACACCGGGGACGGGCGGCGCGGCGCCCGTGTCGGCGCGACGGGACCCGCGGGCACGGGATCGCGACGTTCCGGCGGGCGGGCTGGGCGCCCCGGCGGGCGAGGAGCGGCAACAGGCCCCGTACTACCGGCCGTTGTGGGTCGAGGAGCCCGCGCGCAGGCGGCGGCTGCCGGATCCGGTGCGGACGGCGGCGGTACGGGCGGTGCTCATCATCGCGGTCACGCTGATCCAGGCGGTGATCGCCTTCCTGTGCACGATGGCCGGCTCGTGGCTGGCCTTCCCGATGGTGCTGAGCAGCGTCGCCGGCACCGTGGTGGCGACATGGGGCGCGCTCGACGTCTGGGTGACGCGACAGGTGTGGAACCAGCGCCATGGCGTGGTGTCCGCCCCGAGCAGCACGGCCCGCTCGCTGCGCCGCGAGCGCCGCGCGGCCCGCCGTCGGGCACGGGCGGCCGAGCGGGCGCAGCAACGCATACGCAGGCGGGGTGGGACGGGCCAACTGTCCCACCCGTGAGCAGAGGGGGCAGGGCCGGTCGCGGGGCCCGTTCCGGTGCGGAACGGGCCCCGCGAGGCGGCCGACGGGCGCCGGGTGAGTGGGGACGGCCCGAGCAGGGCCGACCGGCCCCTGTCGGAAACCGGACACTCTCGCCACCATGATGTTTCGCATGGTGCAGGAAATACCGCCATGTGAAACAGAGTTCGCGGCCCGCAGGGGAACGTCAGGTGGGAGTCGAGTCATGGCCCGCGCGCAGAAACAGTCGGAGCGCCGCGAGGACCACCGGACGGGGGAGGCCGGCCGGGGCACCGCCGGCTCGGTCCAGTCGGTGGACCGCGCCGTCAGTGTGCTGGAGATCCTCGCACGGCGCGGCGAGGCGGGCGTCACCGAGATCGCCGGCGAGCTGGACGTGCACAAGTCCACCGCCTTCCGGTTGCTGGGCGTCCTCGAGCAACGCGGCCTGGTGGGCCAGGCCGAGGACCGCGGGAAGTACCGCCTGGACGCCGGTGTGCTGCGTCTGGCGGGCGCCGCGGCGGTGCGCCTGGACATCTCCCGGGAGGGTGCGGCCGTCTGCCGCGAACTGGCGGACGAGCTGGGCGAGACCGCCACCGTCGCGGTCCTCGACGACGACGCGGCGGTCGACGTCGCGCAGGCGCGCGGCACCGCGTCCGTGACCGCGCAGAACCGGCTGGGCGGGCGTACTCCCCTGCACGCCACCTCCAGCGGCAAGGTGCTGCTCGCCCATACACCGGCCGCGCTGCGCGAGGGTCTGCCGGCCCGGCCCCTCGCGCGCTTCACCGAGCGCACGATCACCTGCACGGACGACCTGCGCGCCGAGCTGGAGGCGGTGGTCGAGCAGGGGTACGCCATCACGGTCGAAGAGCTGGAACCGGGACTGGCGGCGGTGGCCGCCCCGGTCCGCGGCCACGACGGCAAGGTGATCGCCGCGATCAGCGTCTCGGGACCGGTCTACCGGCTCACCGCCGATCGGCTGGCGGAGTCGGCCGAGCGGACGGTGGCCGCCGGAGCCGAGCTCTCGCGCCGGATGGGCTACGGGTCCTGAGGCACGGGCGCCCCGGGCCGGCACCTGCGGCCATGCGGCGGTCGTTGTCTAGTGCTGTGGCCGGGAAGGTTTGCCGGAAGCTCGCGGCGTCCGGTGCCGGGGGCACCTCCCGCGCCCTTCGGGCTGCGGGGGAGCATCGCAAG
>NZ_JBIAFD010000034.1:0-24616 GCF_042869095.1 Streptomyces sp. NPDC007264
CGTCGCAATCCACACCGAACCGGAAGGCCCTCACCTGTTCAAGATCCCTCAGCCGAGACCTGGCTCACCCGTCCACAACCTCCCCGGACAGAACATCTAGGCGTCGGCCCAAGGGTCGGGCTCCCACACAGGGTGAAACTCGTAGGTGCGCACGAGACTCCATTGTGCGCCCTGGTCGCTCTTGCGGCTGTTGATCACGATGCGGCGCAGCAGGCGGCGCAACATGGCGTTCTGCTCGACCGCGTGCAACGCTTCCCACTCCGCCATGAGTCCGACGATCAGGGGTCGGAACTCCTCGCGGGTGGGTGTGGCCTCGACCTCGCTAAGCGACTGCAAGTGCTTGACGAGATTGGCTTTCTGACCGAGGAACTGGTCGCGGACGCGCGCGAACGAATCGGCCGGGTACTTCTCGGGGTCCATCGCGTTCTCAGTCACCAGGCGGTCGAGGGCGGCGTCGATCCTGGCTATCTCCGCTTCTGTGCGCGCCCGTTCCTCGACCAGTCGTGCGCGAGGGTCCGGCGCGGTGGCCGGCGCGGTGCGCTGCTCGGGCAGGGACGGCGCGGTGTCGATTTCCTCGGCGACGTTCTCGGCGAGCCACTTCCGCACCTCGGCCTCGACCTCGTCGCGGCGGACGTACACGCCCGGTTCACAGGCGGACTTGCCCTTGTTCTTGTGGTTGAAGCAGACGAACGTGTGCCCGGGGATGTATCCGCCGTTGGGGTCGCGTCCGGAACGGGCGACGGTCGTCCCGCGGCAGTGTCCGTGACGCATGATCCCGGTGGTCGCGTAGGTGGCGCGGCGGGCCCGTGGGGGCGTCTTCTTCGTCTCCTTGCGGTGTTCCTCGTACTCCTTCCACTGGTCGGGGGTGATGAGTGCCGGTTGGGCCCCGGGGAGCCACAACATGCGGCCTTCCTTGCACCCCGAAAAGTGCTCCTGCCCCAGCTTGCAACGGCACTCCGGGTCGTGGACGCGCAGCAGGCCGGCGGCGAACCCTGAGTCGAGGTACCGCTGAACGGTGTTGACGCCCCATCGGTTCCCGCGCGTGGTGGGAATCAGTAGTTCGTCGTTCAGCCAGTGCGCGAGCATGGCGAACCCCTGCCCGGCGAGCTTGCGCTCGTACAGCTCGGCCGCGATGGGCGAGACGTCGGGGTGCCGTTCGTAGCGTTCCTCTTGCAGCCGTACGCCGTTGGGCGCCGCTGGGTCGGGCACGCGCCTGGGGTGCCAGATGTACCCGAATCGAGGGCGGCCTGTGGCGGGGAGCTGCAACGCCCGTCGGTGGGCGTGCGTCTCCTTCCACTGCTCGCCGGCGCGGTCCGACTCGAACACGGCGAGGTCAAACAGGATGGCGCGGTTGAAGCGTCCGACGGCCGTACGGGCGTCGACTTCTTCCGTGGCGGACGCGAGTTGGCCGCCGGCATGTTCGAGCCGTGCGAGGTTGATCGCGATACCGAGGTCGTTTCGACCGAAGCGACTGAACTTCCATACGCCGATGCCGACGGCCTCGCGGTCCTCGACGCGCTGGATACCGCCCATGATCTTGCGTTTGAAGTTCCGGCCGGTCGCGTCAAGGTCGATGATCCAGTCGATAATCCGGCGCCCCGTACGGGCCGCCCATGACTCGATGGCCGACTGTTGCAGCTCTGGACTGATCTTCTCCTCTCGCCAGGTTGAGACTCGGATGTAGCCGAGCCACGGCTCGCCCATGGCAAGCGAGCCGCGAAACGTTGCGGGTGTCTCCGCTGGTGTCATACGGCTTTCCTGTTGTCGTCCTCTTCATCGTCGTGCGGCCGGATCGGTCGCACGTTGCCGGGAAGATCCGCGCTTCGGATGATCGAGATCCCTTGCGTGTCTTCTTCCTCGGCGCCCTCGCCCCCGTCCGGCGGTGCGTCCGGGGTGTCGAGGAGTCCCAGGGATACGTGTTGCAGCGCGAGCCGGTAGCCGGCGCTGTGCGTCTCGGCGAGCTGGTAGTCGCTCGCCTGCGTGGCGCGGTAGGCAATGCAGTAGCAGACGGCAGGGATAGCAGTGATCAGCACGACCAGGCCGAGACGAAAGCCGTCGTAGTGGTCTCGGATGACCCCGTGTATCGCGGTCGCGGCGCCAAGAAGCAGGACGGCGACGGACGGGACGTAGAGGCGTCGTGCGAGGGGGGTCATGTGTACGCATCCTCCGTGCTTTCGTTCATTCGGCGAGTTGTTGCTCGCCTTCGTCTGGTGCGGGCCGGCGCAAGGTCTGTGCCATGTTCACGAACACCTTGCGTTCGGCCGGGTCGGTGATGCCGAGTTCGTCGGCGGCCTGCTCTGGAGTAAGGCGCCCGCCCGGGGGCGCGGTAGGTCGTTGGACTGCCGCGAGTTCGTCGGGGGTCAGGACGCCGGCCTTCACCAGCACCTCGGGATACGGCACCTGGATTGCCTCGGCGAGCGTTCGCAGGATGCGGGTATCCGTGGGCATCTCGCCCCTGAGTAGGCGGGTCACCGTGGAAGCGCTGAGCCCCGACTTTGCAGCGAACGCGGAGCGTCCGCCGCTGCGAGGGCCGGACAGGTTGAAGCCGAGACTTTCAAGCCTGGCAGTTAGCCAGTCGCCGAAGTCGGCTGGGTCTGTAGACGCATGAACGGGCGCAGGGGTTGTACCGCGCTTGCTGTTTTTCATGGTTGAAATGTAGCGCGAGAACCATTGGATGGACACGCCAAGTTCTAGACACGCTGTTTCGCCCCATATCGCCCCCCTAGCGATCGGCTGACGTCGGAACCCTTCCCTTCGGTTCGTACGTCTGAGCGATTCTTGTACGTCAGTCACCACGTGTCAACGCGCATTCCCGATCGGTCACTGTCAGCTAACTTTCGAACTTGAAAGAAAGGTGTTAGCTTTCAGTCCTGGCAGATAGCTGCCGAGACCGAAAGGAACGGTGCCTTCCGTGCCTCCGTACGACCGCGCCCTCTTGCACTCCGCCGCCCACATCCGCGGCATCAAGAACCCGTCCCAACTCGCCCGCGAGGCCGGCCTGTCCGTCCCCACCGCATGGCGTATCTGGAACGGCGTAGGCGCTCCCCGCGGCGACCACGCCGACCGCGTCGCCGACGCCGTCGGGATCTCCGCGTCGAGCCTCTACCACCGCGCCGCCGGGGCCGCCGCATGAACGCCGTGATCCCCCGCAGCCAGGCGATAGCCGACGCCCGCGCCGTCCTCGACCGCGCCCGCCTCCGGATCGCTCGCGACCGCGCCGCCGGTCGCCTCTCCCCCGAGCACGAACTGATCATTCGCCGCCTCGAACGCCAGCAGCGCCGCAACCGCGCCGCCGCCCCCGTCGAGCGCACCGCCGCCTGAACACACGAAAGGGCCGCCCGGATGCGACCCGGACGGCCCCTCTCGACCGACCTCGAAAGGCAACGATCGTGAACACCCCCAAGCGTACCGAGTCCAGCGCCCCCCGAGCCGTCCAGGCGTTGAAGGGCGCCGCCGCCGCGCGCCGCCGCGTCGAGTTCGTCGAGGTCGTCGCCCGACAGCTCGACCAGATCGCCCCCGGCACCGTCCGCGTGCGCGTCGTCCCCGTCACCCGCGACGGCCGCCGCCGCACGTGGGTCGTCCTCGACTCGGCGAACGGCCCCGTCGGCGCCGACCGCGAGGCCCACCGCGCCGCGTACGGCCTGCTCACCCGAGCGTTCCCGGGCGCCGACTGGAACGTCGCCCGCACCTACGACGCCCGGACCGGCGAACTGTCCGTCGACGAACCGACCGCCCCGGCCGCGCTTGGCCTCGACACCCCGGAGGCCCGCGCATGATCCGGCCCCAGCTCACCAACGACGGGACGGCCGTCCGCCTCCCTCTCGCCGAGCACGTCGACCCCCTGGTCGACGACCTCGCCATCGCGTACGCCGCCGACCCCGACACCGTCGGTCGACTGCTCGCCGGACACGCCGCCGCCGTCCTCGCCCTCGACTTCGCCGCGTGCAGCGAGACCGCGACGGACTACGGCCGCGCCATGCGCGCCGCGGAGGCCGACGGCACCCGCGAGGCCCTGCTCGACGAACTGCCGCCGCAGGTCGACCCCACGTACGCCCCCGACGACGCGATCACCCTCGCCGGCCGCATCACTCGATTCGCCGCCGCCATCCGCCACCGCACCGCCCCGGAAGGAACCACCCGCCCGTGACCGTCACCGCCCTGCCCCTGCCCAACCTCCCGGCCGTCCCGACGGCCGCCGCGGTCGCGGCCCCGATCTACCAGCCCGCGCCCGTCGGCCCCGCCGAGGGCACGCCCAATGTGTTCGGCGCCATCGCCGCCGTGATGCGCGACGTGATGCCCGTTGCGAAGGACAAGGAGAACACCCAGCAGCGCTACAAATTCCGCGGTATTGACGACGTCATGTCCGCCATGGCGGGCCCGCTCCGCGCGCACGGTGTGTTCATCCTGCCGACGATCGCCGCCCACCACGCCGAGCGCCGCGGCGAGAAGATGACGCACGTCACGATCACCATGCGGTATCACGTCTACGGGCCCGCGGGTGACTGCCTCACCGCCGAAGTGCCGGGCGAGGCAAGCGACTTCGCCGACAAGGCTACGAACAAGGCCCAGTCCGCCGCGCTCAAGTACCTCTTGTTCACCCTGTTCATGATCCCCGTGGACGGCCGATCGGTCGACGACGGCGACCGCGACCACCCGGTCGAGCCGACCCCGGAGCACCGCGCCGAACGGCAGCAGCACCAGCAGCGGCGCGGACAGCGCCAGCAGCAGCCGCGCCGCAGCAACCGCGCCGAACCGGGCCCGTGGGAGCAGCCGCAGCAGAACCAGCAGCAGCCCCAGCGGACCGACTACCTCGCGCACGCCGAGCGCGCCAACTCCCCCGAGCAGTTCGACAAGATACGGGCCGCCGCCGTACAGGCCGGCGCCCCGGCCGACTACCTCGCCCAGCTCGACGCCGTCGCCGCACGCAAGCGGGGCGCCGCCCAGGGGCAGCAGCAGGGACAGCAGCAAGCACCCCCGCAGCAGGGCGAGCAGGCCCCGCCGCCGAGCGCGCCTAAGTCCCCGGAGGTCGCCGCCGCGGAGGCCGAGAACGCGCTCAGGCTCGCCGCGTCCCGCGCGAACCTCCCCACCCTCGACGCCGATTTCGAGCGCGTGCACGGACTGCCGATCGCCCAGGCCGGCGCCCAGCAGCTCGACGCGTTCCGCGCCATGATCGAGAGCGGGGGCGCCCGGTGACCGAGCAGACCGAGCCCCAGCAGACCGAGGGCAAGCCGACCGCGCCCGACCCGATCGTCGTCCGCGATGCCGTGACCCGTCAGGCAGTGCTCGGCGCCCTGCTCGACGAGGTCAAGAGCGCGTACAAGGACGCCAAGACCGCCGCCGACGACCTGCTCGACAAGGCATACAGGGCCGGCGGCACGACGAAGTTCGACGCGTTGCTTCCCGACGGGACGAAGGTCGGTTCGTCGTCCCGTCAGGGAGGCGAGCGGGAGGCCCAGGTCGTCGACGAAGAGGCGTTCCGCGTATGGGTCCGAGACAACTACCCGACCGAGCACGTCGTCGAGTTCGTGCCCGCGCAGGTGGTGACCGCCGTACGCCCCGGTTTCGCGGGGAAGGTGCTCGCCGAGGCGACCGCGGCCGGCACTGCGAAGTACGTCGACCCGACCACGGCCGAGGTGCACGACGTGCCGGGCGTCGAGTTGAAGCCGTCGAGGGCCGCCTCGCACCGACTCACCTACACCCGCGGCAGCAAGGCCCAGCCTGCCGGCGGGCGCGACCTGGTCGCCGCCGCGTGGCGTGCGGGCGCCCTGGTCGAGCACCTGCCCGCCCTCGCCCCGGCCGCGCCGCCGGCCGCCCAGGGTGATGCCGCGTGAGGACCCGCGACAAGGTCGCGCAGGCGATCGCCGAACGCCACCCGAACGTGCCCGGACAGCTCGCCGTCGACGTCCCGGCCGGCGAGGACAAGCCGCCGAAGGTGTGCGAGTACGGCAACCCCAGGTGCGGAGCCGTCCCCGTTCGCTTCTACGCGAACGGCCACTTCTGCGACAACCACCCCGCCGGCCGGCCCGCCCCCCGCCGCACGGCCCCGTGATCGGTCCCGGGGCGAGGAGACCGACCGCGCCCTCGCCCCGGGCGCCCCACCCCCGACAGGAGCGACACCCCGTGACCCTCGACGCCATGGATTGGGTGTGGACCCGCGCGAAGTCGCGCGGGAACGCCCGCCTAGTCCTGCTCGCCGTCGCCGACGCCACGACCGGCCCGGACGCCACCACGCGCATGGGCACGGCCGAGTTCATGCGCCGCCTGAACGTCTCCCGCTCGACCGCGCGGGCCGCCGTCGACGCCGCCCTCGCCAGTAAGGAACTGGTCGAGGAGGAGCCGGCCAAGGGCAGCCGCGCGACGAAGTACGTCATCCCCGGAGCCGTCGGCTACGTCCGCGGTAGGGGACCGGAATCCGGCCCCATAGCCCCGGAAACGACCGGGCCGAAATCCGGCCCCCTAGCGGCTACCGGACCGGATTCCGGCCCCTCTACCGGACCGGAATCCGGTCCCGCCGAGGAGATGCCCGACACCCTCTTTGGGACCGAGATTCGGCCCCCTATGGGACCGGATTTCGGCCCCCATCACTCACCCATAGATGGAGTGAGTGAAGGAGTGAGAGAGCGCGGGCGCGAGGTCGCAGTGATCCCGGAGTTCGCTCGCCCCCTGGTCGACCAGATCACGGCCGCCCAGATCTACCCCGCGTGGACCCTCGCCCCGGGCGAGTGGGTCGTCGTGCACGCACTGATCAAGCGATCCGGCGCCGACATGCTCGCCGCCGCCGCCATGCAGGCCGCCCAGCGGGCCCGGAACGGTGTCGCACACGCCCGGTACTTCCTGCGGGCGTGGCAGGCCCTACCGCCCGCCCCCGCGCCCGGCACCGTCCCCGCCGCCGCCCCGGCCGGCCCCGCCCGCGGTTCGAACGTCGTCCCGTTCCCCGGCGCCGCCGGAACCGGCCGCGTCGCCCAGTCGACCGACTACCTCGCCCAAGCCCTCGCCGCCATGGAGGCCCAGCAGTGACCCCCCGTGAAGTTGCCGCCCTGCTCGCCTATGTGGTGAAGCTCGACCCCCGCCTCGCCCTCGACGACCAGGCCGCCGCCGGCGAACGCCTCGCCCAGTGGTGCGACCTGCTCAGCGACGTGCCGGCGACCGCCCACGGGTGGGACGCGGCCCGCGTCGCCCGCGACTACATCGCCCGCAACCCGTACCGGATACAGCCGTCGGACGTGTCCCGGCCGTGGCACGCCCACAAGGCCGACGCCATGTCCCGGCACGTGGGCACGTTCGAGCCGACCGCACATCCCGAGGTCGACCCCGACGACCGGTTCGGGAACGCCTACGTCGCCGCGCTGCGTGCCGAGCGCGTCGCCATCGCGTCCGGCCAGCAGGCGCCGACCTCGCACCGCGCCCTCACCGCCGGCCCGGCCGCCGCCGAGGTCGAGCGCCGCCTCGCCGCACTCGGCGAGTACATGCCGCGCACCGTCGCCCAGGCCCTCGCCGAGTTCCGGCCGCAGCGTGCCGAGCGCGAGCGCCTGGCCCGCGAGGACGCGCCCGACCCGCTCACCGTCGCGTGCACGTGGTGCGACGCCGCGGAGGGCGATCCGTGCCGGGGCAAGTCCGTCAACCCCCGTAACCAGCAGACCCGTTACCGCCCGATGGGCAAGCCCCACCCCTGCCGCGTCGAGGACGCGACCGCCGCGCACCTCGCCCGCCGCAACCGTCAGGAGGCACACGCATGAGCCCCACCCCGAAGCAGGCCCGCCAGCACCGCCGTAAGGCCGTGGCCGGCGACCGGACGAAAAATGTCACCCTGTGGCGCGTCGAGGCAAGTTGGGACTACCGGCCCGACGCCCCGGTCGTGATCCGGACGTCGGACAAGAAGCGCGCCCGCCGCGCCGTCGACGGCCTCGCGCACAAGGGCGCATACGTGATCTTCCAGGAGCACACCGGTTGGGACACGTGGCGCACCGTGCGCGAGGTCGACGGGGCCGCCTTGCTCGCCGAGCGCGACGCCGAGCAGGCCCTCGCCGCCGCCGGACACCCGCCGACCCCGCCGGCGTACCGGCCGGACGCCGAGGACCGTCACCGGACGTGGCTCGCATGGATGGACGCCCGCGCCGAGAGCGACCGCCGCGCCGCCGAGCAGGCCGCGCGCGAGCAGGCCGAGGCCGACGCCCGCCGCCGGCGCCTCGCCGCGGAGGCGAGCCGGCACGCCCGGTCCCTCATGAGCGCGCCGGCGATCGTCCGGCCAGAGAACCGGCAGCGTGCCCGGCACATCACCGGGGCGCAGCGATGATTCCCGCCGCCCTCGCCGTCGTACGGGCCGCCGTCGAGGACGCGCAGCGCGACGACGTCGACCAGGCCGAGGAAGTCGTCGCACGGATCGAGGCCGAACTACTGGCCGAGGGGTGGACGCTCGCCCCCAGCGCCTAGCGGGACAGGGGGGCGCATCCCCGGAGACAGGGCGCCCCCTCGCCTGCTAGCTTTCTGTCTTGGCAGGTACTTACCTGCCGAGAAAAAACATCCCGCAGGCGCCGCACATCCCCCGGAGGTACGTCCACATGGCCCGTAGCACCCCGGCCGAACGGTTCGCCGCCAAGACGACCACCGGCCCCGTGCCCGCCGCCCTGTCGACCCCCTGCCGCCTCTGGCCCGAGACCGCCCTCGACCGCGACGGCTACGGCCGTTTCTGGCTCGACGGCCGGTACGTCCCCGCCCACCGCTACGGCTACGAACAGGCCCGCGGACCCGTCGGCGACGGCCTCGAACTGGATCACCTGTGCAGCGTCCGCCGATGCGTCGCCGACGACCACCTCGAACCCGTCGACCACCGGACCAACGTCCTGCGGTCGACCGGCCCGTCGGCCATCAACGCCCGCCGCAAACGGTGCGTAAACGGCCACGACCTCACCGACCCCGCGGTCGTCCACATCAGCTACCCCCCGTCGCACCCCAACGGCATGCGCAAGTGCCGGGCGTGCGCCCGCGACCGCGCTCGACGCCCCCGCGAGCAGCAGCTCGCCCCCGTCGCCCACCTCACCACGACCCACCACCCCGAGAGGACCGCCGCGTAATGGCAGGCGAGACCGTCATCACCGTCATGGGCAACGTCGTTGCCGACCCCGAGCTGAAGTTCACCCCGTCCGGCGCCGCCGTGGCGAACTTCCGTATCGCCAACACCCCCCGCACCTTCAACCGCGACACCAACGAATGGAAGGACGGCGACCCCCTGTTTCTGGGGGTCAGCGTGTGGCGCCAGCAGGCCGAGAACGTCGCCGAGTCCATCCGCCGCGGCGACCGCGTGATCGTTGTCGGTCGACTCACGCAGCGCCAGTACGAAAAGGACGGCGAGCGCCGTTCGTCGTACGAGATCCAGGCCGACGAAGTCGCCCCCTCACTGCGCAACGCGTCCGCCGCCGTGACCAAGAACAGCCAGAACGGCGCCCAGAACGGCCAGCAGAACCGCCAGCAGGGACAGAGCCAGGGATACGGCCAGCAGTCCTACGGCGCACCGCAGGGCGACCCGTGGGCCAACGGCCAGTCCGCCGCAGGCCAGTGGGGCAGCGCAGTGAACGAGCCCCCGTTCTGACGTCCTCGCCGCGACCGGACGCGGGCCGCCCATGCGCGCGCCCGCACGCGGATACACCCCACCACTGACACCCCGGAGGGCCCACGCCATGACCCGCATTCCCGACGCCGTCGCCGTCGCCTCACTCGACACGCACCGCCTGATCGTCGCCGTCCCGAACGAGGGACCCGCGGAGGTGTCGTGCAACCTTCCGCGCCCCGTCGCCGCCGACGTCCTGCGCCAGCTCGCCGACAGCCTCGACAGCGAGGCCGGACGCTGCGCGACCGCGCTCATCACCGGCCAGCCGTGCCCCGTGCACGACGCGCCCCGACCGAGCGCGCAGGCCGACGGCCGCCGTCCGACGATGCCCCTCGACCCGTCCGACGTGCGGGCCGCCCTCGACTTCAACGCCGGCCGCGCCGACCAGGTGCTCGCCTCGCTGCGCGACGTCCTGCTCGACGTCGACGTTCCCCGCGGCCCCGAGGAAGCCCTCGCCGCCGCTCGAATCCTGCTCGACGCGCACGCCCGCCAGATAGCCGCCCTGGTCGAGGCGCACCACCAGACAACCCGAGCCCGATGGGGACTTACCCGCTCGACCCGCGGCCTGCTCACCGGGTACGAGGGCGCCCGGAAGATCGTCACCGCGTACGCCGACGGCCTCGCCGACGAGCAGGCCCTCGCCGAGGGCGCAGCGAACGAGCAGGCCCCCGAGTGACCCCGGCCCGGACGTGCAGGGCGTGCCGGCGCCCCCTCGCTGCGCCCTCGCCCGACGGCTACGGCCCGAAGTGCCGGCGCAAGCACCAGCCGCCCGCCGTCCGGGCCCGCCGACCACGGCGACCGCGCCGCGCCCCGATCGAACAGCCCACCCTCGACGACGCACAGGAGCAGCAGCACCCATGACCCCCCGCCCCCAACAGCGCGCCCCCAAAGGCCGCAACCGCGACCGCACCGACCGGCGGGCCGTCCTCGACGTTCTGCTCGCCCGTGCGCAGCGAGGCGTACTGTCCACCGCCGAGGGCGCCCTACTCGCCCAGCACGTACGGGAAGAACAGCGCCTCGCCGACGAGAACCGTCGCGCCATGGCCGGCACGACACAGGCCCTCGAACGCCACCGCGAGGCCGCCGACGCTGCGATCGTCGAGGCCGAGGAGCGCGCCGCCGCCGCCGAGCGCAAGCTCAGTGATTCCGAGACCCTGGGGCACAAGCTGTTGCAGCGCGCCGAGAGCGCCGAGCAGCAACTCGCCGACGTCCGCGCCCAGTTGCACGACGTCAAGGCCCGCCGCGACGACGCCCGCGCCGGCCGCCAGGATGCCGAGCGCGCCCTCGCCCGCGTACGGCAGGCCCAGACGCTCGGCGACGCCCTCGCCGTCGTCGCCCAGTTCGACGGCCTGTCCCCCGAGGCCGCCCGCGCGCACGGCCGCATCCTCGACCAGGCCGATACCGTCGAGGCCCGCCTCGCCGAGCAGCAGCGCGAGCACGACATAGCCCTCGCCACCGAGCGCCGCCGCGGCGACGGATGGCAGCGGCACGCCGTCGCCACCGACCACAGGGCCGACCGATACCGGACCGCGTGGCTCGCATGTCGCCGCGACCGCAAGGCCGACCGCGCCGCCATGGCCGCCGAACTCCCCGCCGTGCAGGCCGTACACGGCGCCCTCGCCGTCGCCGACGAGCTGTTCGTCGCCGGCCGCACCCCGGCCGAGCGCGCCGCCGGCCGCCGCATCCTCGCCCTGTTCGCCACCACCACGGAGCAGCCCCGATGAACACCGCCACCGACCGGGGCCAGCAGGCCGCCGACGACCTCGCCGCCGTCCGCGAGCAGTGGGGCGACCTGCTCGCCGCCATATCCGAGCCGCCGCGCCTCGCCGAATGGATGCCGTACGAGCGCCGCGGTTTCCTCGACCAGGTCGCCGCCGAGGACCGCGCCGGCGACGAGCCGATCGTCGGTCGTCTGCCCCTGGTCGTGCGCGAGCACCCGGCGCCGGCGAATCTGCGCGCCCTCGACGCCGCGGTCGCCGTCGAGGCCGAGGTGTTCGCCATGTGCGACGCCGTCGCCGAGCAGGTACAGCGCAGCGTCGACCGCACCGACGCCCGACTGTGGAGCCTGCCCACCGTGCGGGCCGCGGAGTGGCAGCACCAGGCCGACCGGATCGCCGACCGCATCGGTTCCCGCGCGCACGGGCTGCACTGGGCATGCGTCTACCTCGCCGGCCGCGCCCTGTCCGAGCCCGACGGCGAGCTGTTCCGGATCACGCCCGCGCCCCTGCTCGACCAGATCGTCGCCATGGCCAGCAGCGCGCGCCGCCGCGTCGAGGGTGCGCTCGGCCGCGAGGGGAGGACGCTCACGCTCGACGACCGGTGCCCGTTCTGCAAGGGCGGCACGATCACCGTGCACAACGGAGGAGGCGACCCGCGGGCCGCCGTGGCGACCTGCTCGACCGGCCCCGTGTGCCCGGCACCCGTGGCCACCGAACGGGGCCGTAGGGCGTGGCGAGGGGCCGACCTGGTCGCGTTGTGGGTGGCGATCAACGCCCGGCGCACCGTGCCCGCGTAGGCCCGCGCGCAGGCGTACACGCCCCCGGGAAGCGCTCGGCCCCGGGGGCGCAGCCATGCCCGATCACGGTTCCGTAACGCTTGCTGCACTCATTGCTGTAATCGTTGCTGCAATGGCTACTGTGAGCATTCCTGACGGGTCCTCACCCCGGCAGGACCGCCGGCCCTCACCCGGCACCCACACCAGCGACCAAGGGAGCGACCCCATGGCCACCGTTACGATTCCCGGCGCCCTCGCCGACTACCTCACCGACCGGTTCATCAGCGACGACGAGACGCGCGACGTCCTCGACGCCGCCCGCCGCGGTCGCGGCCGAACGCTGGTCATCGAGCCGACCAGCACGCGCGTACTGCACGTCATCAGCCGCTTTGCCGAGCACATCCTCGCCATCCCCCGCGCCTACACCCGCGCCACGCGCGACGCTGCCCGCCTGTGGATCACCCGCGCGGGCAACGCGCCCGCCCTCATGGTCCACAAGTTCGACAGCACCGAAGACGCGTACAACCGCACCCAGTGCGGCGACGACATCCGCGACGGCGACGTTCTGGTCGTCGAGCGCGAGGGCGTCGTCGGTTTCCTCCGTAGCGCGTGGCCGGCCGCCATCACCGCCGAGCGCGGCGAGCTGCACGGCATCGAGGGCGACCCGCGCACCCTCGACGACGGCCAGTACGTCGCCAGCATCGAGGCCGCCGAGGAGATCGCCCGCGAGCAGGGGTTCACCCTCGCCACCGAGCAGCAGCTCGACGCCGTCGAGGTCGAGGTCGCCGAGCAGTTCGCCCACACCACGCGCGCCGTCGACGCCGTCGAGTACGCCGAGCAGGTCGAGGCCGCCGTCGAGACCGTCGAGGACGCCGAAGCGCTGTACGCCGCCCAGTTGGTCACGGAGGCCGACGCCACGGCCGGCACGTGGCAAGGCTCATGGATCGGCGAGCAGCCGGCCGCCGACACCCTGTTCGACGTCGAGCGCCCCGCGGAACAGGGCGCCCTGTTCGACGACCGCGCCGCCGCGCCGGCAGCCGTCGAGGTCAAGGTCGAGCGCGCCGACGTCGTCGCCCCGGAGGTCACCCGCGCGTCGGTCGACGCCTACCTCGCCCGCGAGTACCCCGCCCTGTTCGCCCCCGAGCAGCGCCAGCCCCTCGCGCTCCCGCCCGTGCAGATGTGGGCCGTGACGCACCGCGTTGTGATCCGTGGCGAGTGGCAAGGTCTGATCATGTGCGGACTCGGCCGCCGCGAGGCGCAGGACCGCGCCGACGCGCTGCGCTACACGGGCAGCAAGGATGTTCAGGTGGTTCCTTGCGAGCACGGCCCCCACGCCCACCGCGACGCCCAGTTCGCGGCACGCTGCGAAGGGTGCGGCTACCGGATTCCCACCGGTACCGACTGGCACGACGCGTGCCGGCCCCGGCCGCGCCCGACGCCCCTCGACCGGGCCCGTCGCGCCGCCAAGATCAGCGCCCAGTACGACCGCGCCCTCGACGCGTCCGCCGCCGTGACCGATCTCGACGGCGAGCCCCCGTTCTGACCCGTCCCGACCGGCCCGCCCTCGCACGGGGGCGGGCCCCGACCCGACAGGAGCACCGCAGATGAGCAACGAGCAGACCCCCAGCGAGCAGCCGCCGCCCGAAACGGCCAGCGACCGCCTGCTCGCCGACATGCTCGGCCTGTTCAACAAGTACGAGCGCGAGACGGCCGCCGCCCGCGCCGCCAAGGGCGACCCCAACCCGTACGACCTCGCCCCCTACGAGGACGTGCACGGCCTCACCAACGAGTACGAGGCGGCACTCGCCAGCGACGACCCCCGCGCCCTCGACCAATTCCTCGACAACCTCGCCGAAGACTTCCACCTCGAAGACGTGCGAGCCCTACGCATGGCCACCGCCGCCGTGCAGGCCGCCATGGGCCGGATCGCCCTCGCCGCCCGCGTGAAGGGCATGAGCCCCGACCGGATCGCCGCCGAGACCGGATACACCGCGAGCCGGATCACTCAGTTCATCCGCGAGGAAAAACAGCGCCTCGCCACCCCGTAGGCCCGCACACAGAGCGGGCCCGCCCGGTTCCTCACAAACCGTATGGGCGGGCCCTCACCACAGAGAAGGAGCGACCCAACCCCAATGGCTACCCCGCAGAGTACCCAGCGCCGCGCCCAGCCGATCGCCGGCACCCGACCGTCCGTCCGCCTCGACGAGGAGTTCGCCCGAGACCTCGCCGTTCTCATGGAGACCGGCGACGACCTGACGACCGCCATGCGGACGGCCGTCGGCATCGTGGCGAACATGTACCGGACCGCGTGGCACTACGAGATCGTTCCCGTCGGCACCGCGCCGACGCTCGGCCCGTACAAGTTCATGGAGAAGCCGCCGTTCGTCGGCCCGCCATCCCTCCCGACCGTTGACCACAACGGCCCCACGTGGACGCTTGGCAGCAGCTTGACCAGGACTGATGACGGCCGTCGGCAGCAGCAGCCGCCCCGGCCGCCGCAGCGTCAGCAGGCCGGCCGACCGCCCGTCCGCCCATAGCCGACGCGCGAGCAGCAGCACGGCGCCCCGCCCGCCCGATCGTCGGCAGGCGGGGCGCCACCGTCAGCAGCCGCGCCGACCGGTCGCGGGCCCGCCCACGCGCGCGAGTTGCGCCGTGACCTTTCCGTGACCTATTGTTGGCCGCGTCTTCGGCGTGCCCGGAGACAGACGACCACGACGCCCCGCAGGCCCACCGCCGCGGGGCGTTTTTTCATGCCCTCATCCGGGAGGCTCCGCGTGATCTTCAAGGTTCGCCCCGACACCGCCCGACTCGGCCAGGACGCCTACGAGGCGTACGCGACGGCCGTAGAGAACCGGTCCGTAAGCGGCGAGGAACTGCCCCCGTGGGTCGAGCTGACCCGCCCCGTACAGAACGCGTGGTCGCTCGCCGCCGAGGCCGTACGGCACCGCGTCGAGCTGAACGCGTAGACCGAGCAGGGGGTGAGCCATGGCCCGCCCCATCACCGACCAGGACCGCCGGCGCGTCCGCGAGCTGCACGCGCAGGACAAGAGCCGGAACGAGATCGCCCGGGAGATCAACCGGTCGCCCTCGACCGTGTCGAAGATCGCCGCCGCGTTCGACCCGCCCCTCTCGTTCGACCGCGCCCCGCAGGTCGAGGCCGCGACCCGAGTCCGTACCGCCGACCTCGCCGCGCGCCGCGCCGCCCTCGCCCTCGCGCTACAGGCCGACGCCGAGCGCCTACGAGGACAGCTCTGGTCGCCGACCATCTACGGCGAGTTCGCCGGCAAAGAGGGGCACTGGCAACACGTCAACCTCGAACAGCCGCGGTTCGTCGACCAACGCCAGATCATCGCGTCGGTACAGACCGCCGTCGGTACCTCGCTGCGCCTCGCCCCGGCCGAGGGCGGAGAGAACGCCGAGCAGGTGCGCAGCATGTTGGGCGCGCTCGGCGAGGCACTGACGCAGGCCGCCAACGACGACCAGGCCCACGACGACGACGGGGGCGCCGCCGGGGGGGGTGAGCCGCGTTGCTCGACCTCGACCGGTTGCCCCTGTCCCGTAAGCAACTCCGCAGCATCGGGCAGGCGACCGCCCGTATCAACCTGTGGCACGGGTCCGTTCGGTCCGGGAAGACGATCGCCTCGCTACTGGCGTTCGTGATCGCCGTCGCCACGGCCGGACCATCCGGCCTGATCATCGTGGTCGGTCGGTCGCTCCAGACGATCGAGCGCAACGTGTTGGAGCCTCTACAGGACCGCGCGTTGTTCGGGCCCCTCGCCCGGCACATCGTGCACACCCGGGGCGCCACGACGGCCGTGATTCTGGGGCGCACCGTCCACCTGATCGGCGCCGCCGACGCGCGCGCCGAGGGCCGGCTACGTGGCCTTACCGCCCAGCTCGCCTACGTCGACGAGGCAACCCTGTTGCCCGAGGCGTTTTGGACGCAGCTACTCGCCCGCCTGTCCGTGCCTGGCGCGCGCCTGTACGCCACGACGAACCCCGACTCGCCGCGCCATTGGTTGAAGGTCGGATACCTCGACCGCCTCGCCGAACTGGACATGCGGGCGTGGCACTTCAAGTTGGCGGACAACCCCAGCTTGTCGCCCGAGTACGTCGCAGCGCTCGCCGCGGAGTACACCGGTCTGTGGCGAAAGCGCATGATCGAGGGCGCATGGGTCGTCGCAGAGGGCGCCATCTACAGCGAGTGGGACGAAGACCGGCACGTCGTCGACCAACTGCCCGTGATGCGACGGCACTTCCTCGGAATCGACTACGGCACGACGAACCCGTTCTCGGCCGTCCTGCTCGGCATGGGCGACGACGACCGCCTGTACGCCGTCGCCGAGTGGCGATTCGACTCCCGCACCGCGCACCGGTCCATGACCGACGCGCAGTACAGCGCCGCCGTCCGGAAGTGGCTTGCCGACTACCGGCCGCCCGACGCGGGCCCCGGGGCCGGCAAGGGCGTGATGCCCGAGTGGACGTTCGTTGACCCGAGCGCGAAGTCGTTCAGCACCCAGCTTTGGCACGACGACCACCAGGGCGTAGCGCGCGCCGACAACACGGTCGCCGACGGCATCCGGTCCGTGGCCGCCCTGTTCGCCGCCGACCTGCTGTTCGTGCATCGGTCCTGCGAGGGACTGCTCGGCGAACTGCCCGGCTACTCATGGGACCCCAAGGCGAGCGAGCGCGGCGAGGACGCCCCGTTGAAGGTCGACGACCATTCCGTCGACGCGCTGCGCTACGTGATCCACTCGACCGCCCACGAGTGGCGGCACCTACTCGCCCAAGCCGCCTAGGAGGTCGCCGCCGTGGCATCCACCCCGCCCCTGTCCACCGTGCTGCACCTCCCCGTACGGCTCGACGTCGCCGGCCACGTGGCCGAAGTCGGAACGATCCAACTCGACACAGGCAAGCCCACATGGCCGCAGGTCGCCGACGCGCTGCGCGACCTCGCCGACGCCCTGGTCGCCGCCGCCGACTCCCCGCCCGACGAAGACGACGACCAGGAGGTGAGCACCGATGGCACTTCCTGACGCCGGCGCAGCGTGGCCGCCCCCGCAGTGGGCCCCGTATTACGCCGAGATGCGCACCGATGACGCCTGGTACTCCGGGGACCGCCGCCGGATCGCCCGCGCGTGCGGCGAGGAGGACACCGCGCAGCACCGCCGGGGCCCGTGGAACCGTCGCCGCGAGCAGCCGCGCCGGACCCGGCATCGGCTGCACGTGCCGATGCCGTCGGATATCGCCTCGACGTCCGCCGACCTGCTGTTCGGCGACATGCCGACGATCAAGGTCACGGACAAGACGACACAGGAACGCCTCGACGTCCTGGTCGACGAAGGGCAGTTGCAGCAGATCTTGCACGGCGGAGCCGAGCAGGGTTCCGCCCTGTCCGGGGTCTACCTGCGTTCCACGTGGGACCGCGACCTAGTCGACCGGCCGATCCTGTCCGTCGTGCAGCCCGACAACGTCGCCCCCGAGTTCCGATGGGGGATGCTGCGCGCCGCCACTTTGTGGCGTGACCTCCCCGGTTCGACCGCCTCGACGATCTTTCGCCACGTCGAGCGGCACGAGGTCGGGCGCATCCTGCACGGCCTGTACGTGGGCACCGCCGACAACCTGGGGCGTGCCGTTCCCCTGTCCGAGCACCCCGAGACGGCCGACCTGGTCGGAAGTCTCGGCCCGGACGGGGTCAGTGTCGACACGGGCATCCGCGACCTGACGATCAGCTACGTACCGAACATCGGGCCCAACCGGCTGCACCGGGCAAGCCCCATGGGGCGTAGCGACTTCCAAGGCATCCGCGACCTGTTCGCCTCGCTTGACGACGTGTGGACGTCATGGATGCGCGACATCCGCCTCGCCCGCGCCCGGCTGATCGTCCCTGACGGATACCTCCGTGACTACGGGGCCGGACAGGGAGCGTCGTTCGACGACGACCGCGAGGTCTGGCACTCGCTGCGCATGCCGCCCACCGAGGGCAACGGCATCACGCTGAACCAGTTCGAAATCCGAGTTGACGAGCACCAGCGCAGCGCCGAAGCGCTCATGCGGCAGGCCGCCCAGTCCGCCGGCTACAGCGCCCAGTCGTTCGGCCTCGACGGCGGAGGACAGCCGATCACCGCGACCGAGGTCGACAGCCGCGACGCCCGGTCCATGGTGACCCGGAAGAAGAAGGCCGGGTATTGGCGGAACCCCCTCGCGCACAGCCTGCACGTTCAGTTGCAGCTCGACGCCGTGCACTTCGGGCAGCGCATCACACCCGAGCGCCCGACGGTGGCGTTCGGCGACGGGGTCGCAGAGTCCGAGCAGAACACGGCAACCACGCTCGAACTGTTGCAGCGCGCCGGGGCCGTATCGACCGCGACCAAGGTCCGATGGCTGCACCCCGAATGGGAAGACGGACAGGTCGACGCCGAGGTCGCCGCGATCCTGCGCGAGACCGGCGCCGCGGACATGGCCGACCCCGGCGGGACGTACCCCCTCGCCGCGTAGGACGACCAGGGGGTGAGCCGTGCCGATTCACCCGGGCATGGTTGAGGATCTGGCCTCGACGACGCGCGACCTGTACGCCGGCGCCGAGGAACGGCTGTTGGGCATCATCGCGCGCCAGCTCGCCGCCGGCCTCGAAGCGCCCGGGTGGGTCGAGGCCAAACTCGCCGCCGTGCAGCAGGTGCGCCGCGCCTCACAGGCCGTCGTCGACGAGTTGGCCAAGGCGACCACCCTCGAAGTGTTCGACGCGGTCGCCGAGGCGTACAACGTCGGGCACCGGTCCGCGGTCGCCGAAGTCGGCGCCCTGTCCGATGACGCCCGCCGCCTGGTCGACGACCGCTTGCCGAACGCGCAGGCCGTCGACCGCCTCGCACAGGAAGCCGTCGACGTCGTCACCGCGACGCACCGCGGCATCCTGCGGGCCGTCGTCGACACCTTCCGCGCCGTCGTCTCCCGCGTCGCCGCTACGCCCCTGCTCGGCACCGGCACCCGCCGGCAGGCCGTGCAAGACGCGCTGCGCCAGTTCGCCGACGCCGGTATCCGGGCGTTCGTCGACAAGGCCGGCCGCCGCTGGTCGCTTCCCTCGTACGCCGAGATGGCCGTACGGACGGCGACCGCGCGGGCCGCGACCGAAGCGCACATGCGCACGCTCGCCGAGCACGGCGTCGACCTGGTCGTCGTCTCCAACTCGCCGCGCGAGTGCCCGCTCTGCCGACCGTGGGAGCGCACCGTACTGACGATCGGTGGCCCGTCCGGGCCGCGGACAGTCGAGGTCGAGCACGCCGTCGAGGACGGCCGCATGGTCCGCGTGGACGTCGCCGGCAGCCTCGACGAAGCGCGCGCCCGAGGGCTGCAACACCCCAACTGCCGGCACAGCGTGTCCGCGTACACCCCGGGTCTGACCACGGTGGAGGACGCCGAGCCGGACCCAGACGGGTACGAGGCCGGCCAGCGACAGCGCGCCATCGAGCGGAACATACGCAAGTGGAAGCGCCGCGAGGCCGTCGCCACCAGCCCGGCCGAGAAGCGCGCCGCCGCCGCCAAGGTGCGGGCGTGGCAGGGCAACATGCGCCAGCACCTCGCCGACCATCCCGACTTGCGCAGGCTCAGGCACCGCGAGCAGCCCGGGGCGGGGAACCTCCCCGAGAAGCGCCCGCCGCTTGCGCCCGAGCAGGTCGAGCGCGCCCGCGTGTGGTCCGGCGACGAACGCACGTTGCGCGAGATGGACGACGACCAGCTCGCCGCCGCGCTGCGGACGCCGCTCGACGACCGCGCCCGCCGTCGGATCGAGGCCGAGGCCGACCGCCGCGATACCGAGGCCCTGCTCGACCGCGCCGCCCCCGGCGGACGTCTAGCCGAGGACCTGCTCGGCCTGTCTGACGACGACCTCGCCCGCGTGTGGTCGCACGTCGACGACCGCGACCGTGTGCGGATCATGGCCGAGACCGACCGACGCGACCGCGCCGGGCAACTCCCCGACGTCCGGCCCGACCTGGTCGGTCTGTCCGACGAACAGCTCGCCGCCCGATACCGGGCCGCCGGCGACGGTCCCGAGGGCGCAGCGATCGCCGCGGAGGCCGCGCGCCGCGACCTGCTCGGCCGCCTGTTCCCCGGCGGGAACCTGCTCGACGACCTCGCCGCCGCCGGCGACGACGACCTCGCATGGGCCATGCAGTACGCCGACGAGCGCGAGCTGTTGCGTATCGCCGGCGAGATGGACCGGCGCGACCGGATCGAGCTACCGCCCCCGGCCACGACCGGGAACGCCGTCGACGACCTGCTCGCCGACCGCGACGCCCTCGCCGAGACCATGGGCGAGCGCACCCCGGACCCGGACGCGTGGGGCGCCCTCGACGGCACCCCGCCGCCGGCCGCCGACGCGTCGTTCTGGGACGACCTGAAACGGGCCGCCGCCCGCCTGTACCGGGACGACGGCGACCACGACGAGCGGCACAAGATCACCCGCCGTGAGGCCCGCGCCCTGTATGACGAGTACGTGTATCGGCAGTACCTCGCCGCCGAGGACGCCACAAACGGGTACCTGCTCAACAAGGCCGCCCAAGCCGCCGGGCACAACCCGGCAACGCTGTTCAGCGGTCCGGCCCGCATCGCGTACGCGCGCGCGTCGGACGAGCTGAAAGAGTGGTGGGCCGAACACGGGCGCCTCACACAGGCCGAGTTCATCGAGCAGGTGACCGGCAAGGCCCAGCGATGGGCCGACGGCGCCCGTAAGAACGAGTCCGACCAGCAGAACAAGAGGTGACCCCATGGGCGCGCGCGAGGACATCGTGAAAGCCACCGCCGACGGCCGCGAGGCCGGCGAGCGGGGCGACCCACCGACCGTGTGCCCGCACCCCGGATCGTCGACGCTGCGGACCGCGTGGATACGCGGATACGCCCGCGCGCGACCCGTCGCCGACGACGTCGACCAGGACGTCGCCGACTAGCTGAACACCGAGCACCACCCCGGAGGGGGCCCGCCAGGAGCGGGCCCCCTTTTCGTTGCCCGCATCCGGCCGGCGCCAGGCGCGCACGGCCCCTGACACCGTCTCAGGAGGACCCCGTGTCGACTCCCACCCCCGCCGCTCCCGCCGCCCCGGCCGCGCCGCAGACTGCCCCGCAGGGCGCCCCGCAGACGCCCCAGGTGCCCCAGGCCCCGCAGCAGCCGCAGACGCCCCAGGCGCCCGCGCCCGCCCCGCAGCAGGGCGCCCCGCAGACTCCCGCACCGCAGACCCCGGCCGCACCGGGGGGCGAGCCGCAGGACGTCGCGTCGCTTCCCGAGTGGGCCCAGAAGATCATCCGGGACACCCGCGCCGAAGCCGCGGACTACCGCACCCGCTACCAGGCCGCCCAGCCCCAGCCGCCGGCCGCGCCCCAGGCCCCCGCGCCCGCCCCACAGCAGCCGGCGCCCGCGGCCGACGGCGACGTCGCCCGACTCCCGCAGTGGGCGCAGCGAGCCGTGACCGACGGACAGGGCGCAGCGCAGCAGCTCGCCTTGCAGACGGCCGTGATCGCCGCCGCCCCGGCCGCGGGCGCCGACGTCGCCCGCCTGCTCGACTCGCAGGCCGCCATGCGCGCGCTCGCCGCCATCAACCCGGCCGACCCCGCCGCGGTGAAGCAGGCGATCGAGGGCGTGCTCACCACTCACCAGCACCTCGCCGCGGTCCCGCAGACCGCGCCGAAGGGTGGCGCCGACTTCGGCACCCCGGGCCCCGGAGCCGTCACGGCCGAGCAGTTCGCCGCCATGTCGTACGCCGAGCGCGTCGACCTCCACCAGTCCGACCCCGAGACGTACCGGCGACTCGCCGGCGCGTAACCCGCCCGGCGAACGCGCCGGGCCCCCAACCGCCCGGCGACCGCGCCGGAGAGAGTGAGCACTGACACCCATGGCCAAGACCACCAGTGCCGCGATGATCGTCCCCGAGGTCTGGGGCGACATGGCACAGGCCCAGTTCGTCGGGAAGGTCCGCGTCGCCGGATCGTCCGCCGTCGTCGAGGACAACACCCTTGAGGGTGCCCCCGGCGAGGAGATCGAGTTTCCGAAGTGGGGTGCGCTCGGCGACCTCGACGAACTCGACGAGGCAACCCCCATGACCCCCGTGGCCATGTCGACCAGCTCGGCCAAGGCCGTGATCAAGGAGGTCGGTAAGGCCGTCGAGATCACCGACAAGGCCAAGCTGGTCAGTCTCGGCGACCCGGAGGCCGAGGCCCGCCGGCAGTTCGGCGTACTGGCCGCCCGCAAGGTCGACGCCGACCTGATCACCCAGGCCCAGGCCGACGAGACCGCGCTCGGCGGAGCGAACCCGCTCCGCTTCAACGCGGGCGCCGGCGTCACAAAGTTCTCGTGGCTCGGCGCCGTCGTCCCCACGATCGCCATGTTCGGCGACGAGTGGGAGCCGTCCGACTTCGCCGGCCTGTACCTGAACAGCGCGCAGTACGCCGACGCGCTCGCCGACGACCAGTTCGTGAACGCCGCCAAGCTCGGCAACGGCGCGTCCGCCGCGGTGACCGGCAGCATCGGCCGTATCGGTGGCGTGTCCGTCTTCCTGACGAACCGCGTCGCCGCGGGCAAGTTCCTGCTCATGAAGAACGGCGCGCTCGGCCTGCTCTACAAGCGCCGGCCGCTGGTCGAGTCCGACCGCGACATCCTGGCGCGCTCCAACGTCGTGACCACGACCCTGCACTACGCCGTCAAGCGACTGGACGACAAGGGCGTCGCGGTCGGCACCCTCGCCACCACCTGATCAGGAAGGAGGGCACCGCCGTGATGCTGCGCCGCTACCACCAGCCGCCGGACGACGATCCGGACGGCACGGAGACCGAGACCGACGCCCCGCAGGCCGACAAGCCCGCGGGGCGTTCGCGTTCCCGGACCAAGAAGGAGGACTAGGCCGTGCCCCGGATCTACGCGACGCCCGAACAACTGAGCGCGTGGACCGGGCAGCCAGCACCGGAGGGCGCCGAGCGCCTGCTCGCCCGCGCGTCCGAGGACGTCGACGATGCCCTGTTGTGCGCCGTCTACGCCACGGACGCGGCCGGCATGGCGACCGACCCGGCCGTCGTGCAGGCCCTCGCGGACGCCACGTGCGCGCAGGTCGAGTACCAGCTCGCCACGGGCGACGACGGCACCGGAGCGGCCGGCCGATGGGGCAGCGTCTCTATCGGCCCCGTGTCGCTCGGCGACCGTCGGGACGCCCCGGCCGCCGTCGGCGACCTCGACCTCGCCCCCCGCGCACACCGCGCGCTCCGCCGCGCCGGCCTGCTCCCGGGGGTGATCTGGTGAGGGTCCCCGCCTACCTGCTCCGCCACCGGGTCACCGTCGAGCCGTATCTCGGCGACGGCGCGTACGGGCCGCAGTACGGGCCGCCCGTCGCCGACGTGCCCGCCCTGGTGTCCGGGGCCCGCAAGGTCACCCGGGACAGCACCGGCGCCCAGGTACTCAGCACGGCCCAGGTGATCGCCGGCCCGGACCTCGACTGTCCGGCCCGCTCCCGCCTCACCCTGCATGACGGCCGAACCACCACGGCAATCAGCGTCGCCCACCACACCGCGCCGGGACTGCCCGTGCCCGCCTGTACGGAGGTGATGTGCGAGTGACCGCCCGCGCCCGCCTCACGTGGAACACCGCCGCCGCCGTCCGCGGCACCCGCGCCGGCGCCGTCCGCGGCCTACGCCTCGCCGCCGAGCATGTGCTCGAACGCGCCCGCGCCCGCGTGCCGATCGAAGAGGGCACCCTCGAACGCTCCGGAGTCGCATCCGTCGACGAGTCGTCCCTGACGGCCGGCGTCAGTTTCGACACGCCGTACGCCGTCCGCCAGCACGAGGACATGACCTTGCGGCACGACTCCGGGCGCACCGCGAAGTTCCTCGAAGACCCCTTGACCGAGGAGGCCGGGGCCGTCGAGGAGATCATCGCGGCCCAGGTGCGGAGGTCGCTCCGTGGCTGACCTGCTCGACGGCCTCGCCCGGTATCTGCACGGCCGCGACCTGCTCACCTACGACCCGACCGGCCTCGCCGGCGACACGTTCGTCGAGACGATGCCGCCCGGCCCCGACCAGGCCGTCGCCCTGTCCCTGTACGACGGCACCCCGCCGCAGACCCGCGACGACGCCGACACCCCCCGCCTACAGGTGCGCGTACGCGGCACCGCCGACCCTCGCGTCTCCCGCACCCGCTGTACGGCCCTGTACCGCGCGCTGCACGGCCTCGCCGGCGTCGAGCTGCCCGACGGCACACACCTAGTCCTCGCCGCGGCCCGCGGCACCCCGGCCCCGATGGGGACCGACAGCACCGGCCGGCACGAGCACGTCGTGAATTTCGACCTCGACGTGACCGGCCCCACCGACACCCCGTAAGGAGGCCCGCCCCATGGCAGGCACGAGCAGGCCCATTGACGCCCGCGGCTGGATTTTCCAGGTCGAGGACACCGGGCGGTTTCCAGCAGTGGTCGCGAATCAGCTGATCAATGGGCCTGCGAGGCATTCTCTCATGGCCTCGGCGGGGGTCTTGTCGCCGAGGACGA
>NZ_JBIAFD010000035.1:0-8881 GCF_042869095.1 Streptomyces sp. NPDC007264
CCTCGTGGCTTGCTTGAGCCGGATGCGAGGAAAGCCCGCACGTCCGGTTCTGAGGGGGCCGGGGATCAGCAATGGTCTCCGGCTACCCGACCACAACTGTGCCGAAGCACGATAGTTGTCACCACCGGCATCGGCTGGCTGCGGCTTCAGTGGGACAAAGCATGGTGGTTGTCACCGATGCGGTGCGCTACCTGTCACCAGCGGCAAGCGAAGCAGGGGCTATGTCACCGCGTTCGGCTTCTGGTGGGCGGGCCTTGACCCTTGATCCTGGACACACGAGACACTGGATCCTGAGGATCTGAGAACGGACATCTCGTGGTCATGAAGAACTATCCGCCGCAGTTCAAGGCGGACGCGGTCGCGCTGTACCAGTCGCGGCCCGAGGCGACGATCAGGCAGGTCGCCGTCGATCTGGGGATCAACCCCGAGACCTTTCGGAACTGGGTCCGAGCGGCTGGAGCAAGTCGGCCCCGGGGGCGCCGGGCGGAGGTGCCGACCGAGCCGCCGACACCGCTGGAGGCGGAGAACGCCGCTCTGCGCAAGAAGGTCCGTGAGCTGGAGGAAGAGCGCGAGATCCTGCGGAAGGCGGCGAAGTATTTCGCCGGGGAGACGCGCTGGTGAACCGCTTCCAGTTCGTCGCAGACCATCAGCGCCGTTACGGCGTGAAGCGGCTGTACACCATCCTGGGCATCGCCCGTTCCAGCTTCTACTACTGGCGTCGGACGGCCGCGGACCGGGCCGCCCGGCAGGAAGCCGACGCCCGCCTCGCCACCCGGATACGGGCCGTGCACCGCGAGTCGGACGGCACCTATGGCGTCCCCAGGATCACGGCCGAGCTCCGCGAGGCGGGCGAGCGCATCAACCACAAGCGGATCGCGCGGGTGATGCGGGGCGCCGGCCTGACGGGCGTGCGCTTGCGCCGCAGACACCGCACCACTGTCCTGGACCCGGCCGCGGCGAAGGCCCCGGATCTCATCGGCCGCGACTTCACGGCAAGCGAGCTGAACACGAAGTACGTCGGCGACATCACCTATCTCCCGCTGGACGGCGGGAAGTTCCTGTATTTGGCCACCGTCATTGACCTCGCCTCACGCCGCCTGGCCGGCTGGGCGATCGCGGACCACATGCGCACCGACCTCGTCACCGACGCCCTGTCCGCCGCCGAACGGACCCGCGGCAGCCTCGCCGGGGCGCTCATGCACACCGACCACGGGGCCCAGTACACCAGCCGGGCCTTCGCCGACGCCTGCCGCCAGGCCGGCGTCCGCCAGTCCATGAGCGCGATCGGCAGTTCGGCGGACAACGCGCTCGCCGAGTCCTTCAATGCGACGTTCAAACGCGAGACGCTTCAGGGCCGGAAGCGCTGGTCCAGCGAACACGAGGCCCGTCTCGACGCGTTCCGCTGGCTCAACCGCTACAACACCCGACGCCGACACTCCCGCCTCGGACAACGCAGTCCCATCGCCTACGAGACAGCACTCGACACAACGTCAACTAGCCTGGCCCAAGCTGCATAGCCCGTGTCCAAGATTCCGGGTCAAGGCCCGGCAGCAGGGTGCCGGGCGGCGGCCTTGGCGATCACGGGCCATATTTCCTGCGCCCTACGCGAACCCCGCCCCTACGATCACCTGGTACAACTGCTGGAGGGGCGGGAATGCTTGACGACATCGAGGACGGGACAGCGGCAGCGACGCGGCTCGCGGGAGGTACGCCGCTTCACAGCACGCTTGATGTCGCCGACCCCGCTGACTGGCTCGCGCTGGACGCAGGAGTGCGTGAGGTGGCCTGGCACCGCCCGGAGTTCCTGCCGGGGTGGGAGCACTCCGCCCCACTGCCCGCCGACCTGACTCAGCTCGGCGAGTCTCGGCTCGCACTCGCCCTCTGCCACCGCGACGGGCGGATCCGTCAGGATGCGGTGCGTCAGTCGGTCCGATACCCCGGTCTGCTGCCGTTGGTCGTGATCCGCTGCGCCGATTGGGTCGGCCCAGTGCGCGAGCACGCCCGGCAGCTGCTGCGCGAGGCCCTGAACGTGGACTCTGCCCTCGACCTCGCGCCGCTCATCCTCCGCGTCGGCCGCCGCGACAGAGGTGCCTTCGGCGTCGATGTGCTCGGCCAGATCCTGCGACAGGCATCCCACGGGCAGCTCGCTGTTCTCTTCGCCGACCCCGACCGCATCGTCCGCCGCTTCGCGTACCGGCTTGCCATCGAGGGCCAACTGCTCCATCCCGCTGAGCTGGCCCGCGCGGCCGCCGGGGACCAGGACACCGTGGTCCAGGACCTGTGTGCCACAGCGGCGCTCACGGCTCTGGGGGATGAGGATGCCTACGAGGGTGTGCTGCCTCCACTGCTGTCCGCACGCAACCCGCGTACCCGTTCGGCCGGCGTTACCGCGCTGAGACGGGCGGGGCGGGCAGAGCAGGCGGAGCCGTTTCTCAGCGACCGTTCCGCGCTCGTGCGTGCTTGTGCCCGGTATGTCGTACGACAGCAGGGTGTTGACCCGGCGGTCTGGTACCGGGAGCGGTGCACGACACCGGACGACCCCGATTTGCCGCCCGGTGCGGTCATCGGGCTGGCCGAGTGCGGAAACCGCGCGGACGCCGGGCTGCTGCGGCCTCTGCTCGTGCACCCGGCGGCCGGAGTGCGGGCGCGAGCGGTGGCAGGGCTGCGGGCACTGGACTGCGCGGATGCGAAACAGTTGCGGCCGCTCCTCGACGACCCTGCCTCCGGTGTCGTCCGTGAGACCGCCACCGCCCTGCTGCCCTCGGCCAAGGAACTGCCCGCCGACTGGCTATTGGAGCGCACCAGCTCCGAGCGGCCGCGGCACGTCCGCGTCGGCGCATTCCGGCTGCTCGACGCACGCGGCGGCATCGTGGCGCTACGGGCGGCGGTCGGCCTGTTCGAAGACCCGGATATGAAGCTGCGCGCCTGGGCCGCGCAATCAGTGCAGCGCTGGCATCCGTCGCCGGACGGACAGCGAGGCGACGCCGAGGTGGGTGAACTGCTCGACCGGAGCCGACACCTCTTCAGCGACCATGTGCTGCGCCGACGCAAGTGGGAAGTCGGGCTGGACAGCTGAGACTGCACCGCGGTCCAGAACGCTGCCCAGTGCCGTCCGGTGGCCCTGGTGACAGCACGCCTGCCTTGGTCACAACTACCGTGCCTCGGCTCAGACGAGCAGGTGCTGGGCCTGCGGTCGCTGCCGGGGTCAGTAGTCGAGGTCGAGGTAGTCGATGTCGTTGAGGGTGACGTCGGAGAGTCCCAGGGCGCGGGCTCCGCCGTCTTGGAAGTAGATCTCTTTGAATCCTTCGGCGATGATCTGGCGCATCTGCTGGTCGCTGGCTCCGGCGTCACGGGCGTTGAACAGACGCTGCGCATACGCCGGGGGGAGGTGCACGGTCAGTCGCCGGAAGCGTCCGTCGTCGGTTGTGCCGACGGGTGCGGTGTAGCCGAACCTGGCCCTCGTCTCCACCGTGATGCCCGTGGTGGTGGTGGCCTGCTTGCGGCGGCGTGTGCGGACCTGGGGCTGCCAGCGGGCCCGTACGGCCGCGTCGATCCGTTCGGCGATGGCCTGGGGCGGGTGCTTGCGTTCGCCCTTGCGGTAGCGCTCCACCGACCGCTGGCTGACCCCGATCTCCTGGGCAACGGCTTTGGTCGTCTTGAGCTGCTTCATCAGGAAGTTGATGCGGGCCTGGAGTGTCTTGGGCGGCTGGCGGGTGAAGCCCTCCCGGTCCGCGCGTTCGATGGCGTCGTCGATCTCTCCCACAGCGTCTACTCGCCTTCGTCCAGGACGGCGTCGCCGCCTTTGACGTGGCGGGCGGGGTTGAGGCCCTGTTCCATGAGGTCGACCGCCCACAGCATCGACTGGACGCCCTCAAGCTTCGCCAGGCCAGGTGTGGGGCCGAGGCGGAAGCCTCCGGGCTGGGGCTTGCCGGACGCCGCGTAGGGGAGGAAGTCCAGCGGGCTCGCACCCGGTGAGGGGTAGACGACGCAGTCGGACAGCACGGCGAGCGGGTACAGGCCCGTCATCGCCGCCATGTTGCGCAGTTTGCGGTGCATGTTGACCCGGGCCTTGCTGATGACGGCGGCGCGGATGTCGGGGCGCCAGGTCGGCCGCTGAAGGGCCGGCCACGGCTCGCCCTCCTTGTACTTCCTGCCCTGCGGGCGCTCGCGGAGCTTGCCGATGCCGCCCTTGACGGTGGCCTTGATGGCGGCCAGGACGGCCGCCATCGCCGGGTCGGTGTCCTTGTGCCGCTCCATCGCCGCGAGGAAGGCGCGGTCGTCCAGGTCCGTGGTGACGCCGAGGTCGGCGAGGGTGTCGACGTAGGCGTTCTTGAGGCGGTCGTGCCACGGGTCCAGGTACGCGCCGGTCTCGCGGCGCAGGTACCCCTCGAGGGGAGCCACGTTGTAGCCGAGTTCCTGGGCGTAGGCGACGGTGTGTGTCTGGTACCAGGCCGGGCCGGTCGGCCGGGTGCCGTCCGGCGTGAAGGGCGAGGGCAGACGCGGGTCCACCTCGACGTGGGACAGGTCGACCAGCCAGCTTCCGGGGATCTTCGGGTTGAACTTCGGGCCCACGAAGTGGTCGGGGGCGGACAGGCCGACGACCAGGCGGGCCGCGGCCGCGAGGAACGCGGTGTTGAGGTCCAGGCCGACCGCGAAGGGCAGCGTGCACTCCTCATCGGTGAGCAGGTCCACCGACCGCACCCACTGGTACGCCTCTTCGTTCAGGAACCCGCCGGTCCAGCCGGAGTTCACGACGACCGGGTGCTCGGGGGTGGCCTCCGGCGGCGCCGGGTCCATCGGCTCAGTGCCCAGCGAGCCGGGGTTGTGGCCGGGCACCCAGTTCCCGCTCACTTCGTCGCGCACCGCGCGGGTGGGCGGGCGCAGCGCAGTCATCAGCTCCAGCCCGGAGACGGCGGTGGAGCCGCGCGGAGTGATGACCCGCCGGGCGTACACGCTGAGGACGCGGGCGATGTCGGCCGGCTCCATGTCCGAGACGCCGGGCCAGGACCGCTCATCGAGGGCGTCCCAGGACAGGATCGCGAGCTGCGCGCACTGCCGGTCGCGGCCCTGGGCCTTGCGGTAGATCCGTGCCCACGGGCCGAACCCGCGCTGGGTGAGCCGCCAGTTCGCCTTCACCACCTGCTT
This sequence comes from Streptomyces sp. NPDC007264, assembly GCF_042869095.1. Classification (NCBI taxonomy): domain Bacteria; kingdom Bacillati; phylum Actinomycetota; class Actinomycetes; order Kitasatosporales; family Streptomycetaceae; genus Streptomyces; species Streptomyces sp. NPDC007264. The sequence continues at coordinate 5,146 of NZ_JBIAFD010000035.1, forward strand.
GACCACCGGGTGATCCTCCTGCAGGCGCAGGGAGCGGCGTTGCTCGTGGCCTTCCAGGCGCTGCGGCAGCCCGAGCTTCACGGCGGCGGCGGCAGTGAGGACGATCAGCGGGTCGCTGTCCTTGCCGTTGCGGTGGAGGCGCGGCGCTCCGAGGCCGGACTCGTGCAGCGTCCACTCCACCAGTTCCACCACTGTGGTCGCGGGGCAGTCGAGCACGATTCCGTCCACGCCGTACGCGCAGCCGTCACCGTCCAGGACCGCGAGGGGCCCGTGCGGGAAGCGCGGGTCGGCTGCGGGCTGCGCCGCCTTCTTCTTGGCCGGACGCCGCGATGTCGCAGCGGGTCGGATGGCGGGGCGCGCCGGCGCCGCAGCCGGAACGGCGGGAGCCTGCGGGGCATCTGCCGTCTCCACCCTGGACGGGGCCGGTTCGGTAGACGCCGCGGGCGCCGTTGCGGCAACCGAGGCTGTCGGAGCCGCGCCGGGGGCGGGGTACTTCGCCGCCCATCCGTTCAGCAGCCGCTGGTATGCGTCCAGTCGCGGCGACTTCGGCTCGCTGCGGCCGTTTTCCCAGTTCTTCACTGACTGGGTCGTGGTTTTCAACGCGGTGGCGAGGCGGGCCTGGGTGATACCGGCGGCCTCACGCAGCCGGGCACGCTCCGCCGGAGGCGGGAGGTGCGGCTCCTCGTTCAACAGAGCGTCGACGGACGCGAACAGCTCTTCCTCAGAGGCCATGACCCTGCACCCTCACTCCAGGCAAGCATTGCTTAACCACAAATTTATCCCGTTCCTTAGCCTTCCAGGGCCCATTCCAGCCCTAGCACGGCGAGTGCAGAGAGCTTGTCGGTGGTGAGCTTCGCGCGGCGGCTTTTCTGATTCATGATCCACACTCCAAGCCGGACCTCGGCCCCGTCCTCCAGCCGCTCTACGTGGGCCCTGGGGACCTTCACAGAGCCTGTGCGGGCTCTGTACTGCGCGAGGGCCGTCACGCCCCGTTCGAACGTCGTGGAAGCCCTTGTTGGTTCCTCCGGCGCCGGGGCGAGCGGTGTGATGCCGAGCTGCTCCAGGCGCTCGCGCTGTCCGTCCGTCAGGGCCTGCCAGACCTTCGACGTCCGCTGCTTGGCCAGCCACTTGCCGATGTCCATGCCGTGGACCGTGACGCCGGGCAGGACTTCCGGCTGGCCCTCTTCGTCGGCCACCAGCTCGCGCAGGGCGGCGTAGTGCCGCTGCCATTCAGCCGGCCACGACGGGTTCCAGTCCTCGTCGACATCCTTGAGTGCTGTCTCCCACTCGGGGTGACCGTCCAGCGCACCGGGGCGGCGCAAATTGCTCAACCACTGTCCTACCGGTCTGGACAGGGCCACTGCGGACCTCGGAGCACAGAGGGTCCAGTGCTGCTCGTAGTACGCCTTGGCGGCTTCCAGGTTCTCCTGGAACCGCTCATCGGCCAGCGACCAGACCATGCCCAACTGCTCCAGCCGCCGGGCGCGCAGGCCGGTCATCTGCCCCGCCCCGTAGGCGCGTCGCTGTTCTGCCACCCACTGCCCAAGGGGGTAAAGGCCCTCTTTATGCCCATATGAGACGCGGGCGTGAAGCTCACGCTCGGTGAACTTCTTGAGCGCCGCCCAGCCGCGCGCCCAGTCCTGCTTCTCGGTGTCGATCACGTTGAAGCTGACCCAGTCCGCGACCATCACCGGGTCACGTGGAGACGCGAAACGCAGCAGCAGACGGGATTCCTCCTCGCCTTCCTCGGGCGGCGGACCGATATAGGCGGACGGCTGCGCGACGTCCTTCTGCGGCTCCTGCGGGATCGCGAGCAGCTCGATTGCCTCTTCGTCGTGAGCGCGCAGACCTTCAAGGACCTTCACCAAGGGCCGGTACGATCCCGAGGTGAACATGTCTTCCGGCTTTTCTCCCGGCTGGAGAAATACCGGCACGATCAAAGAGGCAAGTTTTCCCTCTCCCGGCTTCTGACGGAGCGCCCGGCCGATGGCCTGGACGATGTCGTGCGGTGCGCCCTTGGGGTCCAAGAGGGCGACACTGTCCACCACTCTGATATCGACACCTTCGCCCAAAATGCGACAATTCGAAAGCACCGCCCGCCGCGCCGTGGTCCCGAAGCCGCCCAGGACCTCCCGCCGGCGCTCGGGGACGTGCTCGCCGCACAGCCAGTTGGCCCAGATCTTCGCCGGATACTTCTCCGGCTGGTCGGCGTGCAGTTTGGCCGCGACGCGCTCTAGGCCCTCCGCGTAAGCCTGTGCCTCTATCGTCCGGTGGTGGAAGGTGATGCAGGTCTGGAGCCCGTGCTGCGCCATGGTGTGCAGGAGCGCGGCCTGGAGGGCTCCGAGGCGCTGCCCGCGGACCTCTTCGGTGTGCCGGTCCTCGCCCATCAGCCGCTCGGGCGTGACGACCGGGTCCTTCAGCTCCAGGACGATGATCTGGTACCGCGCCAGCAGACCGCGCGAGACGGCCGACGCGAGCGAGAGCTTGTAGAGGACCGGCCCGAAGACCTTCTCGTCGTCCATGGAGGCCGCTATCTCGCGCGGCAGCGGGTCACGCACCCCTTCGGCGACCTCGCGGTTCAGCCGCTCCTCCCAGATCCGCGGCGTGGCCGTCAGGTACAGCCGGCGGTGCGAGGGGATGACGCCCTGGATGTGGACGTCGGCCCAGGCCTTGCCCATCGAGCCCGAAGTCCTGTGGGCCTCATCGACCACCGTGAGGTCCATCGGGGCCAACTGCTGGCCGTAGGCGCCCTCGAAAGCCTCCGCCAGGACCCCCAGCGAGGCGTACGTCCCGAAGATGGTCACGGGCCCGGAGCCGTGCCACAGAGCCAGCTGTACAGGGTTCGTGGTGGAGCGCACCTTGAGGTTCCACAGCTCCGGGTCGTCCTGGAGCGAGCACACCGCAACCGCCGGCCCCGTGTGCCCGGCCGCGCGCCACGCCTGCACCGTCTGGGTCAGAAGGTCCAGCGTCGGCACCATCACGAGAATGCGGCCCTTGGGGACAAGACGCTTCGCCGACGCCGCCGCAATGATGGTCTTTCCCGTTCCACACGCAGCGTGCACCTGACCGCGCAGGCCATTAAAGGGAATGCCGCCCGGCGGGACATCCAGACCGCGCACAATGGCGGCAACGGCCTCGATCTGATGGTTACGCAGTTTCACGGCCATGCCCCGTGTTCTCCTTTTCTCGGAATGTGGCGCGTAATCAGAAAGGGAATCCCGGCGAGAGGTGCGCGGCGCTGGGGTGTGGTGTCTGATCCCAGACTCTACACAGTGCTAACCAGTGATGCATCACTCACGCGCCAACTCCACTCCCAAGGTGATACATGACTCAATCTTGCCCGCGAATGGCCGGTTGTCCTGTATGCCGGCAGGGTATTAGTAAACACCTGGGAGTAGTTCGGGGTGGGGGGAAGGGTTCGGGCGGAGCGCAGCGGAGCCCGTCACTGCGATGGGGCCGACACCCTGTCAGGCCGATGGTCCGTCACATCCGTTGCAGGAGTGGTAGCCGAGAATCCCAAGCCCTACACAGGCGCGAGCATGATGCACTTCCCCTTGCTGCTGGCCTCGACAACCGCGCTTGCGCGGATGCCCTCAATTCGCGCTTGCGCGAATTGATACCCCGCCAGAATTCCGCTTGCGGAATTCTATTCCGGCGCTTGCGCCGGAATTCGAATTGCGCTTGCGCAATTCGCACTCTATGCCCCGGCTTGCCGGGGCATATCCCGCTCCGCGGG
>NZ_JBIAFD010000036.1:0-8259 GCF_042869095.1 Streptomyces sp. NPDC007264
CCCGCCGTTACCAACGACGCATGGGAGCGCGGGGACGGGCCTTGGACACTGGCCCGAAGATCAGCCGATCGATACCTCCTTCACGTGGCTGGACTCACTTACCTGGAGCGACTTCGTGTCGCACACTGAGCGCTTCACTTGGCGGATGAGCGGCTGAATCGGCGAGCTGAGCGTGCCGCACAGCGGTCCGTTAGTGAGCCGTGACACGCTAGTTGGATCCTGGTCACGAGAGTTGGAACCAGTTCGACCGGTGCCGACTAGGCTCACCTCCATGTCCGAGCCAGCCCCTGACCTTCGCATGCAGTCCCTGATCAACCACCTCCGGCCGGGGGCCGTGAGGACTGTGAAGGTCACCGGCTTCGACGGAGCGGACGTCCTGGTGCAGCTCGTAGATGCCGAAGGAGGGGCGACTGAGATCGGTCGGATTCCTCGACAGGAAGCGTCGATGCGTCGGATGGAGCATCCACGCGAGCTGTTTGAGGTCGGCCAGGAGATCAACGCCGAAGAGATCGGGCGTTGGCGCGAAGGTCAACTTCACCTCTCCGCCAGGGCGTGCGAGATTCCGGCCTTGCGATCCTTCCTCCTCGCGTTCGAACGAGGGCAGGTCGTCACCGGGACAGTCTCCGAGGTTCACAACTTCGGGGTCTTCGTTCACGTCGATGGCGAACCGGACGGTCTGTGCACCGGCTTCATCCGGGTACCGGACCTGACGTGGGGCTGGATCAACCACCCCTCAGAGGCAGTCGAAGCCGGCCAACGGATCACCGCTGAGGTGATCACCGCCGAGACCCGCTCCGGACAGGTCACGCTCTCCTTGAAGGCTCTGCAGGAAGATCCACTCAGTCGGTTCGCGGATCAGGTCGGCCGGGTCCTCACCGGGCCGGTCACGAAGATCATTCCTTTTGGTGTGTTCGTGCAGCTTGCTCCCGACGTTGTGGGGTTTCTTCATCTCTCTGAGCTGACTGACGAGCCGGTCGAGACCCCGGATCAGCTTGTCAATGAAGGCGAGCTGATCACGGTGAAGGTCACCGAGGTCGACCTCCAGCGTCACCGGGTGCGGCTGGGCGCCGCTGGCGGAGCGGACCGAACCTAGCGAACTGGCACCAAGAAGACTGACAACTTGCGGTTGGTTGCAAGAGGCGTGACCACTTGGTGCCAACAAGCGTGTCCCGCCGACCAGAAGCCACCAGCTCGCGGAGCCTCACCGGTTCCAACTAGCGTGTCCAGGCTCAGTTAGGGAGGCCGCCGCCCGGCGAGACCGCGAGGGCGACCCGGAGATGGTTCCCTCCCGGGTCGCCCTCGGCGTCGCGACGGGTCAGATGTCGCCCGCGCGGGCCTTGGTGTACCAGTCCGGGACGTGGTCGTCGTCCAGGGCCACGATGCGGAGGATCAGTGGAAGCATGTCCGGCACCGCGTTGGAGGCGACGGCACGGATCTCGTCCAGGATCCGGGCGAACTGGACGGAACCGACGGGCGCGTTCCAGGTGCGCGGCAACTCGAAGGGATAGTCCTCCAGACCGTGGTGTCGGTGGACCACCCGCAGGTCGAAGGCGATCTCTGCCGCGTCGTCGAGCTTGTCGACCAGGCGCACCACGAACGAGAACTTCACCGCGGCCTTGCCGATCTGGTCCGGCGAGGTGAACTGTGCGCCGCGTTGATGTCCCCACGGGGGCATCAGCCTCGGCAGCAGATGCGTCGCGTCGCTCGGCTCGGGCTGCGCCTCGGAGTAGAAGAACTTGCCCTGGAGCATCTCGTCGACCACGCCCCAGAGGTCCGTGAAGAGAACGTTGAGCTCCCGGGCGACCTGGTCAAGGGAGTTCCGGCGCTCCAGGGCCAGCTGCGCGGCCTCGTGCGACGCAGCGGTCAGGACGGCGAGACGGTCCTGCATCTCGGCGATCGACGCGGTCTTGCGCAACTCGGGCGGCTCGGCCAGACAGGTGCGGACCTCCTTCGCGAACTCCGCCATCGTCGGCCGGCCCGCCGGTTGGAGCACGGTGCAGCGCCGCATCAGTCGGTCCAGTTCGCCCGCCCACGGCAACGCGATGTGCCCCTGGAGGCTGTACTCGCCGCCGGACCGGTACTCCCCCGGCAGCGGCCACCGGGTCCGGCGCAGCAGCACCCACATGGTCTTCGCCAGCGACCAGACGTCCGCCGGGCCGCCGTCGACGCCGTCGACGGGCTCCAGCATCTCGGGGGCGTGGAAGTTCGCCGGGCCGAGCTTCACCGTCGAGCTGGTGACGTCGTCCTTGCCCGGGAAGGTGACCAGTCCGAAGTCGCCGATCTCCCACTGGCCGTCACGCTGGAACAGGTTCGACGGCTTGATGTCGCGGTGGTGAACACCCTGCTCCGCGAGGGTGGCCAGCGTGTCGGCGTAGGCGGCGACGGCCTCCAGCATCGTCTCCTCGGCCGGGGTGTCGCCGAGGGCCTTGTCCAGCGGGACGGCCAATGGCATGACGTACCAGCAGATCTCTCGCGTGTCCTCGGGCACGTGCGAGTCGACGAGCGGCACGACGCCCTCGCCGGTGTAGCCGCGCAGGAACGTGATCTCGTCGGCGAACCTCTGGCGGCGGTCCACCAGGAGCCTCCCGAGGCCGAACATCTTGATCGCGTACCGGCCGTCGTCACCCTCGCCGCGCGCTTCCCAGACCTCGCCGTTGCCGCCCTTGCCGAGGTAGCCGCGGCCGACCAGGGTCCACTCCCCCAGCCTGGCACCCTCGTGCGGCCTCCAGTTCTTGCCGTCGACCTTTCCCACGGTGCCTTCCGTTCTCACGCCGAGCTCGTCCCGCTGCATTGTCCCGCGCCTTCGCGAGTGACCGCGAAGGCTTTTCCCTCAACTCCCTTTAATTTGCTGACGGCTACCGATGCGACTACTCAACTCGTCAAGTGAAGCGCTCAGTCACACTTGTTGAGCCGAAGCACGATAGTTGTCACAAGGGACGGGATGGGTGGGGAAGCTGTTGCTGGCTGCGGGTGCCTTTCGGGTGGCTCCCCTGCAGGGTGAGATGACGCTGTCGTTTCTGGGGCGGATCGCGGACGGTTACGGCCTGACGGTGCGGAGTCTGCTGTCGTCGGTTACCGAAGTGGCTGGCCAGCAGGGCGTCGTCGGGGCTCTACGGGGCGACAGTGAGGTGTTCTTGAACGCCGCGGCCCGGGACCGGGTCGCGGCGCTGTGTCGTGTGCCGCAGGTGGGCTTACGCCGTGCGTTGCCGGCCTGGACGCGGGAGGAGCCGCTGGGCCCCTCGAAGGAGAGGCCGGCGGCGCGGCTCCACAACGGGGTGGAGACGGTTGCTGCCTGGGGTCCGGCGTGCCCGGGCTGTGTGGCTGCGCGGACCGGTCGCGTTGCACCAGCCCGGGTGTACCTGGCGGCGCACCAGCGAGTCTGCCCACGCCACCGGTGCTGGATGATGGGCGTGCCTGGCAGCGGGGGCCGTGTCGTCGGGTTGGCCGGATGCCCGGAGGTGGTCCAGGCGCAGGAGGGTCACCGGAGGCTGCTGCGCCGCTCCCCCGTCGCTGGTTCGGCGTTCGAGGTTGCTGAGGCGGTCACCGCCTGGTGGTGGGCGCAGAAGTGGCCCGAGGAGCGCCTGTGGCCGATGCGGCTGGAGGCGGCCATGCCCGCGGGCGAGGATCCGCAGCGGTGGCGGATCATGGCGCGGGATCTGGTCACCTACCCAGAGACCGTCGCCCTCGCCACGCTTCTGGCCAGCCGGGCCTGGCGGCTCCGTGTCGCTGCTGACGGTGGTGGTCACCTCCCCTACCGGTTGGCTGATGTGCCCTGCGTGCCCAGCGAGCTGGGCCATCGCTTGCGGCGATCGTGGGTCACCGAGCGTCTGGCCGCCTGCACCCACGGACCGCTGTTTGCCTGGACGTACCAGTGCATCCGTACCAAGGGTGGCAGTGGAGACGACGAACAGCGGCTGTGGCAGGTCCCCTTGGCGCTCCGGCCCCGGCCTCTCGCCGACGTTCTCGCGGGCTACCAGCGTCGGCGGACCGCGGGCGCAGAGGGTCTGCCGGCTCAGAAGCGGCTGCGGGGCCACAGCGTGCACGCCGACGGGGCCTTCGCCGCCGGCCTGGCCCACGCGCGCACCTACGCCGCCCAGCACGGCCACCTCGCCACCCAACGCGACACCCGAGTCGGTTCCTTCGCCCTGGGGAAATGGGTGCACAACCAGCAGGCCCACGCCCTGGCCCTGCCCGAAGAAAAGGCCGCCGCCCTGAAGGAGGTGGATCCGTGGTGGAACATCCCCTGGTCGGTGAAGTGGCAGCGCTCCTACTACCGCGCCCGCGACCACGTCCGGCGCCACGGCCCCCTCAACGCCGCCGACGGCTTCCCCGACACCCACGTGCTGACCGGGGAATGGCTGTACCTGCAGTGCACCGACTACAGCTCACTCCACCCCGAACAGCGCCGTCTCCTGGCCGACATCGGCCTCACAGCCCAGGCCGCCGACAGCGCACGCCCACGCCGAACGAGCCGGACAGCGGGCATCGATAAGGCTGTTGCCTGTGCGCGCGCCTTCGTCGCCGAACACGGATGCCTGGCCCTGGCCACCAAGAACATCTCGTACCAGGGGTTTTTGCTCGGGAAGTGGCTCAATGCCCAGCGTGTCCTCGCCCGCCGCCAGGACGAACCCGGCGCGCATCTCCAGGCGCTCGACGCGATCGACTTGTGGTGGAACCCGCCGTGGCCCTTGGCGTGGCAGCGCACCTGGCACCGGATCCGCGCTCATGCCCGAGACCGGCGCCAAGGGGCTGCAGAAGGGGGCTGGCCGGAGGGCAGTGACGCCTGGGCCACGTGGCTGTCCGTACAGTGCACCGGCTACAAGCAGTTGCACCCGCTGCAGCAGCGTCTGCTGGCGGAGATCGGCATCACCGCCGAGACCGCCGCCGCTTGCCCCCACGAGATCATCGCCCAGCTCTGCGGTACGGGCCCCGGGCTGGCCCACGCGCGCACGTACGCCGCCGTACACGGCCACCTCGCCACGCCCCTGAAAGCTTGTCCTGAGGGGTTTCCGCTGGGCCGGTGGCTGAGCGAACAGCGCCACCAGGCGCGGGAGCACCATCGCAGTACAGGCGGGACATGGCCGGTCAGCACGCTCCTCGCAGCGCTCGACCCCTGGTGGAACCCGACCTGGTCCTTGGAGTGGCAACGCAATTGGAGGCGCGCACGCGAGTGGTCAGAGTCCTCGTCCGCAGCCGACGGCAGTGGTGGTACCGGCATTCCGGACCTTGAGAAGGAGCTGGCCGACTGGCTGAGGCGTCAGTGCACCGGCTACGGCGCACTCCACCCCGAACAGCACCGCCTGCTGACCAAGATCGGTATCACCGCCGAGACAGCCCGAGCCGCCCAACCACCGGCTCCCCGCGCTGAGCCCGGTCTTCTGGACACCGCGCTCGCACAAGCTCGCGCCTACGCGGCCGAATACGGCCATATCGCCGCGCCCGCCAGCACCGTCCTCGACGGGTTCCCGCTGGGGAAGTGGCTGGCCTGGCAACGACGACGCGCCCGTCAGGGCCGCCTCTCCCCCACCCGGGCCGAAGCCCTGGCCATGATCGATCCGTGGTGGAATCCGCCCTGGCCCCTGCAGTGGCAGCAGGTCTACCACCGCCTCCGCACAGCAGCTACGGGTGCCGCCGGCGTGCCGACCACGGACCTCCCCCGAGGCCTGTGCCGCTGGGCCCGTGTCCAGCAGGAGTCCTGGGAGCATCTCCACCCCGGCCAGCAGGACCTCCTGACCGCCCTCGGCGTCACACCCCACGCTGTCGTAGGCGAACGGCCCGCCCCGGCCACACGCTCCTACCCCGTCAGCCCCGGACTCGACCACGCACGCGCCTACGCCGCCCGCCACGGCCACCTCACCCCGGACAAGCACACCCGACAAGACGGCTTCCCCCTCGGCAGATGGCTGTGCCAGCAACGCCGCAAAGCCCGCGCTGGCACCCTCTCCACCACCACCGCAACCACCCTCACCAGCCTGGACCCGTGGTGGAACCCGCCCTGGCCCTACACCTGGCACCGCACCTCGCAGCAATACCGCGCCACGATCAGCGGGAACGAGACCCTCCCGGACACACTCCAACGGTGGGCCAACGCCCAACGCAGTCAATGGAGCGCCCTCCACCCCGGCCAACAACAACTCCTCACCACTGCCAGCTTCACTGAGGGCTGGAGCAGTTCGGACATGAAACCCTGAGCTCAGCGCCTCTGCACCGCCCCGGACCACCGCCAAGCACACGCCCTCGCCCTCGCCCACGAAAGCTCCCGAACGGGGTCCTGGAAGGCGGCGCGATGAGCGATACTGGTGGGCATGTCTGGCGTGCCCGCAACAGGGTGCACGCGGCCAGCGAGTAGAGAAAGGCGGTGCGGCAGAGGTCAGATGAATCGGCTCAGGGGCTTTGTAAACATTCTTTTTGTTAGCTCACAGGTGTAGCCCACCCTGCCCAAAAAGCCGAAGAAAACCTCCCCCGCAAAAACCGCCTAGCAAACCCTCTAAATCATGCCCCAGGGACAAGAAAGTCCCATCCTGAGGCGCTGAAAAGCCTGCCGTAAAACACCACCGGCCCGCCTCACGGCGACGCCGGCCGTCGGCATGCCCTCACCCTCTGGCACACACGTGCCGCCTCTTTCCGTCCCAGCCGGCCCAGGCCGACTCGTTCAGGCATGAGGCGGCACAGCCGTCGCGTGCTGGAAGGGCATCCACGCGATGAACTCGTCCTCCCTCGCACCCGTCGCCGGCCTCCTGGCCGGGCTCCCAACCGTCCTTGCAGGCGCTCTGGGCGGCGCGCCATGGTGGGCCGTGGGAGCGATCGTCATCGCGGCATACCTCGCCATCCCCCTCACCAGCCTGATCCTCGACCACAACCGCCAACGCAAAGGAAACATCGTCGACGAAAAATTCGCAGCCGCCCTCGACGAAATCACCGACCCCGAGAAAAGAATCCAGGCAATCATCAACTACCGTCAGGCCACAGCCCCCGCCTCCGTCCCCCAGCCGCCACCCGACCCACCACCGGGCGGGCTACCCTCCGGGACCCCACCCGCTGGCTCAGACAGTGCCAACCAGTCACCGGCGTCCGCGTAGATCAGGGGTGGGAGGGCTTTCGCCTCCGGACTGGAACCGCAGCGGCCGGCCGACCGGTGTCAGCGGCCTCGCGCAAGTCCTATACGTCGTCGAAGCTGGGCTGACTCCATGGCTGGTCGGGGGGTGGACCTTGGGCACCGAGAAGCTGGGTGATCTTCTCGGCTTCATCGCTTGAGAGTTCGGAGAGCAGGCGCGTCGTTGTACCGAGGAGGGCGTCCAGCGGTACCTGGGTACGTGCGCCGCGGGCGCTGGCGATTCCGGTGCCGAACAGGCACTGGAGAGTCCCGCCGGAGGGGATGCGGGCTTCGGCCTCGATGACTCCCTCGGCCTGTCCCAGCGCGTCACTGATGCCGTCGAGTTGGGCGTCGTGCGAGATGTCGTCGCCGGGGCCGCCGTATCCGACGTGGCGGTCCGTCACGACCATGCGAAGAGAGGTCAACGGGATACCGAAGCGGTCGGCCCTGTTCCTCACCTCGTCGAGGCGGGGCAGATCGTGCTCCTGCCCCTGCGGAAGCTGGCGCCGGGACTGGGCAACCAGCACATGGAAACGCGGGGTCTGCAGGATCAGCTGTCCGGCCTTCACCGCCCAGCGCCACGGGCTGATGTCCGCGTCTGCCGCGCCGGGCACGATCATGCAGACGCGGCTGGTCCACAGCCGAATCGCCTCACGCATCAGGTGCTGAAGATTGCCGGTGCCGGCGGCCGGGGTGCGCAGCAGGACGGGAAGGCTGATCATGCGGACGACCCGGTCCCAGAACGCGGCGTCGGCGATGTCTTCGGATTCCAGCAGGTACATCAGGGCCGTCTCATCGAGATGGCCGACACCTCGCTGTGGCGCGGGAAAGCTGGCGAGTGTGGATCCGCCGCCCTGCCAGAGCGCGGCAAGGAAGGCTGACATCCGGTCGGCGACGTCGGTGGTCATCCGCGCGGTGAGAGCGTCGACGGCATCGCGGGTGGGAACGCGTTCTCCCGCGCGAGCGGCCTCCGCCCCCTGAACGACCGTGTTCAGGAACTCCTCGGTCGCCGCTTTGTCGAGGGTGCCGCGGCCGCCTTCGAGAACGGAGCGGGACACCAGATGGGGGATGCTAGGTCCTGTCTGGAGTTCGGATCAGGAGTTCGGTAGATCGCCTGCGCGCGGGGGCTCGTTCTTGATAGGCCGTCAGTCATGGCGCGAGGCGAT
>NZ_JBIAFD010000037.1:0-6679 GCF_042869095.1 Streptomyces sp. NPDC007264
GCCCAACATGCCCATGGCCGCCGACCGGACGGGATGCCGCACCGCCACACGTTCAGGTGACGACAAAACTCCTATGCACTCTCATACCGCCCTCTCAAAGCCGGCAAGCGGAGCACCCACCCCGAGCTGATCCTCTTCGAGTCCTGGGGCGAGCTACAGGAATACGCCGAATACGACCCGTCCGGCCGCGACCTGCTGCCGCTGGTCGACCTCGTCGACGAACACGGCGTCGACGTCATCCTCGACGCGGTGGACAAACTCTCCATCGAGCAGGGCGCTGAGATCGTGGTCTCCACCGCCCACAAGGCCAAGGGCCGAGAATGGGCTTCCGTCCGCATCGGCGAGGACTTCACCGAGCCGATGGATCAGGAAGAGACAGACGAGAACGGTGACCCTCTGCCTGGCGACATCGACGACGCCGAAGCCCGCCTCGCATACGTCGCTGTCACCCGGGCCCGCCACCGACTCGACATCGGCGGTCTGGGCTGGATCAACCAGCACCCCGACGGCACCCCCGGCGGGACACCTCCGCGCCAGGACCCCGAACCTCCCTCTCCCTGGGACACGTTGGGGCCCTCTCCGAACTGAGACGCCACACCAAGGTGTGCCCGTCGGCCGCGGGCACACCTCCACGCGCTGTCACGGCGTCGCTGGTTCAGCCAGCCTCGTGCGCAACAGGGACCTGCGCCATCGTGCGCGCAACGGTAAGCGGCGATCTTCGTATATGGCCCCTTGCAGCCGGTGAGCGGCCAGGTATGAACCGATCAGCAATGTCAGCGGGGGCTTCTACAGTGGGTGACGTGACCGACCTTCCCGAACCGCAGCCGACCGTCGATGACCTCTCCAACCTCATCCCGGCAGTCATCCCGGACGACGAGGCCGATGCGGAACTTGTGACCATCGGTGAGCGCTATTGGGCCTTGGCCGGCTTCGCTCCGGATTACGGCACACCCGTGTGGTGCGAGAAGACAACGGACATCGAGACCGCTGGGTGGGGTAACCAGATTTACGTCGTCGCGGCGGCTGGCGTACGGGCTGTAGTCCCCGGACGGGAGTGTCCCGAATGTGGTGGGCCGCTCAGTCTCGCCTCCCGGACCGCGTTCCAGCAGGTCTGCGACGGCAACGACCCCGCCTGCGTGGAGTGCACCGAGTCTCTCCTGCTCGCAGTACGTGCTGTCCTTGATCCTGCGCGCAAGGCCAAGCGGGAAGCCGCCAAGGCCAAGGCGCAGGCGCAGCAAGCCGTCGACGAGGCCCGCGCCCAATGGCAGCAGGCCCAGCAGGAGAGCGTTGCGAAGGAATACGCGGCCGTCTTCCCGTCGGAGCACACCACACTGCCCGTCGCCGGCGTCCGGGACATGATCGGCGCCCTGGCGCTGCTGCGCTACGCGCCCTCCACGTCGCCTATCGCTGAAATCAGCGCCTGGCCGGACCCGCTGTACCCGGACACCAGCAAGATCGGCTCGCTCCTGGGAACGCTGGTGCGAGCGGGCCTGCTGAAGATCCACCCCTCCAGCCCCGTCACAGCCTTCGTCTGGGTGCCGGAGACGTTCGAGGACGCCCTGAGCGAGGCTGAGGGCGATCTGGGCGCGGTTGCCACGCCACAGCTCACCAGCAGTTTCTATCCGCTGACGGCCCGCTATTACGCGCCCTACGGCACAAGCCCCGGGAAGGCCGTAGAGGCACTCGACGCCCACCTTGCCTCCGCCCTGGACCCGGCCGGCATGCACGCAGGACATCACGACGACCTCTTGGCCGCTGCCCAGGAACTCATCGCTGAGGAAGCCCTGCGCTACTTCTCCAACAGGCTGGCAGAAATCCATCTCCCCGCTGTCCCGGAGAACCACTCCGCCCGTCTCAGCGAGGCGGCCTACAAGCTCGCCGAGCACCGAACGCTCGGCGAGATCTACAGCCTTGTCTGGCGGGCGACCCGGGCAGCAGCCGAAGCCGCGCAGAAGAACCCTCGGGCTCCGCGCGCCCACATGAGCACTCATGCCATCAACCAGTTCGAAACTCATGCCCACCGCGCGGTCGCAGACCCCGACTGGGAAATCAAGCCGTTCAACGAGATTCCGGGCCACGGCCCGGCGGCGATGACCCGGGCGCTCTTCTACAACGTCCTCGACAGCAGCCCGATCGACACCAGCCTCCCCCAGATCAAAGAAGCTCTGCCCGCTCCCATCCCGCAGGCAACTGCAGAGAAGCCCTCCGCTGCGTCGGACGACGACCAGCTGACCATCACGATTGAGTGGCTCGATGCCTACCCCAACAGCTGGAATCCCGAGGATGTCCCCGCTGCGCTCAGCATCCTCAAGGAGAAGCGGGAGGAGACCCCTGAATGGCACTTCGAGGGCAAGATCCTGGCCCGCGGAGCGGCACAGCTGCACCGCCTCTATGAACGGCTCGCCCCCACCATCGGTACAAGACAGGCAGCCCTGGCGGTGCTCGCCGCCACCGCTATGCTCGTCCACCCGGTGACGATCAACGGCAAGTCACTCACCAACGGTGAGTGGATCTTCGGCAAACTCAGCGGCCTCCTCCTCGGCATCCCGGAGGCGGACTCCGACGACGAAGACGACGCCTGGCAAGGGTGACGTCGCTATCCTCTCTTCCCGCTCGTTCTACCTGGTGGCCCTGCTATCCAGCACCATCAAGGAGAAGCCAGAGATGAATGAGACCCTCGCTGTCCAGAACGGAAGCGAACCCGGCATGGAGCAGAGCGAAGCTGTCCGGCGGGCCGGCGAAGAGCTCCTTCGCGTTGGTGGCGATTGCACCACCCGAGCCGAGCTTCTCGACTACATCGCTGAGTTGGGACATGTCGCCTCCGCCATTCGATACGGCTTGATCAATGCGGCGTGGCGGGCATTGCTCGGCGGTGGCGCGCCTCTTGACCAGCGCCCCGGGGCAGGAGAGGTCGAGCGTGTGCTCTCGCTGAGGACTCCAGGCACGGAGGATAAGCACCCAGCTGAATCCACTTTCATGCATGCGACGGCCGACGCCCTGAAACTCGCGGAGTGCCTTGGACATGTATTGCAGACAGCGTGGTTCGCTGGGATGAGCGAAGAGACACGCATTGCCGTCGGTGAAGCTCGCGGCCGGGGTGAACGCGACATCGTGAACCGGGTCATGCAGGCCGTCAAGGACGGTCTCGTTGCATCCCTTCCCGCCAACCTCGTCGAAGAGGCAGCGGCAGCGATCGCGAATGCCATGCGCAGCCCCCACAAAGACAAGAAGGACTCGGCCAGTTCTGCGAAGGATCGTCCTTCGGGCGTCTGACCTGGGCAATGCCCGCGCGCGTGGCCCGAACCCGATTCCGTGGGGCCGGCCTTGACGAAGGGCTCATTCGGTCAGGTCCCCTCGATGGGCCGATCGCGAGTGTTCGTGAGGGCAGCGGGCCGCTCCGGCTGGAGGAATGGGCCCGAGTCTTTCCCATGGTGAGGACGGGGCGTTTGGGGTGGGACCGTCGCCCGGGTCGCCGTCGGGGCGATCGTTGATCCAGCCGAGACCGCCTGGGTCGAGTTGGCGGCGAGCTCGGGTGACGGCAACATAGGCCAGACGCGCCTCTTCCAGGTTGAGTTCCTTGGGCAGCGGGTTGCCCTCTTCGTCGACCTCGTCGCTGGGGGCAGGCTCGAAGTCCGGTGCGATCCGTACGGATGGCCATTCGCGGCCCTTGGCCTTGTGGGCGGTGGAGACGGTGACTTCGGCCTGGGTTTCGGGGCTGAGGCGGTGCACGGCGTCCAGGATGACTTCGACGCCGTGCTCGTCGATTACGTCGACGAGGGGCAGCAAGTCCTGTCCGGACGGATCGTACGTGGCGTACTCCTGCAATTCGCCCCAGCTTTGGAAGAGCACAAGTTCGGGGTGGGTCGTGCGGCGCCCGGCTTTGAGATCAGCCGCGGCGCTGGCCAGGGCCGCCAGGGCATCGCCGCCTCCTACCAGAGCGACCCGGCGGTTGTTGTTGAGCAGATCGAGGATCTCCATCATGGCGCCGACGTTGGTACGGCACAGGATCGCGTCGGGATCCGCTACGGGCCCGATGAGCGTGTCGATGTCGGGGGTGCCCTGCAAACGGATCGGTGCTTCTACGATCGCCAGCCAGCGGTTGGCTTCCTCCGCCAGGGCTGGGCCGAACCGGAAGGACTGCGACAGGGAGAGCTGGTCGCCGTCGAAGTCGGTCATCACGTCCCGTGCTCCCCGCCAGCCGTAGATGGCCTGAGCGGAGTCGCCGACCATGACCAGCTGGGCGTGCGTGCGCTGGTTGGTGAAGACCTCCTCGATCACCGGGTTGGTGTCCTGTGCTTCGTCCAGAAGCAGGTAATCGGCATGGATCTTCGGCTTGCCCAGGGCCCACATTTTCAGGTAGTGGTCGTGCTCGAAGCGGACCACGCCTTCGTCGGGATTCTGCAGGTCCTCCCAGGCCCGGCGGGCGTAGGGGAGGACGATGTTGGCCAGCTGAAGGTGAAAGTGCTGGTCCTCCAAGCCACGAAGCACGGGGACGTGGTAGGGACGGAAGTCCGTGTCGGCTGAATAGCAGAACCGCTTCACGGTGCGCAGCACGGTATATGAGAGCGCTTTGTTGGTCACCTTGCGGTCACCGATCCGCACGGTCATGTTGACGGCGATGCCCAGAGCCTCGCCTGTCTTCCAGCTGGGCTGGCGAGGGGCGTTGAGCCGCTCGGCGTAGCGGTTGCCGACAGCCGCGAAGGCAAGGGAATGCGCGGTCTTGCAATTCACGTTGGCCGGAAACTTGCGGCGGGCGTCTGTTGCGATTGACGTGTTGTAGGCCACGTACCGGCCTCGTCGGCGGTCGCTTTGGGCCAGCATCACGAGCGTGGTGGTCTTTCCTGTGCCGGCACCGGCCTGCAGCGCGAGGTTCTGGCCCGAACGGAATGCGGCGACGGCTGCCTCCTGCTCCCTTGTCGGAGCGGGGCGATGGCGGGGAGCCGGGGGACGTTGTCTGTGGCCCGGCCTGCTCTCAGTAATTGGCGCGTAGCCGGACGACGGCGGGATAGGAGCGGAGGTCGGCCGATCGAAATGGCTGGTCTGTGGGCCAGGTGAGGCCGGCGGTGCCGTGGGTTCGGGCTCGTCCGCAGTGGAAGCCCGCAGTTGCTCCAGCCAGCCCCGCGCGAAGGCTGCTGCCTGCTGGATGACGTCCAGGTCGGCGCCCGCCCGGCTGCGTACGCCGATTTCGCGGTTGATGCGGTTGTTGACCTGTGAGTAAGACAAGCCCGAGCGCCGCGTCAGTTCACCTACGAGACGGCGCAGTTCGATCTGAGGATGGAGCGCTGCGGAACGGACCGGGATCGGCGGCGCCTCGGAAGCCGGTGTGAACAGCTCCATCTGGTCATCGTCGGGCGGGGCCGACTGGGCCTTCCGCTCATCCGAGGGCGGTTCGCCACTCATCCACGTCTCCCTGAGAGTAACCGTTTCAAGGCAGAGGGTAATTCGTGGGCGCGCCAATCCGGAACCGTAAATCACCCGAACTGCCTAAAACCGGAGATAACCCTTCGCGTTGGACGAAGTGGCCGTTGGTGAAGTCCAGCCCCTTGCCCTGTCTTTCCGGGAGCGTCGTGAGTTCGTGGATGCGGATCTGGCACAGCAGCCAGTCCAAGACGCCAGTCAAGGACTGTGTCGAGCGCTGCACTTGGTGTGGGAACTCCGTCGAGTGGCATGACACTTTCGAGGGAACTCGCGTCCCGATCATCCCGAGGGAGTTCCCCGTCCGAGCTGTGCCTCCCAGGTACCGCTGGCACCTGTCGAACGGCACCGCCTACCTGGGAGCCAATCCGCGAGATTATGGCTACTGCCGCGTTAAGCACTCCTCGGTCTGTCCGGCCGTCGAACACGACGACCTCGATCCCGCCATGCAGCCCTTGGTACGCGCCCTGGCCATCCGCATACAGAAGGCGATTGCCGAGGGCTTGTTCGTGCCGACGCCCGTCGGGCCGCGAGGCGAGGCCGAGGTGCAAGAGCCCGATCCGGCCATTGCGGAAGAGCGTGGCGGTACTCGGCACGTCATCAAATACAGTGGTTTCCTCCGCATCTGTCCCGGCCCTCTTGACGAGCTGACCTGCGTGGCTGCGACAGCCGAGGGCCGATGCGAGGCGTTGGTCCTCGACGAAGACGAGGGGTACTGGGAACAGATCGACGCTCCCCATCTGCCCGGCCGCGCGGGACAAATGACCTTGCTCGACCTCCGTGGTCGGGCGTGGGTGTGGAGTATCGACACCATCGATTTCCAGCATGCGCTGCGCTGGCTGCGTCAACGCTGCCACGACCACGGGAAGTACGGGTCTTATCCCGATGCGTCCCCCACGGAACTGGTCACCTTCGATCCATACAGGCACGGCGACTTTCTGATCAGCGACCGCCCCGCAGGTTACCGGGCCTCGCCCGTCCGAGGGTGGGAACTTTCCCCGGGCGGCGCGAAACGGCAACGCTGCGCCACGGAGGACTGCCACAACAGCACGGTTGTCGCTGTCGAAAAGGGCTGGCTGTGTTGGCAATGCGAGAAGCAAGCCAAACGCCGACGCGCCGTCCACGCCAAGTGGCAGGCCAAGGCATCAGCAGCCCGGGCGCTGTCCAGTGGTAAGCATTCAGAAGGTCGTGACCGAATCGACTGTCTGACGATGTGACAGGTGGTGGGCGGGTGCGGCAGGATCCGTGATCGTGCCGTCCGCCT
>NZ_JBIAFD010000038.1:0-5420 GCF_042869095.1 Streptomyces sp. NPDC007264
ACCGCCCGCACCTGATCGAGGGCTGCCTGCCGACCACCGGCCTGGACCTCAAGGGCCTGATCAACCAGCCGGACATCGCGGATTCAACCTGAGCAGCGAGGCGAGGGCGTCGACGGCCGTGCCGATCGCGGAACCGGAGTCGTTCGGACAGGGAGGTACGAAGACCTCTGAGAAGTGGCCGAGAGCGGCCCACTGGGAGTTCCAGTCGCAATTCAGACCGCAGCCGCCGGAGATCCGCAGCGGCAGGCCGGGCGGCAGCTCGCGTATCGCGGTGTCAGCGAACACGCGAAACATGCGCTCGGTCAGCAGAGCAGCGGCTGTGGTCCCCACGGCAGAGGTGACGCCGCAGTCGAACAGTGGGGTGTCCCGGAATTCCTCCTTCGGCACCGGGTAGGCGTTTTCGATCTTCAGGAGGCGCTCGACTGCGGCAGCGATTTCGAGGTCGGCATCGCGGTAGTCGGCATGGGCGGCGAGGGCCATGAGCTTGCCGGCGTCACTGAGCCGGGGGAAACCACGTGTCGCAGGGAAAGAGGGGTCGCAGATGGCGAACAGGGCCGCGTATTTGGCGCCGGGCTGATCCATCACGTCGATGGTGCGGACGACCCGGTAGCTGTCGTCCACGAGAAAGAACTTCCCGGTGATGCCCTCCCAAACGAGGACTGCCTGGAGCGGGTGCCGCACCGGAGGGGCCATCCCGATGGCCCCCAGGATGTGAGACCGCTCGTGGGAGGAGGAGAAGTAGCGCACGTTCTTGCCGAAGAAGCGGCTCTCCCTCGTGACGACGGCGTCGGCACCACCGTAGCCAGCACCGACGCTCCCACGAATGCTGATGCCCTTCTCCTGCCAGCCGCCGATGGCGACGACGTCGGGTATCTCGTCAAGGTGCTCGGCCAGGTCAAGCACCGTGGTCGGGGTGAGGAAGGAGTACCGGGCGAAGGAGTCCTTTTCTGATTCGAGGGAGTAGAGCAGCTTGCCATCGCGGATGGCGGCCATGCCTCCGTCGTGCCCGGGTTTGAATGCCACTACCAGCATGGATTCCTCCGTATAAGTGCGGCTGACGCATTGATTAGCGACGAGCCGGCGCGAGCTGTTGAAGCTGCGCCCGCGCTGCCTACCCGCCTGGTAAGCACTGCAAGCACGCCTGTTCACCGCGCGCTGCTCTACCCCCCCTCTGGGTACGGCGGGACTGGCGCGCCACGACGACCTGCCAGCCGATCTGTGTGTCCGCTCTGCTCGCGCTCCTCGTGCGTTGGACGAATAGAGCGGGGCCCCACTGTCGCGGCCTGTGACGAACTGGCGGCGTCATCGGCGCGCTTCGCTGGTGACGGTGTTCTCTGCTCGGGATATGAGTCGGTCGAGCAGTGCGAGTAAGACAGTCCGGACCGAATCCTTGCTACGGGCGTCGACCATGAGCACGGCGGTCTGGGGGTCTTGTAGTTCGAGGGCTGTGCGGATCTGGTCGGCGGTGTAAGGCTGGGTGCCGTGGAAGCAGTTCACTGCCACGACGAACGGGGTGCCACGGCGCTCGAAGAAGTCGACGGCAGCGAAGCTGAGGTCCAGGCGGCGGGTGTCGACCAGGACGACCGCGCCGATGGCCCCTTTCAGGAGGTCGTCCCACATAAACCAGAAGCGTTCCTGGCCAGGGGTGCCGAACAGCAGGAGGGTGGCGGCGGCGAGGGTGATCCGGCCGAAGTCCAGCGCGACGGTTGTGGTGGTCTTGCCCTCGGCCGGGCCAGGGTTGTCGATGCCGGTGCTGGCGACAGTGAGTTGTTCCTCGGTGCTCAGCGGTGTGATCTCGCTGACGGCTCCGACCAGGGTCGTCTTGCCGACGCCGAATCCGCCGGCGATGAGGATCTTCGCTTGAGGGGGCGCGCTAGAGGTCTTCAAGGCCCTTCCTGATTCTGCGGAGGAGGTCGGCATCGGCTGCTTGGCGTTCGGTAAGGGGCGGTTGGTGGTGGACCAGGCCACGGGCGACGAGTTCGGTGAACATCTCGACGACCGTGGTCAGCGGCATACGCAGGACGGCGGCGATCTCGGCGACGGCGCGAGGGGCGGTACAGAGACGCATCGAGGTCTGCCATTCCTCCGGCAGGCCCCCCAGGTCTTCGATGGATACGGCGGCCGTGATGATGGAGTGCATGGACAGCGGCTCGCCAGGCCGCCTGGGGCGCGACGCCGCCCGGCCTGGGGCCAGTGCGTACAGGCGGGTCCGGCGAGCATGGTCGCCGGGCTTCACCGTGCGGGCAGATCCGCGCGGGGCAGTGTGCCCATCTGCTCCGCGTACGCCTTCGCCTTGCGGATGATCTCGCCCAGGGCCAGACCGATCTGGGCGGACGCCCGGACCACGACGAGCAGCGTGCTGCCGCCTCCGCATGAGGTGACGATGACGTTGCGGGCCTTCATGGTCACCACCGTGTGCAGCACGTCGCTGCCGTTGATGGACTGCGAGACGGAGGCCGACAGGCTGGCCATTCCCGAGCAGGCAGCCGCGATCTTCTGCGCGTCGTCGGTCTCGAGTCCATAGGCGGCTTTGGCGAAGCCTTCATTGGACAGCAGGACCAGACCGATGATGCCGTCGACACGTCGCAGGCTGTCACGGAGCATGTCGAAGGTGCCTGGGTCGTTGTCCGCCGTGGCAACGATGGTGTTGGGCAAGGTCTCAAACGTGCTGGTCACGGGGAAGTCTCCTCGTCGGGGTCGGTGTGGGTGGGGAAGCCGGCGAACTGGGCCGCGATCTGCTCAGGGGTGCGTTGATCGATGCCACGGGAGGCCTCGGCGGCGTGGACATCGCTGGTGCTGTCGCGCAGCTGCTCAGCCAGTTGAGCGCCGGGCGTACGTCTCGGCAGACCGTCTGCAGTGAGCGAGGGAGCCGAGGGCCGTTGGGATGCTGGGAAGGGCGCGATTGGGCGAGTTGGAGGCCCTGGCACGGGCGGGTCGTACGAGGGCGGTGCCGGGACGGCTGGGGAGGTTGGCTCAGTGGGAGCTTGCGGGGCGTCGACAAGGAGCTCGCGAGGCACCATCACTACGGCGGACAGGCCGCCATAGGCTGATGGGCGCAGAGTGACGGCGACGTTGAGCTGTGCGGCCAGGCGGCCGACGACGAACAGGCCCAGCTGGTCGGTGTCGGCGATCTCCGCGAACAGCGGGGCCACTCTGAGCCGGCCGTTCATCTCTGACAGCAGATCGGCCGACAAGCCGTTGCCCCGGTCCTCGACCTCGAACGCGATACCGCTTGCCGTGCGAACGGAGCGCGTGACGACTTCGAGTTGCGGGGCGGAGTAGGCGAGGGCGTTGTCGATGAGTTCGGCGAGCAGATGGGTCAGGGCGCCGGCGGCTTCAGGAACGAGCCAACCCTCGGCCCCGAACTCTGTGTGCACGCGCCGGAGGCCGGGAGACTCACCGACGGCATCGATCACGATGTTCCCAGCCGTCACCGGGCGGGTGTGAGGGTGAGGGACGGTGCCGCCGACGAGCAGCAGCAGGTTTTCCAGCTGTCGCCGAAGCTGGACGGTTTCGTGGTCCAAGGTGGAGAGGGCGTCCCGGAACTCGGGGCCCTGGTCGGGACTGCGTTGCAGTTCGTCCAGTTTCCGCAGCAGCGCGGCGACCGCGACGAGGGCGCGCTCGGCGACCCCGGCGGAGAACCGATTGAAGCCGTCCCGTTCCTTGTGGACGGCGTACGCGGAGTCCAAGGCATGGCGGGCGAGCCGGGCGACGGCATCACTGATCATGCCGAACTCGTCCCGATGCCCAGTGGGCTCCGGGAGGCCGCCGGTGTCGACGTCCTGCCCGTGTTGGAGGCGTACGACCAGTTCGGGGAGCTGTTGCTGGGCGACCGTCAATGCAGTGGTTCGGGCTCGGTCAGCCCGGTGGGTCACGGTACGGCCGGCGATCACGACCAGCCCGGTCACCACTATCCCGACGACGGCACCAACTCCGGCCAGGGCGTATGCCTGATGTCGAAGTTGCCGACCGGCGTCCTGACCGCTGACGGAGTCGTTCTGCAGCACTCTGGCTTGCTGGAGCATCCACATCGCGCAGACCGTGACCAGGGCGGTCATCACCAGAGCGACGGTGACCGTGACCAGGCGCAGGAGGGTACGCAGCGGGAGCGGACCGGACGAAGCATCACGTCGTGAGTGCGGCAATTGGGGTGCCGACGAGGGCGGAGGGGACATCGATCCTCACGTGGCGGTGGCAGAGACTTGGGACACTGGGCGGAAGGAGGATCGCCGGGCCGTGTGTCGGCTTATCGGTCGGGGGATGCCGAGAGCCTGGCGTCACAGCCCGGCGGCCGATCTGGGGAGACTGGCTAAGCCCGGGCGAACCCCCGCTGCCGCTCGATATCGGTCACCTGTGTGCGAAGGACGTCCAGCTCGATCTCGGCAGCGCGGGAGTAATGGTCGATCACGCCCGGGCTGAGCAGCTGGGAGGCCAGTTTGCTCTCCTGGAACGCCTCCAATGCCCCGTGGAGAGTCGTCGGGACCGGTCGGTCATCGGTTGCCCGGTACGCACTGCCGGTGCGTGGCGGCGGGGGTTCCAGCTCGTGGTCGATTCCGTGCTGGGCGGCGGCCAGGGCCGCGGTGAGGGCCAGATACGGGTTGGCGTCAGCTCCGGGGAGGCGGACCTCCAGGTGGAGGCCGTCGCCGTGGCCGACGACGCGGACGGCGCAGGTGCGGTTGTCCCGGCCCCAAGAAAATGTGGTCGGGGCGAACGAGTCGGCCTGGTACCGCTTGTAGGAGTTGGGGCTGGGGGCGTAGAGCGGGGCGAGATCGGGCAGGGCGTCGAGCAGTCCGGCGATAACCCTGCGGGCCAGCTCCGGAAGGCGCCCGTCCTGTTCGGCGAACACCGGCTCGTCGTCCCGCCACAGAGACAGATGAACGTGGCATCCGCTGGCGACACCCGTGCTCGGGGCAGCCATGAACGTCGGAGCCATTGCGGCGCGCTCGGCTGTGTGCCGAACCGCGTGCTTGAAGACCAGGTGCCCGTCACACGCCTGCAGCGCGTCTCCGTAGGGAAAGGTCACCTCGATCTGGCCGGGACTACCCTCGCCCTTGACGGCCTCGACCGGGAGTCCCGCACCGGCCAGGGCGGCCTGCAGCTTTCGGAAGAAGGCGTCCAGCGGCAGGGGGTGGTCGAGGGAGTAGTCCAGATTGTTCGTGACAATCGGTCGCAGACCCCGGTAGACCGACTGTTCGGCTTCGGCGTGGGTGCCCTGGAACAGCACGAACTCGGTCTCCAGCCCCACCTTGGCCCGTAGGCCGCGTGCGGCGAGGTGATCCAGCTGCCGGCGCAGCATGTATCGGGGAGCCACCTCTACCGGACGGCCATGAGAGGGCGGTATGAGACCTGATGCCCGATTCTTCGTTTCGTGCGGGACGAGTGGGCAGGTCGTGGCGACGTCGGTCGACTACGGCCGAGGC
>NZ_JBIAFD010000039.1:0-4319 GCF_042869095.1 Streptomyces sp. NPDC007264
CCGCACCTGATCGAGGGCTGCCTGCCGACCACCGGCCTGGACCTCAAGGGCCTGATCAACCAGCCGGACATCGCGGATTCAACCTGAGTACCCGCTTGAGCTCCGCCGTCGCGCGGTGCGCATGGTCGCCGAGGTGCGCGACGACTACCCGAACGAGACGGCCGCTCTACAGGCGGTCACGGACAAGCTCGGCATCGGTTCCCGCGAGACGCTGCGGAACTGGGTGAAGCAGCACGAGATCGACGCGGGGCAGCGTCCGGGGACGACGACGGAGGAGTCCGGCCAGCTCAAGGCGCTGAAGAAGGAGAACGCCGAGCTGAGGCGGGCCAACGAGATCCTTAAGGCCGCGGCGAGTTTCTTCGCGGCCGAGCTCGACCGGCCACACACGCGCTCGTAGCCTTCATCGACGAGCACCGGGACCGCTTCGGCGGCGTCGAGCCGATCTGCAGGACGCTCACCGAGTACGACTGCAAGATCGCCCCTTCCACGTACTACGCCCACAGGAAACGCCTCCGAACCCCCTCCGCCCGTGCCGTGCGCGACGAGGAACTCAAGGAGCGGATCAACGAGGTCTACACGTCCAACTACCGCGTCTACGGCGCCCGGAAGATCTGGCGCGAGCTGAACCGCCAGGGACATGCGGTAGCCCGGTGCACCGTCGAGCGCCTCATGCGCGAGCTCGGCATCACCGGCGCGGTGCGCGGCAAGCGCGTCATCACCACGATCCCCGGCGGACAGGTCCAGCGGGCCCCCGACCTGGTCGACCGCGACTTCGTCGCCGCCGCTCCGAACCGGTGCTGGGTGGCGGACTTCACCCACGTGAAGACCTGGTCCGCGACCGTCTACGTCGCGTTCGTCGTGGACACCTTCTCCCGCCGGATCGTCGGCTGGTCCGCGGCCACCGTGAAGGAGACCGTCTTCGTCCTGGACGCTCTCGAGATGGCCATCTGGCAACGTGACCGCGATCAACGACCCGTTCAGCCGGGCAAGTTGATTCATCACTCGGACGCCGGGTCGCAATACACATCGTTCAAGCTCGCGGAGCACCTGGACACCGTCGGCATCGCGGCGAGCATCGGATCCGTCGGCGACGCGTACGACAACGCCCTGATGGAGTCCACGATCGGCCTGTTCAAAACCGAGTTGATCAAACCCCAGCGCCCCTGGAAGACGCTCTCCCAGGTCGAGCTGGCCGCAGCCGAGTGGGTCGACTGGTACAACCACCGGCGCCTCCACGGTGAGATAGGCCACGTTCCGCCCGTCGAATACGAAGCCAACTACTACACCGAACTCACGAAACCCCAGGTCATCACCACAATCTGAGATCTCTACCGAACCCGGGGCGGTTCAAAATGACTTCTTGCCCTGGGTCTTGCCGGGGATCTTGGTGAGCTGGGTTTTTGCTGGCCAGGGGTAGTGGGCTCGTGCGCTTGGTGGTGGTCATTGGTCGTGGTTGGCCACTGTTGAGCGTCCTCGGACGGCCCAGAGACGGCCCAAATCCGCCGCACTCGCTCGGCGGCCGGCACCCTCGATGCGCCCGTCCTGAACCTCAGCCGCCGACAGCCAGCCACGACGGTGGGTGCGCCGACCGACCACGCACGCGTGTGTCTTGCTGCACCCCCACCGGCCTTGGCCACGCTGCCAATGCCGTCGACCAGAGCGAGCCACGACGACCGGGCCGTTACGACGATGCCTGAGCCATCAGCTTGGGAAGCTGCGATCATTTGCGGCTGGCCGGGCTCTGACCTGGGCGAACGGCTGGGCCGTGGTCCCGACGATCCTATCTGCTTTCACCGTGATGCCCCGCTGTTCCCCGCTCGATCTGGTGCGCTTGTGGTGCGTTGAGGTCATGCCCGCTGCCGGAGGGTCGTGAGAGCTGGCGGACGATCTTTCGGACGGGGGGAGCATGGCAGTTGTTCCCACCGCCTGAGGCCAGATGCCAGTGCCTCGTCGTAGAGTCCGCGACATGACAATGGCACCCTTGCCCGCTTGGAACCTGACGTCACTGGTGTTCTACATCGACACGCACATCCTGGATGCTACGGATACTGAAACGGTCCTCCTCAGGCAGCTTCACGAAGCGAGATGGATCAACCTGCGACGTACCGACGCCATGGATACTGAGTTGGGATCCGCGCCCGAGGAGAAGTGGGTAACCCTCACCGAGGCTAGCGCTTCGTACGCTGAGTCATTTGGGCCTATGATTCTGGATCACTCCCGGCTCGATCACTGTGTCCTTGGAAGCGATGAGGATATCGCCCGCAATGATCTTGTCTTCTCCACGTTGTTTCCAGGGGCGGACAGGGCCACATGCCGGAAGAACCACATTCGTGACGCTATGCATGTGGCGACAGCGATCCGATACGGCGGCCGGGCCTTCATTACTCATGAGCGGAAGCTGCTCAATAAATCCGATCAGATAGCGTCGCTGTTCCAGGACTTCCGAATCTGGTCGCCAGCCGAGGCGCTGCGGGAAGTGGCGAGTGCCATCGCCGGAGCGCGTGAACTGTATCGCAGGGAGCCGGAGCGTGGATCTTTGCCCAAGTGGCCGTCGGATGAGGATCTCCTCTCCGGCTAACGCTTTCGGTGAGACGAGAGGA
This sequence comes from Streptomyces sp. NPDC007264, assembly GCF_042869095.1. Taxonomy (NCBI): domain Bacteria; kingdom Bacillati; phylum Actinomycetota; class Actinomycetes; order Kitasatosporales; family Streptomycetaceae; genus Streptomyces; species Streptomyces sp. NPDC007264. Next base: position 2,601 of record NZ_JBIAFD010000039.1, read on the forward strand.
GCATCAACCGCAGTTAGTGGGCGAGGCCGCAGGCAGATGCTGACCACCGTTTTAGAGTTCAGGCGGGGACTGGCATCGGCTGGGTGGCCTGCCGCTGTCGGGGCTGGAAGCAGATGCTTGTGTGCACCACTATCCGGCGCCGTTGATGTCAGGTGTGGATGTCAACGCGCCTCAGGCACCTGGGCGCGAGACGAACCTGCCCTCTCCGTTAACAGTGAGGCCGTATGCGTCGAACTCGTCTTCGAGACGGTCGAAGTCATATACCCGGGCACCGAACAGGTCTGCTGGTTCCAAATCTGGCCTGGCAATCCGAATCGCCAGCATTCGTACGGTGAGTGCCGTCACGGAACTGACGAGATACGTCTCGGTCGGATCGGGGAATTGACCGCGATCGAAGTGCTTGATGGTGTTGTAGTTGTTAGCAATTGCTCGGGCCATTCCGACTGATGACGAGCAAAGCTTCGACCAGTTCCAGCCGGTGTTTGCGAGGCAACGGTACATGTATGTTGCCGTGGAGGGCTTCCCGTTCTTTGTGTACGTGGATGATTCTCCGTCTACCTGTCCGATGAGGTTGCCTGCGGCCTCCATGCTCATTGCTGCGTTAACAACCAAGTTTTCAAGGATTGCGCCTGGCCGGTTTAGCGCGCTGATTGCGGGATGAATGAATCGAGCCCAATTATCATGATCGTTGGACCAGTTCTCTAGCCCACTCGATCCCACCGTCTTGAAGTCCACTAGCGGGTGGGTCAGCTTCTTGCGTGAGAGGGTTGGTCTTGCCTGCTCCTTCACGGTACTTCGGCTCACCAATTGATAGAAGGGAGTTTCGACAACCCTTCCATCCAGGGTCTTTCCATTGAATCGAGAATCCTTGATGTCGTGGCGCCGAAAGTAGGTAGCGGCACCAAAAATGAACGACAGAAGGGCCGACACCTTGCGGTGCTCGGCCAGGTGCTCTGCTACCGGCCTCGGACACTCAAACGCGCTGGTTAGCGAAACGCTCTCGGTGACATTCAGGCCGTTTCGTGCCGGGTCTACGTTCCAGTCGCTCGAAATTTTCATCGTGGCCTCTCCTTGGTGCCACGAGATTTCGTCCAGGCTTGCGACTTCGATTGTGACCTTCTTTACGCGGTTCTGATCGTCCTTGTCTGCCGACCGCTTGATTGCACCGTAGCGGGTCCAGTCGATAAGCCCGTCGACCCGGGATCGAAACTCTTCAACTTCGAGTCGATCGTGGAAATCTCCATCTCTCCCATGGAGCACGATCTCGGAGGGCGTTACCTTGCCAAGCCCGATCCCTGTTGGATAATTGATTGTGTGGCCGGAATACTGGCAGTCATACAATGAAATGTCGGCGTCAAGGGAAGTCAGTAGCAAGTTCTTTGGAGGCCTCTCAGAGGTGAACCACTTTGCGGTGGCCTCGAATTGCGGATTCCCAGGAAGGTCGAGGTAGGGGACTTCGATTTGGACGCCGGTAGACTCGTTAAACTGCAAGGTTGCTGCGACGTACGGAGTTCCCTCGACGCCATCGATCAACATCCCCGTGATAGAGTCGCCAAATTCGATAGACCGTCGCTTCGTCATCGCATCTCCATGCGTCTCGCTGAGGGTTTTGAGTGTATTCATGCTACTCAGGTTGAATCCGCGATGTCCGGCTGGTTGATCAGGCCCTTGAGGTCCAGGCCGGTGGTCGGCAGGCAGCCCTCGATCAGGTGCGGGCGG
>NZ_JBIAFD010000040.1:0-3994 GCF_042869095.1 Streptomyces sp. NPDC007264
ACGCGCCCCCCGGACTCCTGGGCCGACCCGGCCCGCATCGCCACCCACCACCTGCCCCCACCCAGCCCGGCAGCATGGAGCCGCACCTACTGGCCCGGCTGACGCCCCCCGTGCGGTCTACAGCACCTTCGCGACGGCTTCGGCCATCACCGCGTACCCCGTGTCGTTCGGGTGCAGGTGATCGCCGAAGTCGTACGCCGGGCGCAGCCGGTCCGGGGCGGCCGGATCCGCCAGCACGCGGTGGAGGTCGACGACCGCGTCGTACTCCCCCGAGCCCCGGATCCAGTCGTTCAGCTCGTTGCTCACCTTCGCCGCGTGCTCGCCCCAGTGATCGGAGCCCGCGAAGGGCAGCAGGGTCGCGCCGACCACCCTCAGGTCCCTCGCGCGCGCCTGGCGGATGAGGTCCCGGTGGCCGTCGACGAGTTCGGCGGCCCGGACCACCGGCGCGGGTTTGTACGTCGGCTGCCGGTCCGTCTCGCTGAACCCGATGTCGTTCAGGCCGAGCAGGACCACGAGCGTGTCCACGCCCGGATGGTCGAGGACGTCCCGGGCGACGCGGTGGACGGCCTTCTCGCCGTACCAGGCCGAGTCGTTGAGCAGCAGGTTCCCGCCGATGCCGGCGTTGAGCACGGGCCGCCCGGTGCGCTCGGCGAGGGCGTCGGACCAGCGGCGGTTCGCACCCGGGGTGGAGCCGAAGCCGTCGGCGACGGAGTCGCCGAGGACGGCGACGCCGTCCCGGCGGCCGGAGTCGGTCTCGACGGCCGACAGGACGTACCAGGACTCGGAGGACTCCCCGAAGCCCGCGCCGCTGACGTCCCGCAGCCGATCGCCCGTGCCCCGGTAGCTGGTCGCGAACGCCTGGGCGTGGAAGGTGGCCGGGCCGGTCGCGGCGTCGAAGTACAGGGTGACGGTGATCGACGCTCCCGGCCCGGTGCGCAGGTCGGCGGGGTCGCTGACGACCCGGCCGCGGGCGGGGACCTGCACCGCGTGCGCCCCGCCGAAGGTGAGCCGCCGCACGGTGCCCGCGGCGACGGCCGCCCCGTCGGCGGCATGGGCGACGGTGGCCCCGGCGATCTCCAGCGGCGAGGTCCCGTACGCGTGGGAGAGCCGGATGCGGACCCGGCCCCCGCCCGCGGTGAGCCGCACGACCTGGCGCAGTGACTGGCGCCAGAAGCCCTCGCGGGACCAGTTGGGGGTGAAGCCCTCGCTGGGCAGCTGGGGAGATGCGGTCCAGGCGGTGGTGAACACGGCAACCCCCTCCTTCCTTAACGGGTCCATGTTCCCCTTTAGGGGCGGAGGCAGGACACTAGCAGGCGGCGGACGTTAATGACACTCCAGTTCCGTTTGCCAAGTTGAGTACGCGTACTCAGGCGCCCGAGCACGTCACCGTCGGACGATCGACGGCATGCTGTGGTCCGACCCCGAGAACGAGCCGCCCGAGGAACTCCGCGAGATGCAGGAGATGTTGCGGCGACTGGGGGTCCTCATGGCGCTGGCCATGCTGCTGGCGATGATCGTCATCGGCATCCGGTGAAGGGCGCCGATACGCTGAGCACATGACCGATCAGCACCGCCGCCGCCTCGTCCTCGCCTCCCAGTCGCCCGCGCGGCTCGGACTGCTCCGGCAGGCCGGGCTCGACCCCGACGTCGTCGTGAGCGGTGTCGACGAGGAGGGCATCAGCGCGCCCACACCCGCCGAGCTGGCGCTCGCGCTGGCCGAGGCGAAGGCGTCCGTGGTGGCGGCGAGGCCGGAGGTCATGGGCGCGCTCGTGATCGGCTGCGACTCGGTGCTGGACCTGGACGGCGAGGCCCTCGGCAAGCCCGCGGACGCGGAGGAGGCGACGGCCCGCTGGAAGTCGATGCGCGGCCGGGCAGGCACGCTGCAGACCGGCCACTGCGTCCACGACACCCTCAGCGGCCGCTACGCGTCCGCCACGGCGTCCACGGTGGTCCGCTTCGGTGAGCCGACGGACGAGGAGATCGCCGCCTACGTCGCCTCCGGAGAACCGCTCTCGGTGGCCGGGGCGTTCACGCTCGACGGCCGTTCGGCGCCCTTCATCGACGGCATCGACGGCGACCACGGCAACGTCATCGGCATCTCCCTGCCGCTGGTCCGCCGGCTGCTGGCCGAACTGGGCGTGCCGATCACGGAGTTGTGGGCGCCGCGGGAGCCGTGAGCACACACCGGCCGGGGGCGGCCGGGCCGCCCGGGGCGGGAAGCCCACGACGGCCGGAACCGCCGGGTACGGCGGAGCGGCCCGCGCGGTCGGCAGCGGTCAGGGAGTGACCGGTGCCGGGCCGCCGCTCTCGGTGCCGCCCTGTTCCGGGACCGTCTGCCCGGTGCCGCCCTCGCCCTCGGGACCGCCCCCGGCGGACGGCGTGTCGGCCGGGCCCGCGCCGCGGTCGTCGTATGTCATGAGGGTGAGCAGGATCAGCCCGAGCACCACCATCATGAACACGAAGGCGCCCCACCCGACCAGACCGACCGTGAAGGCGCCGAGCAGTCCGTGCACCACGGCGGCACTGACCAGGAGGATGCGCCAGACACCGGACGGCGAACGGTCACGCACGGCGACGAGCACGGCGGCGAGCCCGCACACCGCGAAGTAGAGCCCGAAGGCCACGCCGCCCGCCTTCGACGACACGGACATCGCGTCCGGGTCCAGCCCGGCCAGGGACATGTCCTGGCGATCGACGACCATCCCGAGGAACCAGTTCAGCAGCGCGATGCCGAACGCCTCCACGAAGAGGACGACCGCCAAGATCCATGCCACCGGTCTGCGGACCACCGGCCCCCACCCACCTTCGACGCGCGCTGACTGTTACCTCACGTACCTTCGAGCATCGCGAACGCTACTAACGAGTAAACCTGGGGACAAGGGGTCCGGCATGAGCAAAGATTCGTTGGGCCATTAGTAGGGACTCCACAAAGAAACACGACAGTCGGCGGGACTACTTCATAGAGACCTTGACCACACGGGAAGGCTAGGGTTTTGCGGTGGATTCCCCTGTCCGGCGGTGCGACAAGGGATTTCGCAGCTTGAGTGAGCCCGGTTTCACGCTCCGTGTGGGCAAGCTCACCACCGGGGACGGGTCGAAACGTCGTGTCGGCAGTCCCTAAACTCGGCTTGTTTCAAGGAGAGGGAGCCATCGTGCGCAAGGTGTTGATCGCCAACCGTGGCGAAATCGCTGTCCGTGTCGCCCGGGCCTGCCGTGACGCCGGGATCGCGAGCGTGGCCGTGTACGCCGACCCGGACCGGGACGCCCTGCACGTCCGCGCCGCGGACGAGGCGTTCGCCCTGGGCGGCGACACCCCCGCCACCAGCTACCTGGACATCGACAAGGTCCTGACAGCCGCCAAGGACTCCGGCGCGGACGCCATCCACCCCGGCTACGGCTTCCTCTCCGAAAACGCCGACTTCGCCCAGGCCGTCCTGGACGCCGGCCTCATCTGGATCGGCCCGCCCCCCCACGCCATCCGCGACCTCGGCGACAAGGTCGCCGCCCGCCACATCGCCCAACGCGCCGGCGCACCCCTGGTCGCCGGCACCCCCGACCCCGTCGCCGACGCCGACGAGGTCGTCGCCTTCGCCAAGGAACACGGCCTGCCCATCGCCATCAAAGCCGCCTTCGGCGGCGGCGGACGCGGCCTGAAGGTCGCCCGCACCCTCGACGAGGTCCCCGAACTCTACGACTCCGCCGTCCGCGAAGCCGTCGCCGCCTTCGGCCGCGGCGAATGCTTCGTCGAGCGCTACCTCGACAAACCCCGCCACGTCGAAACCCAGTGCCTGGCCGACACCCACGGCAACGTCGTCGTCGTCTCCACCCGCGACTGCTCCCTCCAGCGCCGCCACCAAAAACTCGTCGAGGAAGCCCCCGCACCCTTCCTGACCCCCGAACAGAACACCCAGCTCTACACCGCCTCCAAGGCCATCCTCAAGGAAGCCGGCTACGTCGGCGCCGGCACCGTCGAATTCCTCGTCGGCCAGGACGG
>NZ_JBIAFD010000041.1:0-2668 GCF_042869095.1 Streptomyces sp. NPDC007264
CCAACATGCCCATGGCCGCCGACCGGACGGGATGCCGCACCGCCACACGTTCAGGTGACGACAAAACTCCTATGCACTCTCATACCGCCCTCTCAGGGCATGCGGGGACGTCGTCGGTCATGCGGCGCACCCTAGCGGAGCGACCTCTTCGTCCCGAAGCAACTTGGGCGGGAGCTGAGCCTTGAGCCGGTGGGCCTTTGACCTGCTCTGATGGTGCGCAGACGTTCGCGGGCGTCCGCCGTTGTGCGTCTGCGTTGTCACGCAGTTACACACTCACCCGCTCAATGGTCGATCGCCGACAGGTGCGTTGTCAGTGCTTGCGCCTATGGTCTCAAGAGCGCGGTCGGCTTCCGGGGGTTCCAGCTCTGAAGGAATGGTTTCATCCCCGGCCTGTCTGGGGGCGGCTCGGAGACTCGTCCGGGACCTAACCGACGGCCGGGCTTCGTCGGTGGCCACGAGATGACCTGCCAGCGCCGGCCGCGCACCCCCTGCATACGCGATAACAGGCCAACAGGACTCGCCACCGCACGCGTTCGGCGAGACTGTCGGGGTGATCGAAGTCGCGTGGGCTGCTCTGGGCATGGTCCTTGAAGTGGTCGCATTCTTGCTCAGCTTGTTCCTAGTGCTCACACTGCCGGGCATAGTCGTATGGGGGATATCGGAGACGGTCGACCCGCGTGACGTGTTGCGGGTCCGGTGGTTCCTGCAACGGTTACTTGCCCTGGCCGAACGCCTCGGATGGGCTTTGCTCGCCGCGGGCGGGTGGGTGTACCAACACACTCTGGGCCGTGTAGTGAGCGCCTATGTCCGGTGGAGCAGGCGCGGAGTTGCGGAGCACCTGGCATGGGTGAGGCGGCCTTTTGGCCGGGATGCCTACAGGCTGTTTCCTGTCGGTCGACAGGTGCGCACTGCATTGCGCTCGTGGCATCAGGTCGCGCCGCTGGCTGCGGTCGCGTACCTCGTCAAGGCGTTCATCCTGCTGCAGATCCTGCTTAACCTGGGGAGCATCGTCAATGTCGTCACCAGGCGGTCGTCCCATGTGTGGGCGGAGAGCGAAAGAGCTCCCGTTGTGTGGTGGGCGCCCGGCGGCGGCTTGTGGGGGCCGGCCCGGCAGGTCGAATGGAGCGGCGAGCAGCCAGACATCGATGTGACGGTAGTGACGACTTTCCGGGCGTTCGGTGAGTCGATCTGGAGGAAGGCCACCCAATATCTTCCGGCACTCGGTGCCCCGGAAGGCCGCTCCGCCGAGGCGGCTACTGCGGTGTTCGGACTCGTTCTGACTGTCGCGCTTCTCCTTGCGCTACGAGCCGTGCTGGGACTTCTCGGCCGACGCGGGCCGACCAGGGCAGACAGCAAGCACGGTCCAGGCTTCGCCGCCCCTCATCCTCGCGGATGGTGGCTGCGGTCGCTGCTGAGCCTGCGCCCGGGGGCGGCCAAGCGCACCCGGCCGGTCGCGGTTCTGATCGACTGTGTTGGCCGCGTGGGGGCGGCGCGGCGTTACTACCTGACCATCACGCAGCCTCATAGCGCTATCTGTGCTCCGCGCGTGGACCTCTCCAAGGTTGAGCGGGTGGTGTGGTCGGCATGGAAGGTCCGGCACCGTCAGGTGCCCGGTCCGCGCCGGCGCGAGTACCGGAAGCATGCGGCCGACGTAGTAGGGGCGATCCGGCGGCTAGAAGCACGACAGGACATCGACGCAGACACAGGCCAGGTCTTCGAAGAAATGGCGCAACTGCTGTTGACGATCACTGAACGGTACGCGCAGGGCCGCACACTCGCCCTGCTGGATCCTGAAGATTTGAAAGGAGTAGATCCCGCCGTCAATCGAGAATGGGTGCGACTGATAATCCTTGGTGTGGTGATGACCGGTGCCGCCATTGCAGCGGGCTTGTCGGAGCTCTCGGCCGCCGGATCTACTCAAATCGTTGCCGTGGTCGGCGCCGTCGCCTGGGTGCTTTTGTACCGTGATCGGCTGGCCCCGGGCGATGTGCTCGATGTGATGCGTGGCCAGAGCCGCAAGTGACCGCTCGAGACCAGCGCGGACATAGCTAGGTCCGTGATGAACAGCCGGGGAATCGTCGACGTCCATATCTCAGGCGAGGTGGCCGATGTTGTACGCGCACGAGGTGGTTCTGAACGAACTCGCGCAGGGGCTCAGACCGATGGCCCAGGGTGTCGAGTGGTTCGAGGGCCTCTCCGAGGATGACCGACGCAAGGTTTTGCATGCACTGGTGCTGTTCTGTGGGCAGGCCCGCGCCTGCGAGGACGACGTACCGGAGAGCATTGCGCGTTCTGGCATTCGTCCCACATACACGCCGGCGGTGATGCTCACAAAGTGGCGCTTCGGGATGGCAGGGCTTCCGGCCTATGAACTCACCAAGTCCTTCCGCCTTCTGGTTGCCCTCTTCAGCATCGCGGACACCCGCCGGCGCGCGCTGCATTGCGCCGATGGGTGCGGTCACGAGTGGCACAACCTGCCCAGTCTGCTGAGGGATGCAACCTGAAATGAACCGCCCCGTGTCGAATGGAGGCTCGATTTCATGAAAGGATCGAGTCATGGCACGACCTTCCCGTTACTCAGGTTGAATGCGCGATGTCCGGGGTGGTGACGGGGTGTGATCCCTGCGGTACGACGGTCTCATGCGGTACGCGCAAGGGGGCGGGCTGA
>NZ_JBIAFD010000042.1:0-2396 GCF_042869095.1 Streptomyces sp. NPDC007264
AGGGCGTTGGAGTAGCACGCTCAAGACCCGAAGCGGAGTGATCTAGCCATGGGCAGGTTGAAGCGGAGGTAAGACTTCGTGGAGGACCGAACCCACCAGGGTTGAAAACCTGGGGGATGACCTGTGGTTAGGGGTGAAAGGCCAATCAAACTCCGTGATAGCTGGTTCTCCCCGAAATGCATTTAGGTGCAGCGTCGTGTGTTTCTTGCCGGAGGTAGAGCACTGGATAGGCGATGGGCCCTACCGGGTTACTGACCTTAGCCAAACTCCGAATGCCGGTAAGTGAGAGCGCGGCAGTGAGACTGTGGGGGATAAGCTCCATGGTCGAGAGGGAAACAGCCCAGAGCATCGACTAAGGCCCCTAAGCGTACGCTAAGTGGGAAAGGATGTGGAGTCGCAGAGACAACCAGGAGGTTGGCTTAGAAGCAGCCACCCTTGAAAGAGTGCGTAATAGCTCACTGGTCAAGTGATTCCGCGCCGACAATGTAGCGGGGCTCAAGCGTACCGCCGAAGTCGTGTCATTGCGATATTGACCCCCAACGGGGATCGTGATGGGTAGGGGAGCGTCGTCTGCCGGGTGAAGCGGCACTGGAAGGTAGTCGTGGACGGTTGACGAGTGAGAATGCAGGCATGAGTAGCGATTCACACGTGGGAAACGTGTGCGCCGATTGACTAAGGGTTCCTGGGTCAAGCTGATCTGCCCAGGGTAAGTCGGGACCTAAGGCGAGGCCGACAGGCGTAGTCGATGGATAACCGGTTGATATTCCGGTACCCGCTGTGGAGCGTCAAACATCGAGCATCGTGATGCTAAGGCCGTGAAGCCGTCCTGGATCCTTCGGGTGAAGGGGAGTGGTGGAGCCGCCGGACCAAGCGGTTAGTAGGTGAGTGATGGGGTGACGCAGGAAGGTAGTCCATCCCGGGCGGTGGTTGTCCCGGGGTAAGGGTGTAGGCCGGTGTGTAGGTAAATCCGCGCACCGTGTGGCTGAGACCTGATGCCGAGCCGATTGTGGTGAAGTGGATGATCCTATGCTGTCGAGAAAAGCCTCTAGCGAGTTTCATGGCGGCCCGTACCCTAAACCGACTCAGGTGGTCAGGTAGAGAATACCGAGGCGTTCGGGTGAACTATGGTTAAGGAATTCGGCAAAATGCCCCCGTAACTTCGGGAGAAGGGGGGCCATGCCTGGTGATCCGTTTTACATGGTGAGCTGGGGGTGGCCGCAGAGACCAGCGAGAAGCGACTGTTTACTAAAAACACAGGTCCGTGCGAAGCCGTAAGGCGATGTATACGGACTGACGCCTGCCCGGTGCTGGAACGTTAAGGGGACCGGTTAGCTCACTTTCGGGTGGGCGAAGCTGAGAACTTAAGCGCCAGTAAACGGCGGTGGTAACTATAACCATCCTAAGGTAGCGAAATTCCTTGTCGGGTAAGTTCCGACCTGCACGAATGGCGTAACGACTTCTCGACTGTCTCAACCATAGGCCCGGTGAAATTGCACTACGAGTAAAGATGCTCGTTTCGCGCAGCAGGACGGAAAGACCCCGGGACCTTTACTACAGTTTGATATTGGTGTTCGGTTCGGCTTGTGTAGGATAGCTGGGAGACTTTGAAGCGGCCACGCCAGTGGTTGTGGAGTCGTCGTTGAAATACCAGTCTGGTCGTGCTGGATGTCTAACCCGGGTCCGTGATCCGGATCGGGGACAGTGTCTGATGGGTAGTTTAACTGGGGCGGTTGCCTCCTAAAGGGTAACGGAGGCGCCCAAAGGTTCCCTCAGCCTGGTTGGCAATCAGGTGTTGAGTGTAAGTGCACAAGGGAGCTTGACTGTGAGACCGACGGGTCGAGCAGGGACGAAAGTCGGGACTAGTGATCCGGCGGTGGCTTGTGGAAGCGCCGTCGCTCAACGGATAAAAGGTACCCCGGGGATAACAGGCTGATCTTCCCCAAGAGTCCATATCGACGGGATGGTTTGGCACCTCGATGTCGGCTCGTCGCATCCTGGGGCTGGAGTCGGTCCCAAGGGTTGGGCTGTTCGCCCATTAAAGCGGTACGCGAGCTGGGTTTAGAACGTCGTGAGACAGTTCGGTCCCTATCCGCTGTGCGCGTAGGAGTCTTGAGAAGGGCTGTCCCTAGTACGAGAGGACCGGGACGGACGAACCTCTGGTGTGCCAGTTGTTCTGCCAAGGGCATGGCTGGTTGGCTACGTTCGGGAGGGATAACCGCTGAAAGCATCTAAGCGGGAAGCCTGCTTCGAGATGAGGACTCCCACCCACTTGATGGGGTAAGGCTCCCAGTAGACGACTGGGTTGATAGGCCGGATCTGGAAGCCTGGTAACAGGTGGAGGTGACCGGTACTAATAGGCCGAGGGCTTGTCCTCAGTTGCTCGCGTCCACTGTGTT
>NZ_JBIAFD010000043.1:0-2358 GCF_042869095.1 Streptomyces sp. NPDC007264
GGTGATTCCGGTGACGGTATGCAGCTCACCGGTGACCGTTTCACCTCGGAGACGGCGTCGTTCGGCAACGACCTGTCGACGCTGCCGAACTTCCCCGCCGAGATCCGCGCCCCCGCAGGCACCCTGCCGGGAGTGTCGTCCTTCCAGCTGCACTTCGCCGACCACGACATCCTCACTCCCGGCGACGCGCCGAACGTGCTGGTCGCGATGAACCCGGCCGCCTTGAAGGCGAACCTGCCGGACGTGCCGCGCGGCGCGGAGATCATCGTCAACACCGACGAGTTCACCAAACGCGCGCTGCAGAAGGTCGGGTATGCCGACTCCCCGCTCCAGGACGGCTCGCTGGAGGGCTACCACGTCCACCCGGTGCCGCTGACGACGCTGACGGTTCAGGCGCTGAAGGACTTCGACCTGTCCCGCAAGGAGGCCGAGCGCAGCAAGAACATGTTCGCGCTGGGTCTGCTGTCGTGGATGTATCACCGGCCCACCGAGGGCACGGAAGCCTTCTTGCGGAGCAAGTTCGCCAGGAAGCCGGAGATCGCGGCGGCGAACATCGCCGCGTTCCGGGCGGGCTGGAACTTCGGGGAGACCACGGAGGACTTCGCGGTCTCCTACGAGGTGGCTCCGGCGGCGAAGGCGTTCGGGGTGGGTACCTACCGCAACATCTCGGGGAACCTGGCGCTGGCCTACGGTCTGATCGCCGCGTCCCGGCAGGCGGATCTGCCGCTGTTTCTGGGGTCGTATCCGATCACTCCGGCCTCCGACATCCTGCACGAGTTGTCCAGGCACAAGAACTTCGGGGTGCGTACCTTCCAGGCGGAGGACGAGATCGCGGGGATCGGCGCTGCTTTGGGTGCGGCGTTCGGGGGGTCGCTGGCGGTGACCACGACGTCCGGGCCCGGTGTGGCGCTCAAGAGCGAGACGATCGCTCTGGCGGTCTCGCTGGAGCTGCCGCTGCTGATCGTGGACATCCAGCGTGGTGGCCCCTCCACGGGTCTGCCCACCAAGACGGAGCAGGCCGATCTGCTGCAGGCGATGTACGGGCGTAACGGTGAGGCGCCGGTGCCCGTCGTCGCGCCCAGGACGCCGGGGGACTGTTTCGATGCCGCGTTGGAGGCGGCGCGGATCGCGCTGGTCTACCGCACCCCGGTCTTCCTGCTGTCCGACGGCTACCTGGCCAACGGCTCCGAGCCCTGGCGTGTCCCCGAGGTGGAGGAACTGCCCGATCTGCGGGTGCAGTTCGCCACCGGCCCCAACCACACCCTGGACGACGGCACCGAGGTGTTCTGGCCCTACAAACGCGACCCGCACACCCTGGCCCGCCCCTGGGCCGTCCCCGGCACCCCGGGCCTGGAGCACCGCATCGGCGGGATCGAGAAGCAGGACGGCAGCGGCAACATCTCCTACGACCCGGCCAACCACGACTTCATGGTCCGCACCCGCCAGGCCAAGACCGACAACATCCAGGTCCCCGACCTCGAGGTCGACGACCCCCACGGTGCCAGGACCCTCGTCGTGGGCTGGGGCTCCACCTACGGGCCCATCACCGCAGCGGTACGCCGCCTGCGCGCGGCCGGCGAGTCGATCGCCCAGGCCCACCTGCGCCACCTCAACCCCTTCCCCCCCAACCTCGCCACCGTCCTGCGCCGCTACGACAAGATCGTGGTCCCCGAGATGAACCTCGGCCAGCTCGCCACCCTCATCCGGGCGAAATACCTGGTCGACGCCCGCTCCTACAACCAGGTCAACGGCATGCCGTTCAAGGCCGAACAACTCGCCACGGCGCTGAAGGAGACCATCGATGCCTGACACCACCCAGGAAGGCACGGACACGATCGAGGCGCTCTCCCTCGTGCCCAAGGCCGAGGCCAAGCAGTCGATGAAGGACTTCAAGTCCGACCAGGAAGTACGCTGGTGCCCCGGCTGCGGCGACTACGCCATCCTCGCCGCCGTCCAGGGCTTCATGCCGCAACTGGGCCTGGCCCGCGAGAACATCGTCTTCGTCTCCGGCATCGGCTGCTCCTCCCGCTTCCCGTACTACATGAACACCTACGGGATGCACTCCATCCACGGCCGCGCCCCCGCCATCGCCACCGGACTGGCCACCAGCAGACGCGACCTGTCCGTGTGGGTCGTCACCGGCGACGGCGACGCCCTCTCCATCGGCGGCAACCACCTCATCCACGCCCTGCGCCGCAACGTCAACCTCAAGATCCTGCTGTTCAACAACCGCATCTACGGCCTCACCAAGGGCCAGTACTCCCCCACCTCCGAACTCGGCAAGATCACCAAGTCGACCCCCATGGGATCCCTCGACGCCCCCTTCAACCCCGTCTCCCTCGCCCTCGGCGCGGAGGC
>NZ_JBIAFD010000044.1:0-2030 GCF_042869095.1 Streptomyces sp. NPDC007264
AGTCCAGCCACGTGAAGGAGGTATCGATCGGCTGATCTTCGGGCCAGTGTCCAAGGCCCGTCCCCGCGCTCCCATGCGTCGTTGGTAACGGCGGGGTGTGAAGCGGAGCGTTCAAGCCCAAGAGCGTCCCGGCCATCGGGGTGCAACAGGCGAGGGGAAGGCTGGACGGGCGAACGCAAGTGAACCCTCGATGATGCCCCGTGACTTTGAGACCGCGTCGATGGCGTGCTGGCGGCGGTCACAGGACCCGGTGCTGCAAGGCACCGAGCGACCTCCGGGTAACTGAGCCCGGAGGGAGGACACCGCTGGTCCCGGGGTAGAGGGGGCGCCCACCCCAGCCGCGTCTTACTGGTGCGGAACGTGGAAACCCCGTCGAGGTCCAAGCCACCGGCTTGGTAGGCCGACCGCAAGGGAGGCTGAAGTCCCCGGCGGGAGAAGGAAGATCCAAGAAGCGAAGGCCGGCAGGCCGAAAGGCCGGAGGAAACCGGGAGATCGGGACCTTCACCCGCTCTCGCATAACTCGCCGGATACGGGTCCTGGTGGCCCGGCCCGAAAGGGCGCCCACGTGGATCAGGTGAGCCTTTGAAGTCACCACTGCAAGGAAGCCGGAACCGAGGGACAAGTTAGACACCGGAGGCGAACATGGAGATCACGGCACCTGTCGTGACGTCCGCGCCTGCGGTGAACGGACCCGAGGACGACTTACCCGACTGGCACGGCATCGACTGGGCCACCTGCGAGAAGAACGTACGGCGGCTGAGGCAGAGGATCTTCAAGGCAACGCGGGACGGCGACCTGGAGAAGGTCTGCAACTTGCAGAAGCTCATGCTGCGAAGCCGCAGCAACACGCTGATCAGCGTGAAGCGGGTGACGCAGCAGAGCAGTGGTCGCCTGACCGCTGGCATCGACGGGGAACAGGCCCTCACGGCGAAGGCGAGAGGCACCTTGGCGGCCGAGATCCATCGGTCGTCGAAGCCCTGGAAGGCCAGGCCGGTCAAGCGAGTGTTCATCCCGAAGAGCAACGGGAAACAGCGACCACTCGGCATCCCGGTCATCCGTGACCGGGTCCTCCAGGCTCGCGTGAAGAACGCGCTGGAACCCGAGTGGGAAGCGCGGTTCGAGCCGAGGTCCTATGGCTTCCGGCCCGGCCGCAGCTGCCAGGACGCGATATCCGCGATCTTCTGGACGGTGAAGGGCAAGAACCCGAAGCGTCTGTGGGTCCTGGACGCGGACCTGTCGGCGGCATTCGACCGCATCGACCACACCCACCTCATGACCATGCTCGGACAGTTCCCCGCCAGGGACTTGATCCGCGGCTGGCTGAAGGCGGGCGTGATCGACCGCGGCCGGTTCGCACCGACCGAGGAGGGCACTCCTCAGGGCGGTGTGATCAGCCCACTGTTGCTGAACGTTGCTCTGCACGGACTGGAACAGGCCGCAGGGTGCCAATACACGGTGCGGGCCGGGCGTGAGCCCGGCGCCATGCCGGGCACTCCGGTGCTGGTGAGGTATGCCGACGACTTCGTCGTGCTCTGTCACGACGAGGAACAGGTGCACCAGGTCAGGGCCTGGCTGGAGGACTGGCTGGAGCCGAGGGGTCTTCGCTTCAACGAGGAGAAGACTCAGGTCGTCCACCTCGATAAGGGGTTCGACTTCCTCGGTTTCACCGTCCGCCGCACGGGCGGAAAGCTGATCATCAAGCCGAGCACGGCGGCTTGCGCGAGGCTCCGGGCGCGATTACGGACCGAGGTGAAGGCCCTGCACGGGTCCAATGCCGAGGCTGTGTTGCGCAGGCTGATCCCGATCGTTCGCGGTTGGGCTGCCTACTACCGGGCGGTGGCATCCACGACGACGTTCTCGTCGCTGGATCACTACATGTGGCGGCTGACCTTCAAATGGGCCAGACGTCGTCACCGCAACAAGTCGAGTCACTGGGTCGCGGCCCGGTACTTCGGCAGGTTCCACCCGTCCCGGCGAGACCGGTGGGTGTTCGGCGACCGCGACAGCGGCGCCTTCCTCATCAAATTCGC
>NZ_JBIAFD010000045.1:0-1905 GCF_042869095.1 Streptomyces sp. NPDC007264
TCAGCCCGCCCCCTTGCGCGTACCGCATGAGACCGTCGTACCGCAGGGATCACACCCCGTCACCACCCCGGACATCGCGCATTCAACCTGAGTAGTGCACATCACCACGGCATCGTCGGCATAACGGACCAGGACCCCATGACGACGCACGTCCCATGCCCGGTCCAGCCGGTGCAGATAGACGTTCGCCATCAACGGTGAAACCACACCGCCTTGTGGGGTGCCGGTCACCGGCCGACGGACCTGCCCGTCCTCCATCACCCCGGCCCGCAGCATTACGCGCAGGAGTTTGAGGACCGACCGGTCGCAGACGCGTTCCTCGACCGCCTGCATCAACTTCTCATGCGGAATCGCCTCGAAACAATTGGCGATATCCGTCTCCACCACCCAGCGCCTGCCCCGCCATGCCTCATCGATCAGGACTTGGAGGGCATCGTGCGCCCCGCGCCTGGGCCTGAACCCGAACGAGCACGGGAGCATGTCGGCCTCGAAGACCGGCTCGAGCACGATCTTCAACGCCGCCTGCACGATCCGGTCACGGACGGAAGGAATCGACAGCGGTCTCTGCTCCACGGTTGTGCCGGGTTTCGGGATGAACACCCGGCGCGCAGGCAGCGGCCGCCAGCAGCCTTCCTTGAGTTCCACGGCCAATTCGTCAAGGAGCCGGTCGATGCCATACTCCTCGACCTGCGTGAGAGTGGTGGCGTCAATGCCCGGAGCGCCGTTGTTTCGACGCACCATCACCCACGCGCGCCGCAGGACGTCCCTGCGGTGGACCTTGTCCCCCAGCGCGTGGAACCGCCGTCCGGGATCGGCCTTGGCCGCCCGGTAGAGCGCATGCTGCAAGGCTCGGACCGGATCCAGCTTCAGGGATCCCGACGTGGTGGAACTAGCCTCAGCGGCACTCACCAAGTCCCTCCAGACAGACTGCGCATCGACAAAGCAGCGGCCCTTCCCTGGCCGGCGGTTGTGTTGTCCGCCGGCTCATCGCGGTACTACGGCCGCCTCCGACGCCCACCCGACTCGCGCCCACTTCCCGGGGTGCACCCGGTTATAGGACACGCAGCTTCCGACGGCAGCTGTCCGCAGGCCGCCGGGCCGGGGAGGGCCTCCCCAGTTCCCGCTGTCACCGTCGCAACGTTCCATGCCCCATACGCCGGGGAGTCCTTCACGGCTGCATCTCCAGGATCTTCGCCGCTTCCATGGCCTTCGCCCTGATTTCGGGGGCTCGGCACTCCCTGTCCCCGCCCCGAGAGGCGGGCCTCTAACGACGCCGCAGGCTTCGCGTGATGCTACGGACCGCTGCTTTGCTCCCCCTTGAAGGGCTTTCGACACTGGGCTTCGACGCCGGGCGTTTCCCCCCGACGCCGCCAGTCTGCTACCGGGCCTCCTGGCAGCTACCCGGACCGGACTTCCACCGGCAGGCGACAACGAGCTTACGACCGTAGATCACTTACAACATCAGGACCTCCAGTCTGCTGGGCGCGCGCAAGATCGAGGCTAGGACTCGAGCCCCTCGTCCGTGGCATACCGCCGATCCGTTCGCACCGCGGACCGAGGCGACGTCGGCCCGCCAAGCTTCACGCGGACAAGGGCTACGACTATGACCACCTGCGCCGATGGCTTCGTTCCCGGAACATCACCCCCCGGATCGCCCGCCGAGGGCTCGAATCCTCAACTCGCCTCGGACGGCACCGGTGGACCGTCGAGCGCACGGTGAAGCTGGCTGGGCCGCTCCCGTCGCCTCCACCGTCGCTACGAGCGCCAGCCTGAGCATTTCCTCGCCTTCGCAGGCATCGCTGCAGCCCTCAGAGGGCGGTATGAGAGTGCATAGGAGTTTTGTCGTCACCTGAACGTGTGGCGGTGCGGCATCCCGTCCGGTCGGCGGCCATGGGCATGTTGGGC
>NZ_JBIAFD010000046.1:0-1645 GCF_042869095.1 Streptomyces sp. NPDC007264
GGCCCTGTCTCACATTCGGTGGTGACGGGGTGTGACGCTATCCGAGGAGGATGCGGTGGCGAAGTAGGGTGAAGCCTGCTCGTCCGTGCATCTGGCGCGCTATCCGCTTGGTTTTGGTGTTGACGCCCTCGGTGGGGCCGTTGCTGTACGGAAGGGTGAGCCCCGCGATCACGGCGTCGAGGTCTCGGTCCAGGCCCCGGGTGAAGGCGTGCAGATGAGGCAGGTCGGCTGCTCGGACTTGGGCGATCCAGCGCGTGAGTGCGTCGGCGTTGTCGGCGTGCGGCGTAAGAAGCGGGGCGAAGTCTCTGATACCGGCCGCGAGTTGGGTCATCTCGGGGCAGGTGGCGGTGAGCTTGGTCAGGAGCTCGTGTTGGTCGGCCTTGAGGTTGTCGGGCCTGGTCAGCAGCATCCGGGCGAGCCTGCGCGGGGAGATGTGGCTGCGGTCGGCGTCCGCGCGGCCCTGGTTGATGTACTTGTGCAGGAGGTTCAGGCAGCCCGTGAAGCCGAGGGTCTTGATCTCTTCGAAGAGGTGATTGACGGGGACGGCCGGGTCTTCGGCCCGGCGTTTGCGCAGGTGCTCGCGGTAGGGGTCGACGAGGCTGGCGCGGTATTTGGGGACGCGGAGCATCCGTTCGGGCCTGTCGGCACGGGCGTACCGTTTGACGGTGTTCAGGGCCAGCTGCAGGCGGCGGGCGCATTCGAGCAGACCCACGCCCTTGTCGAGGAGATCGTGGACCTGGTGCCAGCGTTCGAGGGTGTTCTGGGCGCGGGGCCCGTCGTAGATGGGCGCGTCCAGAACAGCGGCCCAGCAGGTGCTGTGCGCCTTCACCTCGCTCAGGGCGGCTTCGCACAAGTTGTGCCACACATGCCAGCGGTCTCCGACCTGGACCGCGTCGGGCAGGGCACGACGGATGGCCTCAGCATAGGTCGCTGAGCCGTCGCGGCACACGACCTCGACGTCGGGATGCTCGCGCAGCCACGCTTCCAGGGTGTCGGCGGTGCGGTCGGGCAGCACATCGATACGCTCATGTGTCTCGGCGTCGATCACCACGGTGGCATAGCGGTGCCGCCGGCGCAGCGCGAAGTCGTCGACACCGATCACGCGAGGTGTCCGCCCGGTGGGCAGCGGGATGCGCAACAGGGTGCGCAGGGCCGTGTGGCGCGACAGGCCCACCGCAAGTACCGCCAGCAAACGTGCACCCGCTCGGCCCGCTAACTCCGCGACCACAGCCTTGACTTGCCTGGTCAGGCGGGCGGTGCGGCGCTGGTATCGCTCCAGGACACCGGGCACCTGTTCGCGGAAGGTATGGCAGCAACCGCGCGTGGGACACACCAGACGCCGCACCCGCACACGGACCACCACCCGGCGGTCATCGACCGGCACGTCGGCCACCGTCCGCGGCTGATAACCGTGCACCCGCCCGGACGACGCCCCGCACACCGGGCAGACCGCGGCCTCCTTCGGCGTCCGGGCCCGCACCACGATCCGCTCGCCCTCGTCGGTGACCTCCTCTATGACCAGCGGGGACAGCCCCGAAAACACCATCTGCACAAGCTCGTTGACATCCTTCACGGGATGTCAACGACCCCCAGGACGCTCCGTCACCACCGAATGTGAGACAGGGCCGTTCGCTACACAGACCCC
>NZ_JBIAFD010000047.1:0-1608 GCF_042869095.1 Streptomyces sp. NPDC007264
GTAAGCATTCAGAAGGTCGTGACCGAATCGACTGTCTGACGATGTGACAGGTGGTGGGCGGGTGCGGCAGGATCCGTGATCGTGCCGTCCGCCTTCGAGTCCGCATCGCGTGAGGATCTCCTCACGGTGATCGGGCTGCTTCAGCGGCAGGTCAAGGCCGCGGAAGCACGTGCTGAAGCCGCGGAAGCACAGGCCGCCGAACTCGCTGCGGCGACTGAGCGGTTGACCGTGCGGGTCGCGGAGCTGGAGCGGCGGCTGGGACGCAACTCGTCCAACTCCTCGATGCCGCCGTCCAGCGACACCTTCGGCCGGCCGGAGAAGAAGGCGGCGCCGAAGAGCGGACGCAAGCGGGGCCGCCAGCCGGGCGCGGGCAGCTCCGGCCTGTCCATGACCGCCGACCCCGATGTCGTCGAGGAGTATCTCCCGGCAGCGTGCTCCGGCTGCGGCAGCGGACTCGGCCCCGGTGACAGCGTCGGCTTCGAGCGACGTCAGGTCCGCGACATCCCCCTGACCACGGTGACGGTCACCGAGCACCGGGCTCATCGCTGCCGGTGTGCCTGCGGCACGGTCACCACCGAGGCGATGCCCGAAACTGTCGCGGGCTCGCCCTCCTCCTACGGCCCCAACCTGCGGACGCTCGCCGTCTACCTGCTGGTCTTCCAGCACATTCCCGTCGAGAGGACCGCGCTCCTGCTCTGCGATGTGACCGGGGTGGGAGTCTCCACCGGCTGGGTGGCCTCCCTGCTGCCCGAGGCCGCCGACCTGGTCGAAGACTCCCTGAACCTGATCCGGGCCCTGCTGACCATGGGACATGTCCTGCACGCGGACGAGACGACCACCCGCATCGGCTCGGTGCGACGCTGGCTCCACGTCGCGTGCACCGACTTCCTCACCCTCCTGCACCTCGCACCCCGCTCCCGCACGGGCGCCGACGCCGGAGGCGTCCTGCCGCACTACCGCGGCGTGCTGGTCCACGACTCGCTGTCCCTGTATGCCGGGTACGGCGCCTGCACCCATCAGCTGTGCGGCGCCCACCTGATCCGCGAACTCACCGCCGCCGAGGAGGACTTCCCCGACCAGAACTGGCACCAGCAGATCCGCTGGTCCCTGGCCGGACTGAACCGCCAGGCCCTGCGGGTCCGCTCCGGCGAGATCACCGAGATTGCCCCCGGCGCGCTGCTGCTGTACTACGAAGCCTTCCACCGGGGCATCGCCGTCGGACTGTCCCTCCACCCCAAAGTGGAGGGCCGGAAACAGTCTCCAGCCCGCAACCTCCTCACCCGGCTGCGGGAGCAGGCCCACCACGTGCTCCGCTTCGCCGACGACCCGCTGCATGTGCCGTTCACCAACAACTGCGGCGAGAGGGCGCTGCGGCCGGTCAAGACCCAGCTGAAGATCTCCGGCTGCCACCAGTCCGAGGCCGGCGCCACCGCCTGGCTCGGCGTGCGCTCCTATCTCGACTCGGCCCGCAAGCACGGCCTGAACGCCTTCGAAGCCATCCACCGCGCCTTCACCGGCAACCTCTGGATGCCACCCATCGCCCAGCTCCCCTGACCAGGCACCCCCACCCAGCGTCACCGATCAGGCCCATTCCTTCTGAATGGATAC
>NZ_JBIAFD010000048.1:0-1597 GCF_042869095.1 Streptomyces sp. NPDC007264
CCGGGCAACCAACTCGGCGACCAGCCCGTCATCCACGGCGCTCGTCCCACTCACAGGGGCCTTCCCGGCCTCGGTGTCACTCGTCACGTCAGTCATCAACTGTCGCTTCCAGCTCGGGAGTTACACCGCTCACCGTACAGACCCGACGGCCAGGTGCTTGAAGTGGTGCAGGAGCGAGAAGGTCTGCTCGACGACGTAGCGAGGCTTGCCCAAGCCCTTGATGTCGGGGATGCCCTTGCGGGAGATCACCGGCAGGATGCGGCGGCTGCGCAACTCGCGCCGGTTGGGATTGCTGTGGTAGCCCTTGTCGCCCAGAAGTGCGTCGGGGCGCCTGCGCGGACGGCCCGGCTTCCCGGCGACGGGCGGAATGCCGTCGACCAAGGCCAGGGTCTGAGTGACGTCGTTGACATTGGCCGCAGTGGTGATGACCTTGAACGGGGTGCCCTTTCCGTCGCAGATCAGGTGGTGTTTACTGCCCGTCTTCCCGCGGTCGACCGGCGACGGGCCGGTGGCCTCACCCCCTTTTTTTCGCGCGGACGTGGGAGGCGTTCGGCGAGCAGGAGGCGGTGCAGCTTCTCGAAGACGCCGCCTTCGTGCCACCGGCCCAGTCGGCGCGAGTAGGTCCGTCCGGATCCGAACCCCGGCTCCAGCGGCAGCAGTTGCCAGCTGACGTCGTTGTAGAGCACGTACAGGATGCTCTGCAGGCACAACCGGTCATCCACCGGCTTCGGCCCGGGTGCCTTCTGCGGCCAGGGCGGCAGCAACGGCTCGATCAACGCCCAAAGGGCATCGTCCACAATCCACGGTCGAACACTCACACCATCCCGAACGGCCGAATCGTCACACCGGTCACGCCAGTCCCGCTGCGGCAGCGGCACGCGCATCTACGACGGCCAGGTCGATTCATCGGTGGCCGGGACGCCTTCCAAAGGAAGGCGATCGCGGTAGTACTCCGACTCCAACCAGTCCTCCCTCACGAGGACCGGCCGCGACATCCGCACGCCACCGACCTCCTGTGAGCGCAGAAGAACCCCCAGATCGGTCAGGGCGAGGGAGCCATCGAGGGTGTACAACAAGCAACTCCCGTGCTCGGCGGCGTAGTCAAGGAGGAACTGGTGCGCCTGCTCGGGATCGCGGCCGGCCAGTGCAAAGCCCGCCAGCAAGACCTGCGGACCCGTGACCGCATCCAGAGCAACGCACGCCAGCCTGCCCACGTCGTAGAACACCGTCACCCCGTCGGCGAAGTCTTCCTGCCCGTAGGGGCCGCCCACCCGTTTCTGCGGCTCAGAGCCCCGGAGAGCGTCGGCAACCTCGGCCGGGCTCATCCCGAACCGTAGTGGCCCCAGCCCGGTTCCGGGCAGCAGCAACTCCCAGTGCTCCCGTCCCGCGCTCGCACTCACGTGATCCACCCCTTCAAGTAGCCATCCCCCTGGCCCGGCACCGCGTGTGAGACCAGCGCCCAAAGTGCCACCTGAACTGACCAAGTGCCAACCGAAACGCTCGGTGTGCGACACGAAGTCGCTCCAGGTAAGTAAGTCCAGCCACGTGAAGGAGGTATCGATCGGCTGATCTTCGGGCCAGTGTCCAAGGCCCGTCC
>NZ_JBIAFD010000049.1:0-1431 GCF_042869095.1 Streptomyces sp. NPDC007264
AGAGGGCGGTATGAGAGTGCATAGGAGTTTTGTCGTCACCTGAACGTGTGGCGGTGCGGCATCCCGTCCGGTCGGCGGCCATGGGCATGTTGGGCTGGGCACCGTGAGCGAGCGCAAGCCCTACAAGACCGACGTGAGCGACGAGCAGTGGGCGCTGGTCGAGCCGGTGATCGCCGCGTGGAAGGCCGCGCATCCCTCGGTCAGCGGCCATCAGGGCCGGTACCAGATGCGGGAGATCGTCAACGCACTGCTCTACCAGGGCCGGACCGGCTGCCAGTGGGAGCTGCTCCCACACGACTTTCCGCCGTCCGGCGCGGTGAAGTACTACTTCTACACCTGGCGTGACGACGGCATCGATCAGACCATTCACGACCTGCTGCGCTGGCAGGTGCGGGAAATGGCACGCCGGAAGGCGGACCCGAGCCTGGTGGTGCTCGACACCCAGAGCGTGCACGCCGCGGCCGGAGTGCCCGCTGAGTCGACGGGGCGTGACGCGGCAAAAAAAGTACCGGGCCGCAAGCGCGGCCTGGCCGTTGACGTTCTGGGGTTGGTGATCGCGGTGGTCGTGGCGGCCGCGTCGGCGCACGAGAACGCCGTCGGCATCGCGCTGCTGGACAAGGTCGCCGCCGACACCGACACCGTACAGAAGGCCCTGGTCGACCAGGGTTTCAAGAACGCCGTCGTCGCGCACGGGGAGAAGGTGGGCATCGAGGTGGAGGTCGTGGAGCGCAATCCCGCGCAGACCGGGTTCGTTCCCCAGGCCAAGCGGTGGGTCGTGGAACGCGCCTACGGGATCTTGATGCTGCACCGCAGGCTGGTGCGCGACTACGAGCATCTGCCCCGCAGTTCGGAGTCGCGGGTGTACTGGGCGATGACCGCGGTGATACTGCGCCGGCTGACTGGGGCGACCACACCAGCCTGGCGCACCGCATGACCGGCGGGGAGCTGACCCTCGGCGCGGTGCTGGCGCGGCTGGAGGAGCGGGAACGGGAGATCACCGCGCAGGCCGAGACGGTGCGGGAACAGATCACGCAGCTGACCGCACGGCTCGATGAACTCGGCCGGGCCGCCGAGGAAGTCCGTATCACCCGAAAGACACTGCTGGAGCTGCCCGACCCGCAACCGCCCGCGCCGCCGGCACCGAAGGTGCCGGACCATCCGGCCTACCAGCAGATCATGGCGGTGTTCACCGCGGCCGACCACCCGCTGCGGGCCCGGCAGGTGTGCGAGGCCATGGATGTGGCGGTCGCGCCCAACAACATCAACAACGTCCGCCTCAAGCTCAAGCGGCTGGCCGACCGCGGGATCCTGGCCGAGACCGAGCCAGGCTTGTTCACCCAGCCTCGGCCGTAGTCGACCGACGTCGCCACGACCTGCCCACTCGTCCCGCACGAAACGAAGAATCGGGCATCAGGTCTCATACCGCCCTCT
>NZ_JBIAFD010000050.1:0-1233 GCF_042869095.1 Streptomyces sp. NPDC007264
GGCGGTTTCCAGCAGTGGTCGCGAATCAGCTGATCAATGGGCCTGCGAGGCATTCTCTCATGGCCTCGGCGGGGGTCTTGTCGCCGAGGACGAGGCGGGGGCGCCGGTTGAGCTGGCGGGCGACGTCGCGGAGGTCGCGGACGGTGTGGATGGACAGGTCGGTGCCCTTGGGGAAGTACTGCCGCAGCAGTCCATTGGTGTTTTCGTTCGTGCCGCGCTGCCAGGGCGAGTGCGGGTCGCAGAAGTAGATCCGGAAGCCGGTGAGGGCTTCGATGTCCTCGTGCAGTGTCAGCTCGCGGCCCTGGTCCCAGGTGAGGGTCTTCCGCAACTGGGGCGGGATGTGAGCCGTCTGGATGATCAGCGCGTTGCGGACCTGAGGGGCCTTCCAGCCGTCGGGCAGGTGGATCAGGTGGACGTAGCGGGTGGAGCGTTCAACGAGGGTGCCGATCGCGGAGCTCTGGCCGCGGCCGATGATGAGGTCGCCCTCCCAATGTCCAGCAATCTTACGGTCGTTGACCTCGATGGGGCGCTGGTGGATCAACGTCATGTTCTTGATCTTGTTCAGGGTGGGGGCGCCTCGGCGCTGCTTCTTGCGGCGCACTCGGCCAGTGCGGAGCTTGGCCTTCTTGCTGCCGACGAGGCCGGCGAACAGGGCCCGGTAGATCGTTTCCGGGCAGGCCCGCATCGCCGGGTCGTGGGCGTGCTGGCGGGCCAGGTGACGCGAGATCTGCTGCGGGGACCACTTCTCGGTGAGCTTCTCGCGCACCAGTGTGCGCAGCGGTTCGCTACTGCGGATCTTCTCCTGCTTGGGGCGCCCGCGACGCAGCAGGGCCTGATTGTGGGCCCACCAGGGGTGGTAGCTGCCGTCCGGCTTGGCGTTGCGCTTGATCTCCCGGTAGACGGTCTGGAAGCTCTTGCCGATGGACGCGGCGATCTCCTTGGCGGTCTGCTTGGCGTGCAGGCCGTCGGCGATGGCGATGCGGTCGTTCTGGGTGAGGAAGCGCGGCGATATCGGGCCGGGGTCTGGGACGATCATGCTTCCAGCTTCGATGAACCAGTTCGAGCCGCAGCTGGCGGATACCCCGACCACCCGGGCAGCCGCCGCACCCTTGTACCCCTCCCGTAGCAGCTCGAAGTACCGCTTCTTCACCACGATCGGCATCTTGTTGGGGGCGTACTTCGGCATCCGAACGTCTCCTTCCGGGGCGTTCGCAACCACCGATAGAACTCAAG
>NZ_JBIAFD010000051.1:0-1169 GCF_042869095.1 Streptomyces sp. NPDC007264
CTCAGGTTGAATCCGCGATGTCCGGCTGGTTGATCAGGCCCTTGAGGTCCAGGCCGGTGGTCGGCAGGCAGCCCTCGATCAGGTGCGGGCGGTACTGGATCTTCTTCAGCTTCCGCTTGATCACCTGGGTCAGATGCGCGAGGTCAGCGGCGGCGAAGTCGGCCAGGGCACGTTTCAGCAGGCTCCAGACCCCTTCCTGCGGGTTGAGTTCGGGCGCGTACGGCGGCAGATGGAAGATCACCAGCCAGTCCTTGTGCTCCTCGGCGAAGTCGAACAGCTCCTGCTGAAGGTGCACATTGAGGTTGTCCCACACCCACACCACAGGGGTGCCCAGCTGCAGGTGCACCATCCGGATGAAGTCCCGGTAGTCGTTCCAGGCGAACGACTTCGGCTCGCCCTTGCGGCCGTGGTAGACGTGCAGCTTGAAGAACATCCGCGCCCGCCGGCCGGCCTTGAAGCACACCGCGCCGGCGATGTTCACCCTGCCTCCGCGCCGTCCGGCCACCCGCACGATGGGCCGTGCCCCGCGAGGTGCCCAGGTCCGCCCCTTCGGCGGGATCAACGACTGCCCGGCCTCGTCCGCGAAACAGATGTAGGCACCCAGGTGTGCGGCGGTGGTTTTACCCGCGGCCAGACTTCGGCCTTCCACACCTCGACCACCTCCTCGCTGCGCTCCAGCGACCGCCGCAGCGGTACCTGACAGCTCCAGCCGTGCCGCCTGAGCAGCCGCCACACCCCCTGCACGGTGTAACCGATGTGGAACAACCGGCCGATCAGCAGCTTCACCCGCTTCAGGGTCCAGCCCTGGTCTTCGTCGTCAAAGCCGTGCGCCAGCGGTCCCCGCTGCAACTCCCTTTCCAGCCGCTGCCACTGCCGGGACGTCAGCTTCTCCACCGACATCGGCCCAGCCGAGGCCAGCGCCGCCGCACCCCCACGCCGCCAGGCCGCCCGCCACCGACGCACCGACCGGTCCGTCACCCGCAGCTCAGCCGCGATCTGCGCCGTGCCCGCACCGGACTCGAACCGCTTGACCGCCTCCAGCCGTAACGCCTCACGTTTGTCCTGCTCGGCAGGCGTCAGCCCGCCCCCTTGCGCGTACCGCATGAGACCGTCGTACCGCAGGGATCACACCCCGTCACCACCCCGGACATCGCGCATTCAACCTGAGT
>NZ_JBIAFD010000053.1:0-1089 GCF_042869095.1 Streptomyces sp. NPDC007264
CTAGGTCCTGTCTGGAGTTCGGATCAAGAGTGTGGTGCGATGCTTCGGAGCCAGAGCATCGCACCACACAGGTGCAGTCCGGCCTCGTAGCTCTCCGGGGTCTTGTCGTACCGGGTAGCGATGCCGCGCCAGTTCCGCAGCCGGTTGATGCACCGTTCCACGGTGTTGCGCTCCTTGTAGAGCGTCGCGTCGTGCGAGACCGGCCGACCGCCGGCGCTGCCACGCTTCTTGCGGTTCGCGGCCTGGTCGACCTTCTCCGGGATCACGGCTCGGATCCCGCGTCGTCGCAGGTAGCGGCGGTTGCGTCGGGACGAGTACGCCTTGTCCGCGGCCACCGCGTCCGGCCGGGTCCGCGGGCGCCCGATCGGGCCGCGCACCTTCACCCGTTCCAGGACCGGGGCGAACTGCGGGCTGTCGCCGGCCTGCCCGGGCGTGAGGACGAACGCGAGCGGGCGGCAGCGCCGGTCGGCCGCCACGTGGATCTTGCTGGTCAGTCCGCCCCGGGAACGTCCCAGCCCGGCGGCTTTCAAGCGGGCCCGGTGTCGCCGACGGACCCGTCGCCGCTCGATGCGCGCCTCGTCCTCTCCCTGTCCGTCCTGCGTTCTTTGCTCCTTGTTCTCGCCCCTTTTTCGGCCTCGACGGCCATTTCCAAGGCTGCCAACTGCTCGGGGTCCAGGGCCATCCCTGCGGCGTGGTGGTGGGCCCGGGCGGTCGCCGAGTCCACGCTGACCAGGCCCAGGTCGGTCTGGCCGCGGGCGGCGGCCTCGGCGATCACTGCCTGCATCAGGTTCTGGAAGACGCCCTGCGTCGCCCAGATCCGAAAGCGGTCGTACGCGCTCTGCCAAGGTCCGAACTCGGTTGGCAGGTCACGCCAGGGGCTACCGGTCCGGAACCGCCACATCACCGCGTTGAAGTGTTTCCGCAGGTCAGGGACGGGCCCAACCGCGGCAATCGGGAGATGGGGCTCGACCAGGGCCCACTGCTCGTCGGTGAGATCGCCTCGCGCCATGACTGACGGCCTATCAAGAACGAGCCCCCGCGCGCAGGCGATCTACCGAACTCCTGATCCGAACTCCAGACAGGACCTAG
>NZ_JBIAFD010000054.1:0-1067 GCF_042869095.1 Streptomyces sp. NPDC007264
TGTTCTGTCCGGGGAGGTTGTGGACGGGTGAGCCAGGTCTCGGCTGAGGGATCTTGAACAGGTGAGGGCCTTCCGGTTCGGTGTGGATTGCGACGTCTACACCAACAGAAAGGCCCTCGTGGTCCACCGTAATGCACCCCTGACCGAGACCGGACGCCTGCGCCTGGCCCGCTGCATTGTCGAGGACAACTGGCCCCTGCGCAGGGCCGCGGAACGCTTCCAGGTCTCCCCGACCACAGCCCAGCGCTGGGCCGACCGCTACCGGCAGCTGGGCGAGGCAGGCATGGCCGACCGCTCCAGCCGTCCGCGCACGAGCCCGCGCCGCACCCCGACCCGCACCGAGCGGCGGATCATCAAGGTCCGCGTGCTGCGCCGCTGGGGACCGGCCCGCATCGCCCACCTCCTACGGCTGGTGCCCTCGACGGTGCACCGCGTGCTGACCCGCTACGGCCTGGCCCGCCTCACCCACCTGGACCGGGCAACGGGCCGTGTCATACGCCGCTACGAACGCGACAAGCCCGGTGAGCTGGTGCACGTCGACATCAAGAAGCTCGGCAACATCCCCGACGGCGGCGGCCACAAAGCCCTCGGCCGCCAAGCCGGCCGCAAGACCCGTTCCGGCGTCGGCTACAGCTACCTCCACACCGCCGTCGACGACCACTCCCGCCTTGCCTACAGCGAGATCCACGCAGACGAGAAGAAGGAGACCGCCACCGGCTTCTGGCAGCGAGCACACACCTTCTTCGCCCAGGCCGGGATCACCGTCGAACGGGTACTGACCGACAACGGCTCCTGCTACCGCTCACGCGACTGGCGAGACCTGCTGGCGGCAGCGGGGATCGCCCACAAGCGAACCCGCCCCTACCGGCCGCAGACCAACGGCAAGGTCGAACGCTTCAACCGCACCCTGCTCGACGAGTGGGCCTACGCCCGCCCCTACCGCTCAGAGCAGGAACGACGCGACGCCTTCCCCGGCTGGCTGCACACCTACAATCACCACCGCGGACACACCGCGCTGAAAGGCCAGCCACCCGCCAGCCGCGTTCCCAACCTCACAGGGCAATACA
>NZ_JBIAFD010000055.1:0-1057 GCF_042869095.1 Streptomyces sp. NPDC007264
CTGCTGTCCTACCTGCCGTCCAACAACCTCAGCCAGCCCCCCGCCTTCCCCGAAGAGGCCGACCTCACCCCCACCGACGACGACCGCGCCCTGGACACCCTCGTCCCCGACAGCGCCAACCAGCCCTACGACATGCACACCGTGCTGGAACACATCCTCGACGACGCCGAGTTCTTCGAGACCCAGCCGCTGTTCGCCCCCAACATCCTCACCGGCTTCGGCCGCGTCGAAGGCCACCCCGTCGGCATCGTCGCCAACCAGCCCCTGCAGTTCGCCGGCTGCCTCGACATCGACGCCAGCGAGAAAGCCGCACGCTTCGTGCGCACCTGCGACGCCTTCAACGTCCCCGTCCTCACCTTCGTCGACGTCCCCGGCTTCCTGCCCGGCGTCGGCCAGGAACACACCGGCATCATCCGCCGCGGCGCCAAACTCATCTACGCCTACGCCGAAGCCACCGTCCCCCTGATCACCGTCATCACCCGCAAGGCCTTCGGCGGCGCCTACGACGTCATGGGCTCCAAACACCTCGGCGCCGACCTCAACCTCGCCTGGCCCACCGCCCAGATCGCCGTCATGGGCGCCCAGGGCGCCGTCAACATCCTCCACCGCCGCACCATCGCCGCCGCCGACGACCCCGACACCACCCGCGCCCGCCTGATGCAGGAATACGAGGACACCCTCCTCAACCCCTACATCGCCGCCGAACGCGGCTACATCGACGCCGTCGTCATGCCCTCCGACACCCGCCCCCACATCGTCCGCGGCCTGCGCCAACTACGCACCAAACGCGAAACCCTCCCCCCCAAGAAGCACGGCAACATCCCCCTGTAAACCCCCGACCCGTGGACACGGACATGACGATCAAGGTCGTACGGGGCAACCCCACCCCCGAGGAGCTCGCCGCCGCCCTGGCAGTGGTCCGAGCCCGCGCCGCAGCCGCAGCCTCCATACCACCGGCCGCGACGCGCCCCCCGGACTCCTGGGCCGACCCGGCCCGCATCGCCACCCACCACCTGC
Source organism: Streptomyces sp. NPDC007264 (assembly GCF_042869095.1). Taxonomy (NCBI): domain Bacteria; kingdom Bacillati; phylum Actinomycetota; class Actinomycetes; order Kitasatosporales; family Streptomycetaceae; genus Streptomyces; species Streptomyces sp. NPDC007264. The sequence goes on from NZ_JBIAFD010000055.1 coordinate 1,018, forward strand.
CCCCACCCAGCCCGGCAGCATGGAGCCGCACCTACTGGCC